>NZ_JAJJWH010000010.1 GCF_020907245.1 Pontibacter harenae | reverse complement strand
GTTTATACGAACTAAGAACCTTAAGTTGACGGCATTGGGGGCTACCCCCCACTCGCTCAACGCTCAAACAGTGGAGCGCTAAAATTTGCACCTGGCAAGGGATTTATGCCCTGTAGCTCTCAACTTTTCTTTTTAGTGTTCAAGCTTGTGACAACCGCTCTTCGTGAGGTGGTGCTAACTATTACTGCTTAAATTTAGCAGATCGTTTTTGGTAAGCGATCGGAAGAAGTTATTATCGGCACTGACTAAATCGGTGGCAAGCTTAGACTTGTTTTGCTGCAGCATCTGAATCTTCTCCTCCACAGTATTAGGGCAAATGAGCCGCACCGCAATTACTTTTTTCTCCTGTCCGATTCTGTAGCTACGGTCAATAGCCTGGTTTTCTACGGCTGGGTTCCACCACGGATCCACTATAAACACGTAATCTGCTGCTGTTAAATTGAGGCCTGTGCCACCTGCTTTCAGGCTCACCAGGAACACACGTGTTTCATCATCCGTCTGAAACTGGTTTACTACTTCGCCTCTGTTGCGGGTACTGCCTGTAAGGTAAGCGAATTTGATCTTGTCCTTTAACAACTCCCTCTTTATCAGCTCCAGCATGCCTACAAACTGCGAAAATACCAGTACCTTATGATGATTCGATACGTTCCGTATTTGCTGCATGAGCCGCTCTATTTTAGCAGAAGCATCGCTGATAAGCTTGGTGTCTCCCGATAGCAAGGGCGAGTTGCAGATCTGGCGGAGCTTGGTGATGCCCCTTAACACGTGCATCGGGTGCTTGATCAGTTCCTCCTCCCCGCTTGCCGTAATGTAATCCCTGAATTCCTTTTCGCAGGTGTCGTATACTTTGCGCTGCTCCTCTCCCATCTCGCAATACAGCACCATTTCGGTTTTATCGGGAAGTTCTTTTGCTACCTCGGCCTTTGTTCTTCTAAGTATAAACGGTCCTATTTTTTGCTGCAAGGCCTGCGCGCTTCTTCTGTCCTTAAACTTATCGATGGGCATGGCATAGGTATTTCGGAAATAGCTTCTGGTGCCCAGCATGCCAGGACAAGCGAAGGAGAGCTGCGCATAAATATCGAAGGTGTTGTTTTCGTAGGGAGTGCCCGTTAGCACCACCCTGTTGCGCGACTGCAACAGTCGGGCAGCTTTGTAACGCTGTGAGTTCGGATTTTTTATATTTTGCGACTCATCCAGAAACACATAGCCGAATGCATATTTCTTTAAAGAAGTAATGTCCGAAACCAAGGTGTTATAGGTCGTGATCACTACATCGCTGGTATCAAAGGCAGCTGTATACTTTGCTCGGTCGGGGCCGTGGTGGATGTGCAGCCGCAGCGATGGCGCAAACTTCTGCACTTCCTGCTGCCAGTTATGTATAAGCGAGGTTGGCACCACCAGCAGGTGCGTTTGTGGCCCCCGTTTCTCCCGCAGCAGCAGTATAAAGGCTATCATCTGCACTGTTTTGCCCAAGCCCATATCGTCGGCGAGGCAGCCGCCAAACTGCAGGTCGTCTAAAAAATTGAGCCAGCTCAGGCCCTGCAACTGGTAAGGCCGAAGCGTTGCCTGAAGGCCTGCAGGAACGGGCAAAGGTTCTAATTTGGAAATATTTTGCAACTGCGACTGGTACCAGCTTAGCTCTTTCTGCACCTCCTCGTCCAGCATGTGGGTTTCAAATAACTCTTTGATAACCGCATAATTCGTTTTAGGCACCCGCAGGTTTTCGTCCACTACCTCCCCTGCCTCAAAGTAACCATGGAGCCGCGCCAGCCACTCTTCGGGGATAACGCCCAGGGTGCCATCGTCGAGCTGCACGTATTTGTTTTTATTTACAACCGCTTTTTTAAGTTGCTTCAGCGAAGCCCTTTTGCGCCCGAACCTCACCTTTACCGTTGCATTAAACCAGTTCAGTCCGCTGGCCACCTGAATGGAAATAACGCCTTTGTGTGGGTTCAGCTTATTACCCTGCAGGTCGTTGAAACCATAAATCGTAACGCCGTTGGCGAATAAGTTTTCGAATGCATTGAGAAACCAGCCTTCATCCAGGAAACGCTTCTTGTGCAGGTAGAAGTACTCCAGCGGGTTTTCGAGTTGTTCCCAGAAGTGCGGGTGCTGCTGCACCAGCAATGCAGTAAAAGCCTCTTCAGCCGCCGCATTTCGCGGCACAAAAAAAGGCCTGCCCATACTGTCCTGGTCGTAAATGAGCTTTCTCGATAGTACAGGAATCTCCACCTCTCCGTAGCGCATGAAAGGGTGCAGCATCACGTAATGCTCCAGATCAGAAAGGTAAATTATTTTTTCAGGTGGCTGATGAAAACCGTTCCGCTTTAGCTGGGCTTTGGTAGCTGGCTTTAAGTAGCTGCGCTCTACTGGTACATGTACCTCCATTTGCGCCAGCACCTGCTGCTGGAAATGCAGAAAAGAATCGTGCGGAAGCTTCAGCTCGCTTTCCTGTTTCTTAAAATAAGCGATAATAGGAGGCAACGCTGGTTTGCCACATAAATACCATTTTTCATCGAGCACTAGAAAATGATCAAATTTAAGCGTGACACGGGAAAGGGCGCAATAGGAGCCATCTATAAAAAGATCGGAGGTAACACTAAAGAACCCCTCCTGCAGGCTCACCCGAACTTTTAAATCTACATCCGACTGCTGCACCTTAACTGGCGAAATAGAGCGGGGCGTTATTTTCTCAGAGATGCTGCTATCGTGGAGGTAAAACTCATACTGCAGCGGGTTACAGACAAGTGCTTTTAAAGCAGCAATGTCGGCAGCGGACTTTTCGTGAAAGTTCTGGAATTTGGTAACTGCGTTGTAGAACTTCAGCACTTCAGGCCGTTCCTCGTTCCAAGCCAGATCAACAGGATTCAAAATAGTGAAAGGCGCTTTTAATTCGCCCGAGTTGCTTAAGGAGCAGGATACTAACTGCGCACTGAAGAGGTTGTAGTACCTGTGCTTGCCAATAACGATGATTGTTTTTGAGTCAGCAGAACCTGCGGCAGGCTCGTTTCGGGAAGCAATGTAGGCCGCAAAATATGCTTCCCCCATTGGGTCAGTTGCTACTGCATTCTCAAATGGCTCGAAATTCTCCTGATGCTGTTTCATTGCTGCTTTCAACTACAAGTTGCAGCAATTGTTACTAAGTTATACTATAGCGGGCTGAAAAAAATATGGATCGGATGGAGGTGTGGTTGCTTTACTTGTTCAGTACTTCTGCCTTTCTTGAAAGTTGGTTCCCAGAACCTACCTCTCTTGCCCTTGTTGTGTGTTTTCACCAACAAGTGTAGTAGCGGTTCAACTTGTAAGTATAGTTGTAGTGGGTGAGATTTTGTTCTATTGTAATGGCTGAAGTGTTTTGTTGTTGGTGAAAACACCAACAACGGCGGGAAGTTAAAGGTACTTATTGCCTTAATTAGACTCCATTTTACAAATCTAAAAGTAAATACCAGTAATTGTTCCATCTTTGTACACAAAAAGCAGCACATCATCAAGATCTGTTACTAGAGCCTTTTGATTGGTTTGCTCTTCATTCTGCTTTGTTTCTTTTTGATACAGACGAAAAAATATTCGATTTTTGTCCCGTGAGTTGTATGAATCTGGATAATTCGCCTGCACCTTACTAACTGGATCTCCTACTTTGTAGTAATTCTTTAATGAATCTTCACTGTCTAGGGTTGAGTTGGTAACAATATGATAATTATTGCTGGTTATGTTGAAACCATGGCCATATCCTTCTATAAAGTAAAATTTAGCACCATTGTAGTTGTATACGGTCATATCAACTTCATCTATTTCTGAATATTCTGTAGTTATACTCATAGGTTTACCCAATGCCGCAACTAAACTTGAAGAGGTGCCCCCAGGACAATATTTACTTCCAGTAGTCGTGCCAGTATTCTTTTTTACGGCTATCTGGTCGAAGTCTAGTTTGT
This sequence comes from Pontibacter harenae, assembly GCF_020907245.1. Lineage (GTDB taxonomy): Bacteria > Bacteroidota > Bacteroidia > Cytophagales > Hymenobacteraceae > Pontibacter > Pontibacter harenae. Next base: position 131,859 of record NZ_JAJJWH010000010.1, on the reverse strand, counting down.
TAAGAGATTGAGCTTCTGCCTTATTGAAAAAGGAAATGAGTAGGAAAGCTAAACAAATCAGGGCTATTTCGTATGTTTTCATAAGTAATTCTAATAAAAAATTATAAAATATTCTACGTTCATTCAATTAATATAAATCTAACTTTTTAGCATGATCTTTCTATGATATCGCGCCTTCTCCACATGCCGTAAGTTTAGTGCCATTACAACTTGCACTCCCACAAGTTTCAAACTTACTATCAAACCTCACCACCTGTTTCTGCTGCGCTCAAACTGGCGGGATGTTTCCCATAGAAATAAAAATGGCTGCCCGATTTCTCAGGCAGCCTTTTCTTGATCAGTTTATACTTCGCTTAGAAGTTAGCTAAAGCATTGTTCAAGGTTTCGCTTGAACGCATAGCTTTGCTTGCTTTTTCGAAATCTGGGTGATAGTAACCACCGATATCTACTGGCTTGCCTTGTGCCGCGATTTGCTCTTCTACAATCTTCTGCTCATTTTCAGTTAATTCCTGAGCTAGTTTAGAGAATTTCGCTTTTAGCTCCTGATCTTTATCTTGCTCGGCCAATGCCTGTGCCCAATAAAGTGCCAGGTAGAAGTGGCTGCCTCGGTTATCGATGCCGCCTACTTTACGAGAAGGTGATTTGTCTTTCTCCAGGAATTCGGCGTTTGCCTTGTTCAGAGCTTCTGCCAACACCTGTGCTTTTTCGTTGTTGGTTTTGTAAGCCAGATCTTCCAGAGAAACAGCTAGTGCCAAGAACTCACCCAGCGAATCCCAACGCAGGTAATTTTCTTCTACAAACTGCTGTACGTGCTTCGGAGCTGATCCGCCTGCACCTGTTTCGAACAGGCCGCCGCCATCTAAAAGAGGCACGATAGAAAGCATTTTAGCACTTGTACCTAACTCAATAATAGGGAACAAATCCGTCAGGTAGTCGCGAAGTACGTTGCCAGTTACAGAGATAGTATCTTTACCAGCCTTGGCACGCTCGCAGGAGTAACGCATCGCTTCTACAGGAGACATTATTTTAATCTCAAGACCGTTAGTATCGTGGTCCTGCAGGTAACGCTCTACTTTCTTGATCAGGTTTGAGTCATGTGCTCTTTGCGGATCGAGCCAGAAAACAGCTGGTGTGCTAGTGATGCGAGCTCTTGTTACCGCCAGTTTCACCCAGTCCTGAATCGCTACGTCTTTTGTCTGGCACATTCTCCAGATATCGCCTTCTTCTACCTGGTGCTCCAGCAAAGTGTTGCCCTCAGCATCTACCACTCTAACCGTACCGCTTTCTGCAATTTGGAAAGTTTTATCGTGCGAGCCATACTCTTCTGCTTTCTGCGCCATCAGACCGATGTTAGGTACTGTACCCATAGTTGTTGGGTCGAAAGCGCCATTTTCTTTGTGGAAGTTGATTACCTCTTGGTAAATACCTGCGTAGCTACGATCTGGAATAATAGCTTTCGTATCGTGCAGCTGGCCATCTGGTCCCCACATTTTACCTGAAGAGCGTATAGCAGCTGGCATAGAGGCATCTATGATCACATCGCTTGGCACGTGCAGGTTCGTAATGCCTTTATCAGAGTTCACCATTGCCAGTGCTGGGCCGTTTTCATAAGCAGCTTTTAGGTCTGCCTCAATCTCGGAACGCTTGTCTTCTGGCAGGCTCTGGATTTTGTTGTGTACATCACCTAAACCGTTGTTAGGGTCTACGCCAATCTCTTTAAAAGTAGCTGCGTGCTTCTCGAATACATCTTTGAAGAAAACCGTAACTGCGTGGCCAAACATAATAGGGTCAGATACCTTCATCATGGTAGCTTTCAGGTGCAGCGACAGCAGCACACCTTCCTCTTTCGCATCGGCAATAGCTTTCTCCAGGAAAGAACGAAGCGCATTTTTGCGCATTACGGCTGCGTCAATTACTTCGCCTTCCTTCAGCGCAAGGTTATCTTTCAGAGTTTTAGTAGAACCATCAGCGCCAACAAACTCTATTTTCACGCTGCCAGCTTTTTCCATCACTAACGATTGCTCGCTGCCGTAGAAGTCGCCTTCCGTCATGTGGGCTACGTGCGTTTTAGAGTCGGAACTCCAGGCACCCATCGAGTGCGGGTTGTTTTTAGCGTATTGCTTTACAGCCTCTGCCACACGGCGGTCAGAATTGCCTTCGCGTAACACAGGGTTTACAGCGCTACCCAACACTTTGGCGTAACGCGTTTTAATTTCTTTCTCCGCATCGTTTTTAGGGTCCGACGGATAGTCAGGAATATTGTATCCTTGCGCCTGCAATTCTTTTATGGCAGCCACTAACTGCGGAATAGAGGCACTGATGTTCGGTAACTTGATAATGTTAGCTTCTGCTGTTTTAGCCAGTTCGCCCAGGTAAGCCAGGTCATCGCCTTGCTTCTGCTCATCTGTTAAGTTTTCAGGGAACGTAGCCAGAATTCTGCCAGCCAGCGAAATATCTCTTGTTTCTACTGCAATGCCGGCTGCTTTGGTGAAGGTCTGCACAATCGGCAAAAAGGATTGTGTTGCCAATGCAGGCGCTTCATCGGTTATGGTGTAAATAATTTTTGATGCTTCTGTCGCCATCTGTTCTTTTAGTTTTAAAGTTATACACTACCAACGGTGGTGGTGAACATAGGTTATCATAGCAAATATAAGATACTTTTTCGTATAGGCTAAGTATAAATATGTCTTTCCTAAGATATACAGCTCAGGATTTTCCAGCAGAATGGTACTTTATCAGCAGATAAGTCAAAACATATATTCAAACTTCTCGTCATAACTAAGTAGTTTCTTACGCTCTTTACCGCTATGGCTTCTCTACTTTTACCCCTTATCCACTTCATCCTAAGAGTTAAGCTCTTCATTATGATTGCTGCACTTTCTCATGTACAGGTAAGCCTGGCCCAGACAAAAATTATGTGTTTGGGGAATTCTATTACGCAGGGGAATGAGGTACATCCTAGTTATAGGTACCTGTTATGGAAAAAGCTTATAGATGCAGAAGTGAACTTTGTTTATGTAGGATCTCATTCCACAAATCGAGATGATAATAAGAAAGTAGAGGTAGAATCGCCTGTAATAGGTTCGGAATATAATGAACACATTTTTACCAATGTAAATGAAGGCCATTGGGGGTGGCGGACAGACCAGATACTTAATGGAAATTCAGGACAACCTACCAAGCTAAAGCTAAGTCAGTGGCTAGAAGGCTATACACCAGACATTGTTTTGATGCACTTGGGTACAAACGATGTATTTGATAATCAAAGTACTAGTAGCACTCTTGAAGAGCTACAACTAGTAATAAGCACCCTAAGATCAGTCAATAAAGATGTTATTATATTAATTGCAAAACTAATTCCTGCAAACAGAGCGTCTTTAGGCGATAAAGATATACCAGAACGGCTAGAAGACCTTAATAATGAAATAGCTAAACTCGCTCCTACTTTGAGTACCACCGAATCTCCAGTGATACTAGTTGATCAGAATAACGATTTTAATCCTACGCCTGGCGTTGATACATGGGACGGTATACATCCTAACACCTCAGGCGAAAAAAAAATGGCCGAAAAGTGGTTTGATGCAATAGTAGAAGCATTAGGTACTGTACCTGTTTCTCTACACAGTTTTAAAGCAAACTTACTGCACACAAACGAAGTGCATCTTTCCTGGCAAACTGCATCAGAAATAAACAACTCCCATTTTGAAGTGCAACGTTCAGGAGATAACGTGGATTTTAGAACAATAGGCCGTGTAGCAGGCGCGGGAAACTCATCCATCAACATTAAGTATACTTTTACGGATAAGGCTGCTCCTGTTAGGCAACTATACTACAGGCTGAAGCAAGTAGACTTTGATAGCACCTTTGCTTATTCTAATGTGGTAGCTGTTCAAAACAGTAACAGCAAGAATATAAGCATTAGCTTGTATCCTACTCTTGCTAAAGATGCTGTAGTGACGCTTCAGGCGGAAGCGCTTCCTGCCAACGAAACAGTGGAGGTTGCTATTCACTCTATAGAGGGGAAATTAGTTAAGAGAACAACAGCACAAACAGACGAAACTGGAAAGCTACTTCTAAAAATAGCCCTGCCGAAAGCTTTATCGGCAGGGCTATATACAGCCAGAACTACAGTGTCTGATCAGTTATACCAGCATAAGTTAATTATAGAGTAAAATCACACTTTTACTCTACTAATTACGGCTGGCTCTGCCGAAGCGGTTGTTGCTTATTCGGGCCAAGGTATTTTCGGAACCAATCGGTTGCCAACTGTGCTGCCATTTCTAACGCTCCAGGCTCCTCAAACAAGTGTGTGGCATCGGGCACAATTTCCACGTCTTTTATACCCAACAATTGGTTTTGTGCCTGTATATTCATTTCCAGCACTTTTTCGTCTTTACCACCTACTATAAACAATACAGGAGAATGCACATCAGCTAAAACTGTATCGGATAAATCTGGGCGGCCTCCGATACCTACTACAGCATCGGCCATGTCACCTAAAGCTGCAGCTGCCCCTAATGCGGCGGCGGTGCCTTTATCAAATCCTAAGAAACCGAAATTATAGTCTTTTGTAACATCATCTTTCTGAATCCAATAGATCGTATCAATCAGGCGCTGGGAAAGTTTCGGGATATCGCGTGTGTTTTTGTATTCCTCTTCCTCCTCCTCAGTAAGCAAATCGAAGAGCAGGGTAGCGAAACCATATTGGTGCAGGTGCTCCGCCACAAAACGATTAGCCTTTCCCAGGCGGCCGCTGTCACCTCCGTGGGCAAACACTACCAACCCTTTTGCATCTACTGGAATCATCAGGTCGCCTACCAAAGTAGCGTCCTGCACATTAATCTGTATGCTATCATTAAAAATATCGTTTGCCATAGCTTTATCTTATTCGTTGTACTGCTGCTTGTCTGTCGCAGCGAGTTTAGCCTTTTTAAGTACGACCTGCTACGCCCAAGGTTCAGCCTGCACAACTATAAAGCACCTGCCATGCGTACAGCAAATTGTGCTCACACCAAACAAAATGAAACACTTACTTTGGTTACTATGTCTGCTCCTTCTTTCGGCCTGTAGTGCTGACAGAGTAAAAACTGATAGCCCTTTGGCAACAGAAAGCACCGATTCCTTGCAGGCACTACAGGAGGAGCCGCAACGCATAAGCAACATGCTTGCTGCTGACTCAGTAGATTTTAACTCCGCTTTTAAAAGATTCTTCATCGCCCTACAGTCAGCAGACACCACAGCTTTGAATAGTTTTATACCTCCTTACCTGGGGCTGTGGGTGATTGAGCAACCAGGCGCAGTTCCGAAAATGACACAGGTGTACGACATCGCACAGTTTAAAAGGCACTTTCAGAGTCGCTCTTTTTTACAGTGGCAGATGAGGTACAGCAATGCAATCTTCAGGAAGAAAGCGGGCCTGCTTTTGACTGTGCCGACATGGACCACGTAAACTCTGGCTACAGTAAAGACGGATGCTTTGTATCCGATCCATCTAAATTTAGGCAAAGCGGCTACTGGAACTATGCAAGCCTTTCCGAAGAGCAAATACAACACGTAAAAAGCTCGTTGCCACTCCTGCAAAAATCGGTACTGCACACCAAATCCTCCTTCGAGTTTCATTTTGGAGTAGTAGACAGCCAATGGCGACTACTTTTTGCAAAGCTAGTTTCACCCTGCAGCGCATAATCAATTTTGAACAACTGAAGTTCTATTGAATAGAAACTGGCACAGCAACAGCTTATCACTCGCATCATCCGTAATCTGTAATTCCTAATTCGTAAAAAAGATGGCCTACTTTAGAAGTTTTAACACTCCCCCACCTGATCCTGCTGTGCTGAAAGAGTTGACTCGTAAACAGAATGAGATGCAGCAGCGGATTATCCTGCAGAGGCCAGATTTTGATCTAAAACTTATTGCGGGCTGCGACTCTTCTTTTATCGGGGAAGACAAAATTCTATCAGTGTTCGTGCTGCTGAGGTATCCTGAACTAGAAGTGGTGGAAAAAGTATGGCATCATGGGCCTGTAGAACTGCCTTATATTCCAGGTTTCCTGGCTTTCAGAGAGGCTCCTAACTTACTGAAGGCATATGAAAAACTACAGCAAAAGCCAGATTTGGTTATGGTAGACGGGCACGGTATTTCGCACCCCCGCCGCCTGGGTATTGCAACACACCTGGGCCTGCACCTGAATAAACCAACTATGGGTGTAGCCAAGAAAGTGCTGGTGGGCAAGTATACAGAGCCTGCTACGGCCAAAGGTGCTCTCTCGCCTTTGGTGTATAAAGACGAAGTGATTGCCAACGTGCTCCGAACTAAAGATAATGTAAAACCAGTATTTGTTTCGCCAGGGCATCTGATGGATCTGGAATCGGCTACTGAAATAGCCATGACTTGCGCCATAAAACATAAACTGCCTGAACCTACACGCTTAGCCGATCATTATGCGGCAGTGTTCAAACAGGAAGTAAAGTAGCACCAGAAAACATTTAACTTAAGCAGGGCTACAGCCGTTAGTTTGCATAAACTACAAGCCCTATGGAAACTATCAAACAATTTGAAGGTGACACTGAAACAGAGTTATGGCAAAAAGTGGCCGCCGACATGTCATCTCTGGGTGATGTCTTAAAGTATTCAGTCATTCTTAACCAGTCGGGGCAACAAACTTTATTCGACCTGGATATTGATTTAGGCGGTGGCTTCGAAAGCGGCATCTCTACGACACGCTTCAGAACTGCCTTACCCGCTGCTACCGTGCTACGGTTTAATATTCATGAACAGGACTTCCTGAACGAGATCGGTAAAGTGCTAGGCATGGAGGATATAAAATTTGGTTATCCTGATTTTGATGCTGCATTTATTGTGCAGACAAACAACGCCAATGCTTTAAAGCACTTGTTTTCTCAGGAGAGTATTCGCAACATCCTGTTAAAGCACCCTACGGCTAAGCTGAAACTAGATGTTTCCAGCGATCCTGCTGCACCAGATGTTTACCTGAGTTTCAGTAAAAATAATGCCGTAGTGGAAGTTGCTGAGCTACAGGAAATTTACCATTTGCTACACCATTTGGCCAACGGGATTTTAAAATTACCCGTGTAGTTACTCACAAGCCTGGAATAGGCAATGATATACGCTTATTTATCCTGTCATTTTGTCCTGATATTGCAAATTTAGCCTTTTTACAACTGACACTATTACACAAAAACCACCTAAAAATACCATTGGTGCATAAGTTGATAATGTAGTTATCGAAGGTAAAACTAAGGAAACAGACAAAGACATGAACTTTAATAACTATACAATCAAAGCACAGGAGGCCATTCAGAAGGCCACTGAGATAGCAGGCGGCAACCAGCAGCAGGCTATCGAAACTGGGCATATTTTAAAAGCGATTCTCCAAACAGACGAGAACGTGACAAATTTCCTGTTGCAGAAGCTGAACATCAACGGCAATATTCTCAACAGTAAGCTAGATGAAATTGTAGCTGGCTACCCTAAAGTAACTGGTGGCGGCGGCCCGTACTTAGCCAATGATGCAGCAGCTGCACTACAAAAAGCTACATCTTATTTAAAAGAGTTCGGCGATGAGTATGTAGCCATCGAGCACATGCTGCTAGGTTTGCTGGCTGGTCGTGATAAAGTGGCTGGCTTGGTAAAAGATGTAGGTTTTAATGAAGCTGATCTTAAAAAAGCTATTAAAGAATTACGTGGTGGTGCCAGGGTAACTGATCAAAACGCAGAGGCCAAGTATAACTCGTTGAAGCGCTACGCCAAAGACCTGAACGAATTGGCGCGTGCTGGTAAGATCGACCCGGTAATTGGCCGTGACGAAGAGATTCGCCGTGTGCTGCAGATCCTGAGCCGCCGCACCAAAAACAACCCTGTGTTGTTGGGTGAGCCTGGTGTAGGTAAAACCGCTATTGTAGAAGGCTTGGCCCAGCGCATTGTGGCTGGCGACGTGCCCGAAAACCTGAAGTCGAAGACGCTGATGAGCTTGGACATGGGTCTGCTTGTGGCAGGTGCCAAGTATAAAGGTGAGTTTGAGGAGCGTCTGAAAGCGGTGATCAAAGAAGTAATCGATGCCGAAGGTGAGATTGTACTTTTCATCGACGAGATCCATACTCTGATTGGTGCAGGCGCAGGTGGCGAAAGTGCTATGGACGCAGCCAACTTGCTGAAACCAGCTTTAGCCCGTGGTGAATTACATGCCATTGGTGCCACTACACTAAAGGAATACCAGAAGTACATTGAGAAAGATAAAGCGCTGGAGCGACGTTTCCAGGCTGTAATGGTGGATGAGCCAAGCGTGCCAGATGCCATTTCGATTTTGCGCGGTATCAAAGACAAGTATGAACTGCACCATGGGGTGCGTATCAAAGACGATGCGACTATTGCCTCTGTGGAGCTGTCGAACCGCTATATCTCCGACCGCTTTTTGCCAGATAAGGCCATTGACCTGATGGATGAAGCGGCTGCAAAACTGCGCATTGAGATCGATTCTCTACCAGTAGAACTGGATGAAATTCAGCGCCGCATCATGCAGCTGGAAATTGAGCGTGAAGCCATCCGCCGTGAAAACGATAAAGACAAGGAAGCTACACTCTCTAAAGAAATAGCAGACTTGAGTGGCAAACGCGACGACCTGAAAGCCAAATGGCAGAACGAAAAACAGATCATTGAAGGTCTGCAGAAAGAGAAAGAAAACATTGAGCGCTATAAAGTAGAAGCCGAGCAGGCTGAGCGTGCTGGTGACTATGGCCGTGTAGCAGAGCTTCGTTACGGCAAAATACAGGAGGCTGAGGCTAAGGTAAAGCAACTGCAGGAGCAGGTGCGCGAAATGCAGGGCGAGAACCCGATGCTGAAAGAAGAAGTGAACGCTGAGGATATTGCCGAGGTAGTAGCTAAATGGACAGGTATACCAGTAAGTAAAATGCTGCAAAGCGACCGTGAAAAGCTACTGAACCTGGAGCAGGAACTTGGCAAGCGCGTAGCTGGACAGGAAGAAGCGATTGAGGCAATTTCTGATGCTGTACGCCGAAGCCGTGCTGGTATGCAGGACCCAAGACGTCCGATTGGTTCGTTTATCTTTCTGGGTACAACAGGTGTAGGTAAAACAGAATTGGCCAAAGCACTGGCAGATTACTTGTTCAACGACGACAACGCGATGGTGCGTATTGACATGAGTGAATACCAGGAGCGCCATGCTGTAAGCCGCTTAATTGGTGCGCCTCCAGGATATGTGGGTTACGATGAAGGTGGCCAGCTAACAGAGGCTATACGTCGCAAACCGTACTCTGTGGTACTACTGGACGAGATCGAGAAAGCGCATCCAGACGTATTCAATATCCTGCTACAAGTGCTCGACGATGGCCGCCTAACTGACAGCAAGGGTCGTGTAGTGAACTTTAAGAACACCATTATCATCATGACCTCGAATATTGGCTCACACATCATACAGAGCAATTTCGAGCAGATGGATGAGTTTAATCACGACGAAGTGATTGAACGTACGAAGGATGAGGTTTTCGACCTGCTGAAGAAATCCGTAAGGCCAGAATTCCTGAACCGTATCGACGAGTTGGTGATGTTCCGTCCGCTGAGCCGTGGCGACATCCGCAAAATCGTGGATATCCAGTTCAAGCACATACAGGACCGATTAGAAGAAACAGGTATACAGCTTATCGCTACCGATGATGTGCTGGACTACCTGGGAGAGCAGGGCTTCGATCCGCAGTTTGGTGCCCGTCCGCTGAAGCGTGTGCTGCAGCGCCAGATTTTGAACGAGTTGTCGAAAGATATTCTGGCAAACAGAATCAGCAAAGATTCTGTGGTAGAAGCTACGCTGGAAGGTGGCAAGATCAGATTCGTGAATGTGGACATCGAACTGCCGACAGAAAATTAATTTCTATCCAGATTAAAAGTTTAGCAAAGCCCTGCCGTTTGGTAGGGCTTTTTGTTTTTATAGTAAAATAGCCGCATCGACACCACAAAATATTGCCTTTTGAGACTAAAATACATTAGAAAAAATATATATTCGCAGGTGGTTCTAAACTTATACATTAAAACGTGAGATATCTCTATCTTCTACTTTGCTCTACTACATTATTTATATCTTGCTCTCAGGAAGATAGATATGAATTATTAACAGATAGTGAATTTACTTATATGGTAGATAAAAACGAGGGAACGGTATGGGTTCTAAATTCGGGGGTATGGGTAAATATAGGTAATCCAATCAAGGAAGCCCCTAATAAAGGCGACAGCTCAAGTATCCTTAAAAATAAAAAATAACCTTTATTTACTTCTGCCACAGACACTTGCTGGTTTGTAAAAATGCCACGAAGTTATTTGGGCAGCGTCTGTTGCTATAGTTACTCCCCCTCCTGCACCCAAGCCATTGCCTGCTCCTTTTCAGCCAGATCAAAATAACGTACGCCTTTCTTCTTCACAGGGCTTATGAAATTGGCCGCCCACTCCTGCCACTTCTTCTAGTCTAACATGACACTAAGCCCACAATCCAGTCCGTACACCACACGTCACTTCTTCAACTCCACCCGTTTCCCTTTCTGCGCTGACTCACGGGCTGCTTCCAAAATCTTTACTACCGTCAGGTTGTTTTCTAGTGAGGAAAGGTCTTGTTGTGGTTTTATCTCTCCTTTTACCACAGCAGACAAGTAAGAGACGTAATCCTGATAAGGAGGTGCTAGTGGTTCTATTTTGTCTATGGTATATGCTTCGTCGGTTGCTTTTTTTGAACGAAGAGTATTTTGGTCTACAGCCTGCAAATAGCCCTTCTGCCCAAACACTTCTAAATCCTTTATATTGAACGGCCAGTTCCAGGAAGCTTCTATAATGCCAGTAGCTTTGGGATACTCCAAAATAATAGTGGCATCATCGTCCACTTCAGGATAAACGTCTGGTTTTATTTGGCGCGTAACAGCTGTTACGGCAACAGGCTCCTGCCCTTGCATCAGCCACGTCATCAGGTTGGCACCGTAGCAACCGAAATCCATGCTAGCACCGCCTCCGTTCTTTATGGGGTCTGTTAGCCAGCTTAGAAACTCTTTGGAGCAACCAAGTTCTTTCGGGCCGATGTTGCCATCATGCACAATCATTTTTCGAATATCGCCAATAGCTATACCATGGGCCACTATTATACTTAGTTCCTGATTGCTGGGGTACCAGGTGGTTTCGTAGTTAGTGAGCAGGTGTATCTGGTGCTTACGTGCTAGTGCCGCCATGTGCTCGGCATCTTTTACGGTAGTGGCTAAAGGTTTTTCCACCATTACATGCACACCCAAAGGAGCACAAGCCTCTACCACATCTACATGTTCTGCTATGGCATTATAGGCCATTACGGCATCTGGCTTCTCATTTTCTAAGAGTGTAGCTATATCTTTATAAAACAACGATGCTGGCAGTTGGTACTGTCGCCGATACCGTTGCACCAACTCTTGGTTCTCTTCTGCAATGCCCACCAACAAAACGTCTTCCTTTTCAAGGCGCTGCAACGCTCCCTCTACATGATCGTGGCTTAGACCTGCCAAAGCCACTCTTAAAGTGTTATGCTGCTCCGCTGAGTAATTACCGTTGAAAACCATCTGTATCTTAGATTAAATGTGCTGTAAATGTTGAAGTACCTTGGGAAAAGACTATAGTTGCTAATACCTCTACGCTGTATTTGATATTCTTTTAAATGAGCATTGATTCGTATTTCTCGTCCGCTGCTCCCGATCAGTGCCCCGAGCAATACAGGTTAAACTGCATACAAATCAAGCCTCTGATATGATAGCTGCTTTTGTAAAATGGCCAGACAAAGAGCAGCGTTTATATATCCTAAATTAACCTTTCCCAAAGTACGAGTACGTATTTGGCTTAACACCTTCGCTAAAATCAACAAAAATCTGGAGCACAAGCTCTCGTTATGTATGCTTATTATTTACAGCTTCTTCTCTACGTAAAGTAGTACCCTATAAACTAAAATACCAGTAGGATTTTGCTTGACTAAAGCTTTTGTTACCTCCTCAACAACTCACCACCTATAAGGTAATCATCCATACACTTTGCATTTATTTAGAGAAAGTTGAAGAAAATTAAATGTAGGAACACGTAAAATCTAGTTCAATTTTTTACAACTTTTATTCTATCACTGCACAACTCTACCACTCTAGTTTATAACCAGTTATAGAAACACCACTCTTCGGAACTTAGCTTATGACGAGGAATATCCATACAACTCCATTAGAATTCAATAATTAATATATAAATATATTGAAACATTATAATTTTTAAAAAGTATAAGCCAACTAAAAAGAAAGCAACTAAAAAATATAATAACGTATAAATGAATTCTACTATACTAAAGATAATCCCCTTACTTATCTTTTTTTCTTTTTCCGCTTTAGCACAAGTTCCTGAATCTGTTTACCAGGAGTCCTTCAGCGGTGAATCTTTTCCTTCTGGGTGGAAAGTAAACAGCTCTGAAAAGGACCTTTCTTGGGAAGTTATCAAAGGTGTACCTTCACGTGAAGGTGTATCAGGTTCTACAATGCACTTTGAAGTCATAAGAAAACAGGAGAAAAAAAATATTAATATCTGGGCAATCACGCCCAAAGTTTCTATGTCTCCTGGTGTTAGATATACCATTAGCTTTGAGCAGCAAAACTTGTCTAATAGCGGTCGCGCTTCACTACAAGTAATTCTAAATTCAGTACAAGACTATAAAGAATCCCCATACAGAATTAAAACTTTAGTTTTAGAACCAAGAAATGGATGGATACATCATCAGTATGACATTACAGTAGAAACAAAAGGAGACTATTATTTGGGTTTTGGTATAACAGAGTTTATCAACGACCCTAATATTAGCATTGATGAAATAAAAATAGAAATAACAGCAAACGAACTAAAAGATTTTTATAACAAGAGCGGCGCAGACCTTTCATTATTAGCCAGTTGGGGAGCAAACCCAGACGGTAACGGCAGCAAGCCTACGAGCTTTGGTGGTGCAGAGCAGAATTTTTTCATCACAAACTATACATCTAACTCCATTCCGAAACTAAACTCTAATTGGGCAGTAACTGGGGCAGGTTCAAAAGTTATTCTTGGTGATGGTAGCACTCCTATTACGTTAAGTGTCTTGGATGGCAAAAACTTAACGGCTGGCAAAATTAATGTTGCAAATCATGCCACTTTGAATGTCGATGCATCAACTTGCCCCTCTTTTGGTCAATTAGATCCTCTTAGTACAATTGTTTTCGGCAAGTATGCTCCTGCAGATATCACAGAAGGAGTAGAATTTGGTTCAGTTGTCTTCAATTCAGGTAAGAAAAATAAATTCTCTAAAAAGGTAAAGATAAAAGGCAAGTTAGATCTTCTTGATGCAAAGCTCGACTTAGGAGACAATGACTTAGAGTTAGACTATGATGCTAGCGTTGTGCACGGATCAGAAAAAAATTACATTATTACAAGCGGCACAGGCCGTTTACGCAAAGGTTTAAAGGCAGGCGCAGAAGCATTTTTACCAGTTGGTAAAAACAGTTACAATCCTGTTAAAATAAAGCTGGCTAGTGGGTCGACGGACGATGTATTCAGCGTGAGTGTGATAGAAGGTGTATTTGACAATTATATAAACGATATTCCTAATAGCTTAACCCCTATTGTAACTAGCGCAGTAAATAAAACATGGCTGATCAGCGAAGACGTAAAAGGCGGCTCCGACCTTACCCTTACACTTACCTGGAGTTTAGCAGATGCGCTAACAGGTTTTAACCCGTTAAGCTGTCATATTAAGCACTACGAAAACGGAGCTTGGGATTCTTATTTAGCAGGTGCTGCCACCTCTAACTCTCTTCTAGCAACTACCTTTTCTGTTACCCGCTCTGGTATCACTTCATTCTCGCCCTATACTGTCGCCTCTACCAACAACATGATGCCGATGCCCGTGGAACTACTTCATTTTACAGCAAAGGCCAGTACAAATAATACTGTAAACCTTAACTGGGCCACAGCCTCAGAAAAAGACAATGACTTTTTTGCGGTAGAGAGAAGTATGGATGGCAAGAACTTTACAGAAGTTGCCCGTGTAAAGGGCGCTGGCAGCACCAGTAGCCGCACCAACTATACCTTTACCGATAACCGTCCTTACTCGGGTACATCTTACTATCGTTTGAAACAGGTAGATTTTGCTGGCACTTTTGAATATTCGTCTTTACAGGCTGTTAGCCTAAGCTCAAGCCAACAGATTGTGCTTAGTGTCTACCCGAACCCTGCACAGGGCAAAAATGTAGACCTGCTTGTGCAAGGCTTGGAGATGAGTGAAGAAGCGACAGTGTTAGTAACAGACTTGACTGGTAAAAGAATAATAAACCAGCCCCTGCAGGAGCATGCTGTTACGTTAGCAACCAGTAATTTAAAATCAGGCATTTACATTGTTAGCTTAGTCAGCAAGTCTGGTACTCAAACTCAAAAACTAGTTATCAGGTAGAAGAAGGAAGAAAGCCTTTTCGCGAAATTTTAACAGAACTGCTTCCCCAAAGAGCTAACAGCCTGTGGGAAAGCAGTTCTGTTTTAATGCTCCTCCTGCACCCAAGCCATTGCCTGTTCCTTTTCAGCCAGATCAAAATAACGTACGCCTTTCTTCTTTACAGGGCTTATGAGATTAGCCGCCCACTCCTGCCACTTTTTTTCGCCTACCATCGCTACACGACCGTAATCAAGCCCATGTACGACATCGAACATGCCGTTCTCGATGGCAGCTACCGGGTTTAGATTATTTATATCCAGGTCCACCATCTCGTAGTACAGACGAGCTTCTTTATACTTGCCCATCATGTCGCGGAGCAGGTTGCGGTACTGGTCAAAGTCAGCTATACTTAGCTCATTGCTTACCCGAACGGCAAGCAAGTTATTGTGGGTTTCTGGTAGTATCTCTAACATATCAGGTGTATCAGAATTTTAAAGTCTTACTTGGTAAGATTTACTATCATTCTGCCGTTAGGTTTTTAGTTTATGGCCTCTGATTCCTTTGCTGCGGCAACCTTACCCTTCTAAAAACTGTTAAGCACCTACAGTAGCGCCTTGTTTGGCAAACAGTCGTAAAAATTCAGTATCTTCATAAATCACCCAGCATCCGACTTTCTTCATGAAAAAATATATTTTACTTACCGTCGTACTTATAATCAGCACCTTAACAAGCTTTACGCTGCCAGACACACCTGAATCTTATTCGATTCTGGGAAACTGGAAAATTGTAGATATGCAATTTGAGGGAGCCAAAGAAAGCAAGAACGCAGAAAGTATGCGCAAGGCCTTAGCACAAAGCAACACGAGGTTCGTATTTTTAGAGTCAGGGCAATTTACGATGGTGCTTGGCCCTGGTGGCCGAGGCATTAGCGGAGGCTACTATTACGATGCCGAAAGCAACATCCTTAGTATAAAGTATGGCTCTCATACCGACACCGCTCTTGTTTCTTGGGAAAGTGCAGATAAGATGGTGCACGCCAGTAAAGACGGCAAGGTGAAGACAAAACTAGAAAGGGTAAGAGAATAAATTATAAATAAGCTATGCTGTTATTTCCTGCTGCGTACACAGTCAGGAAATAACAGCATAGCTTCTGCTAAATATCTACAGAGTCATAAATTACCACCTTCGTCCACAGCGAAGCACACTCTTCCACAAACTTTTGGTGCAGCGGGTGCACCTGGTAGGTATCATGGTCTTCCAGGTTATTAAAAATCAACAGCAAAGACACATCGTACCCGCGCTCTATAACAGGCCTGTCTGTTGTGGCTGGCACGCCAATATGTATGGTCTGTATTGTTTCTACTGCTTTTAGCTGCTCTAAACCTTGCTGCAGTTTTGCCTTATCTTCTGCCGAGCCAGAATTCTTTAACCAAAAGTAAACGTGGTGTACAAACATTGCTTTTCTTGTTTTGATAAGTTTAAATAAAACGTATAATAAAAAAGCACCAGCTTTACCTGCTGATGCTCTGAATGCTTTTATTCTATTGTAGAAAGTTCTGCACTACCTGTACACACACTGGCTTCGATACTTCTGCCCTGTGCCCTGTAGCCGTAAGTTTGCCTGTGCTTTTATCTCTTTTAAAAGATACGATGTTGTTGCTGCGCTCATTGGCAACCACCAGAATATTCTCAGAAGGATCAAGTGAAAAGTCTCGTGGCCAATCGCCGCCAGTATTCACATGTTCTACCAACTTCAACTCTCCCGAATTTTCGTCGATGCTGTACACTACCATGCTGTTGTGCCCACGGTTAGAACCGTACAAGAATTTACCATCAGACGATACTTTCACCTCTGCGCACTGGTTATTTTCAGTAAAGTCTGAAGGAATAGTGGATATAGCCTGTACACCAGTAAAAGTACCTTTTTCAGCATCATAAGCTAGCACTTCCATAGTAGAGTTCAGTTCATTGATCAGGTACGCATAGCGCCCGTTCGGGTGGAAGTCCAGGTGGCGCGGACCTGCCCCTGGCTTGGTGGCATAGGCCACGGCTGGTTCATTTGGTGTGAGGGTACCGTTAGCAGCATCCAGGCGGTAGCTCATCACTTTGTCGGTACCTAAATCTACGGCCAGCGCAAACTTATTTTCTGGGTCTGGAGCAATGTAGTGCGCATGCGCCGCCTCCTGCCTATCTTTGTTCGGGCCTGACCCCTCGTGCTGCTTCACATCCTTCGCCTGGCTTAACTGTCCGCTTTCCTGTATCTGGTAGGCCGCCACATTTCCTCCCATATAATTTGCTACCAGCACCGTTTTGCCAGTCTTATCTATTGATATATGACATGGCGCCCCTCCCTGCGAAGCAATCCTGTTCAGGAAATTGAGCCTCCCAGAATGCTCGTCTATCGCAAAAGCACTGACAGCTCCGCTCTCCTTACCGTCGTAATTCATTGTCTCGTTTACTGCATACAGGTAACGGCGCTCTTCATCTAATGTCAAGAAAGATGGGTTTTCGCCTCCTTTTGCCGCCGACTTTCGGGTTAGCTCACCTGTTTCAGAATTTAAACTGTATAGAAAGATGCTTTCGTCGTTAGCGCCCGCATATGTGCCTACATAAATCATAGCCGATTCTGTGTTTGTTTGTTCGTTCTCAGCCACGGCCTCATCTGTGGCTGCATTATCAGACTCTTTTGTGGTAGAGTTGCAGGAAGCAAATGCAAGCGATAAACTTGCCATGCCTAAGGCCGCTACTCTCATTAAATTATACTTCTTACGGCTTTTACAGTATTTCATGTTATATTATGTTCAGGTCAGGTTGAGGCATTTACGACTTTAACCTCTGTACCTCTGTGTTTCCAACCCAATTTAGCAAAATTATAGTAGTGCTGCGCCAAATTAAAAATTAGAAATTATGAATTAGAAATGAACAGTAAAAGAGTGCAGCTTCAGTTTCTAATAAATAAGTAACTCTAAAAATTAAATTGGTCAAGCAGTAGCAGCCTTATGCTTTTAAGCTAATTTAAAAGCGCCCTTCGGCCTGAAAGGTGTCGCTAATACCTGCGGAGCATTTTTGCTATAAACTTAAGTTACTATACTTGCCCTCTTGCTCCACACATAGCGGCATTGCTATTTTTCAGAAAAGGTGGTAAATTGCATGCTTCGCTTGGTCATCATCCTTACTTATTTATCCTACACTGTGTCTTCTGTTTTTGAGACTTACCTGAAACTGGGCTTCCACCACATCTACGACTTTGGGGCTTACGACCACATGTTGTTTCTGCTGGCCCTGAGCGCTATTTATACTTTAGGCGACTGGCGAAAAGTAATTGCATTGGTTACCTGCTTCACCATCGGGCACTCTATTACGCTGGCACTGGCAACTTTTAACATTATTCAGTTCGATTCTGCACTTATCGAGTTCCTGATACCTGTCACCATCCTTTTCACCTGTATCATCAACTTCTTTAAGTTGAAAGGAACAGCGTCTAAGCAGCACCCCATCTGGTCGCTACACAACCTGATGGCCATTCTTTTTGGCCTGATTCATGGCATGGGTTTCTCTAACTTTCTGAAATCTATACTTGGCAGAAATTCAAAGATATGGGAACAACTACTGGCTTTTAACATTGGAATTGAACTCGGGCAGCTGCTGATTGTTTCTATACTGTTGGTAGCGGGCTTTATCGTTATGAACGTTTTTAATGCTAAAAGGCGCGACTGGATTATGGTGCTTTCGAGTGCCGCAGCAGGCATATCCTTGATTATGATCTTAGAAAACAATATCTTTTAGCGTTCAAACACCTAACACTCAAGAATAAACAAAACTAATCTACCTTTCATCAACTTAATAATGAGAAACCTATTTAAAGGACTTGCGCTATTCGGCTTATTGGCTGGGCCACTGGCAGCCATGGCGCAGGACACCAAGTTTGGGCAGTTGGGGCAGGAGCTCCCTACGCCTAACACCTACCGCACCGCCTCTGGTGCCCCTGGTCATCAGTACTGGCAGCAACGTGCCGACTATACCATAAATGTAGAGCTGAACGATGATAATCAGTCTGTAAAAGGCTCTGAAACCATCACGTACACAAACAACTCTCCAGATGTGCTTTCTTACCTGTGGATACAGCTAGACCAAAACATCTTTGAGCCGAAGTCGATGAGCAACATGACTAACACGGGTGGTGTGCAGGAAAGAATGTCGGTTCAGGCACTGGAGCACCTTACGCGTGAGGAGTTTGACGGCGGCTTTAAAATTGAAGGAGTAAAAGACCGTAGCGGAAAGGCGCTGAAGTATACTATCAACAACACGATGATGCGTGTCGACCTGCCAACATCGCTTAAGCCGAAGCAGAGCTATACGTTCAGCATAGACTGGCACCACAACATCAACGACCAGAAAGCATTGGGTGGCCGCTCAGGTTACGAGTATTTTCCTGAGGACGGAAACTACCTGTACGAGATGGCGCAGTGGTTCCCACGCATGGCTGTGTATGACGATGTAAACGGTTGGCAGCACAAGCAGTTCCTGGGCAGCGGCGAGTTTGCCCTTCCTTTCGGCGACTATAAAGTGAGCATCACTGTTCCTGCCGACCACGTAGTAGGCGCAACAGGCGAGCTTCAGAACGCAAACCAGGTATTATCATCTACCCAACAGAAGCGTTGGGCTACAGCTGCTAAATCTGATAAGCCTGTAGTAGTGGTATCGCAGGAGGAAGCCACACAAGCAGAGAAAGCCAAGGCAAAAAGCAAGAAAACATGGGTATTTGCCGCTAAAAACGTACGCGACTTTGCCTGGGCAAGCTCTCGTAAGTTTATCTGGGATGCTATGAATGTAAACGTAGCAGGCAAAAACGTACTGGCTATGTCTTACTATCCGAAAGAGGCAAACCCACTTTGGGGACAATACTCTACAGAGGCAGTAGGCCATACGTTGCGCACTTATTCTAAGTACACCATTGACTATCCTTATCCTGTTGCCATTTCTGTACACGGCCCTGTAGGCGGTATGGAGTACCCAATGATCTCTTTCAACGGCTATCGCCCTGAAGCAGACGGTACGTACACTGATCGTATTAAGTATGGTTTGATTTCTGTGATTATCCACGAAGTGGGCCACAACTTCTTCCCGATGATTATCAACTCTGACGAGCGCCAGTGGACGTGGATGGATGAAGGCTTGAACACCTTTGTACAGTACCTTGCTGAGCAGGAATGGGAGCGTAATTACCCATCCAGACGTGGTGAGCCAAAAGACATTGTTAGCTACATGAAGAGCGCCAAAAATACGCAGGTGCCAATCATGACGAACTCTGAATCTGTGCTTCAATTTGGCCCTAATGCTTACGGAAAACCAGCAACAGGCTTAAACATTTTACGCGAAACCATTATGGGCCGCGAGTTATTTGACTACGCTTTTAAAGAATATGCTACCCGTTGGGCCTTCAAGCACCCAATGCCAGCCGATTTCTTCCGTACCATGGAAGATGCCTCTGGTGTTGACCTGGATTGGTTCTGGAGAGGCTGGTTCTACACAACCGACCACACCGACCTTTCTATTGAAAACGTGAAGTGGTATACTGTAGATTCTCAGAACCCAGAGCTGGTAAATGCTCAGACACGTGAGCAGCTTAACAAAGCTCCTAAAACACTTTCGCAGCAGCGCAACCTGCAGGATATTTCTAAAACGCTTGTAGACACGAAGCCTGAGTTGAAAGACTTCTATAACAGCTACGACCCATTGGCAACTACATCAGCAGACCAGCAGCGCTACCAGTCTTTCCTAAGCAGCCTAACACCAGCACAGAAGAAAACCTTGGATGCTGGCTTGAACTTCTACGAGGTTGATTTCAAGAATTTGGGTGGTTTAGTTATGCCACTGATTGTGCGTATGGAGTTTGAAGACGGATCTGAAGAAATAGTTAACATTCCTGCTGAGATCTGGCGCTATAACAACAACGACATTACAAAAGTGTTTATCACTGAGAAACCTGTTGTAAACTTTACGCTGGACCCATACCTGGAAACAGCCGATGTGGAGCTTGCAAACAACAACTTCCCTCGTCGTTTGGCACCATCTCGCTTCGAGATTTACCAACAGCAACAAAGGCAAACGCCTCTGAACCCGATGCAACGTGAGCGTGCTACAAGCCGCAGAAACCAAAGCAACGGTAACGGACAATAAGCTAGTTCAATCATAAAAAAACCCCTTCGGATGTAATGTCCGAAGGGGTTTTTTATTTGTTAATCGTGTATTGAATTAGTAATCAGTACAAAAAGTCGTAATTCTAAAAGCTATTCATCAGCGTTATAGTTATTTATAAACTTCCGCTTCGCTCTATCGCCTTTGCGCACAAACGGCCTGATGATTAAGCGAGTGCCTCTCTCATAAGTAAAGAAGTGGTAAATCCAGTTACTTAGCACCACCAGTTTGTTTCGGAAGCCAACCAGGAACATGATGTGCACGAACAGCCAGATGATCCAGGCAAAGAAACCTCCCAGGTGCTTGTTCTTAGGCAAGTCAGCTACCGCTTTGTTTCTGCCAATAATAGCCAGCGAACCTTTGTCATGATATTTAAAATCCTCCAGTTTTTCGCCTCTTACCAGCCGTTGGAGGTTCTTGGCTAGCAATTTTCCTTGTTGTATGGCTGGTTGCGCTACGCCTGGGTGCCCACGCGGGTACTCATCCGTTTTCATGAAGGCAATATCGCCAATGGCAAACATGTCTGGGTAGCCAAGTATTTGGTTATGTGTGTTCACCAGTATTCTTCCTCTTTCAACTGCTTCAGTTGGAAGTCCTTCAATCAAAGCTCCTGACACACCTGCGGCCCAAATAAGCGTGTGTGCTATAATTTTTTCCCCGTTTTTAAAAGTCGCCACACTTCCGTCGTAAGAGTCAACCAAAGTGTTAAGCATAACATTTACACCTAAGCCTTGCAGATACCCTAGCGTTTTGGCACTAGACTCTGGCGACATAGGAGGCAACACCCTGTCCATGCCCTCTACTAGGTAGATGTTCATTTTCCCAAAATCTATACCTGGGTAATCGGTAGGCAGCACGTTCTTGCGCATTTCAGCCAGGGCCCCAGCAAGCTCTACTCCCGTTGGTCCTCCGCCTACAATTACAAAGTTTAGCAAACTTTGCCTGATCTCTGGGTCTATCGTCATGCTGGCCTGCTCGAAGCACTGCAGAAACTGGCTACGCAGGTTAAGGGCATCAGGCACTTTCTTTAGAGGGAAAGAGTACTTTTTAATTTGATCGTTGCCAAAGTAATTCGACTTGGTGCCTGTTGCGATTACAAGGTAATCGTAAGGCAAGTCTCCGATTGGCGTGGATACTGTTTTTACGGCAGGATTTATTTGCGTGACACGTACCAACCGAAAGTGAAAGTCCTGGTAGTCGTCACTGCCGAATATCTTTCGTAGTGGTTCTGCAATGGCATCAGGCTCTAGCCCAGCCGTAGCTACCTGGTACAGAAGTGGCCAGAAGCCATGATAGTTCTGCTTATCGAACATGACTATCTGAAAGTCTTCACACTTCAGTTTTTTGGCGAGGTTTATTCCTCCAAAGCCTCCACCTATAATCACGACACGTGGTTTGGTGGTATCAGGTATATTTAGCGATAGCTTATCGAATTCAAGCATAAGTATGTTTAGTTAAGGCTATGAGCAACCGCACGTAGCACAGGCACAAAATGGTTCCTCCTGCAGTATACGCACGTATCTATATAGGCAAATAACGAAACAGACTGATGTTGGTTACTTTTACAAACTGAATTGCATAGCTTGAAACTACCTATTACACTTACTCCCGCTTCTTATAACTACAGTTTCTTCTAAAAGATAGAATCTTCAGTAACGCTGGCAACCTATGAACACCTCCTCGGCAGGCATCCGTAGAAAAGAAAAAAGGCTATAGGATGTTCAAATACATCCTATAGCCTTTGCAGAAGCACTTAGAAGTACAACAGCTAAGTAGTATCGCGGCATATAAAATGCTACATATAATATACCGCTTTAGTTATTACCTTTAAAAATGGAGTTGATAAGGGCTGGAATAGCAAAAGGGCTTATAGTTGGATACATAATGCGATTCTGCTGTTGCTGTATCTGCTGCTGATTCCAGAACCTGAAGTTACCACCGCCATCCATTGGTGTAGTCAGGAATAGCTCCTCAAGCCTCTTCGGGTCCAGGTTTTGTGTTGCAATGGCCCTACCTTCGTCAGGAAGTTTAACGGCTAGCACTGCATTTTTGAAGTCTCGTTCCGTCGCCCAGGGTATAACTGTAATCTCTGGCAGCGTCACGGCATCTTCCTGCATCTGTATGATAACTGAATAGCTATCGTTTTTGAAATTCTTTGGGATAATCAGGTATTGGGTTTTATAACCTAAAGCGCTAAAAAGCACGCTATCGCCAGTAACCACCGGCATAGAGAAGAAGCCGAATTCATTCGTCATGCTTCCTCTTGTAGTTTCAGGCACATACACGTTCACGCCGCCAATGCCAAACAAGCTATCGCCGAACGCTACAAAACCTGAAAGCTGTACTACGCGCTTCTGGCCTTGTGCCATAGTGCTTTGCGGCATACTTATACCTATAAGCACAAACGCCAACATTGCAAAAAGGCCCTGTCTCACTTTTTTCTCTAGCTTATCAGGAAGGGGTATTGAAAACTTCATGTAGTACAATTATACTGTATTTTCTTTTATTATGGCAGCTTTTAGCTATTTTTGTTTAAGCAGCCATTACAACTATGAGGCTAAAACATTTCAGTCTAACTTTCGGAGAGCAAATCTTTAAAGCTCTTTCCGATGAATCCCGTATTCGGATCGTTAACCTGATTATCCGAAACAAGGAGATGTGCATCTCAGATTTAGAGCAGGTACTGGATTTTACCCAAACTAAAACTTCCAGGCATCTCTCCTACCTCAAAGGTGCTTCGCTTGTAACACCGCGTAAACTAGACCAGTGGGTATTTTACTCTCTAAAAGAGGAGGCTGCCGATGTTGTGCTCCAGATTTTTAATTACCTTGAGCGTGATCCAAAACTACTAAAGGATCAGGAAATATACGAGATATTACACTCTAACAGAGAACTGGCAGCTAACAAAATACAGGCACGCCACTGGCACGCTCCCTGAAGGATTTAACCTGCTTTAAAACTAATAAACGCTGGTTTTATTGTAATCATTCCCGCTCTTTTTCTAACTCTGTCTTAATACAACAACCCCTACGTTATTATAACGTTTTACTTTTAGCACCCCACTACGATTTCATGAAAGCCTATAAGCATATTTTATTTGACCTGGACCACACGCTCTGGGATTTTGAAAAGAACTCCGAAGAAACACTTTTTACATTATTTGAGCAGTATAACCTTGCCAGCCACGGCAAATTCGACTGCAACTCCTTTTACAAGAAGTACAAATTTGTGAACCACCTGCTCTGGGACCTTTACAACAGAGGCAAGATAAATCAGCAGGAGTTACGTGATACACGTTTCAAGAAAACATTAATGGGCTTAGGCCTTGAGGAGCACGAAATACCTGCCGACATCTCTGAAACATATACCTACCTCTGCCCTACCAAGTCTGCATTGTTTCCGTTTACGCACGAAGTACTACAGTACCTGCAGCCAAAGTATGGCCTGCACATTATTACCAATGGTTTCAAAGATGTGCAAGCTATTAAGATGAACTCATCCAAACTGCAGGACTATTTCAAAGAAGTGGTAACATCGGAGTGCTGTGGGTATAAAAAACCTGATAATCGCATTTTCGAGCATGCACTGGAGCGAATCGGCGTAAAACCTGAAGATTGCCTGATGATTGGCGACAACCTCCTCTGCGATGTAGCGGGAGCCCGCGCCGCAGGCATAGACCAGGTGTACTTTAACCCCGAAAGGCTTAAGACAACGCACCGCCCCAAGCCAACTTACGAGATAGCCTGTCTGAGTGAGTTGAAAGAGATTTTGTAGTTCTAGAAGTTAAGCGGATGTAGTAATCTAACCACCCCTACCCCTCCTTGTCTAAGGCGGGAAGCCTGCTATTACTTCTTTCTTTTGCTTTGTGCTATAGTCGAAGGTACTGATTAAAATGCCAGATGAATGATGTCATAGATAAAAAGAGGTAGCTCAGCGACAAGTTCAGATTCCTTTTTTTTGATGAATTAAAGGTTGCATCTACATGCAAGGCAATGGCGGTAGTAAATAAGGCTCCCCTCCTTAGACAAGGAGGGGCAGGGGTGGTTGAACAACAGTAGCTACAATTCAAGAATCTAATTCTCCGAGAATTAGTCAAAAACTGCCTCTATTTCACCGCATCTCACGCAAATTTTAATTCCTACAGAATAGCCCTACCTTTGTGTAGAGGCTTTTGCAAGTACAAAGTACAAAAATTGTATCTCTTGTATCTTTAATACTTGTGTATCTTTTTAAACCGTATACCTCAAATACACCTATAACCTAACTATAGAAAAAAATGGCAACTGGATTTTTTAAAGTACCAACACCTGTTAACGAAACCGTTAGATCGTATGCACCTGGCTCACCTGAAAGAGCAGAATTACAGCGTGTTTATAAAGAACTGAAATCGCAGGAGTTGGATGTTCCAATGTATATCGGCGGTGATGAAGTACGCACAGGCAATACGCACCCCATGCTGCAGCCACACGACCACCAACACATACTGGGCCGCTTCCACGAAGGCGATGCAGACCACGTGGAACAAGCTATAAACGCTGCCTTGGCTGCCCGCGAAATGTGGTCAAACATGGCTTGGGAACACCGTGCCAGCATATTTTTGAAGGCTGCAGAGTTATTGGCTGGCCCTTGGAGAGCACGTTTAAATGCGGCTACCATGCTTGGTCAATCTAAAAATGCTTACCAGGCCGAGATTGATTCTGCCTGCGAACTGATAGACTTCCTGCGCTTTAATGTGCAGTACGCTACTGATATTTACCGCATGCAGCCTGAGTCGTCGCCAGGGGTTTGGAACCGCATGGAGCACCGCCCGCTAGAAGGCTTCGTTTTTGCGCTAACACCATTCAACTTCACGGCCATTGCAGGTAACTTACCAACATCGGCAGCCATGATGGGTAACGTGGTGGTATGGAAGCCAGCTTATACACAGATTTATGCGGCTCACATGATTATGGAGTTACTCAAAGAAGCTGGGCTGCCAGATGGTGTCATCAACTTAATATATGTAGATGGCCCTGTGGCTGGAGATGTAATCTTCAACCATGCAGATTTTGCGGGTATCCACTTTACAGGTAGCACCTCTGTTTTCCAGAACATTTGGAAAACCATTGGCAACAACATACACAAATACAAAGCTTACCCACGCATTGTTGGCGAAACAGGTGGTAAAGACTTTATACTGGCTCACAAAACTTCCGAGGCAAAACAATTAGCAACAGCCATCACACGCGGAGCTTTCGAATATCAGGGTCAGAAGTGCTCTGCTGCCTCCCGTGCTTACATTCCGAGCAACCTTTGGGAAGAAGTAAAAGACTATGTGATCGAGGACCTGAAAACTTTTAAAATGGGGCCTCCTGAAGATTTCTCTAACTTCATCAATGCTGTTATCGACGAAAAGTCTTTCGACAAAATAGCGAAGTACATTGATGACGCCAAAAACAGCAACGAAGTAGAAGTGATAGCAGGCGGAAACTACGACAAGTCGAAAGGCTATTTTATAGAGCCAACCGTACTGCTGTCGTATAACCCAATGTACGTAACCATGTGCGAAGAAATCTTCGGACCAGTTATTACAATCTATGTGTATGACCAGGACAACTGGGAAGACACGGTGGAACTGGTAGGTTCTACTTCTCCTTATGCCTTGACTGGTGCTATCTTTAGCCGCGACCGCTACGCTATTGAGTATGCCACCAAGAAATTAAGCGATGCTGCTGGTAACTTCTATATCAACGATAAGCCAACTGGCGCTGTGGTAGGCCAACAGCCATTCGGTGGTTCCCGTGCTTCGGGCACTAACGACAAAGCGGGCTCTATGCTGAACCTGCTGCGCTGGGTGTCGTCTCGTTCTATTAAAGAAACCTTTGCACCGCCAGTAGATTACCGTTACCCATTCTTGGGCGAAGACAAGTAGGTAGATCCGCTATGACACACTCTTCCTAGCTCTTACGAGGAAAGCAATTCTATCGCAGTAATTGATTTTCCTCTTCAGAGGAGCTAAGGATGGGTTCAGGTATCAGCAAAAGGGTGCACAGCCATCTGCATTAATTAGAATCATTCTAAATTTAAGAGCCATGTTCGCTAGAGCATGGCTCTTCTGTTTATATTGCGCAGACATAATTATAAATCAAATATTTAAGCTATCCATCAGCAGTCGTATCTACCAAATTCACTATATATTTATACCTTTGATTGTTGTTATTTTATAGCTAATTTTGCTCCCAAATCTCAAAAAAGACACCCTTAATATGGAAACTTCTGTGGATCAGTACTTACCATCAGACTATCTCCCGATAATCATTCAGTTTGCAGCGGCTATCGGCTTTGTGGTTTTTGCACTGGTAGTTACACACTTATTAGGTCCAAAGCGAAGCAGTGCGGTAAAAGACGCTGCTTGGGAAAGTGGTATTGAGTCTGTGGGTGATGCGCGTACGCCAATCTCCTATAAGTACTTTATGACGGCCATTCTTTTTGTGCTCTTCGACGTGGAGATCATCTTCCTGTACCCATGGGCTGTAAACTTCCGTGAGTTCGGCATGACAGGTTTCTTGCAAATGCTCGTTTTCATGGGTTTGCTGTTAACGGGCTTCTTTTATGTGTTAAAGAAAGGCATTTTAAACTGGGAGTAAGCCATTAAACTTTTACAAGCGCGTTGATGTTGAGGTATTAAGCATCAAAGCCCTGTTTGTAAAATAAAAATCCTAAAAATGAGTGATTCAAATAAAGATATAAAATTGGTGGACGCCCCTGAAGGGCATTCAGGAGCTGGCTTCTTTGCCACTTCATTTGAGAAAGTGATTGGCCTTGCCCGTAAAAACTCGCTTTGGCCTTTGCCATTTGCTACTTCTTGCTGCGGTATCGAATTCATGGCTACCATGGGTTCTCATTACGATATTTCCCGCTTCGGTTCAGAGCGCCCAAGCTTCTCGCCACGCCAAGCAGATATCCTGTTGGTGATGGGTACGATCGCTAAGAAAATGGGGCCTGTTGTAAAGCAGGTGTATGAGCAGATGTCTGAGCCGCGTTGGGTAGTAGCCGTTGGAGCCTGTGCTTCTTCTGGTGGTATTTTCGATACTTACTCTGTGTTACAGGGTATAGACCGCGTGGTACCAGTAGATGTGTACGTGCCAGGTTGCCCTCCGCGCCCAGAGCAGATTTTGGATGGCTTGATGCGTGTTCAGGATCTGGCAGCAAACGAATCACTCCGCCGCCGCAATTCACCTGAATACCAGGAGCTTTTAGCCTCTTACAATATCAAATAAGTAAATGGAGCTTACGAACGAAAACGTACTCGGCAAAATAATCAGCGAGTTTGGCGAAGAGAACATCAGGGACGCTTATAGCCCCGATGGCATCATGACCTTCACGACAAACCGTGAAACCATTATTCAGCTGATCAAATACCTGCACGACGATGAGGAACTTCAAATACGTTTCCTGACCACGATGTGCGGTATTCATTTTCCTGATCAGAAAGGCAGTGAACTGTGCATGATGTACCAGTTGCACAGCCTGCGCCATAACTACCGCCTCCGCATTAAGGTATTTATGCCAGCATCGGACCCTATTATGCCAACCCTGACGCAAGTTTACGCTACTTCGAACTGGATGGAGCGTGAGACTTTCGACTTTTACGGCATTAAGTTTACAGGCCACCCTAACCTGACACGCATCCTGAACATTGAGGAGATGGAGTACCACCCGATGCTGAAGCAATATCCGCTGGAGGACCAGACCAGGGAAGATAAGATAGATACGTATTTCGGACGTTAAGCCAGTTTGGCTGCCAAGCAGCTAACAATTAGAAAGGAAAACAATGGCTACTGAACATAAAACCGCTGAACTAACTGAGCTGGAGCAATTCCGTAAGGATCACGGCCTTGCCCTGCACGAAGAGCAGCAATTAACTACGCTGAACCTGGGGCCAACGCACCCAGCCACGCACGGTATTTTCCAGAACATACTCCAGATGGACGGTGAGAAGATTGTGGACGCAGTGCCAACAATCGGCTACATTCACCGTGCCTTCGAGAAAATAGCAGAACGCAGACCGTTCTACCAGATTACGCCGCTGACGGACCGCATGAACTACTGTTCTTCCCCTATCAATAACATGGGGTATCATATGACGGTAGAGAAGCTGTTAGGTATAACTATACCGAAGCGTGCTCAGTACATCCGCGTAATTATGATGGAGCTGGCCCGTATCTCCGACCATCTGATTTGTAACTCTATTTTGGGTGTGGACTCTGGTGCGTTTACGGGCTTCCTGTACGTGATGCAGGAGCGTGAGCACATCTACGATATATACGAGGAGGTTTGCGGTGCCCGTTTAACAACGAACATGGGCCGCATCGGCGGTATGGAGCGCGACCTTTCTCCAAAGGCCTTGCACCTGATCGGCGAGTTCCTTAAACGCTTCCCGAAAGTATGGGCGGAGTTTGAGAAAATGCTTACCCGTAACCGTATCTTCATCGATAGAACAACGGATGTAGGTGCTATCTCAGCAGAGCGTGCGTTGAACTATGGCTTTACAGGCCCTAACCTACGTGCTACAGGAGTAGACTACGATGTGCGTGTAATGAACCCGTATTCGTCTTATGAAGATTTCGAGTTCGAAATTCCTGTAGGCTCTAAAGGCGATACCTACGACCGCTTCCTGGTGCGTAACGAGGAAGTATGGCAAAGCTTGAAAATTATTGAGCAGGCTTACAAAAACCTGCCAGAAGGCTCTTACCACGCCGATGCACCGCATTATTATCTGCCTCCAAAGCAAGAAGTATACACCAACATGGAAGCCCTTATCTACCACTTTAAAATAGTGATGGGTGAGACAGACGCTCCAAAAGGAGAAGTATACCACAGCGTAGAGGGCGGTAACGGTGAATTAGGTTTCTACCTGATCAGCGACGGTGGCAGAACGCCTTACAGATTACACTTCCGCAGACCTTGCTTTATCTACTACCAGGCATACACTGAAATGATTAAAGGCGGCCAGCTGGCTGACGCCATCCTGACGCTGAGTAGCCTGAACGTGATTGCAGGAGAGTTGGACGCTTAATATTAAATACAGATTATCAGAGGCTGATGGCTTTTTGGTAAATTGAACTATAAAAATGGCAGAGACTATAAACGAAGTAAAGTTTTCTGATGCGGCCATGGCCGAAATTCAGCGCTATATTAGCCACTACCCAGAAGGCCGACAAAAGTCTGCTATTCTGCCTATCCTGCACATTGCGCAGGCAGAGTTTGGTGGCTGGGTTAGCCCTGAGGCAATGGACAGAGTGGCTGAAATCCTGAACATCCAGCCGATTGAAGTATACGAGGTGGCTACTTTCTATACTATGTTCAACCTAAAACCAGTTGGCAAGCATGTGTTAGAAGTATGCCGTACAGGCCCTTGCTGCCTTCGCGGTGCCGACCAGGTAATCGATATGCTAAAGCAAAAGCTGAACATTGAAGAAGGTGGAACAACAGCGGACGGAATGTTTACTCTAAAGCCAGTTGAATGCCTTGCTTCCTGTGGAACAGGCCCTATGCTGCAGGTACGCGAAAAGTACTACGAAAACTTAGATACAGAAGAGCGCGTGGATCAGTTTCTGGAAATGATGCGCAATTCTGAGGTAGAAACACCTTTTCATCAGCGGCCAGAAGCGAAAGAGCTAAACTAGACAAAAGACTATGTGACATAGGATATAAGACCTCTTTGAAATAAAAAATCTTTTGTCCTTCATCAAAAAATCCTTTGTCTGAATAGAGTAAGTAACCGAGTGAAATTGGTAAGCTTTAGAAAGTAACCCTTAAAATAAATCCTGTTACCATGGGACTTAAAATATTAACCGAACATATAAATGTACCTGGCATCGAGAAGCTGGAGGTATATCGTAAGCATGGCGGCTACCGCTCGGTAGAGAAAGCCCTGAAAACGATGACACCAGAAGAGGTGGTGGAAGAAGTGAAAACCGCTGGCCTGCGTGGCCGTGGTGGCGCTGGTTTCCCTGCAGGTATGAAATGGAGCTTCCTGGCTAAACCCGAGGGTGTTCCGCGTTACCTTGTTTGTAACGCCGACGAGTCGGAGCCTGGCACGTTCAAAGACCGCTATTTCATGGAGAAAACACCACACTCCCTGATTGAAGGTATGATTACGTCCAGCTATGCGTTAGGAGCCAACACTTCTTTTATCTATATCCGCGGTGAGCTGATGTTTATTCTGCGCATCCTGGAAAAAGCAATCGCAGAGGCTTATGCAGCTGGTCTGCTGGGCAAAAACATACTTGGTTCAGGTTATGACCTGGACCTGCATGTGGCCCCAGGTGGTGGCGCTTACATTTGCGGCGAGGAAACAGCTTTGCTGGAATCGTTGGAAGGCAAGCGTGGCAACCCGCGTAACAAGCCGCCATTCCCAGCTGTGAAAGGTTTGTTCGCCTCTCCTACTGTTGTAAACAACGTGGAAACTATATCTTCTGTGCCCTGGATTGTGAACAACACAGGTGCAGAATACGCCAATGTAGGGATAGGCCGCAGCACAGGCACCAAATTAATCTCAGCCAGCGGTAATATTAACAACCCTGGTGTTTACGAGATTGAGCTAGGTGTACCTGTAGAGGAGTTTATCTACTCTGATGAATACTGCGGTGGTATCTGGAAAGGCAAAGAACTGAAAGCAGTTGTACCAGGAGGTTCTTCTGTTCCTATTCTGCCAAAAGACCTGATTCTAAAAACGGCGGCTGGTGAGCAACGCCTGATGTCATACGAATCGTTATCGGACGGTGGTTTTGTGAGCGGCTCTATGCTGGGTTCAGGCGCTTTTATCGTGTTTGATGAAGACCAGTGCATCGTACGTAACACGTGGAACTACTCCCGCTTCTACCACCATGAATCATGCGGCCAGTGTAGCCCATGCCGTGAAGGTACAGGTTGGATGGAGAAAGTGCTGCACCGCATCGAGTACGGTCACGGACATCCGCAGGATATAGACCTGCTGGTAAGCGTGGCGAAGCAGATTGAAGGTAACACCATTTGCCCGCTAGGTGACGCAGCCGCATGGCCAGTTGCCGCCGCTATCCGCCACTTCCGCGAAGAGTTTGAGTGGCACATAAAGCACCCGAAAGAAGCAACAGCTCCAGGTGCCGTGTACAGAGGTCAACTGGCGACAGTAACCGCTTAAGGAGATATTAGACGCTAGATTTTTCTAAAATCTAGTGCTAAGTAAACTCCCCGCCTTAGACAAAGAGGAGTTGGGGGTGGTTGCAAAGCGGATCTGAAAATGTCCTCTTTCATGTCATATTGAAAGAAACTTGATTGAAGGGTGTTTAAGCAGATGCTACTCCTCAACAAGATTCTTACAGAATGACAAATAATTTGAAGTAAATAAGTATAGCTTAAATCGTTAGTTGCTCTGCTTTCATCCCGAAAAATGAACAACGAAAGACGAACAACGAAATATAAAAATGGCTAAAATAACTTTTGACGGTATTGAGGTAGAGGTAGAAGACGGAACTACCATTCTTCAGGCCGCTAGAAAAATAGGAGGCAATGTAGTACCTCCAGCCATGTGTTATTACGGACCATTGAAAGGCAGTGGCGGTAAGTGCCGTGTTTGCCTGGTAAAAGTAACACAGGGCTCTACAAGAGATCCTCGTCCTATGCCTAAGCTGGTAGCATCGTGCATTACGCAGGTGCAGGACGGCATGGTGGTAGAAAATACAACAAACGAAGACGTACTGAATGCCCGCAAAGGTATTGTAGAGATGCTGCTGATTAACCACCCGCTGGATTGCCCAATTTGCGATCAGGCTGGTGAGTGTAGTTTACAGGACCTTTCTTACGAGCATGGTGTAAGTGCTACCCGTTACGAGGAAGAGCGTCGCATATTCAATAAAGTAGACCTGGGTCCATACATCCAACTGCACATGACGCGCTGCATCCTTTGCTACCGTTGTGTTTACACCGCCGATCAGATAACTGAAAAGCGTGTGCATGGCGTGTTAGGTCGTGGTGATGCTGCAGAAATAGGTACGTACATCGAGAACGTAATCGACAACGATTTCTCAGGTAACGTGATTGACGTTTGCCCTGTAGGAGCTTTAACGGACAAGACCTGGCGCTTTAAGAACCGTGTTTGGTTTACAAAGCCTTTGGATGCGCACCGCGACTGCCCTACCTGCAGCGGAAAAGTAACCCTGTGGAACCGTGGCGAAACGGTGTTGCGTGTAACAGCTAGAAAAGACCAGTACAACGAGGTAGAGGAGTTTATCTGTAATACCTGCCGTTTCGATAAAAAAGAAATGAGCGACTGGACGATTGAAGGCCCGCGCCACATCGACAGGCAGTCTGTTATCTCGGCTAACCATTACGAGTTGCCAGTTATAAACGTGCCGATCGTACCGAATTTACCAGTATCTACTAAGAAAAACCTACCACAGGAATAAAATGGAGTCAGTAGACCTAATCTATAAAGCTGTATACATTCTGGCAATTTTTGGCATTACGCTACTAATTGCCACCTACTCTACCTACTTCGAGCGTAAGATAGCGGCCTTTATTCAGGACCGTGTGGGGCCAAACAGAGCTGGTCCTGCTGGCTTGCTACAACCACTGGCCGATGCTGGTAAACTGTTCTTCAAAGAAGAATTTATACCTGCCAAAGCCAATAAGGCGCTTTTCATCATTGGTCCTGGTGTGGCCATGCTGGTAGCTACCATGTCGAGTGCGGTTATACCTTTCGGCGATATGCTGCTGGTGGGTGGCCGTGAGGTTTGGCTACAGGCGATAGAAGTAAATATTGGAGTATTGTATGTATTTGGCGTTGTATCGTTAGGTGTATATGGCTTGATGATTGGTGGTTGGGCTTCGAACAACAAGTTCTCGTTGCTGGGTGCTATTCGTGCCGCTTCACAAAACATCAGCTATGAACTAGCCATGGGCTTGTCGCTTATTGCGGTGCTGATGCTGAGTGGTTCTCTTTCTTTAAGAGAAATAGCAGAACAGCAGCATGGCTTTAACTGGAACATCTGGTATCAGCCACTTGGCTTTGTCATCTTTCTGGTGTGTGCTTTTGCAGAAACCAACCGTACGCCTTTCGACTTACCTGAAAGTGAGGCCGAATTAATTGGCGGTTACCACACCGAGTACGGCTCTATGAAACTGGGTATGTACCTGTTTGCAGAGTATATCAACATCTTTGTAGCATCGGCAGTGATGGCAACTTTATACTTTGGAGCCTATAACTTCCCGTTCATGACAGAGTTGGAACTATGGTTAGCTGACGCAACCGAAAGTGTGGTTACAGCCAATAACATCGTAACTATGTTGGGGGTAGCCGTTATGTTTGCAAAAATCTTTATGTTCATCTTCTTCTTTATGTGGGTACGCTGGACATTGCCACGTTTCCGTTACGACCAACTGATGAAGCTGGGCTGGCAGATCTTAATTCCGCTTTCTATCTTGAATATAATTCTGACAGGTGGCGCAATTCTGCTGAAAGACTCTTTATTTTAAATTATAGTACCTAAACTTGAATGTTGACTGCCATATCTCTGTTAAAAGACAAGAAACACGACAACACTCATAAGCTGTAAGAAATGGAACCATTAACTAATAGAAGAAAGAACGTAGAGCAGAAGGAGATGACTTTCGCTGAGAAAGCCTACCTACCTGCTATTGCACAGGGCCTTGGCATTACGATAAAGCATTTCTTCAAAAAGAAAGCAACTATAAACTACCCAGAGGAAACCCGCCAGCGCAGCGATGTATGGCGTGGACTGCATGTACTGAAGCGCGACGAAGAAGGTCGTGAGCGTTGTACTGCCTGCGGTTTGTGTGCTGTGGCATGCCCTGCTGAAGCCATTACCATGACAGCTGGCGAACGCAAAACTGGAGAAGAGAAGCTTTACCGTGAAGAAAAATACGCTGTTACTTACGAAGTAAACATGCTGCGTTGCATTTTCTGCGGCCTATGCGAAGAAGCTTGCCCTAAGGCTGCCATCTTCCTGCAGGATGATAAGCTTGCCCCAGCACG
This sequence comes from Pontibacter harenae, assembly GCF_020907245.1. GTDB lineage: Bacteria > Bacteroidota > Bacteroidia > Cytophagales > Hymenobacteraceae > Pontibacter > Pontibacter harenae. Next base: position 97,183 of record NZ_JAJJWH010000010.1, on the reverse strand, counting down.
ATACGAGCGTGAAGAATTTATATACGGAAAAGACCGCCTGGTAGAACCGTTAAAAACCACCGAAACAAAATAACCCGATGACAGAGAATCTGTTTTACTTTCTTGCTTCGCTAACGCTGCTGTGCGCCCTGATGGTAGTAATATCAAAAAACCCTGTGCATAGCGTTATCTTTTTGATCGTTACGTTCTTCACCATTTCAGGACATTACATTCTGCTGAATGCGCAGTTCCTGGCAGCGGTGAACATCATTGTATATGCAGGCGCCATCATGGTATTGTTCCTGTTCGTGATTATGTTCCTGAACCTAGGTAAGAATGAGCGTGATGTCAAAACATCTACTTTAACCAAAATTGCGGGCACTATAGCTGGCGGCCTTTTATTTGTAGTGATGATTGCAGCGTTGAAAGATGCAGCTATTGCACCAGCCGTTGGCCCTTTCAATTCGCAGATAGGTATGGTGGAAAGTTTAGGTAAAGTACTCTTTACTCAATACCTATTACCGTTTGAGCTTGCCTCTATTCTGTTTTTGGTAGCGATGGTAGGTGCCGTAATGCTAGGAAAGAAAGAAGCAGGAGAAAGACACTTCTAAGAAGACTTTTTCATAGATGATAGATATAGGAAAGCCAGGGCGATAGCTCTGGCTTTTTTGTTTACTAAAAGCTACAGACGAAATGAAAAACAAAATTAGTGCTGGTGCGCGCTTGCAACTCGTACCTCCTTATCATTTGTTGTCAGCAAACCGTTGATAACAATATTATGATAGGAGCAAACAGAGGTTAGGAGCTGCAAACTCGCACCAGCGACAAGTAAATTAGCTAATGAAGAACTACACTTTGCCACTCTCCCTACTTCTCATCCTGGAACCTTACACGCAGCAGCTCTGAATGGCCTAAATCATCATCTGAAACAACTATAACCTCACACTGGCCTCGCTTCAGCTGACGTGTTACTACCAACGATTCTGCTTTGCCTTTGTAAGCCTGGCCGTTACTATCATTTATAACGGCAGTTGGAGCAGGAAACGGATTTTGTGGATCTGTAGCTCTTGATAATTCACCTAGAGGTATGAAACCAATAAAACTGCCGAGTACTTCTCCATCGTCTATAGCATTTAATGTGCTTTCTACAGATGCAGTAAAAAACAGTCTGTCATGGAAAACGTGAGCACCCGAAAAACCAGCTTTAAAATACTGCAGTTGGGGAAGCGAAAAGTAAAAAGCAGCCGTGGCAGGCAGATCTCCGCCTTCCATCAGATACGAAATAAAAGAAGGAGCTTCAGCACGAAAAAGTATGTTTTTAGCCCCGCCGTACGCTCTTTGCAGGAAATATACATGTGTATCATCTATGGTAACGCCTTCCAGGTTCAGTTGCTGGGCACCCTGTTTGTCCAGTATCTGCTGCAGAAACACGTACAAGCGGTTCAGGCCAATTTCCATCACTTCAAAATTTTCCGACATCCTTACCACAAAGCCCTTGTTACGGGCAGGGCTGGAGCCAGAACCGAGCAGCAGCAGGTAATCTTCGTTTTTATACTTAAAGCGGCTCATGCACTCCAAGTCGGGTTTAAGCGCTTTAGGAATACGGCCTGTGGAGAAATCCGAGGTCTCGAACAGCGGGTACTGCGACACCTGGTTATACTGCATATCCAGCATGTAGAGGTAAGGCGAATCATCTCCCACTATATAAAAACTGTTGGAATAAAAAGACTCTATACCTGAGGCGGAAGGCAGGTTCTCATAGAATTTCTTCGATTCAATAACAGCCAGAGGCGTGACTGCCATAGCAGCAGTACTGCTGCTGGTGTTGGTTTGCAGACAAGATTCCAAAACAAAGGCTAAAACAAGTATAAAAATAATGATTAGCTGTGAGCGCATAGGTAACAAAAGGTTAGACAAAGTATAGTGAGCCCCTCCGAAATGGTTTCAGAAGCAGCTTATCGATAAGTACGGCAAAAGCAGCCAAAGAGGTAAAGTAGCGCCTAAGGAGTCATGGCCTGAAAAGAGGCAACTATGACTATAAAGGTTTCTGTGGTGAGTAGCTAAAGTAGCAGAAAATGGTTCTGGAGCAGCAGCAGCGGCAAATAACAGAGGTTTAGTGTGGAAACGAAGCGAGTAATAAGAATAGAAAATATGTTATGTATTTAGCAAAATTGGGATAACTTTGCAACTTGATTTTTGGATTGTAATAAACCAGTAATACGTTCAGTTCCACAGAAAATGAACCAAATACCTGAGGTTATCAGAACCGTTCCGCTTGAGTATTATTTATACTTCAGCACAGCACTTTTTGTTATAGGCGTGATTGGTGTACTTACCAGGCGCAATGCTATTGTCATTTTCATGTGCGTTGAGCTAATGCTGAATGCAGTAAACGTGCTACTTACAGCCTTTGCTTCTTACCGCTCCGACGCCAGCGCACAAGTGTTCGTGTTCTTTATTATGGCGGTGGCGGCCGCAGAAGTATGTGTGGGACTTGCTATTATCGTAATGACCTACCGCAACATACGCTCTACAGATGTGCAGCTGCTGAACTACCTGAAGTGGTAACGGTTTCCTTTTTCACCCTGAATCTTAAACACCTAACATAAATGCAAGAGATAGTAATGCCCATCAATAACCAAGACATGGCACTGCTCTGTTTGCTCATTCCGCTTCTGCCGCTGCTGGGCTTTATCGTGAACGGACTTGGCAACCGTAAAATTGCCAAGGGCTTGGTCGGACTGATTGGTAGTGGCACGGTGCTGGCCTCCTTCCTCATTTCGATTTACCTGTTCCTGCAGTTTAAGGCCAACGGCAGCCAGCCTTACCTGGTCGATTACTACGACTGGATAACAGCAGGTACGCTAAGAATTGGTTTCTCTTTTATGATAGACCAGCTCACGCTGCTGATGATGCTGATGGTAACAGGTATCGGTTTCCTGATACACGTTTACTCGGCTGGCTATATGAGCCACGACGAGAACTTCGGGAAATTCTTCGCTTTTATCAACCTGTTCATGTTCTCAATGCTGCTGCTCGTAATGGGCTCTAACTACGTGATGATGTTCGTAGGATGGGAAGGCGTAGGACTTTGCTCTTACCTGCTCATCGGCTTTTGGAACAAGAATACCAACTATAACAATGCCGCTAAGAAAGCTTTCGTGATGAACCGTATCGGTGATTTAGGCTTCTTATTAGGTATATTTTTGATCTTCATCACCTTCGGAAGTGTAAGTTACCCACAGGTGTTTTTAGCCGCCAGCAACTATACAGGCATCGATACACCTGTGATGATTGGCATTACGCTGCTGCTTTTTGTAGGTGCCATGGGTAAAAGTGCCCAGATTCCTTTGTTTACCTGGCTACCAGACGCGATGGCAGGCCCGACCCCAGTTTCAGCCCTGATTCACGCGGCAACCATGGTAACAGCGGGTATTTACATGGTGCTTCGCTCGAACGTGCTGTACGTGCTGGCTCCAACTACACTCGATGTAATTGCATATATTGGTTTAGCTACTGCCTTGCTGGCTGCTACCATCGGTCTGGCACAAAACGATATCAAAAAGGTACTTGCCTACTCCACTGTCAGCCAGTTAGGTTATATGTTCCTGGCATTGGGTGTAATGGCTTTTACTTCTTCTATTTTCCACGTACTTACGCACGCATTCTTCAAAGCCTTGCTGTTCCTTTGCGCTGGTAGCGTGATCCATGCTATGAGCAACGAGCAGGATATGCGCAGCATGGGCGGCCTTCGTAAAGTACTTCCGATTACGTTCATCACTTTCCTAATCGGTACTCTGGCAATTTCAGGTATACCGCCGTTTGCAGGTTTCTTCTCTAAAGACGAGCTGCTGGCGCACGTATACGAGCACAGCAAAGTGATGTGGGCTTTTGGTGTACTGGCCTCTTTCATGACGGCATTCTATATGTTCCGCGCTGTGTTCCTGACCTTCTTCGGAGAGTTTAGAGGTACCGAGGCACAACGCAGCCACCTGCACGAATCGCCTGCCTCTATGACCATTCCGCTGATCGTTTTGGCTATACTTTCAACCATAGGTGGTTTTATAGGTATGCCAGAGATTTTCGGAACAGAACACGTACTGGCGAATTACTTAGCTCCTATCTATACCTTTGCCCGTAACAGCGGCAATGCCATAGCCTTAGAACCAGCTCAAATTGACCACGCCACAGAATACATGCTGATGGCAATTTCGGTAGGTGTGGCTGTGGTAGCGACCATTATTGCCTACGTGATGTACGTGAGCAAAAACACAAGACCTGCCGCTGAAGGCGAACGCCTGGGTGGACTGCACAGCCTGATTTACAACAAATACTACATCGACGAGATTTACAATGTCATCATCGTTCGTCCGCTGATGTGGCTTTCCAGTGCCTTCCACCGCTTTATAGATGTTATTGTGGTAGATGGTATTGTGAATGGCTTCGGCAAATTGGTGGTACTGAGCGGAAACGTGTTGCGCTACGCACAAAGCGGCGTGATTGGTTTTTATGTGCTCGTGATGGTGTTCAGCATCGTGCTGATTCTATTTTTAAACTTCTTTATCGGATAAGGTTCTTAGAAGATGATAACAGCTCTATTACTTTTCTGGCCTGCCTTAGCTGCCCTTCTGGTGCTGCTGATAAAAGGACAGGGAGCCAAGAAAGTGGCATTTATCGCAGCTCTGGTGGAGTTTGCGCTGGCTTTATACGCTATCTCAGCTTTTGATGCTTCCCGCGGGTTAGCACAGGGCGTGCTCAATTTCCCTTGGGTAGAAAGCGCAGGCATTAGTTTCCACATCGGCATGGATGGCATTAGCCTATTGATGGTGCTGCTGACAACCTTCCTGGTGCCGCTTATCGTGCTTTCCTCTTTTAAGCACGACTATAAAGACCCGAACGTTTTCTACGCCCTGATCCTGTTTATGCAGACGGGCCTGATTGGTGTGTTTGTGGCGATGGATGCTTTCCTATTCTACTTCTTCTGGGAAGTAGCACTTATTCCGATCTATTTTATCGCCGCTATCTGGGGCGGTGCCAACCGAGTGCCTGTTACGTTTAAGTTCTTCGTGTATACCATCTTCGGCTCGTTTTTCATGCTGGCTGCTTTTGTATACTTATACTTCCAAACAGGTCCTGCAGGTGCTGCGGCTCACTCTTCCAACATCAACGCCTTCTATCAGCTTTCTTTAGATACAGGCACACAGAGCTGGATTTTCTGGTTCCTGTTTATCGCTTTCGCTATTAAAATGCCTGTGTTCCCGTTTCATACCTGGCAGCCCGATACTTATACAGAGTCTCCTTCACAGGCCACTATGTTACTGGCTGGTATTATGCTGAAGATGGGTATCTACGGTGTATTGCGCTGGCTGCTGCCAGTGGTACCGCTTGGCGTAAGCGAATGGTCTGAACTGGTGCTGATACTTTCCATTATTGGCATTGTGTACGGTTCTATTATCGCTATTCGTCAGCGCGACATGAAGCGCTTGATCGCCTACTCCTCTTTTGCACACGTGGGTTTGATTGCAGCAGGTGTCTTTACTTTGAACGATCAGGGCTTGCAAGGCGGTGTAATCCAGATGCTGAGCCATGGTATAAACGTAGTTGGACTGTTCTTCATTATCGACATTATCGCTAGCCGTACGAATACGAGAGAGATCAGCAACCTGGGCGGTATTACACAGACAACACCAGCTTTATCCATCTTCTTTATGATTTTGCTGCTGGGTTCTGTAGCACTACCGCTTACTAACGGATTCGTGGGTGAATTTCTGCTGCTGTCTGGTGTGTTTCAGTACAATGCCTGGTTTGGCGCTGTAGCTGGCTTGACCATTATATTGGGTGCCGTGTACATGCTGCGCATGTTCCAGGGTGTGATGTTCGGTACCAGAAGCACTTATACTGAGAACTTCACAGATCTTACACTGAACGAAAAAGCAGTGCTTATCCCGTTGGTGATCATGGTATTCTGGATTGGTTTGTTCCCGAATATGTTCCTGAGCATTTCAGAGCCTGCTGTTGGGCAGCTGCTGAATATCATTAACCGATAGGTAAGGCATCTATTTTAATAAGAGTATCACAGGAAATAATACGACATGACTTCGATCATACTTCTATCCGTTTTCGGCATCATCAACCTCTTCGTAGGTTTCATGAAGTCAAAGAGGATACTGCTGCCATTGGCGCTGCTCTTCCTGCTAGTGGTTTTTGGCGCAAACATTTTAAACTGGGACAATACGCAGAGCTACTTCAACAACATGCTTACCATCGACAACTATGCGGTGGCGTTTACGGGCGTGATGGTGCTGACAACGATGCTGCTGCTGCCTTTCTCGCAGAACTATGTAGAGGAAGCGAACGAGAATCTGGCTGAGTTTTACTCTCTGCTGCTTTTTGCTTTGGTGGGAGGCGTAATGATGGTGAGCTACGAGAACCTGCTGATGCTTTTTATAGGTATAGAAGTGCTCTCCATTGCCATGTACGTGCTGGCTGGTAGCCGAAAAGGCAGCCTGCGCTCCAACGAAGCTTCGCTGAAGTACTTCCTGATGGGCGCTTTCTTTACAGGTATTCTGCTGTTCGGTATCGTGCTGATTTACGGTGCGACAGGCACTTTCAACATTACAGAGATCGGCGATGCGCAAAGAGCGACAGACGGTGTAACAAACACCATGTTTCTACTTGGCCTGCTGTTGCTGGTAATCGGTATCTCCTTTAAAATATCAGCTGCTCCGTTCCACTTCTGGACTCCAGACGTGTATGAAGGTGCCCCTACCCTTTTCACTTCGTTTATGTCTACCGTAGTGAAAACAGCTGGTGTGGCCGCTTTCTTTAAACTGCTGTGGAATGCTTTCCCTTTGGCTTCAGACTGGTTCCCGACGATCATTGCTATTACTGTACTGACGCTGGTGGTAGGAAACATTGGCGCAGCCGTACAGAAAAGTGCAAAACGTATGTTGGCCTACTCCAGTATCTCGCACGCAGGTTATATGCTGATGGCGCTCGTAGCCTTCAACCAAAGCTCTGATTCTTCTATCTTCTTCTACTCTATTTCTTACGCTGCCGCTACCGTAGCCGCTTTTGGTGTACTGCAGTATGTAAGCAGCCAGCGTGGAGGCGAGACATTTGAAGCATTCAACGGCTTGGGCAAAACAAACCCACTACTGGCTTTTGCCATGACGGTGTCCATGCTTTCGTTGGCTGGTATACCGCTTACAGCTGGCTTCTTCGGTAAGTTCTTCGTGTTCTCTGCAGTAGTTCAAGACCCGAACCTGATGTGGCTAATTATAGTAGCTGTTATTCTGGCAGCTGTTGGTATTTACTACTACTTTAAAGTAGTAATTGCGATGTATATGCAGCCAGCTGGTAACCATGCCCGAGTGCAGGTAGGCAGCTTCGCCTCTTTCATGCTGATCTTTATTTCTGTACTTACCATTCTGCTAGGTATAGTCCCAGGTCTAGTAAGCGATTTGATCTAGAAGTATCTTAACTTATAATAGGAAAGGCTGCCAAATGGCAGCCTTTTTTGTTTTGTTGGTAGACGCTAATATTGGTTTTTACCAGAAGTGTAGAACTCATCTCCCCTTAGGAAAATCTTTCACGGGAAGTACTTATACGTTTCAAAACATTATACACTAAGGTTGAACAGAGCGGCAACTGTTGGTTACCTATGACAACAGGTTTATGATGTTTTTTGGCTCTTATTGTGAAGTTTTTACTACTTCAAAAAGATTCAAAAGTTAGCCCTTTCAGTTTCTCCTTTCGCATCTTTTCCTTGGTTAAAGGTGCAACTACAATGATTGGATGTAGTGGACTATCATGTTTTCCCATTCTTCCGCCAAACAATAAATCAGATCGATAAAAACCATCTTGTAACGGCCCTATAATTCTTTCAGTATCTACCTTATAATCAACTACAGTTCTATACTGACTACATTTGTCGCAAAATTCCTCTACTAAATTAGCAGTAAAGGGAATCAATTTATCATGTACAATTATTTGATAGAAACCTAGATTCCCTTCTAACTCTTTAAATAAGATGTTATTGTAGTTATTACGATTACAAAATTCCTTAAATCTTAATGAAGCAATTGCTATTCCATCGTAAGTATAGGAAAGATCAAAGCTTTTCCTTTTAATCTTGAATAGATTGTTTATTTGTTGGTATTCTGTTCGATAACCACAGCCATCGCATTTACTAGGTTTTACAAGAACATCTAATTCATTAAACATCTCTGAATCATTGTCTTGTCCAAATAAAGCATATCCCAAAACCATCTTTTTTATTTAGATGCAAAACAACTTACGAAACTTTAAAAACTGACACAGTTTGAAAGTAATCAATATCCTCGTCAAACAGAAAAGCCCCTGCCGCTAACTACAGCAACAGGGGCTATTCTATATCCAGAGCAAGAGTTACTTCTTCTTCACATCAATAGAGAGTTCATCTAACTGTGCAGGGGCAATCGGAGATGGAGCATCTATCATGACATCGCGGCCTGAGTTGTTTTTCGGGAAGGCGATGAAGTCGCGGATGGAGTCGGCACCACCGAACAGCGAGCAAAGCCTGTCGAAACCGAAGGCGATACCACCGTGAGGAGGCGCACCGTATTCAAAAGCATTCATCAGGAAGCCAAACTGGTTCTGCGCCTCTTCTGGCGTAAAGCCTAATAGACCAAACATCTGCGCTTGTAGCGTGCGGTCGTAAATACGGATAGAACCACCGCCTACTTCCACACCATTGATCACCATATCATAGGCATTGGCGCGAATAGCACCCGGGTCTGTGTCTATAAGATGCAGGTCTTCAGGTTTAGGCGACGTGAACGGGTGGTGCATGGCGTGGTAACGCTGCGTTTCCTCGTCCCACTCCAGTAGCGGAAAGTCCACTACCCAAAGTGGCGAGAACACATTTTTATCGCGCAGGCCAAGTTGCTCACCCATCTCCAGGCGCAGCTCGTTCAAGGCTTTACGTGTTTTGTCTGCTGCACCAGCTAAAACTAAAATCAAATCACCTGGCTCGGCATCAAAAGCAGTTGCCCATGCCTGCAGGTCTTCTGGTGAATAAAATTTATCTACCGATGATTTTACGCTGCCGTCTTCCTGCACACGCGCATATACCAAGCCTGTAGTACCAACCTGCGGACGCTTCACAAAATTTGTCAGCTCGTCTAGTTGCTTACGGGTATAGCTGGCGGCTCCTTTGGCGTTGATACCAACTACCAACTCGGCATCGTCAAACACTTTGAAGCCTTTATTCTTTACTACATCGTTCAGCTCTACAAACTGCATCCCGAAGCGGGTATCAGGTTTATCAGAACCATAAAGTCGCATCGCATCGGCATAGGTCATGCGAGGCAGTTCTTCTATCGTTACGCCTTTTACCTCCTGGAACAGGTGGCGGATAAAACCTTCGAAAGTATTCAGAATATCTTCCTGCGTGATAAAAGCCATTTCGCAGTCTATCTGCGTGAATTCAGGCTGGCGGTCGGCACGGAGGTCTTCGTCGCGGAAGCATTTTACAATCTGGAAATAGCGGTCGAAGCCCGATACCATCAGCAGCTGCTTAAATGTCTGCGGCGATTGCGGCAGTGCGTAGAACTCGCCAGGGTTCATGCGGCTTGGTACCACAAAGTCACGGGCTCCTTCTGGCGTTGATTTTATCAGCACAGGCGTTTCCACCTCAATAAAGCTCAAGCCATCGAGGTAGTTGCGGGTTTCGCGCATCATGCGGTGGCGCAGTTCCAGGTTTTTACGAACGGGCGTACGGCGCAGATCCAGGTAGCGGTACTTCATGCGCAGGTCGTCGCCGCCGTCAGTCTCGTCCTCGATCAGGAAAGGCGGCAGCTTGGCTGGGTTCAGCACTTCCAGTGCCGTCACCTTCACCTCTATGTCACCTGTGGCTATTTTATCGTTCTTTGAATAGCGCTCTATAACGTTACCTGTGGCTTTTATCACATACTCGCGGCCCAGTTCGCGTGCCTGATCAAACAGTTCGGCGGCAGATACGCCTTCTTCAAAAGAAAGCTGCGTTATGCCGTAGCGGTCGCGTAAATCAATCCAAAGCATGCCGCCTTTATCGCGGAGGCGCTGCACCCAGCCAGTAAGTACAACCTCCTGCCCTACGTTCTCGATGCGTAAGTCGCCACAAGTATGAGTTCGAAGCATAGTATATTTCAAATATTATTTACCGCAAAGGTAAGGATTTGTAAGTATAGAGTATAGGATAAAGATAAAGCAGATATTCTAAAAGCCAATATTTGCTATGAGAACACATATTTATAAGTTAGTAAAACAGCGCCCGTCTAATTTTCTAACCTTTTTGATCTAGTTTAGCTTATTTCATTCTGCTGGTTTTTCGCCTCGCTGGCTGGGCCTTACTTTTCTCCTTGATGAGAAAAGTAAGCAAAAGAATCAAGACGATTTTGAATAGAGGGCCCCTTCCCCCACTCGCTGACCGCTCAAACAAAAAATCGTCGTTAGTGCACCTGGCAAAAGTTTTTTGCTTTGTAGCAGAAATCAGCTTTATACTTGCCCCAAATTCCTTAATCTTAGAAATTGCTTAGCATGACCAAGTATCTAAATTCATCAACAGTTGTTGAGTTCAATCAACCATGGAGCGCATGGTTTCTACGTTGTTTACTTGTATCGCATCGGGCTCCAAGCTTAGCATTTTGGCGATGCGGGAGCGGGACTTGCCGCCGAACAGCACTACTTGTAGGTTATGCTGCCGTGCCTCCTGCACCTGTGCTTCGGTTACTTCTTTACCGTTGGCACAAACGCCATCAAAATTATGCTCCAGTATCTGCTGAAGCGCCTCCTCAAAGTTACCACCTGTATCTATCATCAACGTACTCCTTGGCTCCACCTCACGAAAAGCCTCCAAAAAATCAGGATTGGGCGAAATGAAAACCAGCTTCTCCTGCGGTACTTTATACTTGTTTAGCAAAGCCATCAGGGTTTGGGCGTAGTACTGGTGCCTTGCTGGGTTGTGGTTGCGCAGGTCGATGTGCAGGTGCGGAAAAGTACCGTAGGTGCTAAACCGCTGCAGGAGTGCTTCTAAAGTGATTATTTTCTCATCATGAAAAAGTTCGTATACAAAGCCACCCGTATAGCGCAGCCCCACTACTTCGCTGGCTGGCAGGTCTTCTATTTTTCCCTGCTTCTCCGTCATCGACTCCAAGTCTACGTCGTGGTACAGAATCGGCACCCCGTCCTTGCTCAACTGCACATCTACCTCCACACCATCGGCTCCGTCGTCCTCAATGGCTTCCACAATAGAAGCCATACTATTAGGTGGTAGCGGATTAAAAGGAAAAAGCGGTGAGAAGAACCCAGAACCAGCATGGCCCAGCACCAGCGTATTGGCCCCTTTTCCGTTAGCCGAAAGGCCGAAAAGAAAGTAATAGCCTACACCCAGTGCAATAGCCAGTACCGCTAAACCTGCCCATATAAAACCTTTTGATTTGCCAGAGGACTTCTGACTTTTTGTGGGTGTAAAGTTCATTCACAAATTTATGCACTACAGGCTTAAGGTAACACCATTTTTTTTGACTTACTTTAATTTTGCATTTTCAGATTAGTATGAAGCTTTCATCCACTTCGTCGCTTAACAGTAGCACTTCAAACCAGCTGCAAGACAACCCGATGCCACCTGCCCGCTACATGGTGCCGCTATCAGTTATACTTTTAATTGCTTTGGCAGTGCGTTTGCTGGCAGCCTTTTTCTCGAAGGGTTTTGCCTTTCACGACGATCATTTTGATGTTATAACGATTGCACAGGGCTGGCTGAATGGCTTGCCATACTGGCTCCACGAAGACCTGCCGCCGCGCCACAGTATGTTTTATACCGGCATCCACTATGGCATTCTATACCTGCTGGAAAGTATAGGCATTACCAGTCCTGACGGTAAAATGACAGTTATTCGCCTGTTGCACGGGCTATATTCGCTACTGGTGGTGTACTATGGCTATAAAATAACAGAAGAGCTTTCGAATAAAGCCAATGCCCGCATTGTGGGACTGATACTGGCGCTACTTTGGTTTATGCCCTTTATGAGTGTGCGCAATTTGGTGGAGATGGTATGCATTCCGCCTTACCTAGCTAGCTTTTACCTCATGATCAGGAAAACAGAAAAAGGGGTGGTTATGCGTTATTTCTGGGCAGGTGTGTTGTTCGGGGTGGCTTTTGTAATTCGTTACCACACGGTACTTTTTGCAGCTGGCGCAGGATTGGCCTTGCTCTACAACAGGCAGTGGCGCGAAATCCTTTTCCTGATTCTGGGCTTTCTAGTTAGCGCCACCATCATTCAAGGCACCATTGATATTAGCTTCTTTAATTACCCTTTTCATTCTATAGTTGCTTACTTTTTGTACAACTCCGAAAACGCAAACAACTTCAGTACTGGCCCTATATATAGGTTTTTGCTTACTATACTTGGCTTTTTGGTGCCACCAGTAAGCGTTTTCCTGCTGATTGGCTACTCCCGAACAACCAAACTGTCGCCGATGCTGTTTTGGGGTGGAGTAGTGTTTTTTGTGGCGCACTCGCTTTTCCCGAACAAGCAGGAGCGTTTTATACTGCCGCTCTTTCCCGTGCTTATCATTCTGGGCGTGATTGGCTGGCAGGGTTTTGTTCGCTACTCCGATTTCTGGCGCAATCGCAAAAAACTGCTGGCTGCCAGTTGGGCCTTCTTTTGGATATTAAATATTGGCGTAGCTATTGGCATGGCGCTTACCTATACAAAAAAAAGTCGCATTGCGCCGCTCGTGTACTTATCTGAAAAAGAAGACATGGATGCCGTACTGCTGGAGTTTGGTAACCACGGCACCAAAATGCCACCGCTCTTTTACCTGAACAGAAGCCTAGCGGCACAATACGAGGAGTACGACTTGAACGACAAGCGTGTGTGGGGGCCTTATAAAGATGGCTCTACTCCTTTTCCTGACGACTTTGTAATGGTATATAACCTGAACTGGGACAAGCGTGTAGACAGGCTGGCCAATGAAATTGGGAGTATGCCTTTCAAACCAGACTATGTAGTGGTGGTGGGTACCGACGACATTCCGCAGCGCATGGAACGTATTCAAAGCCTGTATCCAAAGCTTAAGCTCAAGCATACTATAGAACCCTCGCTCTACGACCAGGTGCTGCACAAGCTTAACCCTAGGGTACATAAAGATGAGTTGGTAAGGATTTATAGGGTTTTGTAAAGTCTCGGTATTTATGTCTCTCTCTTAGTTAATTCTTGTCTTTGCTAGCGTAGCTGCTGTTCATCCTCAGCTTTACAGACCTCTAGTTTTATAGTTAATTTTGTGCGCTCCAAGTCCGCGGGGACTCGTTTTCCCATTCAGCGCTGCTTTCGTTTCCTGCTTTACGGCTGCCGCTACCGCGGCACCAGAAACTCTCGAGGCGCTTCATGGAAAAACTGGGAAAGTTTTTTCTCTTCGATTAGCAATGAAAAAGTACTTGCTTTGGCCCAATCGATAACTTAATCCAGTACCATATCTCTTTCTTACTTTAACTATGAAGTATGAGGTCCTGGCCAAGTGCGCCAACGATGATTTTTTGTTTGAGCATTCAGCGAGTTCAATATGGTCTTGATTCTTTTGCTTACTTTTCTCCTTGATGAGAAAAGTAAGGCCTAGACGGCGAGGCGAAAAGCCAGTAGAATGAATAAAGGATGAATATTATTAAGGGAAGTCGCAGAGAAGAATTGCTAAATTGTAAGTAAACTGGATGTTATTGTACTAATTAACAGCCATTAAGATAGTGTGCGACATTTTAATTCCACAAAAACACCGTTAGCAAAAGCTACTCGCATGAGCTTACCTTCAGCGCTTCTATCACAGCAGGAGCTACAACTATTCCTGTCAACACACCCGCTATGCCAATCACAATTACATTACCGTACTGCCTGTAGTCTAATCCAGTACCTAGTCTTATTATTATCACTACTAAAGCAGTTAGAACAACACATAGCCAATAAACTCTTTTGTTGGACAAAGTAGCTACTCCTCCTCCTTTTGGTAATTGCATAATAGCATAAGCTATTATAAGCGCTCCTAACAATGAACTACCATGCTGCAGTATTTTATATAGAGGTACCTCAAGGTTTCCCACCTGCACGACATGAGATAAAACTGATAACTGCTCCACAAACAAACCATGCTCATGTGTAAAACCATCCCACAATACATGCGAAAGCGCCCCAATTACAGTAGAGGCTATCACTATAGAAGAGTGCTTTTGAAAGGTCTCTGTCCAACTCATATCTTTTGTCCATTTAAGCCTTTGGCTAATGAAAGTTGGTAAGTTAGCTATCAGAGCATCTCTAACTAAGAGATGAAAAACGAAGGCAATAGCCAAAGCTAGAGGAACATCAAACCAAAATATACCTGCCCAGGTGTGGCTGTAGATACTATAAACCCTTAGCCTCATAAAATACTCAAGATCGGGAGCAATAGACCCAGCGACAAGACCAGTTAATGAAACCCACCTCTTCGGAAGATAAGCCAGTGGCAACACAACAGCAGGGTGAGAGAAAGTAAAAGGCATACGCTTAACTAATATAGTTTAATCTTGGGCGTGATCATAGCTATAAGTTTGTAAACCTGCCACAGCCTGTAACCTCTCTCTACCTCCCTACAAAAGTAAAAAAGTAATTCAGCGTGAAATTCCAGAGGAAGACGATGAAGGTGGCGCTGAGTTTGGAGAAGTAGAAATTGAGCCTGAGCTTTTCCGTCATCACGAAGATAATCAGGTTATTTAGCGCCAGCCCTACTAAAGCTACCCCCATAAACTTGCCAAACTGCCAACCAACATCAGGATCTGTGCTGTGGAAAGTATAGATGCGGTTCAGGTAGTAATTGTCCGTGACAGCCACTACAAAGCCACAGCTATTGGCTATGTACTTGTTCCACCTCAGTTTCTCCTTCGCTAGGTAAGTAACACCAAAGTCGAGTGCTGTGCCCGACAAACCGACAATGCCGAATTTGAATAACTTCAGGAAAAAAGAATCTACACTAAAGGGCATCTAGGGTTGCTTTGGCTTTGTAAAAATTGTTGTTTACAGAGAGGTTTAACCTACTTGCAAACTGCTAAATTAAACACTTCTGCTGTGCCACCCAAGAACCAGCAGTGCGACAACACTTTTTATATAAAGATTTTCTTCAAGCTCTGCTTTCAGCATTGGTCGAGAAAAGGCCGTGGTTTGTATAGTTTATTTTGATTAGCTCCTACTATTCATTTACTTATCTTAACTAATTCTAACTTTTCACCCTCTTTGCCCATGGAACTTGTCATACAAAACCTCTCCAAAACCTACCCTAACGGCACCAAAGCCCTAAAAGACATTAACCTGACCATTCCGAAAGGTATGTTTGGTTTATTAGGCCCGAATGGCGCAGGAAAGTCCTCTCTGATGCGTACCATTGCTACCTTGCAGGAAGCCGATACGGGCAGCATTATGTTGGGCGATCTGGATGTGCTGCGTCAGAAAGAGGAGATGCGCAAGGTGCTGGGTTACCTGCCACAGGAGTTTGGGGTATATCCGAAAGTTTCGGCAGAAGAGATGCTCGACCATTTTGCGGTGCTCAAGGGCATCAGCAACTCCAAAGAGCGCAAAGAGATTGTGAGGGCCCTGCTGCAGCAAACCAACCTGTACGACGTGCGCAAAAAGAACCTGGGCGGTTACTCAGGTGGTATGAAGCAGCGTTTTGGCATTGCACAGGCGCTGCTAGGCAACCCCCAGATTATTATTGTGGATGAGCCAACCGCTGGCCTGGACCCTGCCGAACGGAACCGTTTCCATAATTTACTAAGCGAAATCGGCGAGAATGTAATTGTTATACTTTCCACACACATTGTGGAAGACGTGACAGACCTCTGCCGCAGCTTTGCCATCATCAACAAAGGAGAAGTGCTGCTGACTGGCGATCCACTGAAAGTAATCGATAGCCTGCATGGCCGCATCTGGCGCAAATTCATCCATAAAACAGAACTGGTGGAGCACCAACTGCAGTACGAGGTTATCTCTTCGCGCCTCTACGCTGGCAAAACCATCATTCACGTGCTCAGCGAGGTGCAGCCAAGTATAGATTTCGAGCCTATCACTCCAGATTTAGAAGATGTATACTTCAGCAAAATACACGAAGCCGTACGTCGTGAGCAAGCAGAGCCAGCTAATTTAATTATGAATTAGAAATTCAGTACAGCTTACATTTCTAATCTTTAATTTCTAATTCATAATTCACTGAAAAGATGTTTACAGAGATATTTTTATTTGAGCTGCGTTACCGTTTAAAGCGGCCAGCTAGTTATATATACCTGGGGCTGATGCTCCTGATGTCCTTCCTGCTGATGCTGGCGTTGGGCGGTGCATTTGGCGGAAGCATTATTTTGGGCGATGCCAGCGGCGGTAAAGTGTTTGCTAATTCGCCTTACCAGATCAACTGGATTATAACCCTGCTTAGCTGGTTTGGTGTGCTGATTACCTCAGCCATGATGGGCACGCCTATTTTCCGCGATTTTGAGCACAAGACACACTCGCTGTACTATACAAGTCCAATAAGCAAGTCTGGCTATCTTTTCGGGCGCTTTCTGGGTTCTTTCCTCATCACGTTTCTGGTGTTTCTGGGAGCAGCGGCGGGTGCTATGCTGGCCACCGTTATGCCTTGGGTGGAGGCCGATAAAATAGGACCGTTCAACTTAATGTGGTACCTGCAGCCTTACCTGACCATCGTTATTCCAAACCTGATTCTGACGGGAGCCATTTTCTTCACCTTTGCCACGCTTACCCGCAGCGCCCTTTCTATTTACGTGGGCGGTGTGCTGTTCCTGGTGCTCTACGGTGTTTCCAGCAGCCTTACTGGCGATTTGGATAATGAAATGGTGGCCAACCTTGTCGACCCGATGGGCGCTTCGGCCATTTACTACACCCAACGCTACTGGACTACCGCCGAACGTAATACGCTCATGCTGCCATTCAGCGAGCACATAATCCTGAACCGTGCCCTCTGGACTGGTGTGGGACTGGCGCTGCTGGCTTTCTGCTACTTCCGTTTCAGCTTCTCGTTTGCTAACGAGGGTGTAAAATTGTTCCGCAAACGCAGCAGTGCCGAGGCAGCTGGAGCCTTTGTACCTACCGCGCGCCTGCAACTGCCAAAGGTTAGTCAGAACTTCTCCTTCAGCCTGAGCCTGAGCCAATATTTTAAACTCTCGAAGCTGGAATTTAAAGGCGTTGTGAAGAGCGTATATTTTATCGCCATAACCATAGCAGGTGTTGTTTTTCTGTTCGCTTCTGGCTCGCAGGTAGGTAAAATGTATGGCACCACTACGTTTCCTGTAACTTCAGAGGTTGTTCAGTTACTAAGCGGCACTTTTGCGCTGTTTTTCCTGATCATCATCACGTTTTATGCTGGGGAGCTGGTGTGGCGCGAGCGCGATACACGCATGAACCAGATTTACGATGCACTTCCGATTCCCAATTGGGTACCTTTTGCCTCGAAACTAACGGCACTGATGCTGATACAGGTGGTGCTGCTGTTCGTGATCATGCTCTGCGGCATTATTATTCAGTCTTTTAAAGGCTATTTTAAGTTTGAGCTGGATGTATACTTTGTGGGGCTGTTCGGAATTCAGCTGATAGATTACCTGCTGCTTTGCGTGCTGGCGATGCTGGTGCAGGTTATTGTGAACAACAAGTACATGGGCCATTTCGTGATGGTGGTGTACTACCTTTTCAACATCTTTAAAGGCCAAATGGGCTGGGAACACAACCTCTACTCTTTCAATTCTGACCCAGGCATTACGTATTCAGCCATGAACGGCTACGGGCATTTTGTATGGCCTTTCACTATTTTTAAGATTTACTGGGGTGCTTTTGCTTTGCTGCTGGCTATACTGTCTAACATGCTTTGGGCTCGTGGCTCAGAAACCATGTTGAAGTGGCGCTTTAAGCTGGCAGGGCTTCAGCTTACCAAATCTACTTTGTTTGTAACGGCGGCGGGTTTAGTTGTTGTTTTGGTTACAGGCAGCTTCATCTTCTATAATACCAATATCCTGAATGAGTATAAAACCTCCGATGAGCGGGAGAAGATGTCAGCGGATTATGAAAAGAAGTATAAAAAGTACGATGGCATACCGCAGCCACGCATTACAGATGTAAAGCTGGATGTAGATATTTATCCGCAGGAGCGTGTTTTTGCCTTCAAAGGATATTACTGGGTAAAGAACAAGCATAACACTCCTATCGACTCGGTGCACCTGATGATTTCGGACGAAGCGGAGATTCGGAAGATGGAGCTCAGTAAGCCTGCCGAGCTGGTTCTAACCGATAAAGAATACGGCTACTATATCTATAAAATGGCGCAGCCGCTGCAGCCAGGTGATTCGGTGCAGCTGAACCTGGACCTAAACTACGCCACCAAAGGCTTTCGCAACAGGGGCTCCAACACGGGCATTGTATATAACGGCACGTTCATCAACAGCCAATATTTGCCTGCTATCGGGTATCAGTCTGCTGGCGAACTAAGCGATGATGATACCCGCAAAGAGCAGGGGCTGGAGCCGAAGGAGCGTATGGCCGATGTCAACGACATGAACGCCCGTCAGAACACCTACATCAGCAACAGCGCCGACTGGATAAATTTTGAAGCAACTGTAAGTACATCCAAAGACCAGATTGCCATTGCGCCAGGTTACCTGCAGAAGGAATGGACAGAAGGTGACCGCCGCTATTTCCACTATAAAATGGATGCGCCTATCCTTAACTTCTACTCTTTCCTTTCGGCTGATTACCAGGTGAAGAAAGATACGTGGACAGGCAAAGACGGTAAGGAGGTAGCCATAGAGGTTTACTACCACAAAGGCCACGAGTATAACTTGGACCGCATGATCAAGAGTGTGAAAAAGTCGCTGGACTATTTCACGACGAATTTCAGCCCTTATCAGCACCGTCAGGTACGCATCTTGGAGTTCCCTGGCTACCAGAGCTTCGCACAATCTTTCCCGAACACTATTCCATACTCAGAGGCCATTGGTTTTATTGCTGATGTGGATGAAAACGACCCTGAGGACGTGGATTATCCGTTTTATGTAACGGCTCACGAGGTAGCGCACCAGTGGTGGGCACACCAGGTAATTGGCGGTGATGTGCAAGGCTCAGTGCTGATGTCGGAAACCATGAGCCAGTATAGCGCGCTGATGGTGATGAAGAAAGAGTACGGCGAAGAAAAAATGAATAAGTTCCTGAAGTATGAACTGAACTCGTACCTGACAGGCAGAACCGCTGAGCGCAAAAAAGAAATGCCGCTGTATAAAGTAGAGAACCAAGGCTACATCCACTACCGCAAAGGCAGCATGGTGATGTATGCACTTGCAAACTATATTGGTGAAGACAATTTAAATGCGACGCTGAAAAAGTACATCAACAAAGTTGCTTTTCAGAAAGCGCCATATACCAATTCTATAGAGTTTATGCAGTACATCAGGGAGGCCACACCAGATTCGCTACAGTACCTGGTAACTGATATGTTCGAGAACATCACCCTGTACGAAAACAAGGTAGCCGATGCCTCTTACAAAAAGCAGCCTGATGGCAAGTATAAAGTTACTTTCACAGTAGATGCCAAGAAGATGTACGCAGATAGCCTCGGCAACGAATCAGTGGCTCCGCTTAATGATTGGATAGACGTAGGTGTGATGGCCCGCAAGAAAGTAGAAGGAAAGTGGCAGGACAAGCCGCTGTACCTGAAGAAGCATAAGCTGAAGGAAGGCCAGAACAAGTTTGAGTTTATCGTTACAGAAGAGCCTAGCAAGGCGGGCGTAGACCCTTACAACATCCTGATAGACCGAAACCCAACCGATAATACCAAGTCGATGACCGCGAGTTCTTAAAATACAGTATAGTTGTTTGTGAGGAGATGCTACAGTTGGCACTCCAAAATAAGAGCCCCTGCCAATAGCAGGGGCTTCTTTTTAAGATTATGGTCTGGCAGAGCTTGATCTATCGTCGTTGTTGTGTGCTTTCACTAACAACTAAATCTGCAGCAGAAGCCAACAGGAACCTCTTTTATATTGCAAGTTCTACTAAAGGCAGTCTCGGCACTCATAGCCACTAGCGGTTGTTGGTGAAAACGCACAACAACGGCAGTGGTTAAAGTACATATATTGCCGACTCGGGTCTTTCAGTATATTACTTCAAATCAAAGTCGTGCGTCATGCTACCTGTGTCTCTTTACACTTATTAAAACAAACCGCCCAGTTTATCGCCAAGGCCTTTCGGCAGTTTGTCTTTTAGGCCTCCGCCTAATCCGCCGCCAAGCATTCCCATTATGTCAGACTGCCCCATGCCTTCGGAGTTTACTTTACCAGTAAGCTTTTGCATCAGAAACGTGATAACATATGGCCCCACCTGCTTCGCCACAGATTCAGGCACACCTAACTTTGTGGTTAAGTCATGTACATAATTGCCGATGATGCTGTTAACTCCTGCATGTTCAGTAGCACCCTTGTTTCCTTTCAGAATATCCATGATACCGCCGAAGTCACCGCTGCTTGCCTGATTTTTCAAGCCATTCGCCAGGTTGTCTTTTGCCAGGTCAACAGATTTGTTGGCTGTGTCTGGCTGTAAGTTAAACTTATTCTGCAGCTCACCTGTAAGCTGCCCTTTTACATTATTTATGATATTTTCAAGCATCGTTTTATCTTTTGTTTTGTGCTTTCTTACGCTTCCCAATTATAACAGGTAAACATAACAGAAGATATTTTGCATAATACGGCACTATCTTTTTCCGTTTAGGGTTTTGGCAGAGTAATTGCGGTTGTAAGCTAATACCATCATTTCCCCAAGAATTTTTAGCTTTGCCTACTGAAACATATGAACATGCGATATTTAGCTTTTTTAGCGATTATTTTACTGGCGGGTGTAGCCTTTGCCCAGCCGAAACTGAAGAAAACCCAGATCAGCAAAGAGATTAGTGTGTCGCTGCCACAGGACTTTACGCCTATGACGGACGACATGATAGCCCGCTCCTATCCTGCCACCACCAAGCCCTTAGCCGTTTATACTGCCCCAAGTGGTCAGATAGACTTTAGCGTTACACAGAAGCGCTCCATGTTTGGCGCTGGCGACCTGGATATGTTACGCGAGTTTTACAAAGCCTCTATCATGGAGAAATTCACCAAAGTTGATTTTATACGCCAAGAGGTAACTAAGATCAAGGGTCAACCATTTATTGTGTTTGAGTTTGTGTCATCGCTGGCTGGCGAGAAAAACAGCATGCTGAAGCCTGTGCAGAAGTATAGCATCATTCAGTACACCATTAAAGGCGATCAACTGATGATTTTTACGCTACATGCGCCCTTTGCCATGAAGAACGACTGGCAACCAACTGCCCGCGAGATTATGGATTCTGTTAAAATGTAAATTAAATAGTACCTATAGTTTCTAAAGCCTCTCCATTGCTGGAGGGGCTTTTTTTTGTGTCTTCTCAAAAAGAGGACAACTTAACTACGTAAATAGTTGTATAACTATAAAAATAGTTATGTCTTCATTTAAAGCTTCGCAACTACTACAACATGAAAGAACTAACCAAGGCTGAGGAGCAGTTAATGCAGATACTGTGGGATATTAAGCAGGGCTTTGTAAAAGACGTGCTGGAGCAGTTCCCAGAACCTAAACCTGCTTATAATACCGTTTCCACTATTATCAGAACATTGGAGAAAAAGGGCTTTGTTTCTTACAAAGCTTATGGTAAAACACACGAGTATTACCCACTGGTGCAGAAGAAAGAGTACCAGCGCTTCTTTATGAAGAACTTCCTGAATGGCTACTTCGGAGGCTCCTTCAAAAGAATGGTTTCTTTTTTTGCCCACGAAGACGACCTGGATGTGAAGGAATTGGAAGAAGTACTGCAGCATATAAAACAAGAACCTAAAAGAGAAGGAAATGAATAGCAACCTACCTCAGTACCTGCTGGAATCTGGCGTTTGCCTGGCCGCCTTCTACCTCTTATACCTGGTGGCACTAAGAAAGGAGACATCCTTCCAGTACAACCGCTTTTACTTGCTGGCAGCTGTGGCTATTTCTTTTCTGCTTCCCTTGCTACAGCTTCCGTTACTGCCGCAGCAAACGGCAGCGTCTTTTCAGCCTATAGTATCTCAGCTTGCCCCATTTGTGATTTATGCTTCGGCAGAAGATGCAGCAGAGATTAGCCGAGGTATAAGTTGGCCAAACATAGTACTTATGGTTTATGCTATCGGCTGCTGCTTCTTCATCTATAGGTTCCTCCACCAGTTGTACGGCCTTTACCAGTTTATCCGCCAGCACCAAACTGAAATAACACGCTGGAACGGCATTAGCTTGATCAACACAAATGGCAGGTTTTCTACTTTCTCTTTTCTGAACTACATTTTCTGGAACAATAGCCAGCCACTAAACCAGGCAGAGCGGGAGCAGGTGCTGCAACACGAGGCGGTGCACGTGCGGCAAGGTCACAGCTTCGATATGTTGTTCCTGGAGCTACTGCAAATTGTATTCTGGTTTAACCCACTCCTGCTACTCTACAAGAAAGCGCTAATTAGCACCCACGAGTTTATAGCCGATGCCCAGGTGCTCCGACAAGCAGACAGGCAAGCTTACGCACACCTGCTGGCAAAACAAGTGTGTCTAAAAATGGAATTTGCCATAGGTAACTACTTCAATAAATCTCTCACTTTAAAACGTATGAAAATGATTCAGACACAGAAACACCACACCTCCTTCGCCAGAAAAATAGCTGCTTTGCCGCTGCTGGCCTGCCTCCTTTTCGTATTCTCCTGCGACTCTTTAGCTGAAGAGCCAAACGATTTACAAGAGATTACTGTAAAGGGTTTTCCCTCAGAGCAAGCTATAAAAACACCAGAATTCCCTGGTGGTGAAAAAGAGATGCTTAAATTTATGGGCAGGAACATGCGGTATCCTAAAGAGGCTCAGGCAGACAAAATTGTAGGGTATGTTGTCATTCAGGCGACTGTTGATGAAAAGGGAAAGCTTGGAAATTATAAAACAGTACAGGCTCCTGGGCAGGTACTGGAACAGGCTGTAATTACAACTTTAAACAAAATGCCTGCCTGGGAACCAGCTCTTCAGAATGGCAAAGCTATTCCGTCAACATATCTTTTCACGGTTAACTTTTTGATTAAAGGAGAGGACAAAGAGATCAGTGAATCCGCAAAACCTGACCTGGAAAGTATAACTGGCCAGCTTTCTGCTCAGGCCCCGAAACAGCCAGTATATGTGGCAAGTGATATAGTGGTTGTAGGTTATGGCGTAAGTAAAGTAAAATAAAATAGAACGATTCTGCAAGTTGCCAGCTTACTTTACAAGCCTCTCCTTTTCTGGAGGGGCTTTTTTTTATACCTTCGGGTGTGGCAAAAGATAAGGCGCATCAGTCTTAAAACAGAAACTAATAAAGCCCTTTGTCTTTTGTCCAGAAATCCATTATCCAAACAACACCTATGGCTACAAGCTTTTTATCCATTTACAGCGACGATCATTTTATGCAGGAGGCTTACCGCCAGGCCACCTATGCTTTTGAGGAAGGCGAAATCCCGATCGGAGCTGTAGTAGTTTCCAATAACCGCATTATCGCTAAAGCCTATAACCAAACCGAGAAGCTGAACGACGTAACGGCCCACGCTGAAATGTTAGCTCTTACGGCTGCTGCTGAATACCTAGGCAATAAGTACCTGCACGACTGCACCCTTTATGTTACCTTAGAACCTTGCGTGATGTGTGCAGGAGCCAGTTATTGGGCGCAGCTACAGCGGGTGGTATACGGTGCTTCGGAGCCGAAACGTGGCTATCGGCGCGTAGGCAATCTGCTGCATCCTAAAACAGAAATGGTTAGCGGCATTCTGGCGCAGGAGTGTGGGGATCTGATGGCTTCGTTTTTTGCAGGTAAAAGAAATTAACTAACTTTGAAGGGAAACGTACAATTTAATAACAATTGTATATACAAACATTTTTCACACATAAACTATAAAAACTATGGCTTTCGAACTTCCGGAACTACCTTACGCTTACGACGCTTTGGAGCCGCACATTGATGCGCGCACCATGGAAATCCACCATACAAAACACCATCAGGCTTATACCACAAACCTGAACAACGCTATTCAGGGTACTGACCTGGAAGGCAAATCAATCGAAGAAATCCTGACCAGCATACCAGCCGACAACAAGGCGGTTCGCAACAACGGCGGTGGTTACTACAACCACAACCTGTTCTGGACTATCCTTTCTCCAAACGGTGGCGGTCAGCCATCTGGCGAGTTAGCCGATGCAATTAACTCTGCTTTCGGTTCATTCGATCAGTTTAAAGAGAAATTCAACGCGGCTGCGGCTACTCGTTTCGGCTCAGGCTGGGCATGGCTTTGCGTAAAAGACGGCAAGCTGGAAGTTTGCTCTACTCCTAACCAGGACAGCACGCTGATGCCGTTTGCAGAAGGTTGCGGTGGTCAGCCAATCCTTGGCTTAGACGTATGGGAGCACGCTTACTACCTGAACTACCAGAACCGTCGTCCTGATTACATCAGCGCTTTCTGGAACGTAGTAAACTGGGAAGAAGTAACGCGTCGCTACAACGAAGCAAAGTAGTCTTTTTAGACGCTAAATATTAGGCATTAGACTTTCTGATGTCTGAAAATAAAAAGCCCTGCCGTACTGGTAGGGCTTTTTTGTTGAGGTAATGTCACTACCGCAAGTTTCCAACTTGCGGTATCTTCTTTTAGCAGGAGGAAGAGTAAGCGGAGCAGCCTTCACTATTCTTTCCGAGCCCGTGGAGTCGCAGAGACCACACTATAAAAAGTCATGAATCTGGAGATTCGCGCCAGTAACTAAGACTTCAATATAGTAGGTACGAAGTAAAGCAGCCCTGGCACAAACGTTTGTGCCAGGGCTGCTTTGAATATGGAAGGCTTACGACCTACAACGCTTTATCGTGTGTAGCTTTATAAGCTGCTACGCCAGCATCCAGAAAGTTAACAAAGTTCTCTACATTTAAGTCATAGGCAATGGGCTTTACCAGCACGTTCTCTTGTGCATCCATCAGCACATAATATGGCTGGGCATTTACGTTGAACTTGGTGATCTGGTAATCAGCGTACTTTTTACCGAGCGCCTTCTTCTCTTTGTTATCGTAGGTGCTGGTGTACCATTCGCTCTGAGCTAGCTCTGTCTTATCATCTACATACAAAGCTAGTACAATATACTCTTCGCGCAGGCGCTTCAGCACCGCAGGATCAGACCATACCCTTGCTTCCATTTCGCGGCAGTTTACGCAGCCATGGCCTGTGAAATCGATAAAAATGGGTTTGCCTTGCTCCGCAGAGCATTTTTTGGCCTGCTCCAGATCAAAGTAGCCTTTTAAGCCGTGCGGCAGCTCCAGAAAGTCTGCATATTTCGGTTGCTCACACAGTTGGTTATCGGCACTCGTTACGGCACCACCGCCGCCATTCTGGCGAATAATGCTGTTCAAGTCAAAATCGTGGGTAGTTTGTGGCGGCAGGTAACCAGCCAGTGCTTTAAGCGGAGCTCCAAATAAACCTGGTATCAGGTAAACCACAAATGAAAAAGTAGCAATGGCCAGGAAAAGGCGCGGCACACTCAGATAAGGTAGGTCAGAGTCGTGCGAGAACTTCAGTTTACCCAGCAGGTAAAAGCCCATCAGCGTGAAAATCACAATCCAGAGGGCCAGGTAAATGTCGCGGTCCAGGATACCCCAATGGTATACCTGATCGGCTATGCTTAAAAATTTAAGGGCCAGCGCCAATTCAACAAAACCCAGCACTACCTTTACAGAATTCAGCCAGCCTCCTGATTTAGGCAAACTGCTAAGCCAGGAAGGAAAAACTGCAAACAAGGTAAAAGGCATGGCAAAAGCCATCGAAAAGCCGAACATACCTACAATAGGGCGAACAACTTCACCTCCAGCCGAGGCCACCAGTATGCTTCCGACAATAGGACCTGTGCAGGAGAAAGACACCAACACCAACGTAAAGGCCATAAAGAAAACGCCCAGAATTCCCCCGCGGTCAGCCTGCGCATCTACTTTTGTTAAAAACGAACTTGGCAATGTTATCTCGAACAAGCCAAAGAACGACATGGCAAAAATGATGAACACCGCAAAGAACAGCAGGTTCGGGAACCAGTGTGTACTGATAAAATTAGCACCATCGGCACCGAACAAACGCGCTACGATAGTGCCTATTAAAGTATAGATTACTATAATTGACACGCCATATAATAAGGCTTTGCCGACAGCTTGCCCACGATTGGCGCTACTGCCTGTAAAGAAGCTCACCGTCATCGGTATCATCGGGAATACGCAGGGGGTAATTAAGGCTCCCAAGCCAAACAGAAAGGCAAAGAACATAAAGGTCCAAAGGTTGCCAGATTCTATGCTTGCTGCATTATCTTCAACTTCAGGAAAAGGTGTCAAAACAGCTTCAGCCTCACCACCGTTATTTACTCCAGTGTTATCCACATTAGTTGGAACTGCTGAAGCGGTGGCTGTATCTTCCTGCGGCACAAGCGACGGTGTTTGCGCCAAAGCTGATTCCTGCGCAGTGCTAACAGTGCTATTGTTTGCCTCTTCCTGTCTCGGCTTTGCCTGCGGCTGTTGTGTGTTTCCTGCAGGACTATCTTTAACCTGTGATTCAGTAGTAGTTGGAGCTGCTGCATCTACTTTTACTTGCGCATTTGTAAAAGCAAAGTCATCCTCAAAAGGAATGCAACGACCGTCTACATCTGTACACACCTGGTATTCGTAAGTGCCTTTTACCTGCAGGTTGGGCTGCAGCACTTTTATCTTCTGTCGAAACTGCGCTGTACCTGTAAAATAGGTATATTCTCCCTCCCACAGGTCGTCGTACTTTTTCTTTGGGTTGATAGGTTTTACTTTACCCACCAGTTCATAAGAAGGATGCTTGGCAAATTTAAATTCTGTCACCATCGGCCCCAAGTCTGGGTCAAAGTCAGAAGAGTACAGATACCAGTCCTTGTCTATGCGTACGTTAAAGATCAGCTCTACCTCCTCGCCTACCTTTACCTGCTTTTTAGATACATCGTAGCTCCAGGTGGCAGGCTTTAGCACTTGGCCCTGTGCACTTACTATACTAAGCAGCATTACCAGCAGAACTGCCATTGGCTGCCAAAAAACTTTTTTATTCATGTTTATTTACATTATGCCTTATGCCAGAGCGGCTTTACCTTAAGCCACCATAGGAGTAGTAAGGCTTTATCTATAACAGCACTACTACAAATAAGATTACAAAAGTAAATATTTTTACACGAAAGAAATACTCTAAACCCGATGCGCGATTTATAAGCTAGATCAGCAACAGCTCACATCGGTTTTTCACATATTCACCCTAAGCATATTTACATAGGGCAATCAATTTTTCTTTTACCTTGAATAAGAAAATGTCTGTTACAGTTTTTTCTGTTTTTCTTCTAATTCAAAATGTGGCTTTACGTGCTGCAATGGCAGAAATAACATTCTAACAGTTATTATTTACATATTACTAATACCTAATTGTAGGTATTTTCAGGTATATTCAAATATTTTATATTTTTAATATAATATTTACAAAAAAAATTACTACCTTTATTAAAAGTTACAGAAACGGCTAAAGTATAACTCATATACACCCTTAAAAAAGGCACGTTTACAATTAATTACCTTATTACATTAAATAGTTGGAATTTTACAAGCTACTTTTAATGTCATAAGGATGCAGTAAATCCGAAAACAACTTTACATCCCATGGAAGAAATTCTACACAACAGCGCAAGCCAGACCCTTAGAACAGAATGCGGAAAAGAATTTGATTATGTTTTTAGAGCAATCAAATTAGTACGCGATGAAAAGCATAACTTCCATGTGGTTTACAAAACTTTCCAGAATGAGTATATTTACTCTTTCTGCAATCCATTTCAAGACTCAGCTGTAAATACATACAATGTAATCTCTGAAGAAGAGGCAAAGCGGATATTTCTTGCTCGCCTTTCAGAAGATAACGCACACGAGCTCTTCAGCATGGCAAACATGACGTTATAGAATCTACTTTCTTCATTTCTACAGATTTTTCATAAGTATAAAGAGGTGCCTTAGGGTGCCTTTTTGTGTTTATATTCAAATTTGAATATCTCTCTTTGTCTTTTCATCTTCTGAATACGTACTTTGCATAAAATACAGGGCGTGCACTCTCCTATGCAACACACACATATTTTACTTATATTTAGCTATAGTATGTGCACACAGCCCCATTAAACTATGATCCTAAACATCATATTAACCATCTTCCTGGTTTTACTAAACGGGTTTTTCGTGGCTGCCGAATTTGCCATTGTTAAAGTTCGTGCCTCCCAAATAGAGTTAAGAGCACTAACTGGCAGCTCAATGGCAAAGATGGCACAGCACATGCTTACCCACTTAGACGCCTACCTTTCTGCCACACAACTAGGCATAACACTGGCTTCGCTAGGCCTGGGTTGGATTGGAGAGAGTGTGGTAGCGCAGATTGTCGTCAATACCATGGAGCTTTTTGGTTTTGAGGGTGGCGAAGAACTTGCCCACAGGATTGCGCTTCCAGTTTCCTTTGCCGTTATTACGGTGCTCCACATCGTGTTCGGCGAGTTAGCTCCAAAATCGATTGCCATTCAGCGTTCCGAAGCTACCACCTTGGCAGTAGCCTTACCGCTTCGTGTTATCTACATCATCTTTATGCCTTTTATCTGGGTGCTGAACGGTTTGGCAAATCTTGTGCTTAAAGGCATGGGTATTCGGCCAATGCATGGTGCCGAGGTACATACTGCAGAAGAACTACGCTTGCTGTTTGAGCAAAGTGCTGAAAGTGGCGCCATTATAGAGTCGCAGCAAGAGCTGATTGAGAATGTGTTTCAGTTTAACGAGCGCATGGTGAAGCAGATACTGGTGCCACGTACGCGCATGGTCGCCATTGACGTTAATATCTCAGAAGAAGAGCTGATGGAGGTGGTCTATAATGAAGGTTACTCCCGCTTACCTGTGTACAATAACACGATTGATAACATTGTGGGGATGCTTTATGTAAAGGACCTTCTGACGATTATCCGCAAAGGAGAACCAATCGTAATTGAAAAGCTTATGCGGCCAGCTTATTTCGTTCCCGAAACAAAGAAAATCAACCGTTTGCTGCAGCAGTTCCAGCGCCGCCACATGCACATTGCCGTGGTTACCGACGAGTTCGGTGGCGTATCGGGCATTGTTACCATTGAGGACATTATAGAAGAGCTGGTTGGCGAGATACAGGATGAATATGATGAGGAAGCACCGATTGTAGAACGTGTGAACGACTACGAGTATAAGGTAAATGGTGGGGCACCCATCTCCGATGCCAATGATTTTTTACCGTTTGCCCTACCTGAGGGCGAGGATTATGAAACAGTAGGAGGTCTGATTACCATGATTTACGGACAGATACCAGAGAACCTGAACGAAGTGGCAGACTTTAACGAGTACGAGGTACGAGTGCTTGAGAAGGCAGACCGACGCGTAGAACTGGTGCTGTTTAAGGTAAAGGAAGAATTTAGAGAAGTAATACAGTAACTCCCTCATGAAACGCCACGAAAGCATCATTCCTATATCAAGGCAGCACCATGGAGGTTTGCTTACTGCCAGGCTCCTACAGTTAGATGCACCACCTTATAAAGGAATGCCTGCCACCGCACCAGCTAAACGCGACTATGTGCTTACGTTTTACGAAGACCATTTGCAGCCACACTTTTTGCTGGAGGAAAACACGGTCTTTAAGCTAGCTTATACCTTGCCCGCGCTCGCACAACAGGCAAAAGATTTGGAAGCACAGCACCGCCAACTGGAGCAGCTTATAAAGGAACTGCCGCAGGTGTCTGAAACTGCACTTCCAGAGAGCTTAGACTATGTAGGCAAACTACTGGAAAAGCATATTCGCCAGGAAGAACGGGTGTTTTTTGAGGCATTGCAGCAAGAACTGCCTCCTGAGGAGTTGGCTAAGCTACAGCAACTCGTACTAGAGCATCTGCAATAAAAGACTTATTCTTTGCCCGTGAACCAGCCGCTGTACATCACGTAGTTGTTCGCAACTTTTTCCAAACCATCTACCTGCTCTGCGCTTAGCTGTTTTACTTTCTTGGCTGGTATACCTGCATATATAAACCCTGACTCGCAGATGGTATTTTCCAACACAATGGCACCAGCCGCTACAATACAGTTTTTCTGCACCACCGCATTGTCCATCACAATCGCGCCCATACCTATCAGCACATTGTCCTCCACTGTACAGCCGTGCACAATAGCCCTATGCCCTATCGACACATTATTGCCTATCGTCGTAGATGCTTTCTGATAGGTGCAATGAATAACTGCACCATCCTGAATGTTTGATTTGTTCCCGATACGGATGCTGTTTACATCGCCGCGAATTACTGCATTAAACCATACAGAACACCCATCTCCTAATAACACATCGCCTACCATCGTAGCATTTTCGGCAATAAAACAATCTTCGCCCATACGTGGCTTCACACCTTTAACAGGAAGTATAACTGGCATTTTTTGAATTATAAATTAAGAATAATTAATTACGAATGTAGACACTTGAACACACCCACCCTTTCTCTCTACTATTTTTTCATCTTGAGTCCTGTGTCTGGATACTTATATCTCTAAAAAGGCAAAAGCCTTTTCCAGGTGCCTTTCTGGATGTTGTACTTCATGGTACTGGGTAGGGCACTCCAGAAATATTTATTAACCTCTACCGCAAAACTGGGTTGCATGTAACAGTTGATGGTACAGCCTTCGCAGGCTGGTAACTTACCCTCCAGCGCCTTTTGTGCCTCCACTTCTTTAGAGGTATACAATTGGTACAGGTTTCCGTTTATCGGAAACCTTTCTTCTCCCAAGTGGTAGCAAGGCAGTACCAATTCATTTTCGGGCGAAATTACTAACGTAGTGCTTGCTGCTTTACATACAGGTTTAGCTGTATGGTTGCCACCGTCTCTGCGTAATTGAATAAAGCCTTCGTTTAAGTATACGCTCCTGCGTTTGCCGAAAGCTGTCAGGTAATCTAGCTCCTCTTCTGTTAGCCTCTCTCCTGCCTCCACAGCATTGTATTCAAAAGCAGGATTGATAATTAGTATCAGTTCGTTCGGCAGCACCACTTCCTGGTACACCTGTTCCAGGTCCTGCAAGTTATGCTTGAAAACGGTAAATAATATATCAGGCCGCTCCCCCAGCCTCTTCGCCACTTGTATCGACTCCATCACGAAATCATAGCAGGCAACGCCACGACCTGCGTCATGCACTTCTTTAGATGCCGAATCTAAGGAGAAGTGCAGCATGTCTATCTTACCTTTTAGCCGCTCTGCCAACTTCGGATATAGCATACCATTTGTGGTAAGCGTCGTGATGAATCCCATATCGTGGGCTAGCTGCAAAAATTTATCGATCTGCCTATGGAGCAGTGGTTCTCCGCCTGTAAAGTCTATTACCTGCACTCCTAGCCGTTTCAAGTCGTGGAGGTTCTGCTCTACATCCTCCAAGGTTATGTAAGGCGAGGGCTTTTCCCAAATATCACAAAACGAGCACTTTGCGTTACACCGATAAGTAACGTAGTAATTACAAAGCACAGGTTTTTTGGTAAGGCGCATGACTCGAAGTATTTCAATTCAAAATTATGAATTATGCATGAGGATTGGGCAGGTAAATATATATTCTTATAATCCGTATATTAACTTTACGAACACCAGACAAATAAAATGAGACGACAAAACTTTTCTTCAGATGATGTGTAGGAAGATAAGGCAGGCCGCACCCTTGTCGTACGTAAAGGGCAATACTACAGCGTATAACAGGCAGTAAATTTACCCTCTAACGCATACATGCTTCGGCGTTTTTTTCGTTATGATGCAACTATACTAATTTAAAACTGAGACTTTAAAACTATGAAAAATTTAACCTTACTGGTTGTTGTACTGCTCATAACTACAACAGCCGCTTTTTCTCAAGCATTTCAGGCTGGTATAAAAGTAGGAGTCGGTTCCAGCAATGTGTCTATAGATAACGTTCGGAACGACCCCTGGCAATATGCAGATGATGATAATATTACAAGCTATCATGCAGGTATCTTTACCCGTTTGAACCTGGGCCCTATTTTTTTGCAACCTGAAGCAGTTGTCACGTCATCTGGCGGCAAAGTGGAGATCACTGACAACAGCAGTAGTATACCTAGCGTGCGTACCGAGGAGTTTGATTTCAATCGCTTGGATGTTCCGCTTATGGTTGGCGTCAGCTTTTTGAATGTGGTTAGGGTACAGGTAGGTCCTGTGGCCTCTATGATGCTTAGCGCCAAGCAAGAAGGCGACGACATAGACGATTACCTAAACAAATCTGATTGGGGCTGGCAGGCAGGCGTTGGCCTAGACATCTCCCGAATTACCCTTGACTTGCGCTACGAACGCATTAAAAGAGAACTTACAAATGATACCAGACAGAGTAGCTTCGACATTAACAGCAATCAGATACTGCTAAGCCTAGGTTTCAAACTAACCAGGTAGACTAAACAGTTGTTCATAAGCCGAGGCTGCTCATAAAGGCAGCCTCGGCTTATTTATTTTGTCTGAGTGAGTCAGGATTAGACCGTGTCATATATAATCTGCTGCTCGAAAGGTAAGCTACTCAGACCATAGCTTATTTTCCCACATTGAAATATTGCTCCCCAAGCTTATTGGCATGTTCTCATATTCTAGCTAAAAAAGCCTATCTTAGGCCATTGCCGAACAAAGCTTAACAATGATCAAACCCTTACAACCTGGCGATAAAATTGCCATACTTGCCACCGCCCGAAAAATAAGTTTAGCCGAAGTAGAATTTGCCATTCAAGTTTTTGAAAGTTGGGGCTTAGAGGTAGTGCTAGGCAGAACCATAGACACGGCTTACCACGTTTTTGCTGGCGACGATGCCCTTCGCATACAAGACCTGCAGCAGGCCCTCGATGATCCAAGTATAAAAACCATTGTCTGCGGCCGTGGCGGCTACGGCACCACCCGCATCATAGACCAGGTTGACTTTACAAAGTTTAGGCAGCACCCTAAATGGATTGTTGGCTTCAGCGATGTAACGGCGCTGCTCTGCCACGTGCATAATTTAGGTATAGAGTCGGTACACGGTATTATGCCGCTGCTGTTCTCAAAAGAAGGTGCTGCCCCCTCTATAGAAAGCCTACGTCAGGTTCTTTTTGGTGAAGAGTTGAACTATACAGCTGCTTCACATGCCTTCAACCGCACTGGCACTGGCCAGGGCCAGATTATTGGCGGCAACCTATCGCTGCTCGACTCTATTATAGGCACGAAATCTGATATAGACACAACAGGAAAAATACTCTTTCTGGAAGACCTAAACGAGTACCTCTACCATGTAGACCGCATGATGGTGCACCTCGATCGCAGTGGCAAACTTAATAGCCTGGCAGGGCTTATAGTTGGCGATATGAGCGACATGCTTGATAATGCCGACCCTTTTGCCAAAGATGCCTACGAAATTATTGCAGAACATGTAGCCAAGTATAACTACCCTGTCTGCTACGGTTTCCCTGTTGGTCATGAGCCGCTGAACTTGGCTTTGGTATGTGGCAGAGAAGCGAAGCTGGAGGTGCAGGAAGATGGCGTAAGGTTGGGATATATTTAACGAATACTATACAGCAGGAATAAGATAATCTGATCCTGCTAATCCAAGCTAAAATAGAAAAGCAGTCAAAAACTTCTTCATTTATTTTTCATCCATATGATTAAAAGAGAAGAAAAAGTAATCAAGTATCTAGAAAGGTTTAATAACGTCAAAGAGCACCTACAGGTAAAGTACAAAAAAGAATTCCCTTCATGGTTTTTATCCTCTCTGCTAGGACATCATTTTGATAGTGATGATGTTCATAGATACCTAATTGCAAACAAAAATTTGGAGTCGATTGATCTGGAGTCGATCTTAGATAGGAAAATTGCTTTGGTTATTGGCAGCTTTGAATTTGATAGCACTCTCTTCGATTCAATCCTATCAGATAATATAGAAAAAGCAAGGATCAGAGATAATGGACGTATTTGGATTATCCATAATGACGATAAGGATCCAAAGCCATCATTACCACATGCTCATGATTACAATTTAAACTTAAAACTTCATCTTGGAACAGGCGAATATTTTCGTAAAAATAGAAGACTTGGAAAACTTGACAAAAAAGAATTCGAGAGATTAAAGTTAAAAATTGCCCAAGCGGGAATAGACTTAACACAAGTAAAATAAACGGCAGAAGCTTCGGTAGATTTAGTAAACGTATAATGAAAAAATTCTTTCAATAAAAGAAGCACCTGTCACTTAATAAGTAACTATAGATAATGACTAATAACCAAGATACCAGACCCGTTATCGTTTTTGCAGGAAATCCTATGGAAGCGAATATTGTCCGAAACTTGCTGGAAAACGAAGGCATTTATGCTTTTTTGAAAGATGAGTTTATTGGCACAGTGGCTCCTTGGCAGGCGGCTCCAGGAGGAGGAGGCGCTGTAAAAGTAGTCGTATCCAGTGCTGACCAGGAGGAGGCTCTAGAAGCAATTGAAGCATACCAAAACAAGGAATAACCGTAACAGCAGCTTTCAAACTATACATCTATAAAATGAATTTTAGAACCACCCTTACTGCCTGTATGCTTATACTTGGCAGCTTTGCAGTTAATGCACAATCAGTAAAGAAGCATGGCCAGCTGAAAGTAGACGGCATACAGTTGCAGGATAAAAACGGCAACCCGATTGTGTTGCGCGGCATGAGCTACGGCTGGCACAACTTTTGGCCAAGGTTTTATAACGCAGGCTCAGTTAAATGGCTTAAAAAAGACTGGAACGCAGGTATAGTACGTGCCGCCATGGGCATAGAACCCCAAAACGGCTATCTGGAAAAACCAGAATGGTCGAAGGAGAAAATTAAAGCGGTTGTGGATGCTGCTATTAAAAACGACATGTATGTCATCATCGACTGGCACAGCCACAATATCAACCTTAAAAAAGCCAAAGAGTTCTTTGCTGAAATGGCTCAAACCTATGGCAAGAACCCACATGTAATTTATGAGATCTTTAACGAGCCCGACGATGAAAGCTGGGACGAAGTAAAAGCTTACTCCGCAGAAGTAATTTCTACCATCAGAGCTATTGATCCAGATAATATTATTTTAGTAGGTACGCCACACTGGGACCAGGATATACACCTTGCTGCCGATGCTCCTCTAGAAGGATTTGACAATATTATGTATACCGTACACTACTATGCAGCCACGCACAAACAAGAATTGCGCGACCGTTGCGATTATGCTTTAAGTAAAGGAACTCCAATTTTTATCTCAGAATCTGCGGGTATGGAAGCAACAGGCGATGGGCCGCTTAACCTGGAAGAGTGGCAGAAGTGGATAGATTGGTCTGAGAAAAACACGGTAAGCTGGGTTACCTGGTCTGTATCGGATAAAAATGAAACTTGCTCTGTGCTGCTACCTAGTGCCAACGCCGAAGGCAAATGGAAAGCAAGCGATCTAAAAAAATCAGGCAAAACAATAAGATCTATCTTGAAAGGTTTTGCTAATAAGCAACAGTAAACCAGAAGCTAAAAGGTAATTTCTAGTTTGCCTATAACAAACCCATCATCAGCTTTTTGAGGAGGAGCTAATGATGGGTTTGTTGTGTAATATGCTTTTGCAGCTTAATTGAAAGGGCTGTGTTAATTTTCTGCTGTTACATACAATTTCTCCAAGGCTAGTTAGTTCTTATATAGTACAAGGCTATATAGAACCTAACACCTCAGGATATGAACCTCAAATTCTGGAAAAGAAACAACTCTAAAAAAGAGACAAAGCAGCCTAAAAGTGCCTTACGCGAATGGGGAGATGCCTTGATGTTTGCGTTAGTAGCTGCCAGCATTATCCGTTGGGCAACTTTTGAGGCATATGCTATACCCACCTCGTCCATGGAAAAATCGCTGCAGGTGGGCGACTTCCTGTTTGTGAGTAAGCTGCACTATGGTTCCCGTACACCGCTCACGCCTCTGCAGCTCTCGCTAACGCACCAAACCATTTGGGGCACCGATATCAGCTCCTACTCCGATGCCATACAGCTGCCGTCTTTCCGACTGCCTGGCTTCTCTAAAGTAAAACACAATGACCCAGTTGTTTTTAATTATCCTCCCGAAAAAGGGCATCCGCTTGACCTAAAAACCTACTACATTAAACGCTGTGTAGGCCTAGCAGGCGACACATTTGAGATTAGGGATATGCAAGTTTATATTAACGGAAAGACAGCCGACACCCCTGAGCAGCGGCAACACAAGTATTTTATGGCAACCGACAAGGTGCTAAACAACAAGTTTTTTCATGATCGCGACATTACGGATGTTTACCCTGTACAGGGTGGTTATGTAGTAGAAACCTCCCCTGCTAAAGCTGAAGCACTTGCTACACTTACTTTTGTTCAAGAAGTAAAAATTCAAAAGCTGCAACCAGGGCAAGAAGAGTTCAGAATATTTCCGCAGGAGCCAGGTAAATACAAATGGAACAGAGACAACTTTGGCCCGCTCTATGTCCCAGCCAAAGGTGCAACAGTAACCATTAACCCAAACACGCTGCCACTATACGAAAAGGTAATATTGGAATATGAAGGCAATGAGGACGCTGAAGTGATAGACAGAAAGCTGTACCTAAACGGCAGAGAAACCGCCAGCTATACTTTTAAGCAAAACTATTACTTTATGATGGGCGACAATCGTCATAACTCTGCAGATTCACGCTACTGGGGTTTCGTGCCAGAAGATCATTTAGTAGGAAAAGCAGTATTTGTCTGGATGTCTATCGACCCAGTAGCTGACAGTTTCCTGGACAAAATCAGATGGAACCGTCTTTTCCAAAGTATACCTTAATGGGTTTTACTACCACTTGTACCTG
Source organism: Pontibacter harenae (assembly GCF_020907245.1). Taxonomy (GTDB): domain Bacteria; phylum Bacteroidota; class Bacteroidia; order Cytophagales; family Hymenobacteraceae; genus Pontibacter; species Pontibacter harenae. The sequence continues at coordinate 60,177 of NZ_JAJJWH010000010.1, read as the reverse complement.
TGCCTCTTAGGCAGCTTTCTTATCAATATCTTTTTCGCGTACATCCTGATAGTAGTTGCAGAAGCTATTAAGCACACACTTTTCACATTTAGGCGTGTACCAGGTACAGATGCGTTGCCCATGCCAAAAGAGATGCTTATGGAAGTTGAAGAGTTCCACAGGGTCTTTAGGCAGCATCGCGAGCAAAATTTGATGCGCTTTGTTGGCGTTTACTCTTGCTCCAATTATACCTACACGTTGGCTTACCCTGAATACGTGCGTATCGACAGGCAGCACAGGCTTTTTAAAGTTGAAAAGCAGTAGTAGCGTGGCTGTTTTCAACCCTACACCTGGCAGTTTGGTTAGCCACTCCATGGCTTCGTCTACGGGCATTTCTTTCAAAAAATCAATATTGATCTCGCCTCGTTCCGCTTTTATAATTTGCAGCACCTGTTGTATCTGTACCGCTTTTTGCTCTGGGTAACGTGTGGTCATAATGGCATCAGTTAGTTCCTCTATGGGTGCTACCATTATACCTTCCCAATCTCCGAAGCGCTCCAGCATAGTACGGTAAGCTTTTTCTTCATCGGCATGGTTTGTTCGGTGCGACAGCATCGTCGAAATAAACTCATGCATAGGTGTGCGTCTGCTTTCCAGTGTCAATCGTTTATAAACTTCATTTAGCAGGTTATGTGTCAGTAAAACCTTTTCTTCAGCAGGTAAATGGTGTGCTTCCATCTTGTTGTGCGTATCATTCATTAAAATACGCAGCAAAAACAAACAGTGTTAAGCTAAGTTCATGCCTACCAGGCGTATCCCCATTCTACGATCTTCCAGATCAAAAAGAAGTAGCAAGCATAATAATTGTATTCACGTCACAACAAATTGAAAAATTAAACGATATATGGCTTACACTTAACCTTTATTATACTTACGGTTTCACCTTATGCCACAGGGGAAAAGGGGAAGAGATAAGACATAGGCATATTTATTCGGAGCAGTATATTTTTTATTTTATGCAAATCAAATTTTTAGGCACAGGCGGAGCTTTCGATATTGATTATCTTAACTCAGCAGCCCTTTTGGAGTTCAGAGGTATGCATATTCTGATTGACTGTGGATTTACGGTATTTACGGCGCTCGTAAACAAGAATCTGGTAAACAGAATAAGCCACATCCTAATCACGCACCTCCACAACGACCACGTGGGCAGCCTGGCTAACCTGTTGCTTTACAAGCGCATTATAGAAGAAAACGAACGTCCTGTTATTATTTACCCTTCTGAGCATTTTAAAAATCAGATTTATAGATTTTTAGAAATGCAGGTTCAAGACCCCGATAAGTATGTAGAATTTGTTTCGATGGAACACTTAGAAGGTGTAACTTTCGTCGATACTTTTGGACAGCACTCAGAAGGGTTTCAAACTTACGGCTACATTTTTGAAGAGGAAGAGCAGCGTATTGTTTATTCTGGCGATTTGGGCAACCCCGACATACTCTTCGATAAGCTAACAAAACTACCTCCTCTAAACACGCACGTTTACCACGACATTACTTTCAACGCTCAAAACTCTGGTCATACTTATTACAAAAAGCTGTTGCCCTACCTGAATGGCAACGAAGTGTTTGGCTACCACTGCGACCCTACACAAAACCCATCCGATAACCCGATCAGGTTAGTATTCTATGAGAAAAGCCTGTTGGCATAGCCTCCTATACTTCAAGTTTTATATCATTTAGTTATCAATCAGCTTATCTTTCATCATAGCTAAAAAAAGGGGATTATAGCTAAATACTGAACTTCACAAACATTTTTGAAAACAAGAGCAGCGCATTTATAGTTAATGCTGTTGGCAATTGCTGTACAAAAACGTATAGCCCCAAAACGCATTGCATGTACTCTCAACCGAACATTAAAATACCTTACCTTCAGAAAACGCTGCACATCGTGTACAGCATTTTATTTGCAGCGTTTTGGGTGTATACAGGCCTTACTACCTCCGATTTAAATAACTGGCTCCTCGAAAATACACTTACGCTCTCGCTCATCATTTTCCTGATAGCTTTTTACAACATCTTCAGGTTCTCCGACCTGAGCTATACTTTAATTTTCCTCTTTCTGCTGCTGCATGTGTATGGCAGCCAGCATCAATACCCTGACAACCCGTTTGGAGAATGGCTAAAGCAGAACTATAACCTAGAACGGAACCACTACGACAGATTTGTGCATTTTGGATACGGGTTGCTTCTGACCTACCCCATACACGAAGTGCTGGCCCATGGCTTTAAATTGAAAAAGCTAATCAATTACCTGTTGCCGATAGAGCTTATACTCTCGTCGAGTGCTCTTTACGAAATAGTGGAGTGGATGGTAGCCGATTGGGTATATGACGGTGGTGAAGCAGGAATGAACTTCCTGGGAATGCAAGGGGATATTTGGGATGCCCAGAAAGATATAGCCTTAGCTTTTACAGGAGCTTGCATAACAATGGCAACAGCCTATTTGCTGCGCAGCAAGAACAATGCTTCTGAATTGTCCTGAAGTTATCATTGGTAGTAGCACCCTCCAACGTTTAGCACCTCTTTGCATAAGCACAAAAAAAGGAACCGCTCCAAATAGGAACGGCTCCTTTTTTTATCTGCCAGATAACTGCCAGTTGCTACAGTTCACCACGTTCGGCGGCTTTCTTCATGTCTTCGTTGGCAAAGATAGCAACCTCTACACGGCGGTTCTGCTGGCGGCCAGCAGCTGTACTGTTATCAGCTACAGGCTGGTCAAAGGCATATCCTTGAGTTGTAAGACGGCTACGTTCTACTCCAAGAGATGCTGCATAATCTGCCACAGATTGTGCACGACGCTCAGACAGGCGCTGGTTAAGCTCTCGTGTACCTGTATTATCAGTGTGGCCTTCAATCAGAATGTTTGTATCAGGATACTTTTTCAAAGTTTCAGCAAATTGGCTTATCTCTGTTTTGGCTGCAGGCTGCAGTTCGGCAGAGTTCGTTTGGAAAAGGATACCAGAGTCGAAAGTAATTTTTATACCTTCACCTACACGCTCAACAGTAGCATTTTCCAGGTCACGCTGTAGTTCCTCAGCCTGCTTATCCATACGACGACCGATCAACGCACCAGCCGTACCACCCACTGCTGCACCAATAATAGCACCAGCAGCCGTGTTACCAGCCATCCTACCTACAACACCACCAACAACGGCACCACCGCCAGCACCAATAGCGCCTCCTTTACCTGTTCGGCTCATGTTGCACGATGTAAAAAGAATACCAATTATGGCAATCAGCGATAAATAAATTTTTATGTTTTTCATAATGTTCTCTTTTCTTAAAAATAGTGACTTAGTAACTTAAAAGACTGTATTTACATTCGCCTAAAACCTTTACAAAACCTGCCTTCTGCTTCTGTAGCAGCTGTAAAACAGCTACAGCTTTGTGCCCTATGACATATGCAATTGCTTAAACGTTTTTGATGTCGTGCAGGTTTTTAATCCATCTATACTTCCAACACTAACTTTATTAAGTACAAGTAAGCTCAAGAGAGGCTTGCAAACAAAAAGCGCCTGCCACTTTACAGTAACAGGCGCTTTAGAAGCTTACATTATAATCAAGCTAATTATTTAATTTCACCACTTTCTGCAGCTTGTTTCAATTCTTCGTTAGCCACAATAATAATTTCAACGCGGCGATTCTGCTGACGGCCTTCTACGGTGCTGTTATCAGCGATAGGCTGGTCGTAGCTGTAGCCTTTAGACTGCAAACGAGAACCTTCAACGCCCAGGCTGCGGGCATAAGCTGCCACAGCTTGCGCACGGCGCTCAGAAAGACGCTGGTTAAGCTCATAAGTACCTGTGTTGTCAGTATGTCCTTCTATGATTACGTTTGTACCTTCGTAATTCTTCAGCGTTTGGGCCAGTTTCTCAATGTCGCGCTTAGCGTTGGCACTCAATTCTGCTGAGTTAACCCCGAACAAAATACCTGAATCAAAGTTAACACGGATTGCTTCGCCCACACGTTCTACGGTAGCATTCTCCATGCTCTGCTCCAGTTCCTCTGCTTGCTTATCCATACGGCGACCTATCACGGCACCTGTAGCGCCACCCACTGCGGCCCCTACAATGGCACCTGCAGCTGTGTTGCCAAGTCGATTTCCGATTAAGCCACCTAATACAGCGCCACCACCAGCACCAATCACACCGCCTTTGGTTGTTTTATTCATGCCAGTCTTATCTCCTTGCGTGGTTTCTGTACCTACCGTAGATCCTGTGGTAGTACTGGTATCAGAACCATTGCCAGCCACTGGTCTTGTTGTCTGGCAAGAAGAGAACAGCATAGTAGCTGCTAAAAAAGACGTTAAAGAGAGTTTCAATACTTTCATAGTGTATAAATTTATCTTAACTGAAAAAGGTTTATTTATTTTCAACCTGTAACTGTACATACAATACTAATGCCAAACTGTAACGCAGTTAAGTCTTGCTTAAAACATACGCTAACTCTACTGCAAACGTGTCTGAGCTTTAGTTTCTTATAAAAGGTTTATACGTAAATAAAAAAGCCTGCCAATAGATTGGCAGGCTTTGCAGTATAAATTTTCTATAATCAAGAGCTTTTAGCAGTCTTTTTGTTCGTTGGCTTCTCTTCGGAAGCAACTTCGTTTTTAGCAGCTAACATACCCAGCAGGTCAGCAAGCCTTGTTTTTAGCTGCTTGCGGTCAACTATAAAATCAAGAAAACCGTGCTCCAGCACAAACTCTGCACTTTGGAAGCCTTTAGGCAAATCTTTACCAATGGTTTCTTTTATAACCCGAGGACCAGCGAAACCAATCAGAGCACCTGGCTCTGCTATGTTAAAATCGCCTAGCATAGCAAAAGAAGCTGTTACACCGCCTGTTGTTGGGTCAGTAAGCATAGAAATGTATGGCAGCTTCTCTTCAGAAAGCAATGCTAGTTTAGCAGAGGTTTTGGCCATCTGCATCAGCGAGAAACCTGCTTCCATCATACGGGCACCACCAGACTTAGAAATCATCATGAAAGGTGTGCGGGTTTTACGGGCATGGTCAATAGCACGGGCAATTTTCTCTCCTACCACAGACCCCATAGACCCACCAATGTAAGCAAAGTCCATACAGGCAATGGTAATATCGAGACCGTTCATTTTTCCATAAGCCGTGCGTACCGCATCTTTAAGCCCTGTTGACTTCTGAGTGGCCGCAACACGCTTCGGATATGGTTTAGAGTCCACAAAGCTCAGAGGGTCTCCCGAGGTCATGTTCTCGTCCATCTCGGTAAACTCGTTGTTGTCGAACAAGATGGAGAAATACTCTTTAGAGCCAATACGGTCGTGGTAGTTGCACTTTACACAGGTGTTCAGGTTCTTACGATGCTCCGCCATGCTGGTAACAGTTTTGCATTCGGGGCATTTATACCATAAGCCGTCTGGAGTCTCTTTCTTCTCCTCTGTAGGTGTGTGTATTCCTTTATCTACTCTCTTAAACCAAGGCATCATACTTTAAATGTGCGTACCGCACTTTTTAGTTACAGCTATACTTTTACTTGAAGCAAAACACCTAATAAGAAGGTGGCCTGCTTCTTGCGCCTTTGGGAAAGGCAACACAAAAGCAGGCTACAAACTTAAGTAATATTCAGCAGTTCTGCTACAGATTATGCAACAGTAATGTCTTTATCCAGATAAACATCCTGCACAGCATGCAGAGATTCAATGTCTTTGCTAAAATCCCACTATAAAGCACATCCCCATAAAATCGTGCCCATACTGCCAGAACGTTTTTTTGATTTAGCCACTTGTCTAAAACCTTACTACGTATTACAAAGCTGTACATCTCCTACAGGTATCACTCATAAGCTATACTATCAGAATACTATTTGCCACGCCATAATATCACTGATTATGAAGCCATAAATCTGCATAAACCATATCCAATTCTAAAGGTCTGCGTTTACTAAAAGTAAGTACTAAACGAAACCATAACGATGAAAAACAAACAAAAAAACAATAAGTTACTTCAACCTTTGCTGGCATGCACTTTTATTATAGCATGTTTATTTATGACAGCCTGTGCGCCCTCCACGGAAGTTACAGGTAGCTGGCGCAGCCCTAATGCGACAACACAAACCTATAACAGAGTAATGGTTGCCGCCCTGACTGATAACGTGCAGGCAAGGCAAACTGTAGAAAATAACCTGCAGCAGGAACTGCAAAAGCGCGGTATTACAGTAACCAAAAGTATAGATGTGTTTCCGCCAGCCATGATGCGTGAGCGAGGCTCAGATTCAGATATGATTCTGGAGAGAATTCAAGGTGACGGCCATGATGCCATTTTAACAGTAGCCGTGGTAGACGAGGAAACAGAAACTCGATATGTACCAGGCACAACTTATGCACCTGTAGGTCGTTTTGGCTGGTATGGCAGCTTTAGAGGCTATTACAACCACTGGTACCCAACCATGTATGACCCTGGCTACTATCGCGAAGATAAAATATACTTCCTCGAGTCTAACCTCTACGATGCTAGTTCAGAGCAACTCCTGTGGTCGGCACAATCGAGGTCTCACAACCCATCATCGCTGAGCAGAGCCTCCGAAAAATTTGCTGAGGTAACTGTAGGGCAAATGCAAAAGGACAATCTGATACAATAAACTCGTTGCTCGGTTTTCGTTGATCGCTTTTTCAATAAGCTGAAAGATAGGCAACAACGAATTATTGAGGCGGTCGATTGGATACGAAAAAAGAATGGGGCGCTGTACTTTCAACGCCCCATTCTTTTTAATTTCATACTGAAACTACAAAGCTTACTACTCATTATACAGCACATGCAGTACCGTCTGGCCAACAGCCTTTAATGTATTTTTACTGATGATGTCCATGTTGTCGGTGTGGCGGTGGTGGTATGGGCCAAAGTAGTCGCCATTACCCGACATGTTATATTCAATAATATCGACCATCGGAATCTTAGCTATTTCATTTACATAATAATGATCGTCGGTAATGGCAGGTGCTTTTACGTACCTGAAGTAGTCTGAGTAGCCAATACGGTTGCCTGCTTTCCATATCTTATCTACAACTCTTTTGGCATACTGCATCGAAATTCCCTCACGTGCAAACTTAGCATTCTCAGCTCCTACCATATCCAACAGTATTCCGTACTGTGCTCTGTAGTTAGGTTTATGCTTATTCTTGCTCCAGTACTGAGCACCCAAGGCCCAAGAGTCTTCTTTGTAAGGCAGGTCACTATCGTCTGGCTGACCGTAATCTTCTCCATCAAAAAAGACTAAGTCTACTCCAACACCAGGTTTTTCCTGTGCCTCATGTATTGTTCTGGCTATTTCGAGCAATACACCTACACCGCTGGCCCCATCGTTCGCACCGTCTATCGGTTTATCTTGGTTTTGATCATCTCTATCTGCCACATGGCGGGTATCCCAATGGGCTGCCACCATGACACGCTTCGCCACATCGGGATTATAAGATGCAATAATGTTGCGCAGATTCAAGGTGGTGCCATCGTAAGCCTCCATCTGGAAGTTCTGTACTTTAACGTCAGCACCATATTCACGCAACTTGCTTATAATCCAATCTCCGGTAGCTCTATGTGGCCCAGTGTTTGGCACACGAGGGCCAAAAGCCACCTGCTCTGCTACAAAATGGTAGGCAGAGTCTGCATTAAAATCTGGTGCTGCTACGGCTGGCTCTGCTTCTTCTACTTTTGCTTGCTGACCATTGCCCCTGTCAGAAGAATCGCAGCTATGTAGTGCGACAGAAGCCAGAAATAGCAGAATTAGTAAAACCATTCTATTCTTCATAAGCCCAATCAATTCCTGTCTTTAAATCTTTAATCACGATGCCTTGCTTTTTCAGTTCAGCACGTATGGCATCTACTTTATCGTACGCTTTGGCCTCTTTTGCTTCTTTATAGAAATTCAGCACCAGGTCCAGCATCTCTTCTGCATGGGCAGTAGACTCTTCTTTCAGCCCCAGCACATCTAGCACTAACTCTCTGTAGGTGCTCTGAACAGTTTCAAGCGTACTCTTTTCCAGCGAAGCTATCTGCAGTTGCCCAAGGTACAAGCTGTTTATCTTCTTCAGCAGGTTGAACAGCGAAGCAATGGTACGGGCTGTATTCAGATCGTCATTCATGCCTCGGAAGCAATCCTCCGTCAGCTTCAGCAGGTCTTCGTTCAGTTTTGCATCTGGTTCGGCTGCCTCGGCTGGGTATTGCAGTTTATCCAGCACGCGTAAGCCGTTCATTAATTTTGTATAACCTTTTCGGGCTGCCTGCAGTGCCTCGTTACTAAAGTCGAGGGTGCTGCGGTAGTGCGCCTGCAGTATAAAGAAGCGGATCGTCATAGGCGAGTACTTCGCTTCCAGCAGCTCGTGGTTGCCGCTGAACAAATCGCTCAGGTTAATAAAATTACCCAAAGACTTGCCCATTTTCTGCCCGTTCACGGTAATCATGTTGTTATGAATCCAGTAGCGGGCGGCATCGGTATGGCTGTTGCTGGCCTGGCTCTGCGCTATCTCGCACTCGTGGTGCGGAAACATCAGGTCCAATCCTCCTCCATGAATATCAAAAGTAGTGCCTAAGTATTTGCGGCTCATGGCCGAGCACTCCAAATGCCAGCCAGGGAAACCATCGCCCCACGGCGAAGGCCAGCGCATGATGTGCGTTGGCGAAGCTTTTTTCCATAGCGCAAAATCCAGCGATGAACGCTTCTCCCCCTGTCCTTCCAATTCACGGGTATTTGCCAGCAGGTCTTCTACCACACGACCAGAAAGCTTGCCATAGTTATGGTCTTTGTTGTACGCCTGTACATCGAAATATACCGACCCATTTGCTTCATAGGCCAAGCCATTCTGCAGTATCTCCTGTATCATCTCGATCTGCTCTATAATATGGCCTGAAGCACGCGGCTCAATATCTGGGCGCAGCACATTAAGCTTATCCATATCCTGATGATACACGTTGGTGTAATGCTGCACTACCTCCATCGGCTCCAGGTGCTCCAGTTTGGCTCGTTTCTGAATCTTGTCCTCCCCCTCATCAGCATCGTTTTCGAGGTGGCCGACGTCGGTAATATTGCGCACAAAGCGTACCTTATACTCCAGGTGCTTCAGATAGCGATACAGTACATCGTAGGTAACAGCGCTACGGGCGTGCCCCAGGTGCGGCTCGCCATAAACAGTAGGTCCGCATACATACATGCCTACAAAAGGTGCGTGCAGCGGTTCAAATGCTTCTTTTTTTCTGGTAAGTGTATTATACAGGTTTAATTTCTGTTGCATGATATCTGGTAAGTACAGCACTCCTTGCGGACGTTGCAGTTTTCTACTTTCTGATGTTTTATCCCTGCTGCCGCAGCCACGACAGCAATTCGGGTTCAAAACTATAAATAATGCTTTCTATCTCCTAGTACTACTCCGCTTTCGGCTGCAGCACATACTTAGCCGAAATGGGGTAATGGTCCGACAAGCCCATCTCCTGGTGTGTCTTAAAATCATATGCTTTCAGGCCTTCGCTATAGAACTGATTATCGATGCGCAGGAACGGCAGCGGCCCATTGTAAGTAGCTCCTACCCCTGCCCCTGCATTTACAAAGGCATTTTTCAGTTCTTTCGCCATCTCGTTGTAAGTATAGCTGAATGGAATATCGTTAAAATCGCCACTAACTATAACGGGGTACGGCGAGGACTTTATATGCTCCAGCAGTATCTCTACCTGATACCCTCGTGCTATAAACCCTCTTCGCAAACGCCTGGCCAGGTTACGGCTTTCCTTTTTAAAGTTCTCCTCGTTTCCAATAGAAGAATACGTGTTTTCAATGTCCTGAGACTTTATGCTCATAGACTGCAGGTGCACCCCGTAAATACGAATGGTATCTCCTTTATAATTCACATCGGCCCAAATGGCTCGGTTATGGTTCGACTCTCCAAAACGGATCACGCCTTTGTCCAAGATCGGGTGCTTTGAGAAAATGGCCATTCCTACATCAGCCTTTTCTCCATCAACATAAGAGACTGAAAAAAAGCGGTGCTTATTGTAACGATTGCCGATTCTGTTCACGGTATTGTAAACGTTGGAACCACGGTTGCTGTAGAACTCCTGCAGGCAGTATACATCGGCAGGATGCGTGGCTACCCACTCTATCATATCTGTAGAAGCTTGGCGCTCGCTTCCGTCTTTATCGGCGTAGGCGTTAAAGATGTGGGTATTAAAGCTTAGCACCTGCAGCACCTTTGCTTCCTGCGGCACCTCTTCTGCGTTAAAGTTGAGGGCGACAAGACGATTATAGTAGTTCCACCCAAAAAAAACTGTTGCCAGCGGCAGTACCACTAACCAGGAGCGCCGCAGCGCCCAGTATAACAAAAACAGCACATTTAGCACCAGCGCCCCAGGCAAGGAAAAAGCGATAAAGGCAGCTGGCCAAAAGGAATAAGGAGGCACCTGCAGGCACACCACTCCCACCAACACCCACAACACGATGCCAACGTTAAGGATGAGCCAAACTCTCCTGCGTATTTTTTTGAATGTACCTGCCACAAAACAAACATACAAAGAATGCTCATATACTGTCATACCCTCCTGCCAGAATATCTTGCGCAGCCAGCGCGATTGGTTCCTGCTGCACAACTATTGGGGTAAAGCCAAAGCCATTTGCCTTTACCCCCTACCGCCATAACTACACACAGTAACGTTATCAAAACTAATCGAACTTAAAGGCTGCTGCCTCTGTTATCCTTCTAATGTACTTGGCAAACGCTTCCTAAAAAAGCACGTACAACTCCTCCTACCATAGGAACATAAAGATAATTTAATACAGGCATGAAAATGAGCAGTATTGTTTATATAATGTTTTTGTAGTAAATTTGTGACATTATTTCCAAGGAGATGCGGGGGGACACGAAGTCCCCTTCTTTATTTCTTAACCGTTACTTATGGCAATAACAGCGAAAACCATACGAGAGATGGCCGAGGCGAGCCTTCCAGATAGCGATCTGTTTTTAGTAGATGTAGCTGTTTCTGATACGCCCGTACGCCCGAAGATAACCGTGTTAGCCGATGGCGAGCAGGGTATAACCATTGACCAGTGCGCCATCATCAGCCGCCGTGTAAATGCAAAAATAGCGGAGACTTTCGGAGAAGAAGTGTCTTATGTGCTAGAGGTAAGTTCGCCAGGTGTTGATTTTCCGCTAACGCAGCCCAAACAGTTTATGCGCCACATTGGCAGAAGCGTAAAAGTAAAACTGCAGGATGGCACTGAGAAAACAGGCAAACTGGAAGAGGTAACAGAAACTGGCCTCAACATGATGGAAGAGATCAAGCAAAAAGGAAAGAAGGTTTCTTATGAGCCTTTACAAGTTCCTTTCGAACAGATTGTGAAAGCAAATGTTGTAATATCTTTTAAATGATAAAATAATGAATAGTTCAGTCCTGATAGAGTCGTTCGCTGAATTTGCGAAATTCAAGAACATAGACCGCCCTACCATGATGCGTATCCTGGAGGATGTATTCCGCACCATGATCCGTAAGAAGTGGGGTACTGACGAGAACTTTGATATCATCCTGAACGTGGAAAAGGGTGACCTTGAAATCTGGCGTAACCGAGAAATCGTAGACGATAACTCAGAGGACATCTGGGACCATGACAAGATCAGCCTTACAGATGCCCGTAAAATAGAGCCTGACTTTGAAGTTGGTGAAGAGGTGTCGGAAGAGATACAACTGGAAGACTTCGGTCGCCGTGCTGTGCTTACTGCCCGTCAAACCCTGATCCAGCGCATTAAAGATATGGAGAAGGAGTTGCTTTTCCAGAAGTACAAAGACCAGGTAGGAGAAATCATCTCTGGTGAAGTATACCAGGTGTGGAACCGCGAAGTGTTGTTGCTAGATCAGGAGGAAAACGAGCTGCTGATACCAAAAGGTGAGCAGATACCAAAAGACCGTTACCGTAAAGGCGATGTAGTACGTGCCGTAGTACAGCGCGTGGAAATAGTAAATGGTAATCCTAAGATTATACTTTCTCGTACATCTCCAGCATTTTTGGAGCGTTTGTTTGAAAACGAAGTACCCGAAATTTTTGATGGCCTGATCGCCATCAAAAAGATTGTTCGTGAACCAGGCGAGCGTGCTAAAGTGGCCGTAGAGTCTTTCGATGATCGTATCGACCCTGTAGGTGCTTGCGTAGGTATGAAAGGATCTCGTATCCATAGCATAGTGCGCGAACTGGAAAACGAGAATATTGACGTGATAAACTATACTGACAACTTGGAACTATACATTCAGCGTGCGCTTAGCCCAGCTAAGATCAGCAGCATGAAAATAGACGAGGAATCAGGGCGCGTATCGGTATTCCTGAAGCCAGACCAGGTATCATTAGCCATAGGTAAAGGTGGTCAGAATATTAAGCTGGCAAGCCGACTGGTAGATTACGAAATTGATGTGTTCCGTGAGTCTGAAAGCTATGAAGAAGACATCAGCCTAGAAGAATTCACGGATGAAATAGAGGATTGGGTAATCGCAGAATTAAGACGCATTGGTTTGGATACTGCTAAGAGCGTATTAGCTGTAAGCAGAGAAGACCTGTTGCGCCGCACAGAACTAGAAGAGGAAACTATAGATGACGTACTCTCTATTCTGCGCGAAGAGTTGGAAGAAGAAGACAATCAATAGTTGTGAGTTGTGCTCTATTACCTTAATTTTGAAAGAGTTTTGTAATGGAGCACAACTTAACCTACAGTAGGGCAACTATAATTTTACATTACATTAAAAAAGACAGCATATTAGAACAACATGGCAGAAGAAAAAACAAGGAGGCTTAAACAGGTTGCAACTACTTTAAACATTGGTACATCTACCATTGTCGACTACCTCTCTGCTAAAGGTTTTGACGTGGAAAATAAACCCACCGCCAAAATCACGGCAGAGCAGTTCGGTATGCTGGCGAAAGAATTTGCGTCCTCTATGCAAGATAAGCAAGAGGCAGAAGAGCTAAACATAGGCAAGAAGCCACAAAGCAACCAGGTTATCGGGTCTGATGTTCAGCCACAACAGCAAGAAACTAAGAAGGCAGCAAGCGAGCCTGAGCAAGAAATATTGATAAAGAATGCTAGCCAGCCTAAGCCAGAAGCTGCGCCACAAGCACCAGCACCTGCAGAGGCAACGCCAAAAGCGGAAGATGCTGGTTCTAAGCTGCCAGGCATAAAGGTATTAGGCAAAATTGAGCTAGACGCCAAAGGTCGTCCAGTACCTCAAAAACCAGCTCCTGCACCTGCACCAGCTCCTGCAGAGCCAACGCCTGCACCTGTGGCTGAAGAAAAGCCAACAAAGCCAGCCGAAGAGAAACCAGCACCAGTAGCCGAAAAGCCTGCTGCTACTGCTCCTGAGGCTCCTAAACCTGCACCAGTAGCTGAAGAGAAGCCTGCTGCACAACAGCCTGAGGCTCCTAAACCGGCACCAGTAGCAGAAAAGCCTGCTGCAACTGCTACTGAGGCACCAACTGCTCCTGCACAGCCTGAAGCACCGAAACAAGAAGAGCCTAAGCAACCTTCTGTTTCTGCTCCTACTCCTGCACCCGCAGCGCCAAAGGCTCCAGAGAAACCATCTCAGCCTGCGCCAGTAGCTGCAGAAAACAAGCCTGCTGCTAAACCAGAGGCACCAAAACAGGAGGATAAACCTTCTACACAAACAGAAACAGAAGAGAAACAGCCAATAGAAACGATTTCAGGAAAAGCAGGCCAGCTAAAAGGTCTGACTGTACTTGGTAAGATAGAATTACCAGTAGAGTCGCGTAGAAAAGGTTCAAAGCCAGTAGCGTCGTCAGACGAAAAGAAAGGCAAGAAAAAGAAACGCAAACGTATTATTGTGGGCTCCGAAGGAGCGCAACAAGGACAACAACAAGGTCAGGGCCAGCAAAACAATGCTCCTGGTCAGGGCAATAATCGCCCTATAGTAGCAGTACAGCAACGCGGACCTGCAGGTGGCCAAAGAGGACCTGGCGGTGGCGGAGGCAGAGGCCCTAAAGGTGGCAATCGCAATGCACCAGCACCTAGAGTAGAAAAAGCTGAGGTTACGGATAAGGAAATTCAGGAGCAGATTAAAGCTACTCTTGCAAAACTGAGCGGTGGTAAAGGAGGTAGCGGTAACCGCGCCAAATACCGTCGTGAAAAACGTTCTGCTATTGCCGATGCCACAGAAGAGCGTCGTATGCAGGAGCAGGAAGAAGCGAAAATACTGCGTGTAACAGAGTTCGTTTCTGCCAACGACTTAGCAGCTTTGATGAACGTAAGTGTAAACGACGTTATCAAAGTTTGTATGCAGCTGGGCATGTTCGTTTCTATAAACCAACGCTTAGATGCAGAAGCAATCACTATCATTTCAGATGAATTCGGCTATAACGTTGAGTTTATCACCAATGAAGATGAGCAGGCTCTGGAAACTATCGTTGAAGAAAACGAGGCAGACCTGGAAGAACGTGCACCGATTGTAACCATCATGGGCCACGTTGACCACGGTAAGACATCCTTGCTCGACTACATTAGAAATGCCAATGTAACAGCTGGTGAGGCTGGCGGTATTACGCAGCACATTGGTGCTTATAAAGTTAAAACGGAAAGCGGTCGTACTGTTACTTTCCTAGATACACCAGGTCACGAAGCCTTTACGGCCATGCGTGCCCGTGGAGCCAAAGTAACGGACGTTGTTATTATTGTGGTAGCGGCCGACGACTCAGTGATGCCACAAACAAAAGAGGCGATCAACCACGCACAGGCGGCGGGTTCTCCAATTATTATCGCACTTAACAAAGTAGATAAGCCAAATGCGAACCCTGATAAGGTACGTGAAGAACTTGCCAACATGAACATACTGGTAGAAGAATGGGGTGGTAAATACCAGGCTCAGGAAGTTTCTGCCAAAACAGGTCAAGGTATTCCTGACTTGTTAGAGAAAGTATTGCTGGAGGCTGAATTACTTGAACTAAAAGCAAATCCAGATCGCCAGGCAATAGGTACTGTTATAGAGGCATCTCTAGACAAAGGCCGTGGCTACGTAGCCACAGTACTTGTGCAGACTGGTACGCTTAAAATAGGTGATGTTGTACTGGCAGGCTCTCACTACGGTAGAGTAAAAGCTATGACAGATCATCGTGGTAAGAAAATGAAAGAGGCAGGTCCGTCTACACCAGTACAGCTACTGGGCTTGGATGGTGCTCCTCAGGCAGGTGATAAGTTTGTCGTAATGGAATCTGAGCGTGAAGCAAGAGAGATCTCTTCTAACCGTTCTCAGGTACAGCGTGAGCAGAGTTTGCGTACACGTAAGCACATTACGCTGGATGAAATTGGTCGTCGTTTGGCAATCGGTTCATTCAAAGAACTGAACGTGATTGTAAAAGGGGACGTGGACGGTTCGGTAGAAGCCCTTTCAGATTCATTGCTAAAACTTTCTACCAACGAGGTTCAGGTAAATATCATCAACAAAGGTGTGGGTGCTATATCTGAATCAGATGTACTCTTAGCCTCAGCCTCAGATGCCATCATTATCGGCTTCCAGGTACGTCCGTCGCAGAATGCACGCAGGCTGGCAGAGCAAGAGCAAATTGATGTTCGCTTGTACTCTATCATCTACGATGCTATCAACGAGGTGAAAGATGCCATGGAGGGTATGCTTGCTCCAACACTGAAAGAAGAGATTACTGGTAACGTAGAAGTACGTGAGGTATTCAAAATCACAAAGGTTGGTACCATTGCAGGTTGTATGGTAACAGACGGCAGCATACAGCGAAATGCAAAAGTACGCTTGGTACGTGATGGTATTGTAGTACACGATGGTGAGATACTAGCCCTTAAGCGCTTCAAAGACGATGTTGCTGAAGTAAGACAAGGCTATGAGTGTGGTATCAGTCTGAAGGGATACAATGACATTGAAGTTGGAGATGTGATTGAAGCTTATGTTGAGAAAGAAGTGAAGAGAACACTTTAATCGGTGTAGCTTATAAACAAGAAAGCCCCAGCCATTGAATTGGCTGGGGCTTTTTTGTTTATAAGCTAACTTATTTCTCTACAACAAAACAAATAAGGTTTGAAGGGACTAATTATTACGGCGTAGAAGTTTTTGTCTGCGTGCCAGGCGCTTCTTATCCTTTTTTCGCTTTTTCAAAATCTGCTCGTTCTGCTTATCAATCTCTTCCATTCGCTTGCTTCTGGTAACACGTTTTTTAGCGAATTGCTTACGGCTTGTATTATCGTAGGTGTTAAGGCTCGTATCAAGGCCACGGGAACGACGCTCAATTGCATCCGCAGAGGCTCCTCTAGATGTTTTAGGTGTTCCCCAATACGGATCCTTTGTAGTTGCACTCGTAGTTGTTTGAGCATTAGCGGTGTTGCTAAAGGCTAAAGTCAAGCACAGGCAGATTATTGATAAGAATAGTTTGTTCATAATCGGAGCACGTTTGTTTTGATTAAAACGCTAGAAGAAGGTAAAATGATATAGATACTCTGTTAACAAACTTAAAAAGGCTAAAAGTTCGTCTATTCTAGCTTATAAGACAAACCCAATCCAAAAGATTCTTTCATCTGCAGACGAGGTCCTTTGCTATCTTTATTGCCATCACCAGTACTGTCGTAAGAGATCAGCACATCATCGTCGTAAATCATATGTAAAAACAAGCTGGCCGAGATAAACTTGTTCACTTTAAAATTGACGTTATTCTCCCAGTTAACATCTATGTTTTCCGTATTCCGAACGTAGTTAGAGAACAGATCAAGCTTTGTATTCAGAGCTACGTTCTTCAGCACTTCTTCTTTATAGCGCACATTTACATAGCCCCCTGCTTCTTTCCTAATATGCTGCCCTGTACCTGCAATTACACTGCCTTCTCCATCCGTCTGTGCCTTATCAACACCAAATGCTCCTTGGTCGGCTAAAAGCTGATTTTTAACTATCGTGTACTTACCTGTTAGCGGAGAAATAAGCACAGATAACTTTTGGTTAGGCTTATAATCCATGCCGAGAGAGGTTTGGACTACACCTGGGGATAGGAAATCTGAATGGTAAATTTCCTCGTTATCTTTTATTGTATACGTTGGTGCAAACTGGCTCCTGAAGTTAAACTGTCCACTATAGTTCCAATCAGAGGAGGCGCTGCGGCCATATTTAATATTCAGTTCGAACTTATCATCGCTCTTACGCCAATTGGGGTCTCCAGCTTTCACGGTGCCATAAACAACATCAAAAGTGTTGTTCCATGACTTTTTGCCTTTCTTATAGTTAGTGTGTAAACTAACGTTACCTAACACAGAAAAAGAACTCTCTCCACCAGCGGCCCAGTTGCTAAGGGTAACCTGGTTAAAGTGTAAAGCACCCATTCCTCCAAAGTCCCAGGCACTAACAGAATCTGCCGCACTCCCAAAAGCATGGGCGTAGCTGATGAATGAAATTAAAAAAATAGCAAAAAAACGAGGTAAAAAACTGGTCATGTCAGGAGTGAAATTTTAAACGACCACCTTATCAGGTGCTTCTGGTGTATCTGTATTGTTTTTCTTGAGCAGGTCTCGAATCTCGGCTAAAAGCACTTCTTGCTTGTTAACGGGTGCTGCTGGTTTAGCAGCTTCTTTTTCGCGCAAACGGTTAATTGTGCGCACAAGTAGGAATATGGCAAAGGCTATAATGAAGAAGTTTACAACCGTCTGAATAAAGTTACCATAGTTCAGCGTTACGGCCTGCTCTACCACTTCTCCATTCTCTATCACAGCATCTTTCAAAACAAATTTCAATCTCGAAAAGTCTACGTTGCTGATCACAAGGCCGAGCGGCGGCATGATGATATCATCTACAAGTGACTTTGTGATGGTACCAAAAGCAGCACCAATTACAACACCTACCGCCAAATCTATAACGTTGCCCTTTACTGCAAATTTCTTAAACTCTTCAAAAAATGCCATGTAATATATTATATTTATTAATTTTAAGTAGAAAAATCGTAATCTTTATAACATCAAATTTAAGGTCCTTCTGTAGCACTAGCAAACAGATGTAAATATTATGCTGCCTCCCCTACACCACTAGGCATTATTAAAGAACACACTTAATACTTATATTTGTATCAGAAAAAGAATTTACAACAGAGTAAAATCTAACTATGGCTACATACGAAAACCTGTTACTGGAACTGCAACACGGTATTTTAAAAATAACGATAAACAGAGCAGATAAACTGAATGCCCTTAACATAGACACCATAAAGGAGATTAAAAATGCCATACAGCAGGTGTATGACGACCCTGAGGTAAAGGGTGCTATTTTTACAGGAGCAGGACAAAAAGCATTTGTGGCAGGAGCCGACATATCTGAGATAGCCGAGATAAACGATGTTACGGCCCGCAACTTTGCTGAAAGAGGCCAAGAAGTCTTTGCCATGATAGAGCGTTGCACTAAACCAGTAATTGCCGCTGTTAATGGCTTTGCCTTGGGTGGAGGCTGTGAACTGGCCATGGCTTGCCATATTCGTGTAGCCAGCGATAATGCCCGTTTTGGCCAGCCAGAAGTTAATCTAGGTTTGATACCAGGCTATGGTGGCACCCAGAGACTTACACAGCTGGTAGGCAAAGGCAAAGCCATGGAACTGATGATGACAGCTGATATGGTATCGGCAGAAGAGGCAAAAGCACTAGGGCTGGCAAACCATGTAGTGCCACAGGAAGAGCTGATGCCTAAGTGCGAGGAGATTATGCACAAGATTATGTCTAAGGCTCCGCTTGCTGTTGGTTTGGTGATAGACTGTGTAAATGCGGTGTATACAAAAGACGAAAACGGTTACCAGACAGAGGCAAACTCATTTGCACGCTGCTGTACTTCCGAAGATTTTATAGAAGGCACTAATGCCTTTCTAGAAAAACGAAAGCCTGCTTTCAAAGGCAACTAGTAATTCCAACCCGACCTTCGTAAAAACTACATGAGTATAGCCAAGAAATTGGTCGGGCAGACAGCTGCCTACGGATTAAGTAGCATTGTAGGCAGAGCGCTTAACTACCTGCTGGTACCTATCTACACAAATGTATTCCTGCCCGAGGAATACGGTGTAGTGTCTTACCTGTACGCGTTCGTAGGTTTCTTTAACGTGCTGTATACCTATGGCATGGAAACCGCTTTTTTCCGTTTTGCCAACAAGCCAGGCGCTAATAAACAACAGCTCTACAACCAGGTATTAACGGCCATTATGTGCAGTAGTATACTTATGACAGGTATACTGATATTTGCTTCAGGTGCTATTGCCAATTACATTGGCTACCCAGAGCAGCAGGAGTATGTTATTTGGCTAGCACTGGTATTGGCTATAGATGCAATTGTGGCCATACCCTTTGCAAAGCTTCGGTTAGAGAACAAGCCGATAAAGTTTGCCGCCATTAAGCTGAGTAACATTATCCTTACGGTAGGTGCCAACATGTTTTTCCTGGTGCTTTGCCACGACATCTACAACGGCGAGTATTTGGCTTCTCTACGGCCCTTGGTGGAGCAGATTTATGATCCTGAATTCGGTGTTGGTTATATTTTCCTGATCAACCTGGTAGCTAATGCATTGCAGATACCGATGCTTTGGCGTGAGTTTAGCAGTCTGCGGTTTAGTATAAACAAAGAGGTAATAAAACCTATGTTGGTGTATGCTTACCCACTGTTATTTATGGGTTTGGCTGGCATGGTAAACGAACTGATAGACCGTATCCTTTTAGAACATTGGCTGCCTGAAAACTTCTATCCTGATAAAAGTAACATGGCAGCTGTCGGTATCTACAGTGCCTGCTATAAGCTTTCTATCTTTATGACGCTTGCCATACAGGCCTTCCGGTATGCGGCAGAACCCTTTTTCTTTTCACAGGCCGAAGACAAAGCCTCCCCTAAGACGTTTGCCCTTGTTATGAAGTGGTTTATTATCGTCTGCGCTTTTATTTTCCTCTTTATTTCAGTTAACCTCGAAGACTTTGCCCTGCTGCTCCGCAGTCCGTCGTACCGCGAAGGAATTATGGTAGTGCCAGTTTTGCTGTTAGCAAACCTATTCCTCGGTGCCTACTATAACCTTTCTGTTTGGTTTAAGCTCACGGATAAAACCTACTTCGGCACCTACATCAGTTTTGGCGGAGCTGCCATTACCATCATTTTCAACCTGTTGCTGATTCCAGTACTAGGCTACATGGGCTCTGCCATTGCCACTTTCATTTGCTACTTTAGCATGGCACTTGTAAGTTACCTGTTAGGTAACCGTCACTACCCTATTCCTTACCCAGTCAAAAACATTGTTAGTTATATTTTGCTGGCATCGGTGCTGGTATGTATAGCTTTTTTTATATCTATAGAAAACTTTTGGCTGCGGCATGCGTTCCATTTGGCGTTGTGCATAGCTTTCGCAGCCACTGTATGGGTTCGTGAGCGTGAAAGCTTAATTCAATTAAAACGATAATTTAATACAAGATGCACAACAAGAACTTGCAGGTTAACGTCATAAATCAATCTAAGCATGCACTGCCGTCTTACCAAACCATACATTCGGCTGGTATGGATTTACGTGCAAACTTAGAGGCCCCCGTTACCTTAAAGCCACTACAGAGATCCCTTATCCCGACAGGTTTGTATATAGAATTGCCAGAGGGGCACGAGGCACAGATAAGACCCCGAAGTGGCCTTGCCTATAAGCACGGCATTTCTATTGTGAATAGCCCTGGCACGATAGACGCCGATTATCGAGGTGAAATCAAAGTTCTCTTAGTAAACCTTTCTGATCAGGATTTTATAGTGGAGGACGGAGAGCGCATTGCTCAGATGGTAGTAGCCAAGTATGAACGCATAGCCTGGGCAGAGGCACAAACGTTAACAGATACAGAAAGAGGTGCTGGTGGCTACGGAAGTACAGGCACTAAGTAAAATTTTTAACCCTTTTTCTTTACTTTTAAGTATAGCATTACTATAATATCATTGTTTAGCTATACTTTAAGAATAAATTTATCACTAACCAGCTTCAGCAGTAAAATTACGAGCTGCAGCATAAACAAAATTAATCGCTATGAGGATAGTAATACCAATGGCAGGAATGGGAAAGCGCATGCGTCCCCACACATTAACTGTTCCTAAACCACTTATTCCAATTGTTGGCAAGCCAATTGTGCAGCGTCTGGTAGAGGATATTGCCAAAGTATGCCAGGAGTCAATCGAGGAAGTAGCCTTTATTATTGGCAACTTCGGTGAGAAGGTAGAGCAGGACCTGGTAAAAATTGCCGAGTCTGTTGGAGCCAAAGGAAGTATATATCATCAGGAAGAAGCACTAGGTACTGCACACGCCATACTTTGCGCCCAAGAATCTCTAGAGGGTAAAGTAGTGGTAGCATTTGCCGATACACTCTTCAAAGCAGATTTCCAGCTAGACACCAACGCTGACGGTACCATCTGGGTGCAGCGTGTAGAAGATCCACGCCCTTTTGGCGTTGTGAAGCTAAACGACAGCAACGAAATAACAGATTTTGTAGAAAAACCAGAAGAATTTATTTCTGATTTGGCCATTATCGGTATCTACTACTTCCGTGACGGAGCCTACCTACGTGAGGAACTGCAGTACCTGCTGGACAACGACATCAAAGATAAAGGTGAGTTCCAGCTAACTAACGCGCTGGAGAACATGAAGAGCAAGGGCACTAAGTTTATACCTGCCGTAATTACAGAGTGGCTTGATTGCGGAAATAAAAACGCAACAGTTTATACTAATCAACGCTATTTGGAGTATATAAAGGATGAGGATGGCTTAGTGGCTTCATCTGCAAAGTTGGAGAACGCAGTGATTATCCCTCCTGTATACATTGGCGAGAATGCCCAAATCACGAATTCGGTGGTAGGGCCGCACGTTTCTATCGGAAATAATACCAGCGTATACAACTCAGTGGTAAGCAATTCTATCGTTCAGCAGAACACTACCATTAAAAATGGCAATTTTGCAAACTCAATGGTTGGCAACTTTGTTGAGTATGAGGGAAGCCAGAGAGATTTAAGCCTCGGCGACTTCAATACGCTTAAAGATTAAACAATGATTAATTTCAGAAATATTGCACTTGCCACATGTTGTTTAGCGGTATTAACCATAGGTGAATCGAATGCTCAGTCTGGCAGAAAGAAAGCTAAAACAATAGAAGAAACTGCCACAGCACAGACCCAGGCACCACAGCCTTCGGAGCGCGAGCGGCACATTAGCGAGGCATTATTTCTGGATGGTATGAAATATTTTTTGCTGGAGGACTATAAACAAGCCCTCCAGCTTTTTCAAAAAGCTTATACCGTTACCCCTACAAACGCAGCTCTTAACTATAAAATAGCAGAAACTTATCTGCATCTTAAAAACCCAAGAGAGGCTTTACCTTTTGCAAAGGCAGCCATTGCACAAGAGAGCAAGAATGCTTATTACTACCTGCTACTGGCACAAGCCCATACCGAGCAGAACCAGATTACGGAGGCCGCCCAGGCTTATAACAATTTATTAAACAATGTACCAGGTTCCGAAGCCTACCTTTTCAACCTGGCTGACCTGTACCTCTCCCAGTCCCGCTTCGATGATGCCTTGAAAACTTACGAGCGCATTGAAAAGCAGTATGGTCCGTTAGAACAGCTTTCGGTTAGCCGCCAGCAGATTTACCTTCGTCAGAAAAACGTGGTAAAGGCCATACAAGAAGGCGAAAAGCTTATTGCCACCAACCCTACTGAAATACGGTACTACCTATCGTTGGCTGAGTTGTACAATGCCTCGAAGCAACCTGATTATGCTATAAAAACACTGCAGAAAGCATTGCAGGTAGAACAGGCGAATCCTTTTGCGCACCTGATGCTTTCAGATTTAAACCGGCAGAAGGGAAACCTAAGGGAATCTGAAAAGCAGGTTAAGTTAGCTTTTGCAAGCCCAGAGTTAGATATCGATACCAAAGTTCGGATCTTGGTAGATTTTATTCGCCAGTTACCAAACCCTGCTGTTGAGGGCATTGCATTAGAATTGGCCGACCTTACAATGCAGTCACATCCTGAGGAAGCAAAAGCCTACGCTGTTGCCGGCGATTTGCAAACTATAATCGGCAAGAAAACACAAGCCCGTGATAATTACTTAAAGGCTGTCACTTTTGACGATTCTCACTTTAAGATCTGGCAGCAGATTGTTTTGCTAGATGCAGAACTGTCACAATCAGATGCTTTGGTTAAACACTCAGAGCAAGCGCTGGAGCTGTTCCCAAACCAGTCAGTGTTTTGGTTTTACAACGGCACAGGGCATTTAATAGAAAAAAACTTCGACAAAGCTGTAAAAGCACTAGAGTACGGCAAACGATTATCAGCAAACGAACCAGAGCTGGCAATGCAGTTTAACATGCAGCTTGGCGATGGCTATAACTCCCTGAAGAACTATAAAAAGTCTGATGAGGCTTATGAGGCTGTTCTTGCCGTGGATGTTAACAACGAGCACGTTTTAAACAATTACAGTTATTTTCTGTCGCTGCGCAACGAGAAGCTGGAAGTGGCAAAGAAAATGGCCAGCCGATTGGTGCAGCAGCATCCAACTAACCCAACTTACCTCGACACTTATGCCTGGGTACTGTACAAGTTAGGCGATTACGATGGAGCACGTAAATACCTGGAGCAAGCAGTGGCCATATCAGATGATGCAACTGTGGTAGAGCATTACGGGGATGTATTATTTAAATTAGGTAAAAAAGAAGAAGCCGTAAGCCATTGGCAAAAAGCAAAGCTGAAAGGCGAAGCCTCCGCATTCATCGACAGAAAAATAAAGGAAAAGAAACTGTATGAGGAGTAAGAACATTCTGCTGTGCCTGCTGAGCCTATTGGCATTTGCAAGCTGCAAAAAGGATACTGTACCCACTACCGCCACAGCCACCACAGAAACCGTAGGGCGCGTAAGCGTAAAAAACCTTGAATTTAATTACCTGACGACACGCGGCCAGCTTAAGCTAGAAGATAAAAACGGCACCACTTCCTCTGGCTATGCCCTACGCGTAAAGAAGGACAGCATTATCTGGATATCAGTGCTACCAGGATTAGGCTTCGAGGCTGCTCGCATTAAAATCACAACTGATTCTATTTATGTAATGGATCGCCTGCATAAAGAGTATCTAGCCACAGACTATAGCTTCCTCAGAAACA
The DNA here is from genome assembly GCF_020907245.1 of Pontibacter harenae. Taxonomy (GTDB): domain Bacteria; phylum Bacteroidota; class Bacteroidia; order Cytophagales; family Hymenobacteraceae; genus Pontibacter; species Pontibacter harenae. The sequence continues at coordinate 36,002 of NZ_JAJJWH010000010.1, read as the reverse complement.
AGTTTCATGTTGACATGGATTATAATGTGCTACAGGCCATACTGCTGGGCAATTACCAACCTGCAGGAGCCGAAAAGGTAATGGATGAGGCTGACTTACATCATATACAGCAAGCTCGGGAAAACCTGCTATTCGATTATTTTGTAGGGCGCCAAAGTAGCAAACTGCAGCAGCTAAATGTGCAGGACAAAAATACAGGCAACACCATAACAGTAAAATACGATAGTTTCCAGAGTGTAGGAGAAACGCCATTTGCTTATGCTTTGGCAGCACAAGTGCTGCAACAAGGCCAATCCTCTAATTTCAGCCTTACCCACAACAGAGTAACTGTTAACGACGAAGCATTGGAATTCCCCTTCAATGTGCCTAGCGATTACAAACGCATCAATTTTAATTAATTAGCTACTGCAGTTGGTTCTTCGCGTTTAGATTCACCATATTTGTAAGCTCGGAGTACAAGAACCAATATCCTAATGAAGGCCTTTTACAAATCCGTCTTCTTTTTACTTCTACTATCACTGCCACTTGTTAGCCACGCACAAAAGGTTAAATCGAAGGCACAGCTAGAGAAAGAGAAGAAGGAAAACCTCAATCGTATAAAAGAAGCCAATCGAATTCTGCAACAAACCAAAGTGCAGAAAGAGGCCTCTATTGGCCAACTTAATGCCATCAAAGAAAAAATAACAGTACAAAAAGGTGTTATCAATAACATATCGCGCGAGCTTACTTTTATAGAGTCTGATGTTAAAAAGACTGAAGGTACTGTAAAGGAATTGGAAGCTGATCTGGATAAACTAAAAGCCGAGTATGCTACCATGATTTATTCGGCATCGAAAACTGCAAACAGTTACAACAAGCTGATGTTCTTGTTTGCTTCCGAGTCTTTCAACCAATTGGTAATGCGTTTGCGCTACCTAAACCAGTATTCTGAAGCCCGAAAAGAGCAAGTAGCGCAGATGAATAAGGTGCAAAGTGAGTTAACAGGCAAACTAACGGTGCTTGAAAAGCAAAAGAGGGAAAAAGAAAATCTGCTAAATAAACAGCTGGTAGAGAACAAAAACCTTCTTACCCTGAAAACACAGCAGGATAGCGTTGTAACGAAACTGAGTCAACAAGAACAAGGGCTAAGAAAAGAGGTAGCAGAACGACAGCAGGCAGTAAAAAAGCTGGACAACCTGATTGCCGATATAGTACGTGAAGAAATAGCCCGAGCCGCCCGTGCAGCACGTGCCGCAGGCAGAGCAACCAGCGGCAGCGCGAACAAAATTACGCTTACGCCTGAAGCTGCACTTATCTCCTCCTCTTTTGCAGGTAACAAAGGACGTTTAGCATGGCCTGTAGAGCGTGGCTTTATTTCACAGAAGTTCGGCCGCCACAACCACCCTGTTTTAAAAGGTGTTGTCGTAGAAAACAGAGGTATTGATATTCAGACAGCCCAGGGAGCAGCAGCTCGTGCCATTTTCGAAGGTAAAGTAGTTTCGGTTGCCAGTGTGCCAGGCATGAATAACATTGTCATGGTGCAGCACGGAGAATATTTTGCCGTGTATGCCAAGCTAAAGACCGTTAATGTGTCTATAGGGCAGGATGTAAAACTGAAAGACACCCTTGGCACAGTTTATACCGATACTGACGGTACTACTGAACTACAGTTCCAGATCTGGAAAAACGATGCTAACCTTAACCCCGAAGGCTGGCTTATCAGAAAGTAATAGAAGTATATAAATAATAAAAGCGCTGGCCCTGAGGTACTATAACTTCAGGGCCAGCGCTTTTATATTTAACAAGAATGAAGTTTATCCGTAAGAATATACTGTACCTAATGCTGTTAGAACAGCAACCACACCTTTGGAAATAAAAAAACACCCTACAGAGCAGGGTGCCTTTCCAAGCTATGAAAACAAACTTAATATTTTTAGCAGATTCAGGCCCTCGAGGCCTGTCTGTTTATTATCTATATCTTTAGTTAAATCAACTGCAACTTAACTTAATCTCTTACAAATTCAAAGTAGGTACATGAATCACTGTAAAGACATAAAGCATGCAGCTGAAGTTCCTTTCTGTCGCTTAATCTTTCTATGTTAGAGATACCCTTTATAGTGTCTTTAGCATATTTTTGTTTCACTATATTAGACTTTTTTTATCAACATTTTTGATAGTACCAAAGTTAATATAGTTTTTCTTAGATATTAGCACTTGGATCCAGAACTTTTAAAAGAACATCATTTTTGCAAAATATGATGTGTTAAATTCGCAAGCTCCCGAAGTAACTCTAAAACAACTTACAAGCTACCAATCAGCAATAAAGTAGCAGCCATACCAAATTTAGTAGCATTGCGTTATGGCTAAGCCGTTAGCTTTACATGCTGCTATAAGAGTTATAGCAAGTTTGGCACCAAAACACAGATATTCAATAAAACATTACATATCAATGAGATGTACAAAGGCAGACAAGAAAGCTTTTCCCATAAAAGGACAGTTACACAGCTGTTTGGGAAATAAGTTACCTTATTTGTCATTCCACACTTTCCTAAGCTCCGCAATCCGCCACTCTTGCAATCTCGTAGGTAGCTAGTATTCTGAACATAGAATAAACTTATCTCGGCAGATATGGGTTTATTTAAAATATTACCTTTAATTTTGTAGCAATCATTTTAAAATTTAAAAAGATGGGTATCAACAACGTATTATTATTTCTTGGCGGTCTTGGAGGCACAGAGGTTATCCTAATTCTGTCTGTAATTCTGCTTTTCTTCGGTGCTAAGAAATTACCAGAGCTAGCTAAAGGCTTAGGTCGTGGCATCCGTGAATTCAAAGATGCGACAAAAGAGATACAGCACGACATAGAGAACTCTGTAAAAGACGACAGTAACACTACCAAGTAGTATTATAACGCCTTTATAGGTTAATTGCACATGTACTTCAGTACTGTTTTCCTCTTCTTAAGCGACTTGGGAGGAGGAGAGATGCTTGTCATCGTATCAGCAATTCTCTTACTGTTTGGAGCCGATAAACTACCGAATATAGCACGCACTGTTGGGCGGGGCATGCGGGAGTTTAAAGATGCTACAAATGAAATTAAACACGAACTAGAACGGTCCATAGAAGACGACACTAAGTCGAAATAGATTGAGACAGTATAACTCGCTACGTGACATCCGCGCGGACATTGCCAATGGGCAGGTTACGTGCCGCCAGCTTGTAGAAAATTACATTCGTAATATTTCTGAAAAAGAAAACCTGAATGCTTTCCTGGAAGTGTTTGGAGAAGAAGCACTTGCTCAGGCCGAGGCCATTGACCAGAAAATGGCTAATGGTACGGCAGGCAAGTTAGCTGGCATGGTAATAGGAATAAAAGATGTGCTTGCTTACAAAGGGCACAGCCTGCAGGCTTCCAGCAAAATGCTAGATGGCTTTGAGTCGTTATATACTGCTACGGCAGTGCAACGGCTTATAGACGAAGACGCCATTATTATTGGCCGTCAGAACTGCGATGAATTTGCCATGGGTGGCTCTAACGAAACGTCTGCTTTTGGCCCCGCGCTTAATGCTGACGACACAAGCCGTGTACCAGGTGGTTCGTCTGGAGGTTCGGCAGTAGCCGTACAAGCCGATTTGTGCTTGGCTTCTATCGGTTCCGATACAGGTGGCTCTGTGCGTCAGCCAGCTTCTTTTTGCGGTGTGGTTGGTTTTAAACCTACTTATTCCCGCATTTCCCGCTATGGCCTAATAGCATTTGCTTCCTCTTTCGACCAGATTGGTGTGATTACCAAAAGCGTGGAAGATGCAGCATTGCTTGTAGAGGTGATGGCAGGTAAAGACGAAATGGATAGCACCGTTAGCCACCGTCCTGTGCCAGCCTATAGCGAGTTACTGAATACAGACAAAAAGTATAAAATTGGTTATATCCGCGACAGCTTCGAAAACGAAGGTCTGAACAAGGAGGTAAAAGACAGTATTCTAAGTGTAAAGGATATACTGAAAGAGGCTGGCCATACCATAGAAGCAGTGGATTTCCCACTGCTGGATTACCTGGTACCAACTTATTATATCTTAATCACAGCTGAAGCCAGCTCAAACCTTGGCCGCTACGATGGCGTGAAGTACGGTTTCCGTAGCAGCAACGTAACTGATCTGTCGTCTTTGTATAAAAAGACGCGCTCTGAGGGCTTCGGCGAAGAAGTAAAGCGTCGAATTATGTTGGGCACTTTTGTTTTAAGTGCTGATTATTATGATGCTTACTATACGAAAGCACAGAAGGTAAGAAGACTGATCAAGGAGAAAACTGACGAGTTACTGCAGACTTACGATTTTCTTATCTTACCTACAGCTCCAACTACAGCCTTTAAAATTGGAGAAAACGTAGAGGACCCGCTTGCTATGTACCTGGCTGATATCTTTACAGTTCAGGCCTCGCTTGCAGGTGTTCCAGCCATATCTATACCAGTTGGCCGCGATGCCAACGGCCTTTCCATTGGGTTACAGCTCATGACCCGCTCGTTTGAGGAGCCGCAGTTGCTTGCTTTCTCAAATTACATACTGGATAAGATTACCGTTGAAGCATAAACTTTACCATGACCTACTGTAGACTCTTCACATTGCTGGCAGCCGTGGCTGCCAGCGTTTTTACATGTAATGCCCAAAAGAGTGTCTTTAGCATAGAGCAGGCAAAGCAGGTTGCAAAAAGTTTGGGAAATCCCCAGATAGACACCACTACTATTCTGTCTCCAGAAGAATTTGCATTACTTGTAGAAAACATTCCGAATGAGCCCAATGAGGTAATACAGGACAGGTTAAGCTGCATTGAGTCTGATATTCCGCTTACATTCAACCCGTTTGTAAGAAGCCACATAGATTATTTTACCATCCGAAACAGAAAATACACCCGTACCATGCTTTCGCGTGAGAACGTGTATTTCCCGCTGTTCGAAAAATACCTGAAGAAGTATAACATGCCACAGGAGTTAAAGTACCTCTCTATCGTAGAGTCAGGGCTTAACCCTAAAGCAGCCTCATGGGCTGGAGCTGTAGGTCTGTGGCAGTTTATCAAAGTTACAGGCAATGAGTATGGTTTAACCCAGAACCAGTACCTGGACGAGCGCATGGACCCTGAAAAAGCGACTGACGCTGCTTGCAGGTTTCTGAGCAGGTTATATAAGTACTATGGAGATTGGGAACTAGCATTGGCTGCTTACAACTGCGGGCAAGGCAATGTAAACAAAGCTATTCGTAAAGCAGGCGGTGGCAAAAAAACATTCTGGGAGGTTTTCCCGCACCTGCCACGCGAAACACGCAGCTATGTACCGTCCATGACCGCTGTGATATACTCTATGAAATATGCTGGCGAGCACGAAATCTTTACTGATTCAGTACTATACGTACAGGATACCGAAATATTCTTCGTTAACCAAGCATTGGATTTAGAGAAGTTTGCAAATGAACTGCATGTAGCACCCGAAACATTAAAGGCGCTAAACCCAGAACTCAAAACAACGGTATTACCAAAAGATTTGCGCAAGTATCCGCTTCGCATACCTGTACAAGCATCTAAACTGTTGGCAGCAGAAGAAAGCTGTATACTTTTGGCAGCATCTCCTACACCAGCTGCTGCACCAAAATCAGTAGCACCAGCACCAATTATGCTAGCAGCGGAAACAAAAAAAGCAGAGACAAAAGTTGATTCGCTGCTGCAAAAGCAAGAGTATATTGTTCGCCGAGGCGATAATTTATCTACTATAGCGCAGAGCTTTAATATAACGGTGGATGATCTAAAGGATTGGAACAACCTGCGCAGCGCCAGCATTATGCCTGACCAAAAGCTGGTCGTGTATCAGGCAATAAGCAAAGAGGAAAAAGATAATGCTGCTTCAACTGTTCCCCTCCTTGCCTCGACTGAGAAGGCTGAAGCAGCAACATCTGCAAAACGAGTAGTAAACAAACTGCCACAACCAACGCAGGAACAAAAAGAACGCATTTTACATCTGGTGCAGCCAGGTGACACGCTGTGGAATATATCCCGCAAGTATGAAGGCATTACGGTAGATCAAATACGCAAGCTTAACAAGCTTAACGATAACTCTGTATTAAAGCCTGGGCAAAAACTTATTATTAGTTAACAGTCAGTAGTTAAAAATCTATAAAGCAAAAGCACCTGCCACTACAGCAGGTGCTTTTGCTTTATAGGCCACTCCCAATTTAAATTGTATTTTTCGAAACCAAACATTACAAATTGTATCTTTGCTGCAGTACTTTGATTAGCCATAATTTCTTATGAAATTGCTTTCTATTCTTATAAAGGCTTTACATTTGGCAGCTTAAATAATAGCTATTGTTGCACCTGCCTAATAACAAATACACCTACTATGATTAAGGTAAACAAAGAAGACGCATTAAACTACCACAGACTAGGCCAACCTGGTAAAATTGAGGTAGTACCTACTAAAATGCTAAGCACCCAGCACGACCTGGCATTGGCTTACTCTCCTGGAGTAGCAGAACCATGTAAAGAAATTGCAGCAGACAAAGACAACGCTTATAAGTACACTGCCAAGGGCAACTTGGTAGGTGTTATATCAAACGGAACTGCTGTGCTGGGTTTAGGCAATATAGGGCCAGATGCATCGAAGCCTGTTATGGAAGGTAAAGGAGTTCTCTTTAAGAAGTTTGCGGGCATAGATGTATTCGACATTGAGGTAGACTGCACTGACCCTGAAGAGTTTATTCGCATTGTAAAGTCTTTGGAGCCAACTTTTGGAGGTATAAACCTTGAAGATATCAAAGCTCCAGAAAGCTTTAAGATTGAAAACGCCTTAAAGCAGCAGATGAACATTCCAGTGATGCACGACGATCAGCATGGCACTGCCATTATATCTTCTGCAGCGTTACTTAATGCACTGGAAATAGCTGGTAAGAAGATAGAAGAAATAAAAATTGTGATGAACGGTGCAGGCGCAGCGGCTATAGCCTGTACTAAATTATATGTTGCACTAGGTGCTCGCGTAGATAATATCGTCATGTTTGACAAGAATGGTATTATTCGGCCTGAGCGCGATGACCTGGACGTTTACCAGTCCCAGTTCGTAACGACGCGTAACATCCATACGCTGGCCGAAGCGATGGAAGGTGCCGATGTGTTTATAGGCTTATCGGCAGGCAATGTGTTGGCACCTGAGTTGGTGAAAACCATGGCTGCTGATCCAATCATTTTCGCGCTGGCCAACCCAGACCCTGAAATTGCTTACGATGTAGCTATGGCTACGCGTGAAGACTTGATTATGGCCACAGGCCGCTCCGACCATCCGAACCAGGTAAACAACGTACTAGGTTTCCCTTACATATTTAGAGGAGCCCTGGATGTGCGTGCTACTGAGATAAACGAAGAGATGAAGCTGGCGGCAGTGTATGCCCTGGCAGCACTTGCCAAAGAAACTATACCTGATATCGTTCACAAGGCTTACGGTGACAACACCATCACATTTGGCCGTACCTACCTGATACCAAAGCCCCTAGACCCACGCCTGATTACAACGATTTCACCAGCCGTAGCTAGGGCAGCTATGGAGAGTGGCGTTGCCAAGCAGCCTATTACGAACTGGGAAGCCTACGAAAGTGAATTGCAGGAGCGCATTGGCATTGACCAGAAGCTGATGACGCGTATTACCAACCAGGCCAAAAAAGATCCTAAAACGGTTGTATTCACAGAAGCTGACAATTATAAAATTTTAAAGGCAGCTCAAACCGTAAAAGATCAGCGAATTGCCAATCCAATCTTGCTAGGAAACCGCAAACGCATTCAGGCCATCATAGAAGAAAATAACCTGGATTTGGATGGTACGCTTATCATCAACCCTTTTGAAGAGGACGAAAAGCTGGAATCATTTGCCCAGATACTCTACAAAAAACGCCAACGCAAAGGCCTTACCTTGGCAGAGTGCCGCCGCCTGGTAAAAGACAGAAACTACTTTGGTAGCTTGATGCTGGAAACAGGAGAAGCTGATGCCTTAATTTCTGGTCTTACACGAGAGTATGCTAAAACCATCAGCCCTGCCCTACAGGTAATTGGTGTGGCAGAGGGTATAAACAAGGTGGCAGGTATGTACATTATCCTGAACAAAAAAGAGCCATACTTTTTTGCAGATACCACTGTAAATGTTAACCCGACAGCCGATGAACTGGTTGACATTATAGGGCTGACAGCACGTACGGTTCGCTTCTTTGACACAGAGCCGCGTGTGGCAGTTCTCTCCTACTCTAACTTTGGTACGGTAAGAGGCGAAGTGCCAGAAAAAGCTGCTGAGGCTGTTCGTAAGGCCAAAGAACGTTACCCGAACCTGCTTATAGACGGAGAAATGCAGGCAAATACTGCACTTAATCGTGATTTGCTGCGCGAAGTATACCCGTTTAGTGAGTTGGCAGACAAAGGAGCAAATACCTTGATTTTTCCAGCGCTTACCTCTGGCAACATTGCCTATAAGGTGCTGCAGGAAATTGGAGGTGCAGAGGCGATCGGCCCTATTCTGATGGGTATGCGCAAGCCAGTTCACATTCTGCAGTTGGGTAGCTCTATCCGCGAAATCATTAATATTATAACTATTGCGGTAGTGGATGCCCAAAATCATAGTAACAGAATTATATAAATATAACTATAAATGATAGCCTACATAGACGGCAAGCTGACGCATAAGGACCCAACCTATGTTATCATAGATGTGAATGGCGTAGGCTACCAAATCAAAATATCTTTAAGTACCTATTCTTCTTTACCATCGGGCGAGCGTTGCAAGCTGCACACATACCTGCACATTAAAGAAGATGCCCATACTTTGTATGGTTTTACTACTGCTGCAGAAAAAGATGTTTTTTTGCACTTAATCTCGATTTCAGGTGTTGGGCCCAATACCGGGCTCATGATCCTGTCTTCTTTGTCGGTAGAAGAAGTACAGCAGGCTATTGTGCGGGAGGATGTGCGCACGATACAGCATGTAAAAGGTATAGGAGCTAAAACAGCTCAGCGCATTATACTGGAACTTAAAGATAAAATGAAGAAGGAAGTTATGGCTACAGATGCTGTTGTTGTTCCTGCTACCGCATACAATACAGTACGTTCGGAAGCGTTATCTGCTTTAGTAACATTAGGCTTTGCCAAGAACGTAGCCGAGAAGACCCTCGACAATATTATCAAGCGGGAAGGCAGAGAGATGAGTGTGGAAGAACTGATAAAGTTTGCGTTGAAATCTTCTTAAGAATTATACCCGATTTTGATCTGGAAAAGTAAAAAGAACAACCTGATTGTTGGGCTGGTTGCTGCTATAGCTTTGCTGACCTGGTGGTCGGATGCGGAAGCATTACGCCTGCGCAATCGGTTCAGGTACACTGTTCTTAAAGATTTCCTGTTACAGGATACCATAAAGACAGACACTACAAAGAAGTATACGCCAAGTACCCGCCCAAATGTTACACCAACTGACAGACGGGGTAATCCTTTCGGCTCCCGAACAGGCTCATCTCCCCTGTTGCTCGGTCCACCGCCTGGCAACATTGAGATGGAAATGCAGTTGGATGATAGTTTAAAAGGCTACAACATCACAGAAACCATTGGTGGTGGTTTAAACTACCGCCTCCCCTCCTCCATGACCTTGCAGGAGTACTCTGAATGGCAGCAGCGGGAGTCCATTCGAAACTATTGGCGAAGCAAGTCGAAAGGATTAGATGGTGAAAGCCTTACAGGCAATAGCCGCCTTGTTCCTAAAATATACATTAGCCCCATGTTCGACAGGATATTTGGCGGCAATGTGGTGGATATACAGCCCAATGGTAACGTCTCTCTTAAATTTGGAGCTCGTTTCAACCGTAATCAAAACCCTACCATTCCTCTGCGCCAGCAGCGCACTGGCGACTTCGACTTTGAGCAAAACATCTCTCTGAACCTGGTAGGTAAGATAGGTGAAAAGATGCGAGTTAACTTTAACTGGGATAACAACGCCAACTTCGACTTTGAGAACAACATGAAGTTGGACTATACTGGTTACGAAGAAGAAATCATCCGCAAGATTGAGGCTGGTAACGTAAGTCTGCCGCTAAACAACTCGCTGATTACAGGAGCACAGAACCTGTTCGGTATTAAAACACAATTGCAGTTTGGCCGCTTAGCCGTAACTACCATTGCCTCTAATGTGCGAGGCAGAAACGATGAGGTTATCATACAGAACGGTGACCAGAACAAGCCTTTCGAAATCAGGGCAGATCAATACGACAGAGACCGACACTTTTTCCTTTCGCAGTTCTTCAGGGGCCGCTATAACAATGCACTCAAGAATCTGCCGCTCGTAAATTCAGGAATCGTTATCAGGCGACTGGAGCTGTATGTAACAAACAACAACCGCGCTACTGAAAACCTGCGCAACATAGTAGCTTTTATGGACTTGGGTGAGGCCGACCCTTACCGTGGCCAGTTTGAGCAGATACGAACAGCACCAGCCAGCAATGCTGCCAACAGACTGTATAGCCAAATATCAAATAACCCATCGGCCCGAAACAGTAATACTGTAGATAATTACCTGCAGCAGTTAGGCCTGCAAAAAAGCATAGACTATGAACACGTAAGGGCACGAAGGCTGGACCCACGTGAGTATAAATTTAACCCGCAGTTAGGCTATATTTCTTTAAACTCTGCCCTTTTGCCCGATCAGGTGCTGGGTGTGGCGTTTGAGTATACCTACAATGGCAAAACTTACCAGGTTGGTGAGCTGATGGAAAATTACCAAAACCTGCAGGACGATCAGATTATCCACATGAAGATGCTAAAGGCGACAAACCCGTCGCTGGAGTATCCGACTTGGGACTTGATGATGAAGAACGTCTATTCGCTTGATGCCTCGCAGGTGAACCGTGAGAATTTCCAGTTGCAGATCATCTATAAAGACGATGAAACGGGTGTAGACATTACAAGCCTTAAAGAACCAAGCCCTATTCAGAATATTCCGTTGGTAGAAGTACTGAACCTGGACAACGTAAATACGAACAACGACAAGCCAAGCGACGGTAACTTCGACTTTTTACCAGGTATAACCATTGATACAGAAAGCGGCCGTATCTTTTTCCCTCAGGTAGAGCCATTCAGCGATTACTTACGTGAGAAGCTGGAAGGCAGCCCTGAACTGGTAGAGCGATATGTTTTCGATGAACTGTACGAGCAGACACAGACCGACGCACAGCAAAATACCATCAAGGCAAAATTCTATATTAAGGGTAGATTTAAGGCCAGTTCTACAGACGAAATTATACTTCCTGGATTTAGAGTTGCAGAAGGCTCTGTAGCAGTATATTCTGGAGGTACGCGCTTAGAAGAAGGCACCGACTATCAGGTATTCTACGATTTGGGACGCATCAAAATTCTGAACCCAAGCTACATTAGCTCCGCCAACGATCTGCGTGTTACCTACGAGAAAGCAGAGCTCATGAACATTCAGCCTCGCTCACTACTTGGTGCCCGTTTCGACTATAGGTTAAACGATGACGTAAATTTGGGAGCTACCGTATTGCACCTGAACGAGCGCCCTTATATAAACCGCGTAAGCATCGGCGATGAGCCTAGCAACAACACCATCTACGGCTTCGATGTTAACATTACAAAAGAGTCACGGTTCCTGACGAAGATGACGGATGCCATACCGTTCATCCAAACCAAGGCCCCATCCAGCATAACATTTAGTGGTGAGTTCGCGCAGCTTTCACCTTCAAAAACCAAGTCTCCTGCCAACGAAGACGGTACCTCTTACATAGATGATTTTGAAGGAGCAGAAACACCATACAACCTGGGGGGCTTTAATAACTCTACTTGGCGCCTGGCAGCTACGCCTGCACCGCTTGTACCTGGGGCTGGTTTAGCTTACTCATATAACCGCGCCAAACTTGCCTGGTATACCATAGATCAAATATTTTACCGCAATGCCGATAACCTGAAGCCTTCTAACATTACAGATGAAGAGCTTAAGAACCATTATGTGCGCGGTGTTTCCCGAAACGAAGTTTTCCCTGGACGCGACCCAGAGGTAGCTACTACATTTGAGTATACCTTTGACCTGGCTTACTATCCACGCGAAAGAGGGCAATACAACTATAATCCTAACTTAGATGCACAAGGTAGGCTGTTAGGCGACCCACGCAGAAACTGGGGCGGTATTAGCCGCGAGATCAGCTTCGACACAGACTTTGACAATGCCAACATCGAGTATGTGGAGTTCTGGCTAATGGATCCATTTATTACAGGCCCGAACGGCAGAAAAGACGCAGAAGGTAATCCTATCGTTAATAATGATGGCGGCGAGCTTGTACTGAATCTGGGTAGCGTTTCAGAAGACATCTTAAAGGATAACCGCTATTCTTTTGAAAACGGCTTACCTACCTCTCCTAACGATCAGCAAAACCTAACAAGAACTGAATGGGGACTGGTAACTACACAACAATTTCTGACTGATGCTTTTACAGGAGTGGCAGGAGCCCGGCAGTTCCAGGACATTGGCTTGGATGGACTAAGTGATATAGCCGAGCGTGAATACTTCCAGACACCATTCTTAAACCAGATTCCTGGTGCCATACCACAATCTGTACTGGATGACCCGTCTGCCGACAACTTCCTGCACCACCTCGATAGCCGCTATGACCAGGTAAATGCTGGCGTACTGGCCCGATACAAGAACTTTAACGGCATGGAGAACAACTCGCCAGAGAACAGCCGCTTCTCCAACTATGCATACCCAGATAAAGAAGACCTTAACAAAGACAACGTAATCAGTGATCTGGAGCAGTATTACGAATATAAAATAAACCTGCGCCCAGACCAGCTAAACGTGGGGCAGAATTTCATTGTGGATCGTGTAGTTCAAAATAAAAACGGCGATGAGGTAAACTGGTACCAGTTCAGGATTCCAGTACGCCAGCCTACAAACAGCGTCGGTAACATTAACGGATTTAAATCTATCCGCTTCATGCGTATGTACATGACCCAGTTTGCCGATCCTGTGGTGCTTCGCTTTGTACAGTTCCAGTTTGTGGCAAACCAGTGGCGTACATTTCTACAGCCTATCACAGACGGCAACCCTTGCCTGACTTGTACGAATGATGCTAAAGCCTTTACCGTTTCGACAGTAAACATAGAAGAAAACGGGCAACAGGTAGCCGAAGGAAATAAAATTCCTTATGTAGTTCCTCCAGGCATTGATCGTCTGCGCGATTATGCAGCCACCAACAACCGTCGCCAAAATGAGCAATCGCTGCAGCTATGTGTCGAAGACCTGAGAGACTCATTCTCGAAGGCAGTTTATAAGAACCTGTCGCTGGATATGCTTATTTACAAGCGCCTGAAAATGTACATCCACGCCGAAAGCAGCGACCTGAACACCAAAGATGACGATGTACAGGCATTTATTCGCATTGGTACAGACTATACGCAAAACTACTATGAATATGTAGTGCCGTTAAAGCTTACCCCGCAAGGTGCCAGTACACCAGACGCTATCTGGCCAACAGCAAACGAAATAGACATTGCCCTAGAAGATTTTGTAAATGCCAAGGTAGAGCGGAATAAAGCAGTCGGTAGAGACCTCTACCGCCCTTATGAAGTGGTGTTAGGCAACGGCAAAAGAATACGCGTGGTAGGTAACCCAGACTTTAGTGAGACCCAAAGTGTCATGATAGGTTTGCGAAACCCTAGCGACGATTCGCAGCCGCATTCTATTTGTATGTGGGTAAACGAACTGCGTGTAACAGATTTCAGAAACCAGACAGGTTGGGCTGCCAATGCAAGGCTAAATACCAAACTTGCCGACTTTGCTAACATAACGGCAACAGGTGCTTATACCACCGTTGGCTTCGGTGGCCTACAGCAAAAGATCGCGCAACGTGCTAGAGAGAACACAGCTGCAGCCGACATAAGCGCTAACATTGTAGCTGATAAATTCCTGCCTGAGAAGTTAGGTGTTCGTGTGCCGCTTTCGTTGCAGTATGGAATAGTAAACAGCGAACCCCAGTTTGACCCCTTAGATAAAGATGTGCCGCTAGAGCAGTCGCTGACACGCTTTGGAGAGGATGAGGACGCTAAGCGAGAGTATAAAAGAGAAGTTACCACCCGCGAAACAAGAAAAAGCATCAGCTTGCTGAACGTAAGGAAAGAGCGAACAGACCCTGAAGCAAAGGTAAGACCATACGATATCGAAAATCTGGCCTTCTCCTATTCCTATACCGAGCGCTTATTCACAAACATAGAAACAGACAGAGACTTTACGAAGAGCTATACAGGTGCCGTAACATATACATATGATAACCCGACTCCTAAAAGCTATGCTCCGTTTGCGTCTAATGAAAGCATGAACTCGCCTTACCTGCGCCTGCTGAAGGATCTTAACTTTACGCCGCTGCCTAGCAGAATAGCGATAAGGGCCGATTTAGATAGACGCTACAACGAGACTTTCCTGCAGCGCCGTGATCCTGCAACAGGGCTTATTACCACACGAGGCATAGATCCTACGTTCCAGAAGTACTTCTTCTTTAACCGCATCTACGACATGAGGTGGGATTTAAGCAAGAACTTGTCGTTCGACTACACGGCTACAAACAGATCGGTAGTAGATGAGCCTGATAACAGAATCAACAATGAGGTAGACTCACTAAGGTATAAGAACCGTGTAATTTGGGATAACCTGGTAAACGGTGGTCGAAACACGAACTTCAATCAGGTAATAGCCCTGAACTATAAGTTGCCACTGGATAAGTTTCCGCTAACCGATTGGATAGGTGCTGAGACACGCTATGCTGTTACCTATATTTGGACGGCTGGCTCTACGGCTCTTAACCAAGATACTACTTTCAGGTTGGGTAACACCGTAGAAAATAATACTGAGTTCAACCTGACGGGTAAGATGGACCTGGTGAAGCTTTACAACAAGATGAAGTTCTTAAAATCTGTAAACTCACCAACTCCACCTGCCCGAACGCCAGCACCAGCAGTAGCCGACAGTACAAACCAAAAGCCAAAGCCTGAACTGAAATTTGTAAAAGGGCTGGCGAGGCTGCTGATGATGACGCGTTCTATTAATTATACCTACTCGCAGAACCGTGGCACTTTACTGCCTGGCTACCTGCCGAGCACATACATGTTTGGCTTCGATCAAGGCTTTGAGGCTCCAGGTTTGCCGTTTATACTTGGCCAGCAGTACGAACTGGACGACCTGTACAACAGAGCTTATACCAACGGCTGGTACACAGACAGCAGCCAATATCTGAACACGCCGCTAAGTTCTATTTTTACAGAAACATTTACAGCCCGTGCTAACTTAGAACCCTTCCGCAACTTTAACCTGCAGGTAGATTTAAAAAGAAACAAGTCAGAGATAGAGGAAGTATTTTACCGTAAAGAGTATGACGACTTTGGTGATGTTGGTGATGTTGACCAGCGTCAGAACCCGTTTAACTCTGGTTCTTTCAGTACCTCCTTTATGGCACTGGGCACTTTCTTCGAATCTACCAGCAGCGGTACCTCTGGTGCTTTCGAAAATTTTATACGTAACAGGTATAATATTCGGGAGCAGCTAACAACCGCAAATGCTGCAGCAGGTGACTCGGGCTATACTCTAAACTCACAAGAGGTCCTTATGAAATCGTTCCTTTACGCGTACCAGGGCAGAGATGTGAATGGATATAAAGCAGAGTCTGAAGACAATCCATTTAAGCGACTGCCTATTCCTAACTGGAACATTTCTTACAATGGTCTGTCGCAGTTGCCGTTCTTCCAGAACTGGTTTAGCCAGGTAAATATTACGCATGCTTATAATGCCAGCTATAATATCACCAGCTTTACAACCTCGCTGGCTTATACGCAGCAACCTGCAGGCTTCCCAGACCAGTTAAACGAGTTCGGTCAGTTAGCACCATACTACATCGTGAACCAGCTGACCGTTAGCGAGCGCATGGCTCCGTTGCTTGGTATTAACTTCCGTACCAAGACGAACTTCACAGGCCGTTTGGAATATAAGATGGAGCGTAACCTGTCGCTTAATATGACAAATGCACAGGTAACAGAGACAAACGTAAAAGATTATGTGTTGGGCTTCGGCTATGCCACCTCTAACTTCAGGATTCCATTCAAGATTAATGGTAAGCGACAGGTACTGGAAAACGAGCTAACCATGCGATTGGACCTTTCGGTAAGAGACAACCAAACTGTACAACACGCCATTGCCAGAGACGAGCAAGGGCAGGAATACAGCCAAAACCAGATTACCAACGGTACACGGCAGCTGCAAATGCGCCCAACCATAGATTATGTATTGAGCCAGCGCGTAAACATTCAATTTTATGTATTGCGCACCGTGTCTGACCCTAAAATATCCACATCGTTCCGCAATAGTGTGTCAGAAGGTGGTATTCAGCTTAGAGTTAGTTTGCAATAATTTTTGCCTTTGCCGAAAAGGACTGTAATTTTGAACAGAGAAATTTAATCAGACATAACAAATGAACTTACCTGAGAACCTAAAGTATAGCAAAGACCACGAGTGGGTACGCGTAGAAGGCGATGTAGCCTTTGTTGGCATCACTGATTTTGCTCAGAGCGAGCTTGGCGATATTGTGTATGTGGACGTTGACACAGTAGACAAGCAAGTAAGCCAAAACGATGTATTCGGTACCGTAGAAGCTGTAAAGACAGTATCTGACCTTTTCAGCCCTGTAACTGGCACTGTACTAGAAGTAAACGAATTGCTGGACGGAAGCCCTGAGTTAGTAAACTCTGACCCTTACGGTGATGGCTGGATCGTGAAAATGTCTATAGATGATGCAAGCCAGATAGATGGCTTACTTACAGCAGAGGCTTACCGCGAACTCATTGGCCAGTAACAGTAGAACAAAGTAGGTTTTGATTTTACGCTACAACCTATTTACCATTATTTGGGCAGCAATGATCATGCTTACGACATTGCTGCCCTCTACTTCTATGCCCTCGCTTTCTGCATGGGAGCTTTTTTCGTTCGATTCCTTCGCTCACTTCTTTGTATTTGCTGTGCTCACTTTCCTGATGATTGTGGGCTTAATTAAGCAATACACTTACCCTCGCCTAAGGCACTACGCCATTCGCTCTGCCTTTTTAATCTGCAGCATGTATGGCGTGCTTATTGAGTTTATCCAACACTTTTTGGTTTACGGCCGCCAAGGCGATGTAATTGATGCACTTGCTGACACCATCGGTTGTTTAGTTGGCATTGTCCTGTTTAAGTGGGTTTACATCTGGTAGCTTGTTTCGTTGTTTGTTACTCGTTGATCGTTACTAGCATTTGCTTGTTTGTTATTGCTTAGGCGCATCATTATTTTTCTAGTAGCTAAGGAAGGCTTCAACTCCTAAATCTTCTCTTTTTTCATAGCTTTAAAAGATGAAGCAAACTCTTTTATTTTTCTTATTCCTGCTATACCTGATTTTGCCGAATGCTAAAGCACAGGATATGCAGCGGGTACGACAAACCATCGATACCCTCACCTCTCCTGCTATGCATGGGCGTGGCTACATTTTTGAAGGCGACACCAAAGCAGCCAATTACATTCAGGACAGGTTTAAGGAGGTGGGACTGCAAAGCTTCGGTAACTCTTACTTTCAGCATTTTACTTTGCCTGTGAACCGCGTGGTAGAAACACCACAGCTACAGGTAGAGGGCAAAGCCTTAATGGCGGGAAAAGACTTTGTAGCAAACGCTGCGACGGCATCAGGCACAGGCACCCTGAAGGTTATATACCTTGATTCAATTGTATACAGTAATGCAAAAGCAGCCGAAAAGTTTTTTGCTCAGAACCTGAAATCGAAAGCTGTTGTTTACCGCCAGCAAGACCGCCAGAGGCTAAATAATTTACCCGCTGCGCATTTGCAACAGCTACAGCAGGCAGGGCTTCATATTGTATTACAACCCAAAGAACTTTTAACCACCGTAGCCACCAGTCAACCACAGGTGCCTGTACTGGAGGTAAAAGCATCAGCATGGCCCAAAGGAGCCAAAAAGATAAAATATAGTATCAGTACAGACTTTGAGCCTAACTACAAAACCCAAAACGTAATTGGCTTTGTAAAAGGCACCACGCAACCTGACTCTTTTCTGGTTTTCTCAGCGCATTACGACCACTTGGGCGGGCAGGGCAAAGATGTTTATTTTCCTGGTGCCAACGATAACGCCAGCGGTACTGCTATGCTACTGGAACTGGCACAGCACTACAGCCAGCCACAAAATAGGCCAAAGTATAGTATTGCGCTTATAGCTTTTGCGGCAGAAGAAGCTGGGTTGTTAGGTTCTTTCCATTATCTGCAGCATCCGTTGTTCCCGCTTCAGCAGATTAAGTTTTTAGTGAACCTGGACTTGTTGGGAACTGGCGATGATGGCATGATGGTAGTTAACGGAAGTATACACCCAAAGCAGTTTCAGCTACTACAAAGTATAAACCAGCAGCAAAAGTACCTGCCACAGATCAGGCAAAGAGGCAAGGCTGCCAATTCCGATCATTATCCATTTTCAGAGATGGGCGTACCAGCTTTTTTCTTCTATACCTTAGGAGGCACCGCTGCTTACCACAACCCACAGGATTTTGCCGCACAACTGCCGCTTACACGGTTCCCAGAAGTACATAAACTTATACTTGATTTTGCAGAAGCTTTGCACCAGTAACTACATAATTTCAAATATTTCTTCTCTAGAAAAGTAAGTATAAAAATCGTAGCTGCTGTATTTACCATTAAGGAAGATATTGCTGATGTTCAGCAAAAAGTCGTATGTCTTGTGTCGTGATACTTGTGTCCTTTTACTTAACTACAAACAAAAATGCCTGCTATGGCTATAAGCAAAGCAGGCATCGAATTTAACAGTTGGAGCAGCTTACAATATATTATTAATCTGCTCTTTTATCTTCTCCAGTTCTTCTTTCATCTCTACCACATGATGTTGAATGGTGGCATCGTTGGCTTTGGAACCGATGGTGTTGATTTCACGGCCAATTTCCTGAGAAATAAAGCCTAGCTTTTTGCCCGTAGGCTCAGGTAGGTATACCGTTTCTGTGAAGTAGTGTAGGTGGTTTACCAAGCGAACTTTCTCTTCGGCAATATCTAGTTTCTCCATAAAGTAGATCATCTCCTGTTCAAAGCGGTTCTGATCGAAGTAATCAGAATTATTGATCTCAGTTAAGTGCGACTTTATGCGGTTACGTATATTTTCCATTCTCACAGGATCGTGCTTCTCTATCTCAGCCAACAAAATACGGATGCGATCTATGTACGATAATATTTCTGTGGCTAAAGCTTTGCCTTCATCTGCACGAAAGGCATTAATATTTTGGAGAGCTTCCTGCACCAGTGGCTGCACGGCTTCCCAGTCAGCATCGCTGTCATCATCATCCGCCTGGTCCTGCTGCATTACATCGGGCATGTGCAAGGCCAAACGAAACAGCTCATTCTTAGAGGCGCCTACCATGTCTGCAGCCTCGTTTAGTTCATTGTAATAAGCCTGTAAGAGTTCTTTGTTGATTGTACTCTTTGCCTTCTGTGCTTTATTCTTTGTGTAGTCTATACTGATGCTTACCTTGCCACGCACCAGCGCTTTTGTCACTAAGTTCCGTATCTCGTACTCTCGCTCCGTTAAAAACCTGGGCACCCGCACATTTAAATCCATTCCTTTAGAATTCAATGAACGTATTTCTACACTAATAGAATACTGTTCGGCATCAAGGCGAGCACTGCCAAAGCCTGTCATGGATTGCAACATATTTTATACTATAATGATACTTTGGCAAAGTACTCATATTTCTACAATTTTGCACTGAAATGGCCGCAAAAGCTGCTAAAACGCTTTGCCGAAATATACTGTCATTTTATACTTTGCTTTCATTTCTAACCAAGAACTTGGCGTAGTCGTTTTTTCAGGGGGCCAGCTGCGATTAAAACCATGTTGATGCCACTATTATGCAGCAGGATAAGTAAAGCTGCGGCAAAAGACCACAATCCGAAAGAACCTGATTTTGTACTGTTGCTTCGTACTTTCTCCTACAGTAACCTCCTGCTTTTGAAACTCTAAGTCTCTGTTCCTATTCGCTTCCTGCACGGGAAGCAATCCATCATACGAAGCCTGGCAACCTGTATAACGTCACATCCTCAACTTGCGGTTTACCGTGAACAGGCTAATATAAATGAAGGTATTTTATAATTATAGCCAGCAACAACATATCTCACCTTGTATCTTACATTAATTCCAAGCTGGTTACAGGAGCAAACACCAAATCATAACAACTTATATCACAACATCTTAGCCACTAAAAACGTAACCTTACCACAAAACCATAAACAGGTAATTTACATTATTACTACAGAAAGCAAATAAAAAATAGTATTTTTGCACCTGTCATGAAAAAAACTAATCTTTTCATAGCCGTTACTCCACCGTGACCTACCTCTAGGCCTAGCTCTTCTTGCTTGGCCTGTTCTGCTATTAATTCAATTATTTTACTTAACACTTTTCAGGTGCTGTAAAGGAGAACTTTCCTATACAGCCTCTCCTATATTTATTTAAGAATGAAGCCATATTTACGCCTATTCGATTTTAGCCAAAAAGTCGATTATAAAGTTGAAATTTTAGCTGGGTTAACGGTTGCCATGACCATGATTCCCGAGTCTCTCTCCTTTGCCATACTAGCAGGCTTTCCGCCATTGGTAGGTTTGTATGCCGCTTTTATCATGGGGCTTGTTACTGCTGTTTTAGGAGGCAGGCCAGGCATGATATCAGGAGGCGCGGGTGCTACCGTGGTAGTACTTATCGCCCTGATGCAATCTCATGGGTTAGAGTATGTTTTTGCAGCCGTGGCATTAGCAGGTATCATACAAATATTGGTGGGTATATTTAAGCTCGGTAAGTTTATCAGACTTGTGCCACAGCCAGTAATGTATGGTTTTGTTAATGGCCTTGCTGTAATTATTTTTATGTCTCAGCTGGAGCAGTTTAAAGTTGTAACTAACGGAGATGTTAGCTGGCTTTCAGGAAGCCCTCTGTACATTATGCTTGGTTTAGTGTTACTAACCGTAGCTATTATTGTACTGCTGCCAAGAGTTACAAAGGCTGTTCCTCCCTCACTTGTGGCTATTATAGTTGTATTTGCTATTGTCCTTGGTTTTGGAATAGAAACTAAAACTGTGCAGGACATTGCCTCTGTAAGTGGTGGCCTTCCTCCTTTCCATATTCCCCAGGTGCCTCTTAACCTGGAAATGCTTCAAATAATATTTCCGTATGCCCTAATTATGGCAGGCGTAGGATTAACAGAAAGCCTTTTAACCTTGAACTTAGTTGATGAAATTACAGCTACAAGAGGGCAAGGAAACAGAGAGTGCGTGGCACAGGGTAGTGCTAACCTCCTGAACGGCTTTTTCTTCGGAATGGGTGGTTGTTCCATGATCGCTCAGACCTTAGTTAATCTATCGGCTGGAGCCAGAGCGCGTTTGGCAGGTATTGTTGCCGCACTTACAATTTTAGTAATCATACTGATAGGAGCTCCTGTTATCGAGATGGTACCCATGGCAGCCTTAGTGGGTGTAATGGTGATGGTAGCTGTAGGAACGTTTGAGTGGATCAGCTTCAGGATTATAAACAAAATGCCAAAACAGGACGTGTTTGTAGGTATTCTAGTTGCTGTAATTACTATTTGGTTGCATAACCTGGCCTTGGCTGTTTTAATCGGTGTTATCATCTCTGCCTTAGTTTTTGCATGGGAAAGCGCGAAGCGCATCAGAGCCAGGAAGCACATCGATGCTAATGGCGTAAAACACTATGAGATCTATGGTCCTTTGTTCTTCGGATCTGTCACAGCTTTCAATGAGAAGTTCGATGTGCTAAATGATCCAAACGAAGTAATAGTGGATTTTAAGGAAAGTAGAGTAGCTGATATGTCTGGTATAGAAGCCTTAAATAAGCTGACAGAGCGCTACCACCAGGCAGGCAAAAAACTTCATTTAAGGCACTTGAGCGAAGATTGCCGTATTCTACTCAAGAATGCTGAGCAGGTTATCGATGTAAATATCATAGAAGATCCAAGTTATCCTGTTATGACAGATAAACTTGCTTAAGAGCTAACACCTATAAAAGGCAGCGGCTCCAGGTATACACCTGGAGCCGCTGCCTTTTATAGGTGTTTAGCTTGTACTATAACTTACTTTACTACCTCATTTACCGCATCAATCATGGCCAGCACCTCTCCTGGATGCTCGCCTTTTCGCTCTCCACGTTTTTCACCAAGACGAACAAATATGATGTTCTTTTCAGGTATAGCTACAATGTATTGCCCCAATATACCACGCGCATAAAAAATCTCCTGTCCTTTATAATCAGGAAGTAGCCACCATTGGTAGCCGTAAAAATCGGTAGGTTTACCGTTAGAGGCTTTCGGAATCATACTTCCTTTAAGAGAGGCTTTTACGTAGGCTGGCGGCACAATGGTATCGTTGTTCCAGATGCCGTTATTTAAGTACAGCCTGCCAAGGCGGGCAAAGTCGCGGGCATTAGAGAAAAAGCAGCAATAGGCTTTTTCATTACCAGCGGGGCGGTCCAGGCTCCATTCGGCATTGTGCACAGACCCTATCTTTTTCCAGAGCTTTTCCTCGGCATAAGCACTTACGCTTTTGCCTGTTGCAGCCTCCAACACAAAGCTTAACAATTGCGTATCGCCGCTTTTGTATTCAAATGCCTGTCCAGGATCTTCTGTTGCTTCGAGCCTATCTATTATACGCTTTAGGTTATCACCGTAATAAGCTTCTGTTGTTACGGAAAAAGGGTTACTGTACGACTCATCCCAATCAAGGCCAGAGCTCATCCACAGCAGGTGCCGCAACTTAATTTTTGCTTTAGCGCCTTCTTTGTATTCAGGCAGAAAATCCCCGACGGGCTGCTCTACGCTTTTGATTTTACCTTCTTGTATGGCCACACCTACCAAAGCACTTATAATACTCTTGGCCATTGAAAAAGAATTGCTCAACGATTCATCGGAATAGCCGTCCCAATACTGCTCATACACAATAGAATCATTTTTAATCACCAAAAAAGCTACAGTCTCCAGCTCCTGGTGCAACTGCGCCAAAGATTCAGGAAACTGTAGCTTATTATAGTTACTACTAATTGGCCAAGGCTCAGGACTCGTACCAGCCTCTATTTTACGCTGATGAAAAATGAGATTATCATCTATATCAGGAAAGTTATAGTAGGCGGCCTTATACACATAGTTTTTATCCGCTAGGTGTATCCAGGCTGCCAGCAGGCCCAGTACCAGCAAGGTGCCAAAGGCAAAGCGCTTTGCTCTTTTACTCATTAATGCTTTTAGAAGTCATACCCCAAGGTAACATATAACTTAGGTCCCTGAGTCGACATATCATCTTGGCTCCAGGCTACGTCCAACTTTCCATACACACCAAACAGTGTCGTGCGAGCTCCAAAACCGTAACCGTACAAGAATGGATTACGGTAATTGATAACTGTTATCTCGAATGGGTTGTTTTGCGTTTGGCCCGTTCTACCACCTACCACTCGGGTGTTGATAGAGTTATTTCCTGAGAAAGGATTGGAACCAGTGTAGGCAGAACCTGCATCGGCAAAAGCTGTTAGCTGCAGATTGCGGAAGAATCCAGACGGAATAGCACCGCTGTAAAGCGACTGAATAAGCGGGATACGAAGTTCCAGGTTAGCCAGCAAATGCTTACTGCCCGTACGCGTGTTAAAGTTAAACCCACGTAGCGGCGTTATGTATTCAAGGTAAAACAAGTCAGCAGGAGCACGTACTGTTACGTCGTTTCTATCTGTCTCTTCATCTTCGCTTGCAAAAAGCCAATTATCCATGCCACCGATTAGGTAGTTCTTTGGTGAATTGCCGAAAAAGGAGCCATAGCTAATGCGACCTGCCAGCACTACTTTGCTGAACAGCTTTTGATAGCGCCTGATGTCAACATAAAACTTATTGAAGTCGCCTCTTGAGTCGCTAAAGCCCTTTAGAGAAAGAATTCCCGCTTTCATACGTGTTCCTTCCAGCATATTAATGCCAGTCACAATTGTATTGTCAAACACAAGCTCTGCATTACCACCCCAGAAGTTATTAAGTGTGTCTGGTGTATTGAAGTCATTTACGAAGGTAAAGCGTGTGTTTACATACCTAGGCTGTGCTCTAAAGCTGGTGCTGTGGCTAAGCGGATAAACTAGCTTAGGAGCAAATTCATGCTTACTAAAGCGAACAATAGAGTTGGGTACCTCTGCAACAGACCCTACAATCACATCTCTAAAGTACTGCACACCAATATCGGTGCGGTTCTTCAGGTTCATGTATTCAGCAAACATTCTGCTGGTCTGCAAATCGGTCCGAAGAAATGCATTGCCTTTTATGCGGTGGTTCTCGAAAAGGTCGCTCATATTCACACCTGCTACAATACCAAAACCTAATTGCGGATCGGCATACACAGAGGTGATAATTTCATCTACGCTAAAGCCTACATCATAATTCAGTGGGCCTACTACTTGGTTTTGAGCCGCCGCCACAGTTCTTCTGGCAGGGTTTCGAACAATGGTAACCGTTGTATCTTGCTCCTGTCTTTCAGAGTTGAACTCATAGTTATCAATATTCACTTCCCCTGCTGCTCTTTCAGCCTGTCTTTTTCTCCTGGCTCCTATACTTTCCAGAATCTTTGCGCTAGACGAAGTAGAAGAAGCAGCATTTTGAGCTGAACGGGCACGCGTTTCAAGAATTATCTGTCTGGAAGTTTTAGGCAAACTTGCTATCGTTGTTGGGGTAAACTGAGGAAGCAGGTACACGAAATCAACAGCACGGTCGCCAGCTACTAAAGCCAATGTGTTTTTGGCCTTATTATAATCATAAGCCTGTATGCCTTGTATAAAGTTAGTAAGAGGCGTTTGCTCGCCAGTAGCTATGTTATAGCTGTGCAAGCTGCGAATGCCACTTTCCTCACTCAAAAATATGAGGTTGCCATCGTCTGTAGCACGCGGCCTTAGCTCACTGGCTATACTTGTGGTAAGCTGCTGAAAGTCTGCAATGGCACCAGCCTTTGTTACCAAAAAGATGTCGTAATTGTTAACTACTCCTGTAAAAGTAGGTGCTGGCGGTGTGCCTGTGGTATCCACCCAACGGTTAGAGCTAAAGGCAATTGCATCGCTGCCTTTCACAAAAACTGGCTGAATATCATCAAATATATCGTTGGTAAGCTGATCTAGCACACGGCCATTGCTGCTTAGTAGATACAGGTCAGACTGTCCGTTTCTGATGGCACTAACTACCAGGCGCTGCCCATCTTCTGAATAGCTCATATCCTGCACTTGCGAGAATTGGTTTAGGGTAACAGCTGGTGTTGTTAGGTTATCAATCAGTGGCAGAATAGATCTTCCGTTCGTAGCTTTTACTTGCCGCAGCGTCATGCGACCGCGGCGTGCTTCCACAAACCCCAGTTGCGTATTGTTTTTCCAGGCCAGCACAGGCAGATTATAGTCAGTTTCCTGGTCAAGCGTTTTGTAGCCGCTCTTCCAGACAACTCTGCTGCGCTTCCTGCCCACCTCCTGCACAATAATCTTGTAACTGCCCCAATCGTTCTCTACATAAGCCAGTAAGGTGCCAGCGGGGTTTAGCACTGGTTCAGTATAATGCAGGCGGCGTTTGTTTCTGTTAAACAGCTTCCCATCATCAGGCAAAGACACCAGCGGGTTGTCGGCTCTGGTATTTATCTGCACATAATAGTTTTGCCAATCCTGCAGAAAACGCTTATAAGGAATATTCAGGCTGCTCGTGATGCCGATTTCAACATCACGGGTGATGCGCGTCAGGTTCAGGATGTTTTGAATAGCCGTGTAGCCGTAGCGCTCTGCCACATAGTTCCAGATAGACTGCCCTGTAAGCTCCTGATTTCTGTTGAAGAAAGCGTCTGCACGACCTCCTGGGTTCTCGTCCAGCATGTCGCGCACAAAGTTATCCATCTCCAGGCTCCACCCTTCGGCAGTGTAAGCGGCCACGCCACTCACAAACCAATCGGGCAAACGAAGCAAGTAGCTGCTTTGTAATGCTTCTTTCAAGCTGCCGCCATACATCATGTCGTTAAGCAGCAATTCTGTAATCCTGTAGCTTAGGTTGCGTTTAAAATCCGTTTGCGTGCCTTCAAAAGCCAGTTCTACTTTATTTTTCAGAAACAGCGTTTCACCACCAGTCTGAAACTGATCTCGCTCTACCCCTATATTACTCTGCTTTAAATCTGTGGCAGAATTATAAAGTATAAGTGTTATTTTAGAATATGGGTAATACCCTATCAGGCTGGTGATTCGCTTCAGCTCCCGCTCTACATATTCTGCGGCATTCTTGGCAGCATCATCGCCCCCTTTGTAGAAGTAAATGTTAAAGTTTTGGGTGCTGTAAAGCTTCCATTCGAAAGTTTTATACTGGATGCGGCTCTTGCCAAACTGCTCACGCCCCGGCTGTGCCTGCACAGCAACAGTCATCGTGGTGAAAAGTCCGAACAGCAACAGTAATCTAAAGATAAGACGCATGTACTTATAGTTGTTGACTTTGTTGTTTTATGTATTCGTAATATAACGATAAATATCTTGAAATATGTACATCTGGCAGCAATTCTCCTTCTCCCTCCAGAGCTGTTGCCAATCTTTCTGCCAGATACGGTGCCATAACTACTCCCTTGGAACCCAAACCGTTAAAAACACTTAGTTGCTTATGCGCTGGGTGCACACCCAGCAGCGGATGTCGGTCGCGTACGGCTGGCCTGATGCCTGCCCAATGTCCTGTTACCTTGTATGGTGCTGCCGTTATCCGCTCGAACTTTTCTGATAATTCAGCCTTTCCCGAAGGGGTTGTCTCTTCATCGGCTTCGCGCCAGTTATAGGTTGCTCCTATTTTGTATTTACCTTCAACTACAGGAACAACGTAAACTGCTTTATTGTAGATACAACTTGCGTTAAAAATCTCATTTTCAACCTCTAAAACCTCGCCTTTTGTAGGCTGAAGCGGCAGCCATTTAAAGTAAGGGTTTTGCACCAGCTGATATCCTTCGCAAAACACCAGGTGATTTGCTGTTATACCTTTATAGCTTACCCCCTGCTCCGTCAGCTGCAAAGCTTCCATCTCAAAGCGCTCGGGCAGCATGTTTCCTGTTTGCAGCAACTCCTGGGCCAGCAACCTCAAGGTATCAGACACCAAAAGGTAGCCGCCTTTGCTAATCACAATGCCACCGTACGGGTCCTGCACGGCACCTTCGCCTGTAGATTGTGTGTAAGTGGCCTTAATATATTCGCTCCAGCTATCTTCAGCACTTTTGGCCATCCAAGTATTCTGTTCCTCAATCGTAGAGAAGATCTTATAAATCGGTTTATGAAAAAACAGCGGTTGCTTAAAACGCTCCTCCAACTCGTCGTAAAACTTATCGGCAAAAGGTATAAACGTGTCGGCCATCCACGATTTCGCAAAGCGTTTACCTGCCACAGGGTTTACCAGACCTGCCGCCACATTGGAGGCTGAGTTCGGCTTCGGCTCATCTATTACCAGCACTTGGTGGCCGCGCTTCTGCAACGTATAAGCTAGGGTAGAGCCAGCCAAGCCATGACCCACCACAATAAAATCGTAATTCATAGAGGCAAGTTACGACTTGTACACCTTAAATTCGTAACTTGGAGCTTATTTTACAGGCATTACTGTCGCACAAAAACTGTTGATATGGAGGTTACCTGCCTTACGTTTAATCCTTTTTCAGAGAATACTTATTTACTGCACGACGAAACCAAAGAGTGTGTAGTAGTGGACCCAGGCTGCTACGAGCAAGAGGAAAAAGATCAGCTGAAAGCTTATATAGAAAAGCAAGGCCTGAAAGTGGTGCGTCTTTTAAACACACACTGCCACATTGATCATGTGCTGGGCAACCAGTTTGTAGCCGATACCTACGGTGTACCGCTAGAGATTCACGAAGAAGACCTGCAAACCTTACGCGCCGTACCTGCCTACGCTCCTTCTTATGGTTTTCCGAAGTACAACGAAGTGCTACCAGCTACTTTCCTAAAAGAAGGTGATACGGTAAAATTCGGTAACATTGAACTAGAAGTATACTTCACACCTGGTCATGCGCCTGGGCATGTGGTGTTTTACAACACAGCACAAAAAGTATGCATTGGTGGCGATGTGCTGTTCAGGCAAAGTATAGGTCGCACCGATTTGCCTGGTGGCGATTTTGACACGCTCATTCAAAGTATAAAAAATAAGCTTTTTACGCTACCCGATGAAGTAGTTGTTTACCCAGGGCACGGGCCTGAGACCACCATCGGCCACGAGAAGAAAAACAATCCTTTTCTGCGTTAGTTACCGCACCTCCTCTACATGAAAAAACATATTCCGAACGCTATCACCTGTTTAAACCTGTTTACAGGCTGCATTGCTTTATTTTTCGCTTTCGAAGGAGAACTAATTACATCGGCCTACTTAGTTGGAGTTGCCGCCGTTTTTGATTTTCTAGACGGGATGGTAGCGCGTGTGCTGAAAGCTTACTCTGAAATTGGAAAGCAGCTAGACTCTCTCGCAGACGTAGTTTCTTTTGGGGTGGTGCCTGGTACCATTATGTTTGGGTTGCTCTTTGGAGCAGGCGCTTCTATCGCTGGCATTTCAGAAAGTTATGTACCTTTCTTCGGATTCTTGATTACCATTTTTTCTGCGCTTCGCCTTGCCAAGTTTAACATAGACACCCGCCAGACAAGCTCTTTTATTGGCTTGCCCACACCAGCCTGTAGTATTTTTGTGGCGTCGCTGCCACTTATTATGGAACACGATTCTTTGCTGGCGTTTGAGGTGCTAATAAACCCGTACGTGCTCATTTTCCTGACAGTGGTGCTCTCTTACCTGCTGGTGGCGGAGCTTCCGTTGTTCGCCCTTAAGTTCAAAAACCTGGCTTGGAAAGATAATTCCATCCGCTTTATTTTTCTGGGATTGTCAATCATCTTACTGGCCCTTCTGAAATTTACAGCCATACCTCTTGTTATAGTGCTGTACATACTTTTATCTGTTCTTAATAAAAGCACCTCACATTCTTAAACTTTCCCTCCTAAGCGGACACAATACTGTGGCAATTTTAAGTAAAGAATAGAGGCATCAGCAAAGAAAAAGTAGATAAAGCTTATAATATCTTGTTAACGTTTGGTATGGAGGCTGGCAGATACTAATTGAGGCAACAATAGCCTACTTAGTAATAAATTGTGCTTATTTTTGTTAAGTATAATGGCATCATAGCTCCTCATTGTGGTAGTTACGCCTCTATTACCCATACTTTACCAGTTTTATGCGGCTTACCAAACTGCTCTTTTTGTGCCTCCTGTTGCTAACGCTAGCTCCTTTTCAGTTACTGGCGCAGGATGCACAGCCAACTATAAAACTGGTCTGGAATGAACAAGTTGCTGTTTTCCCTTCTCCTGGCCTATCAGACAAACTTCCTGCCTTCCAAGGCGCAAGTATAGATTATATTGAACGGCTACCTTACTACAAACTGCAGTTGCATGGTTTACACATCAGCAATCTCTTTTTGAAAGAAACCACTTATACAGCCTTTACCCCCGACGAACAGAAAGCCTTTACAATCGCTGCCATAGGTGCAGAACCTGCTGTACATATTAATCGTGCTGTTCAGCATAAAGAAGCAGTTAGCATTATTAGTATACTTCCTGTAAGGCGCAACCCACAAACGGGGCAGTTAGAGAAGCTTACCAGCTTTAGCTACACTTACACTACGGCCGCTACCGCTTCTCAGGCACGCTTGGCAAGCACCCAAGGTAGTTTCACGACAGCATCTGTACTGAGCACAGGTAACTGGTACAAACTTGCCGTTACTAATTCTGGAATCTATAAAATTGATAAAACTGTACTTCAGGCTTTAGGCATAAACCCACAGCAACTAGACCCACGGAAGATTCAGATTTACGGAAACGGTGGCGGTATGCTGCCACAGAGTAATGCAGCTCTCCGTCCCGACGATCTGATAGAAAATGCCATAGAAGTAGTGGGTGAATCTGACGGAAGGTTTGATGACAGCGATTATGTACTCTTTTACGCACAAGGCCCACATACTTGGCAATTTGACCAAAACCAGCAACTGTTTAAGCATAACTACAACATCTACTCCGACTCTGCCTTTTATTTTCTGAGAGTTGATTTTGAGGCAGGCAAGCGCATTACTAGCAGAGGACAGACAGTTGGAGCCACACAAACCATAACATCGTTTAACGACAGGCAGTTTTGCGAAAAGGATATAAAGAACATGGTATTCTCTGGCCGCGAGTGGTACGGAGAAGAATTCAGTTCTTTTACCACCTCCCGTGAAGTTTCTTTTCAAGCTTCTGACCTCATACCAGGTTCAGCAGTTAAACTGACAGCGGCCCTCATGGCTAACTCTGCCACCAACTGTTCATTTTCGCTAAAGCTCAATGGGCAGCAGCTAGGCTCTATAACCATTCCTAACCGCGGCACTTTCGATTATCACCCAGAAGGTGTGGATAGAGTTAACACTTACAGTATAAATCAGCAACAGCTAGGAACAGGGGCTGTTCTGAAAACTACCATAGAATTTAACACAGGCGGTAGCAGCACTTCGTTGGGTTATTTAAACTCCCTGGTACTGAACACTAAACGGCAACTCAAGCTATACGGCGACCAAAGCAGCTTCAGGTCGTTAGCCAGCTTAGCAGCCCCTATTAGCACTTTTAGGATTTCAGGTACTACAAATGCTACCTCTGTCTGGGATGTAACTAATTCGCAGCAGCCGCTAAAGCAAGAAACAACAGGCACTACAGACATCAGCTTCAGCGCCCCAACCAGCATATTACGTGAGTTTGTAGCCTTTAACCAGAGCAGCAGCTTAAAACCCATAGCGTTAGGAAAAGTTGCCAACCAAAGTCTGCACAGCGAAAACCTGGATGGAACATTGGATTTTGTGATTGTGGCACACCCACAGTTTCTGCAAGAGGCAAACAGGCTAGCACAGCACCGCAGGCAACAGCAAAAAATGAATGTGCTGGTTGTAACGCCAAGCCAGATATACAACGAGTTTTCTTCTGGCGCGCAGGATGTAACCGCTATTCGCGATTTTATGCGTATGCTTTACAGCCGTAGCACGAAGCCATCAGGAGAACCACTTTACCTGCTCCTCTTCGGCGATACCTCTTACGACTACAAAAACCGCATCTACAACAACACCAACTTTGTACCTGTGTACCAGTCGCGGCAGTCTTTGCACCCCATTACCAGCTACTCCTCCGAAGACTACTATGGCTTTTTGGATGAAAATGAAGGCGAGTGGGAGGAAACTTCGCTAGGCGATCACTTGCTGGATATTGGTATTGGGCGTTTGCCTGCTAAAACAGCTACTGAGGCAGCCACTATGGTTAATAAGATTATCGCTTATGAAAGTCCTGAGCATTTTGGCAAATGGCGAAGCCAGATATCTCTTGTTGCCGACGATGGCGATAATTACGAGCACCAGAACGATGCAGAGTTCTTAGCCAATTATATGCAGCAGGAGCATCCAGATTATTATGCAAACAAGGTTTACTTAGATTTATACCCACAAACAGGTGTTGCCAGCGGTCAAAGATCGCCAGAGGCTACTGCCGCCGTAGATAAAGCTGTTGAACAGGGCTCGCTGATACTGAACTATACAGGCCACGGCAACGAAATAAGTTGGGCAAAAGAGCAGCTTTTAACACCCGCACAAATAAGTGCATGGCGCAACAGCCAAAAGCTTACGTTTATGCTTACAGCTACCTGCGAGTTTGGCCGCTATGATGATCCTGCCCGATCATCTGGAGCAGAATTGGCTCTGTTACAACCACAAGGTGGCGCAGTAGGACTTATAACTACTACCAGACCTGTATACTCTAACGGAAACAGAGCGCTTAACCGCAACTTCTTCAAGAGTGTTTTTACACCTACCAATGGGCGCATGCCCTGCCTAGGCGATTTGGTGCTCCTTACAAAAAACAACAGCATTACAGACAATGTAAGCGGCTCCAGGGGCGTCAACAACCGTAATTTTACCCTTCTGAGCGACCCTTCTATGCAGTTAGCTTATCCCGACGCAGAAGCAATAATTACTCACATCAACGGCAGGGCAGCTACAACCGATACACTAAGCGCACTTGGCAAAATAACTATAGCTGGCCAGGTACAGCAAAGCTCTGGCACTATGCTCAGCAATTTTAACGGCAACATCAGGGTTACGGTGTATGAGAAAGAGCAAACCCGTACTACTTATGCCGATGAAGCCTCTCAGCCTGTGCCTGTAAAGCAACGCGACCTTGTTATTTACGATGGCCAGGCAAGCGTTGCCAACGGCGTGTTTCAATCTTCTTTTGTTGTACCCAAAGACATAAACTATACTTACGGAACAGGTAAAATCAGCCTATATGCCACAAGCGACAAGCAGGATGCCTTAGGTTCTAACACTTCTATAGTTATAGGCGGTACAGCCAAAACTGCCGCAACTGATAATGTTCCGCCCACTATAAAGCTGTACATGAACGATGAGTCTTTTGTCTTTGGAGGCGCTACCAATGCAGATGTCATGTTGTTAGTAAAATTGAATGATGAAAGCGGCATTAATACGGCAGGCTTGGGCATAGGCCACGAAATAACGGCTGTGCTTGATGGTAAAACCGATAACCTTGTCACCTTAAATGATTACTATACTTCCGACAAAGACAGTTACCAATCAGGCACTATCAGCTATCCTCTTAAAGGCTTAGCGGCAGGTAGGCATACGCTAAAGGTAAAGGCTTGGGATACGCATAACAATTCGGCAGAAGAATATATAGAGTTTATTGTATCAAATGATAATAACTTTTCGTTATATCACGTACTGAATCACCCAAATCCGTTCTCGACAAACACACGATTCCATTTTGACCATAACCGTGCGGGCGAGGATATAGAAGTTCAGATTCAGATTTACACCATTTCAGGCAAACTGATTAAGACACTAGAAACAACAAGCTATGCAAGTAAAGCACATATAGCAGAGTTAAGTTGGGACGGTCGTGACGAATATAATGATGTGCTGGCAAGAGGCGTTTATATTTATAAACTAAATGTGCGCTCTAAACAAGATGGCTCAAAAACATCTAAATTTGAGAAACTTGTAATTTTGAATTAACTTACTCCCTTATTATCTCTATATTTGGTTTAGCTTTCAATACCTAAAATATGTATAAAAAAAGTGTACTATTAAAGGCAGCCCTTTCCGCACTTGCCTTATATTCGGCGCCTCAAGCATTTGCTCAGAATACAATTGGTCAGGACGTTAGAGCTGTAACAACAGCTGTTCCTGTTCTTACAATTGCCCCTGATGCACGTTCTGCAGCACTTGGCGATGCGGGTGTGGCTCTATCTCCAGATGCGAATACAACGTTCTGGAATCCAGCTAAACTGGGCTTTGTTGAAAACGACATGAGTGTAGGCTTCTCCTATTCTCCATGGCTTCGCAATGTAGTAGACGATATGTCTCTAAATTATCTTTCAGGATATAAGAAGCTTAGCGAAACATCAGCCATATCAGCCTCTCTAATGTATTTTGATTTGGGAGATATTCAGTTTGTAGATGAAAACCGCAACCAAATCAGAGATTATAACCCGAAAGAGTACGCTATATCTGTAGCCTACGGTCAGGCATTGAGCGAATACTTTAGCTTGGGCATAGGTGCTCGCTTTATACACTCTAACTTAGCGGGTAATGTTAATATCAGTGGGTCTAACCTGGAATCTCAGCCAGGAAACACGGCTGCAGTAGATGTAGGTGTTTACTATAACAGAAAATTGAACCAAGCGCTTACCCTTGCCTTCGGTGCGAACATATCGAATATAGGTGGTAAAATTGCTTATACAGACTCTGCAGATGCTAGAAGCTTCTTACCTACCAACTTGAAGGTCGGTACAGCCGTTACTTATAATTTAGATGCCTATAACTCCTTAACGTTTGTACTAGACGGCAACAAATTGCTTGTACCTTCACCTGGAGCCAATTCCAATCAATCTGTTATCAGTGGTATATTCTCCTCGTTCGGCGATGCAGAGGATGGCTTTAGTGAAGAGATGCAGGAAGTTAGCCTCTCTACTGGTTTAGAGTATTGGTACAATAGTTTGTTTGCTGCCCGCGCAGGATACTTTTATGAGAATCCAAACAAAGGCGGCCGCCAATATCTTTCTTTTGGTATAGGCCTACGCTACCAGAAGTTTGGTGTAGATGTAGCTTACCTTGTTCCAAACGAACAGAGCAACCCATTAGCACAGACACTACGTTTTAGTTTAGCACTGAACATTGATTAGATTTTTAATTTAAAATATAAGAATGCTTGATAGAAGTAAAGCACCTGAAATATACGAAGTAGATGCAGTAGCACTCCAGTTTGCAGAAGTAACAAACTTATCCAACGGATCGCGATTGCATATTATCAAAAACGAAACCCAGCCTGTAATCAGGCTGGATTTTGTTTTTAAAGCGGGGAAGTGGTACGACACCAAGCATGGTGTATCAGATTTAGCCACAAAAATGCTCCTAGAAGGCTCACAAAATTATACTGCTAAGCAAATTGCTGATACGGTAGCATATTATGGCGCCTCTTTTGATAGTAATCACCAGTACGACCGCACAGAATACACGCTCTACTGCCTTTCTAAATACTTGGATGATCTGCTACCACTTATAGTGGATATTCTGCAGAACCCAGTGTTCCCTGAAGAAGAGTTTAATCTGCTAAAGCAGCGAACATCTCAGAATATAAAAGTACAGCGTCAAAAGAACAGTTACCTTTCAACACAAAGCTTTACAAAACTTATTTACGGTTCAGATCATCCTTATCAGTTCGGGTTCGAGCAGCAGGTAATCGATAGTATCACGTTAGAGGATGTAAAGGCTTTTTATCAGAAGCAGTTTAGCACTGAAGGTTTAGAAGTTTTTGCATGTGGAAGTTTAGATGAAGATAGCCAGAGAAGGCTTGTAAATAGCCTTGAGACGTTAGCAATAGCAGGCAAGTCTGTAGAGGAAAGTAAGACATTCATCAACGACGCGGAAAAAGGAGAAAAGGAAGCCTTTAGAGAAGTTAAGGATAGCTTGCAATCTTCTATCAAAGTAGGAAGAGAATTGCCGCTTATTCAGCACGAAGATTACCATAAGCTAGTGCTATTGAATGAAGTTCTGGGTGGGTACTTTGGCTCCAGGCTAATGCGCAATATACGAGAAGACAAAGGTTATACGTATGGTATTTATTCGGCCATTTCGCCAAGAGTACATTCTACACTTTTCTATATCGGCACTGATGTGAACTATGCAGTAACAGAAAACACGTTAACTGAAATTCACAAAGAGATCAACTTGTTACAAACAGAATTGATACCCGAAGATGAGCTAGTGGTTGTGCAAAACTACATGATTGGCAAATTTATCAACGACATGGCCACCATATTCGATCAGTGTGACAGGTACAAGAGAATAACGCTTTACGACTTGCCTCACGATCACTACAGCAATTTCCTCCATACAATTAGAAACACAAGCGCTGAAGAACTACGAGCTTTAGCAAATCAGTACTTAAAGCAAGACGAGCTTTATACAGCCATAGCTGGTAGAAAAGCCTAAAAAATAAGGTTATAGGCTTACAGGATAGAGATAATTTATAAAACGATAATTTATTACTACTACCTAAGCCCATAAACAATAAAGGGAGGTACTGAGTACCTCCCTTTATTGTTTATGCTCATTGTTCTACTTTATTCTTCACTTCCTCGTACCTCATAGAGTTGTATTTCTCTAGATGAATATTACAAGAGCGTGTATTAGCTCTAAACTGCTTTTCAAATCTTCATCATCGGAGTACTGTACCGCAGCTTTCGGTTACCCTGCCGCTACGTTTCCGCTGGGTATAAAACGCGAACACCCC
>NZ_JAJJWH010000089.1 GCF_020907245.1 Pontibacter harenae | reverse complement strand
TCGCAAACTATAACTTATCATTACTTTTATAGAGGTACCAAGTATTTTTCTCTGTAGCAGAAGAATATGAAGCTCTGCTATTCCCTATAGTGCAAATTGCTTAATGTTTAAGTTTATATCCCAACTACATTAAAGCATAAGCGGCGGTAGACACACCTCGAAATGGAGAGTAAACAAAAAGCCTGACCGTTTCGGGCCAGGCTTTGAAGTATAGGTAGACAGAAAAGGTTAGCCTACAGCCACCATTTCTTTGTCTTGTTCATTGTAAGATTCTGTCGGAGCGCAAGAGCAAACAAGGTTACGGTCACCGTACGCGCTGTCGATGCGGCTAACGGTTGGCCACATTTTGTTCTCGCGCAGGTATGGCGCAGGGTAAACTGCTTTCTCGCGGCTGTATGGGCGTTTCCAGTTTTCTACCAGCACAACTTCCTGTGTATGCGGTGCATGCTTCAGTACGTTGTTTTTCTGATCAGCTTTGCCCTCTTCTACCTCACGAATTTCTTCACGGATAGAGATCATGGCTTCGCAGAATTTATCCAGCTCTTCCTGTGCTTCAGATTCTGTTGGCTCTACCATTAGTGTACCAGCTACAGGGAAAGAAACCGTAGGAGCATGGTAGCCATAGTCCATCAATCGCTTTGCAATGTCTTCTACCTCCACGCCTGCTTTTTTAAAGCTACGGCAGTCTAAGATCATTTCGTGCGCGCAACGGCCGTTTTTACCAATGTACAGCACAGGGTAGTGCTTCTCTAAACGAGCTTTCAGGTAGTTCGCGTTCAGGATAGCCACCTTTGTAGCTTCTGTTAAACCTTCGCCGCCCATCATGGCAATGTAAGCATAAGAAATAGGCAGGATAGAAGCAGAACCCCAAGGAGCTGCAGAAACAGCAGGTATTGCTTTCTCGCCACCAGTTTTCACCACCGCATGTCCAGGCAGGAACGGAGCCAGGTCTTTCACCACACCGATAGGGCCCATGCCAGGACCACCGCCACCATGAGGTATACAGAAAGTCTTGTGCAGGTTCAGGTGGCAAACATCGGCACCAATATTGGCAGGCGAGGTTAAACCAACCTGTGCGTTCATGTTAGCACCGTCCATGTATACTCTACCGCCATTTTCGTGGATAATCTGGCAGATCTCAATGATGCTTTCTTCATATACACCGTGTGTAGATGGGTAAGTTACCATCAAGCAAGATAATTCATCTTTGTATTGCTCTGCCTTGGCACGCAGGTCAGCTACATCAATGTTGCCTTTCTCATCGCACTTCACAATCACCACTTTCATGCCCGCCATTACAGCAGAAGCAGGGTTGGTTCCGTGTGCAGAAGAAGGAATAAGAGAAACCGTACGGTGATGATCGCCACGCGATTCGTGGTAAGCACGAATTACCATTAGGCCAGCGTACTCGCCTTGTGCGCCAGAGTTTGGCTGCAGCGACATCGCATCAAAACCAGTTACTTCACACAACCAAGCTTCCAGGTCAGCAAATATCTGCTGGTAGCCTTTTGTCTGGTCGGCTGGGGCAAATGGGTGCAGGCTGCCAATCTCAGGCCACGTAATCGGAATCATTTCGGCTGTAGCGTTCAACTTCATGGTACAAGAGCCCAGCGAAATCATAGAGTGAACCAAAGAAATATCTTTGTTCTCCAGGTGCTTCATGTAGCGCAAAATCTCATGCTCTGAGTGGTGCTTGTTAAATACCTCCTGCTGCAGGAATTCGCTCTTACGAATTAGGCTATCAGACCAGGTAATTTCTGTTTCGCCTGGCAGTTCATCTATAGTAAGTACATCAGCAGACTTTCCAGCAACTTTGGCAAACACAGCCAAAATGTTTTTCACATCCTGCAGATCCGTGTTCTGGTGCAGCGATATACCAATGTAATTATTTTCCAGGTAACGGAAGTTTATGCCCGCTGCCTCAGCTTCCGTACGGATAGCTGCCTGCATGTCGGCACTTTCAACCGCTACTTTTATAGTATCAAAATATTGTGCATTCTGCTGCTCAAAACCTAAAGACTTAAGGCCATTGGTTAATTGCTGCGTAAGCGCGTGTATGTTCAGGCCGATATACTTCAGGCGACGTGACCCGTGGTAAACAGCATACATACCTGCAATAACTGCCAGTAGTACCTGAGCCGTGCAAATGTTAGAAGTCGCTTTCTCACGACGGATGTGCTGCTCACGAGTCTGCAGCGCCATGCGGTAAGCGCGCTTGCCCTGCGCATCTATCGAAATGCCGATGATTCGGCCTGGTATCACACGCTTGAAGGCATCCTTTGTAGCAAAGTAACCTGCATGCGGACCGCCAAAGCCCATCGGTACACCGAAACGTTGGGTAGAACCTACCACCACGTCGGCACCCATTTCACCTGGAGGTGTTAATAAAGTAAGAGAAAGCAAGTCAGCGGCAACTGCTACCAGCATTTCCTGCGCATGCGCCTGCTTTATAAAATCAGTATAGTCAAACACTTCACCGTCGGCAGCCGGATACTGTAGCAAAGCACCATATATAGTAGTGTCGTTCAGATCAGCTGTACGGTGGTCGCCTATTACCAGCTCAATATCAAGCGGTGTAGCGCGTGTATACAGTACATCTATTGTTTGCGGCAGTACCTGCTCCGATACGAAGAAACGGTTCGCGTTCTTGCGGGAGCCTTTGCGCTGTGCGTGCAACATCGTCATGGCTTCGGCAGCAGCAGTTGCTTCATCCAGCAAAGATGCATTCGCAATTTCCATTCCTGTCAGTTCCATCACCATTGTCTGGTAATTGATCAGCGCCTCCAAACGGCCCTGCGCAATCTCGGCTTGGTAAGGTGTATAGGCAGTGTACCAGCCTGGATTCTCCAGAATGTTACGCTGGATTACGGCAGGCAGAATAGTGTCGTGGTAGCCAAGACCTATGTACGATTTATATAGTTTGTTTTGCTTTGCGATGCTAGCAAACTTGTTCAGGAACTGGGTTTCTGTTAAGGCGGCAGGCAGGTTAAGCGGCTTCTTCAGGCGTATAGCCGAAGGAACAGTCTCCTCAATCAGTTGGTCTAAAGATTCAACCCCGATCGTGCGGAGCATTTCCTGCATCTGTTCTTTGTCGGGCCCGTTGTGGCGCTCCTTAAATACATCAGCAGGTTTTATTTTAAATATCATATATGATGAAGTATTGATTGGGAATGAATGGTTATGCTATTCTTTAAAATTTAAGGAGTTAAGCTTTGGCCGCTCTCGCAAGATTTCCGCAAAAGTATAGTTAATGTTTATTATATTGAAACACAAACGCTAAATACTTGAAGTATGTAGCGCTTATCTTACTAAGTTCATATCTTATACTTGCTGAGGCTATATCACAGCAAGCTTTACTGCTTGGCTAACACTTATTTTAGTATAAGAATTCATTA
Source organism: Pontibacter harenae (assembly GCF_020907245.1). GTDB lineage: Bacteria > Bacteroidota > Bacteroidia > Cytophagales > Hymenobacteraceae > Pontibacter > Pontibacter harenae. Next base: position 1,416 of record NZ_JAJJWH010000089.1, on the reverse strand, counting down.
TGCATCGGCCTATGAAAAAGCTGAAAGTAGGAATAATAAAAGAGGGCAAAGTGCCTGTTGATAAACGTGTGCCCCTTACTCCTAAAAAGTGCGTAGAGGCCCTAAAGGCTTTTACAGACCTAGAGTTAGTGGTACAGCCAAGTGATGTGCGTTGCTTTAAAGATGAGGAATACGCTGAGCTAGGTATAAAGCTGCAGCAAGACCTCAGCGATTGCGATGTACTACTAGGTGTAAAAGAGGTGCCCATTGATCTGCTTATACCTGATAAAACCTACTTTTTCTTCTCCCATACTATAAAGAAGCAGCCGCATAACGCAAAACTGCTGCGCGCGGTGCTAGCTAAAAACATCACGCTGATAGATTACGAAACACTAACCACCGCAAACGGGCAGCGGCTTGTAGCTTTTGGCCGCTATGCAGGTATAGTAGGAGCTTATAATGGCATACTGACTTATGGAAAGAAGTGGGACCTGTTCTCGTTGAAGCCAGCTTACCTCTGCCACGACATAGAGGATATGCAGGAGGAGTTTTTTAAAGTGAAACAGCTGCCGCCAGTAAAGATAGCCGTTACAGGAGGAGGGCGTGTGGCTGGCGGTGCTATGGAAGTGCTGGACTTGATGGGAATAAAAAAAGTAAGTGTATTCGACTACTTATATAAGCAGTTCGAGGAGCCCGTATACGCGCAACTGCATTCAGGCGATTATAATACACGTCCTGATGTAGAGGTATGGCATGCTCCCGATTTTTACGAGAATCCGCACCTCTATAAGTCCACCTTCCGTAAGTTTGCCCGCGTAACAGATATTCTTTTAGCCTGCTCATACTGGAACCCACGTGCGCCCAAGCTCTTTACTGAAGAAGAAGCACGCCAGCCAGACTTTAAAATCAATACCATTGCAGACATCACCTGCGATGTAAACGGCTCCATACCTTGCACCAAACGCTCCACCACTATACCTGATCCTGCTTATGATTATAATCCTGCGACAGGAGAGATGGAGCCAGCATATAGCAGAGGGAGTAACATTACTATAATGGCCGTAGATAACCTGCCCTGCGAACTCCCGCGGAATGCCTCCCGAGATTTCGGTCGCCACTTAATAGATAACGTATTCCCGCATCTGTTCAATGGCGATAAAGTAGGAGTGCTGGGAAGAGGAACAATAGCCAAAAGAGGAAAACTGACTGAGCGCTACAGTTACTTAAAAGACTATGCTGAAAGTGTTGTAGTAAAAGAGAGAGTATAGTAGTAAAAACTTTTAGTATATTATGAACTAAAGTGCGGCGGCGTTGGTTATCCCTAAGTGTCCGCGGCAGGCGGATACTGTGAAAGATCGGCAGACTGAAGGTATTCCAAAATTAATCTTTCTCCTTTACAGGCACTTAGGCCTCTGGAGTAGTTTATTTCAACCTTTG
>NZ_JAJJWH010000088.1 GCF_020907245.1 Pontibacter harenae | reverse complement strand
GTTCTGGAATATCGAAGTGGGCGGTTTAGAGGAGTATTAATAAAAAAAGGGGAAGGCTTTTAGCTAAACATCAGCAAGGACCTATCCATTTGCTTCTTGCCAACCTTTCGGTTTAGGTTGAAGATAAAAAAGCACCTTTAGAAAGCTAAAGGTGCTTTTTGGTTATGAAGCAGTTTAAAAGTTTTAACCTGCTTGGTGGCAGTCATGCTTTATTTCTTTGTGTGTCCAATTTTCTGTTTTCGGCCTCTTTTTCTAAAAAGAGGCCGAAAACAGAATCTAAACCCATGCCTCCATCCTGCAATATGCGGTAAGTTGTTCAGGACGACTCATAATTTCAATTCTTTAGCCTTGTATCCTACTATTAGTTTATCCCTGCGTTTTAGGCCATAGATTTGTAGCAATCGTGAAGACGACAGGGTGTTTGTCTGAAATTTATTTCAAGAAATTTTTATTTCGTCGACCGCTGGTAAAGAAATTCTAGCGCATCAAAATAAGGATGTTGGGCTACGGAAGATATGGAGCCAAATACAATAACCTGACCATTGCTGTTAAATTCGGGCCACTGGGAAAGTTTGGGTCCATTAGGGTTGCCACTTCTGGCAAAATTAATCCAATAAGATGACATTAAATTCGCCAATTGTTGATCAGCCTCTTGCAGGGGCCGGTTAAGAAATTTTAAGTTATCATACGCATAAGGCACTTCGGCTGTATGAAAAGCACCATATTCATTGGTTCCGCCAATCTCCGGCACCTGGCGTTTGAAGAAGTACATGTAGGCCTTTGCTTTTCCCTGTTCCTGTTGCATCCGCGCCCAGGCAAAATTCTGAATACCAAATCCGGAGTCGCGGGTAAGGTTATTTGCCGCTATTGTTGCTTCTTTATCATTGGCAGCCGGATATAGCTGCAAAATCATGGCAGCATCATTCCCAAATTGTTTTTGTACCTGCTCCCGGTAACTTGCAAGCGTAGCTGGCTCCTGAAAAAGCACATCTGCCTCATTATAACCTGTAAGCAGGGGAACATGGGTTTGTTTGCCGCCGGCAAAAATAGATGGAACAGAGGTAGGAAGCACATACCCATCAACGATTACTGTTCCCATTCCCTGGTGCAAGGATAGCAACTTTTCTGCGGGTAAGCGGCGCAACTCATGCAGGCTGGCTGCACCGGCAGTTTTTTCAATTTGTAAACCCTTTTGCTCGGCAACGGTTAGCGGTTCCGTTCCGCCAAAAACACCCTTTACTACAAAACCACCACTTTCCGCAATTATCTTGTTAAATAACCCTCTGGCCAATGGACTTGCAGCAAGAACGTTGACGCTCATGGAGCCGGCCGATTGCCCAGCGATGGTTACATTATTTGGGTCGCCACCAAATGCACGTATGTTCTTCTTTACCCATTTCAAGGCAGCGATCTGATCTAAAATACCGTAATTGCCGGAGGCCTGGTGAGCAGATTCTTTTGTCAATTCAGGATGGGCGAAAAAACCAAATATGCCAAGGCGGTAGTTAAATGTAACAAAAACAGCCCCTTTTTTAGCAAATGCTTCGCCATCATAAATAGGTACTGAACCCGACCCACTTACAAACCCGCCGCCATGTATAAAAACAATAACCGGTCTTTTTTCCTTAACTGATTTTGCAGCTGTCCATATATTAAGATAAAGGCAATCCTCACTTATAGCACCATCCTGTGGAATAAGGAATTCTGATGTGTACACGCCAAAAGGTTTGGGTTTGGCCTGGTACGCATTGGGGCTAAAGGTATTAGATTCCCGTATTCCCTGCCAGCTTTCAACCGGCTGAGGAGCCTTCCATCGTAAATTGCCTATAGGTGGAGCGGCATATGGAATCCCCTTAAAAACAAGAACTTCAGGGTCGGTTCCAGCTACACCAGAAATCATTCCATTCTGGATCTTTACTGATTTCACCGAAATCCCATCTTTTTTCTGAGCATCCGCAGAAAATCCAAAAAATAATATCGTTATGATCAGGAATAGTAGCTTTTGATTTTTAAACATGTTCTTTTTTTATTTTTACATGACGTTTCATTTCTGCGAACAAAAGCATAGTTAGAGCTTTTTTAAATTTTAAAGTTCGACCATTGTATCTACAAAATACCCCAAAAACTGAAGGCCTAATGCAACTGCTATATTATTATTTGCAACTGTAAGATATTACAATGCCTCCACTGCTTCTTTCGCAATTTGGTAAGATTTACAGCGGCTTAAAGGGTCATATATCCTGGCATCAATTATCAATTCATCAACTTTGGTAAGTTGTAAAAAAGATTCCAACCAATCTTTAACATTTGATTTGTCGCCAATAGCCGTACAGGCCATTGCTTCAGCTAAGATGGCTTTTTCATTGGCAGTTGTATTTTTAAAGTAATCGGGTTCTGGTTTTGGCAGTAAGCCTGCGTTTCCTGTATATAATTGCACTACCCATTTTTGATGTGAGCTGGCAATCAGGGTAGCTTCTTCAGGAGTATCTGCTGCTATTATATTTACACCCGCTATTACATAAGGTTTTTCCAGAGTAGGTGAAGGTTGAAATAACTTTCTATATAATTGAATAGCGTCCATTAAAAACCGGGGAGCAAAGTGAGAAGCAAAAACATAGGGCAAACCATGCTTAGCAGCATATTCAGCACTGTTTAAACTTGAACCTAAAATATACACTGGTACTTCATGCGGCTCTCGGATTCCCCGGGCGGCTTGCTGGCGGTTATCAGCCAGGTAGTCTGAAATTTCTTTCAGATCTTGCCCAAAATCCCTCTCCAGATTTTTACCTCTGATTGCCCTGATTGCTGGCCCTGCTCCCCCAGGTGCTCTACCCACGCCAAAATCAATTCTTTGCGGAAACATGGTATCTAAAGTGGCAAATTGTTCGGCAACAATCAAAGGAGCATGATTAGGCAACATAACGCCTCCCGACCCTATTCTTATTTTGCTGGTTGCGGCGGCCAGATATTGCATGAGCAAAGTAGTAGCAGAAGATCCTATTCCTGGCATATCGTGATGTTCTGCCACCCAATACCGTTTATAACCAAACGATTCAACAGCCTGAGCCAGCATTTTGGCACCTTCTATGGTATCCAGAAACCTTCGTTCTTCGCCAATCATCATTAAGTCTAAAACAGAAAGTTCTATTTTCATTTTGTATTGTTAAGATTAAACTGTTTAGGTTTTCAATAGTAACATAGAAGCTGTTTAGGGTTTTCGAACAAAGCGGGTATTCTGACGGAGAAATGAGAATCCTACTGCCGTTTCGGCCTTTTTTTAAAGAGGACCGAAACAGCATTAGCCGGAAGGGTTTACTTTGGGCAGAAACACATTGTTCTATAAAACTCTAAACAGCTTTTTATCTAATCATCTATTTAAACGATCATACCTGCCTGGAATTCCTGATCAAGCTTTTTGTATAAAGAGGTTGGCTCTACCGTAACAATTACCTCAAAAGTAGGTCCTACATTGAGTGCCAATAAATGCCCGCCTTTCACTATTCCGTCCCTTAAGGAAGCTGTGGCATGTGCGTGTACGATTGGTTTTTCATTTAACCAGGTTATATTGCCCATAAAGGAAGTTACTTCAGTAATTCCCATTGGAATAACCTGGTATTGCAAGCGGTCAAAATCAAACCATCCCAACTCTAAGCTAAATGCACTTCCTATGCCGTGAAAATGAGCGCTTTTGACATTGTAATTCAGCGCAAATTCTGTTAAACCCGAGACTACCTCATCATTTTTGGAGAAAATCACCATATATGTTCTAACATCCCCTACAGAACTCAATAATTTAACTTTCATGGTAGGTGCCTTACCCGGTTCCACTTCCTGCGATGCGGATCTATATTCTTCTTCCTGCATTACTGTTATTTTTTAATATCCGGGTCAATCAACCCTGCTTGAAATTCTTCATTCAGCTTTTTGTACAAATAGGTTGGTTCCACCGTAACAATAATCTCAAGCGTTGGCCCAACTATTAATTGTAGCAAATGCCCGCCCTTTACTGAACCATCTTTTAAGGAAGCCGTCATGTGGGTGTGGGCTACCGGTTTGTTTTTGTACCAGGCAATATCGCCCGTAAATGAAGTAATTTCGGCTGTATCAATAGGCACAACCAGAAATTGCTTTCGGTTGTAATCGAACCAGCCTACTTCTATATGCATGGCATCTCCTATGGCTTGATAATGACCACTTTTTACGTTATACTTTTCTGCAAATTCTGTCAGTCCGGATACAGCCTCATCCCCTTTAGATAAAATTACCGCGTAGGTCTTAACATCACCAACTGTACTTAGCAATTTAACTTTCATTCCCGGCGCTTTCCCCGGTTCACCGTACTTTGTTGCAGACCTGTATTCTTGTGCCTGAGCACTCATTTGTAGTCCAACTATAATCAAAATAGCCGAAAATAAAATTCTGTATTTCCCTTTCATTTTTGTGTATTTAATGCCTGCTTATGTAGGCTGTGACAAACTAATTCCTGCTGATTATCAGCATATTTAATTTAAATATCTGCTTACATTAGAATGGAATTTTATAGCAGTTGGATTGAATAAAAATGATCTAAACTTATGTACGTAATAACTAAGGGCTCATACTGAATTTTTTCTTCTGATTTTGAATATTAGGTTACCTGAAGATTCTCAAATTGCTGATCATTTTTTTTCATGCGGACTTCTTTCCAATTCCGCCAAATGCCAGCGCCGGTTATCCCCGCGGAGGCGTAAACATCCGTTTGTTCCAATGTAAATAGGTTTTGCTGATGGAAGGGACCGTCAAGACAAGAAAAGCAACAATAGCCAGGATGATTGCCAGCGTCATAAAGACTGCCCTGTTTGTTAACAGTTGCGTTTGCAGGGATAAGTTTTGGCCGATTGCTTTCATGGCAAGAGCTGAGGCTTGCTCAGCGGTAAACCCTTTAGCTGCATATAACTGCCGATATGTAGCTAT
>NZ_JAJJWH010000087.1 GCF_020907245.1 Pontibacter harenae | reverse complement strand
TTATTCCTACATCATACATTCTAAACCACAACCAAATTTTTTTATATAATTTGTATGTGCCTAATTATTAGACGGTTTTGTGTTGTTGCCCTTATATAATATTATAAAGCGTAATATTACTTTCATAACATTAAGTATAGCTACTCTTTCAAAAAGTGGTATAAGTGAGATTGTGAATATGAGTGCTCAATTACGGCAGTATTTTCAAATTGTTATGCCAGATATTGAAATTCTTATTGATGTTGTCACAGAGAGATTTATTGGTATAGTTCAAGTTGCACTACAACCAGCAGAGTCTAAAGCCGAAGGTAATTTGAAAAGAATCTAACCGAGGTTCAGGTGTGAGTTTTGAAAAACTTAAGATGGTTAGATAAAAATATTCTAAGGGCAGTAGTCTACAGGCTAAGCACGTGTCTGCATTCTGTTAAGCCAATCAGTAGAGATAGTTTTATGGCCGCTATGCTTGCTGCTAATGAAGAGATGGTGGGAGTTCTTGTTAGAAGAAATGAGTCCTGCAAATTAAACGATTGAAGAAAATGAAAAAGCCAAACTGCCTGAAGTGGCAATTTGGCTTTTAGGAGTTATGTTTGCTGTTGAGTGTGATAATCAGGCCTTTTCAACTTTTTCTATAAAAAGCTCCAGTGTTATCTGGTCGGCCAATAGCTTTCCTTTATCTGTTAGGTATAGCACCTCGTTTTTTATGATTGCTAAACCTTTCCCCTGCAGCTCCTGCAAATAACCTGCGTGAGCTTCGCGGATGCTGTACTTGAAATCCTGCTCTAGTTTATGCAGGTCGCAGCCCCAGCTGGTGCGGAGGGTGGTAAGCAGGTGGTCGTTTGCCTGATCTGCCAGCGTGAGTTCTTCCACCTCAAATGGTACCTGGTCCTGCTTCAGTGCATCTATGTACTTCTTGTTGTGCGCTACATTATACTGCCTTGAGTGGCCGTTGAAAGAGTGCGCACTAGGACCAACACCCAAGTAGTGCACACCGCGCCAGTAATTGCCGTTGTGCTTTGATTCGTAGCCTGGCTGGCAGAAATTTGATATTTCATACTGCTCAAATCCATGCTGCTGCATCTGTTCCAGTAGCGTCTCAAACTGCTGTGCGGTGAACTCATCGTCTGGCGCTTTAAATTTGCCTTTGGTGCTCCAGCGGCCGAAAACAGTATCGGGCTCTATAGTGAGAGCGTAGCAGGAAGCGTGCTGCACGCCCAGCGAAAACAGCGTCGCCAGGTCCTGGTGCCAGAGGCTATGGTCGGGTGCAGGTATACCGTAAATCAAATCTACAGTGATGTTGCCGAAGCCCGCTGCCTGTGCATCCTGCACGCATCTTAAGCTTTCTGCTGCTGTATGGGCACGGTTCATGAGCTGCAGGTGCGGCCCGTGGAACGATTGCAGCCCGATGCTCAGGCGGTTTATACCTGCGGCGCGCAATTCCTGTAGTTTCTGCGGCGTTAAGTCATCAGGATTGGCTTCGAGCGTAATTTCGACATCATCCGAAACTATAAACAGGCTTTTGATTGTTGCCAGCAGCAGTTGCAGTTCCTGTTGGTTCAGCAGCGATGGTGTGCCGCCTCCGAAGTAAACAGTTTGCACGTGCTGCCCCTGCAGGTAATCTTGCCGAAGCTCCAGCTCACGCACAATCGCCTGCACCATCTCCTCTTTTAGGCCCATAGAGGTGCTGAAGTGGAAATCGCAGTAATGACATGCTTTTTTGCAGAACGGAATGTGAAGGTATATGCCAGCCAAGGGTTAATGTGCTAATTAGTAAATATGCTAATGAGGTAATGTTTTAATGGGCGAAATTGTTCAACTGTTGTTGGTTTCTATACTTTAAGTTTTGCTTTTGTTTATGAAGCTTACCTTTACATCTTATTACTAGTTTTACTTGAGCTATATACTGTTTCATATGCAAGGCTGTAATAATTCAGCATACTTCTGTAATAAGATCGCCGTTGTTGTGTGGGCTCGCCAACAACTATAGTTTGATATGAGATTAAGTAAAAAGCCTTGCGTTTCAATACTTGTATCCTTTTACTTAACACATCATCACATTACAAGAATTAGCACATTATTATCCACTGCAAATGTATGTATAAAATAGCTGCATTATTGTTGTGTTTGCTCCTGAGCCTGCTTTGTGCCGAGGCCCAGGTGAAAACGACTGCAGCTGTGCCCCCTCCTGCTGTTCGTAAGGTGGTGCTGCGGGTGTATACTTCTTCTGCGGATGACAAAGCGATTATAGCCAAGTATAACTACCGTGTTTCGGTGCCCGATTCGGTGGAGGCACAGAAAGAGGTGCAGTCGCTAGTATTTCAGCTGCAGCAGGATGCTTATTTGCTGGCTTCGGCTGACAGCATGTATAGTCGGCGCGATACGCTCCACGTGAAACTATATGTAGGGCAGCAGTTTAAATGGGCGAAGCTGCGAAACGGCAATCTGAGCGAAGGCATTTTAATAGAGTCTGGTTTTAGAGAAAAATTTTACCATAATGCTCCGTTCAAGCCTGCCGAGTCTGTGCGGCTGCAACAGCGTATTCTGGAGTATGCCGAGCAGCATGGTTATCCTTTCGCTTCCGTCTGGCTCGACTCTGTTAATATAAATGGCAACCAGATTGAGGCGGCGCTGATGGTGGAGAAAGCCTTTCTGGTGACCTACGATTCGGTGCAGGTGATGGGCAGCAGCAAAACGCAGCCAAAGTTCCTGATGCGCTACCTGCAGCTTTACCCAGGGCAGCCATACAACCAGGAGCAGGTAAATGATTCTCGGCGCATGCTCACGCAGTTGCCCTACATCAAAATGACGCGTCCGCCGCAAGTGCGTTTCCTCCGCGATAAAGCCACTGTTTACTATTTTCTGGAAGATAGGCAGACGAACCAGATAGATGGTGTGGTAGGCTTTCTGCCAGACCCAAGCCGCCCCAACGGGAACAAACTGTTGATTACGGGCGAAGCAAATCTGAACATCCGCAACATAAAAGGCTCGGGTAAGCAACTGGGAGTGCAATGGCGGCGGGTAAACCGCGGCTCCGTTATCCTAAACGGTGAATACCTGCACCCTAACCTGCTCGGTACACCGTTCGAATTGGGTGCTAAATTTGGTTTGCTGAAACAGGATTCTTCTTTTATAACTGTGCAGCCGCGCCTGCAGTTGGCTTATAACACCATTAAGTATGGCAAGTTCAGCGTATTTACTGAGTGGCGTAACTCTCGAACATTAGCAGCAGCCAACGCGCAAAGCCTGCGCAACCTCGACCTTGCTGATGCTCACACGAATACTTATGGTTTAAATTATCTCTGGAACAACCTCGATGACTTTTACTTTCCTAGGCGCGGCAGGTTGGTGGAGCTACAGTTGGCTGCAGGCAGTAAAAAACTGCTGCGAAATGCAGAACTGGAGAAAAGCTTTTACGATACCCTAGAGATGAAAACAACACAGTTGAGTATGGGGCTGCGATTAGAGAACTTCTTTAGGCTAGGCAAAAACAGTGCTTTGCTAGCAAGGGTACGGGGTGAGGCGCTGCTGAACGACCAGATTTTATTGAACGATATGTACCGCATTGGCGGTCTTGCCTCCCTCCGTGGCTTCGACGACTATTTTTTCTATGCCTCCTCCTACGCTATTGGCACCATAGAGTACCGCCTGTTTACGGCCCAAGATTCGTATGTGCTCTTGTTCTACGACCAGGGCTACTACCGAAGCGATTTAGAGAAGTCTTTTGCTCAAGAGATGCCTATGGGTATAGGCGGCGGTATAAGTTTTAGCACAGGGGCTGGTATCTTTCAGTTGGTGTACTCGCTTGGGAAATCTGATGCGCAACCACTATCGTTTAAGTATTCCAAGATACACTTTGGTATAACCAATAATTTTTAAAATTTAACAATATTTTTAATGTTTTTTAGTGCATGCGCTTGCATGGTAAATATTAATACCCTACTTTTGTATCATAATAACAGTGCGGGATGGAGCAGTTGGTAGCTCGTTGGGCTCATAACCCAAAGGTCACAGGTTCGAGTCCTGTTCCCGCTACCTAGAAGCCTTAATACAATACGTATTAAGGCTTTTTTTATTTTCCGTTAACGAAACCGTTAACTCTTTGAAGAAGATAACAAGATGATCTTGATGGTTCTAGTGTTATTGCTCCTTTTAAGAGCACACTTAAGATGAAACTGCTTCATATACAAAGTAGATTATAGTTTGCTTAAAATATACAGGCTACTCCTATTCTGAGTCGTCGTCCTCTAAATCCAATCCCTCCAGGAAATCCTCCCCGTACAGTTTTTTTAGATACTCATCGTTGTTATCGTCTCCGATAAGGTCGGCTTCTGGAAGGTGAAGGTTCACCATGTCTCGCATGAACTCTTTTTCAGTGATGTTACCTAAGCCGCTGTCTTGATCTTGTTCTTCGTCAGGTGTTTCTTCTTTTTTATTGTTTTCCATTGTCTCTGGGTTTAAATGTTTTTGGAGCTACAGAAAGGTTCAATCTGTTTAATGTTCCTCTTCAGGCTATTGATGTACGCTGTAATAGTTGATATTAGTCATTTTAAGGGTTGTTAGAGGTGATATTTGTAGCAAAGCATACAATCTAAGGTAAAGGGATGACTTCCTTAAAACGCTTTATTTCGCCCTTTATCAAGGTTCGTTTCAAAAAGGGCAGATTTTATTAGTTTTTCAGTTAATCCTTCGTGGAGGTCTAGGTTACCTACTTTGGAGTATTTATGTGTGCTGGCTGTAGAAACTTTATTTTACCCTTTTAATTAAACCTCCCCAAGCCCAACCTGTTTTCCCATCGTAATTTACTTTAAACCATTTTGCCTTCTTTCCTGAGATAGTTTGCTCAGGTCCATTCTCATCAATTACTTCTAAGTAAGCTGTGGCTGGAATTGTAGTTAATATTGGTGAATTGTTTTCTGGCTCTAACCTTAGTGTCTTGTCCTGGAAAAAGTTGACCATAAATGAGTAACTT
>NZ_JAJJWH010000086.1 GCF_020907245.1 Pontibacter harenae | reverse complement strand
TTCTCTACTTTTGACATGTCTTAAAAATGGGAGGAGCTCACTCCCTTACGCCTATTATTTATCCTGTAAACAACTGCAGTAAGAAAACATTTGTCTCTATACAACTTTGTGATTAAGAATTGAGAACTTCTTCCCGCTCCAGCCACTCTAATCCTTCCGATAATTCCCTGTTATTAAACTCTAGGTAGATCACCTGGCGGTGCTTCTTGTTCATTGTATTGAAGAGACATGCAGTGTCAGCGGTTTTGAAAAAGTGCACGCCACCCTTCTGCACCTTACAGCACTTGCTCTCGGTACTCTCCCTGATTTCGGCGACCTCCGTATCGTAGAGGTCTGTTGCAATTTCATATCAAGCACCTTTTTCACTTCAACAGACTAAACGGTAGCTTTAGCTGATCAAACAGGCCAAGGGAAGACTTCATAATAAACCGCCAGAAACTGTATGACTACGCTCTCTCAGAAATACGCGGTGTCAAGAAGTAAGGCTGCTTGTTAAAGTATTATATTAAGAGTTGCCCTGCCTCTGTAGATCAACTGAGCTGTTATTTTGCCCTGATCAGATCCTCCAGGCGGGTGGTGTAGCAGGGCGAAAGCTTTTCCTGCTTGTTTTTCCATTTCTCCTCCGTACCCTGCGTCGCGTACTTCACCGTGCCGTGCCCGAAGCGCTCCCGAAGCCCGTCCAGTGTCTGCATCAGCTGCGCGTGCTTCTCCCTATCCACCGTGTCCAGCAGGCTCAGCTGCACCGAGTCCGCGGGCACCAGGTCCAAAAGCAAGAGCCCTGTTTTGCGGTAGCGGAAGCCAGGGCGATAGATCTCACGCAGCGCCTTCAGGGCGTGGCGTATGAGCTCGGGCTCCGAGTCGGTCGGTGTGTCGAAGGTGACGGTGCGGCAGTTGGAGTACACCTCCCCCTCCTGCGCGAATCTGCTGGTCATGGCGAACACCGTCATGGCCCCCGCCTTGCTTTTCTGCCTCCTGAGCTTGGTGGCGCACCTGATCACGTGCGTTGTCAGTGCCTCGGCTATACCGTCGACCTCCGTGATGGCCGTGCCGAAACTTCGCGAGGTGCAGATGTTCTGCTTGGCTGGCGGCACCGTCTCCAGCTCGATGCAGGCCTCGCCCCGCAGCTCCCGCACCGTGCGCAGGCCCACCACCGTCAGATGTTTCTTGGCGAAGGCGTCGGTGACGTTTCGCAGGTCCCAGGCCGTGTGCACGCCGTAGCCCGCCAGCTTCTTGGCGTAGCGGCGCCCGATGCCCCACACGTCCCCCGCCTCCGTACGCCGCAGCGCCGCCTCGATGTGCCGCCCGTCGGTGAGCACCAGCACCCCGTCCGCCTTCTCTGGCTTCTTCGAGATCCTGTTGGCGATTTTGGCCAGCGTCTTCGTCGGGGCCACGCCCACGGCCACGGGCAGGCCCAGCCACTGCCCCACCGTGTCCCTTATCTCTCGGGCGTAGGCATTCAGATCGGTTCTGTAGAAGTCGCCCAGGTCCAGGAAGCTCTCGTCGATACTGTACACCTCCACATTCGGGCTGAAGCGCGTGAGCGTCTCCACCACGCGCGAAGACATGTCGCCGTAGAGCTCGTAGTTGGAGGAGAACACCTGCACCTGATTTTGTTCAATCAGCTCCCTTGCCTCGAACAGAGGCTGGCCCATCTGCAGGCCCAGCGCCTTGGCCTCGTTGCTCCTGGCGATGATGCAGCCGTCGTTGTTGCTCAGCACCACGATGGGCTTTCCCTCCAGGCTGGGGTCGAAGACACGCTCGCAGGAGGCGTAGAAGTTGTTGCAGTCGACGATGCCGAAGAGGCTGGTCATTGGTCGAAGCTCCTGACCGTGCCCACCACCACGCCCCAGATGCGGCCAGTGTCCGCCTCCGTCACCCGTATCGGCGGGTACTTCGGGTTCTCGGCCACCAGGTAGGCCCCGTCGGTCTGCAGCTCGTAGCGCTTGATGGTGAACTCGCCGTTGACATAGGCCAGCACGATGTCGCCGCTCTTTGCCTTCCGCTCCTTGTTGACCACCGCCAGGTCGCCTGGTGCGATATAGGCCCCGATCATGCTGTCGCCCTCCACCCGCACCAGGAACGTGGAGGTCGGGTTCTTAGACAGGTAGGTGTTCAGGTCCACGCGCCCCGAGACGTAGTCGTCGGCGGGGCTGGGGAAACCCGCCTGCACGGTGGCCACCGCCAGCGGCACGGTCGTCTCGCTCTCAAAGTTCAGGTAAAGCACCCGCGGCTCTGACAGGGGGTGCAGGGGTATGACGCTCGCTTCTTTCATTGCCTTCTCTTGTTTGGCCTTCTTTTACGGCGGCAAATTATGAAAAGGCTATATATTTAGCTAAAATTTTTAGCATAACTATTTAATTTAGCTAAACAGGTCCCCCTGCTCGGCTGCGGGCTCCAGCACGGCGGGCGTGTCGCGGGCGGGCGAGTTGACCAGTTTCGAGACGGGGTAAGCCTTCATCTCAGAGCTCGGGTAAGGGCTCAGCAGCGAGAGGATATGTTCGTCTGCGCGGGCATCCGAGAGCCACAGCGCCTCCTTGTCTGGGTGCAGCAGCACGGGCATGCGGTCGTGGATGGGCCGCATCAATTCGTTCGGCTGCGTGGTGATGAGCGTGTAGCTGCGGATCACCTCCCCCGTCTCCGTATCTGCCCACTCGTCCCAGAGCCCCGCGAAGCAGAAGAGGCCTTCGTCCTTCAGGAGGAAGCGGTAGGGCTGTTTGCCCACCGCCGTCGTGCGCCACTCGTAAAAGCCGTCGGCGGGCACCAGGCAGCGCCTGCGGTTGACAAGCTCACGGAACATGGGTTTCTCGGTCAGCGTCTCGGCTCTAGCGTTGATGGACTTGTGTTTGTAGCCCTTTTCCCTGGCCCAGTGCGGCAGCATGCCCCAGCTAAGAAACCGCAGCTCGTCTGGCGCATCGCTTGTGATGACGGGCAGCGACTGCGAGGGTGCCGCGTTGAAGCGGTTCTCCGCCTCGGCCTGCTGCAGCAGCCTGGCGGCTCTGACCGAGCCTTTCGACTCCCTGTTCCTGCTGATAATGGAGTAGCGTCCGCACATAGTGTCTAGTGGCTGTAGAAAATAGTTAATCCTGTTACGCAAAGTTACAGCCTATCGGTATGGTACCGCGCATCCAGGTGTGAGTCTTTAGGCAAACAGACTGAACGCGCATCGCGGCGAAGGCAGACTTCCGCCTTGCCTACCACAGCTTTCTCTAGGGAACAGGCCTCCCCTTTTGTTCGTGCTCTAGCGGCCTCGTTACGGTTTGTTACAGCATGTAACCTGTTGTAGCAAACTATAACAAATAGTAACGGTTGAGAAGAATTCCCGCAGATTAAGCTGAAGAGTAAGGCGCTACCGATGCCTAAAGCGTTGTGACAGTACTGGCTAAGCAACAGGGAGAAGAACACTGCTTTTATGCCGTAACGTTTTGTAACATTCTGTAACAAAACGTTACGGCAATAGGAAATCAATTGATAATTATAGATATTAAATAATATTTCTGCCTACTGCCTTCAAGTGCTCTGCGGCACAACACCCGCCGCTACGGCGCACGCAGTAAGTCTGCAGGCATGCCTGCGAGCAAAAGGGGTATCAACAGAAGGATTGCCACTCCATACACAGAAAAAGGATGTACGACATTATCGGGGACATACACGGCCACGCCGACGCGCTTGAGCTACTGCTCCAAAAACTGGGCTACGGCAAAAGCGGGGGCCACTACAGCCACCCAGGCAGAAAGGCCGTCTTCGTGGGCGACTACATAGACAGGGGGCCTCAGATTGCGGAAGCGCTGGGGATAGTCAAAGCCATGGCCGAGCACGGGGCCGCCCTCGCGCTGATGGGCAACCACGAGCTTAACGCCATCCTCTACAACACAAGGGACGCTGAAGGCAACTACCTGCGCGAGCGCACGGATAAGAACAAAAGCCAGCACGCTGAGACGCTGCGGCAGTTCGAGGGAAAGGAGGAAGCGTATTTGGCCTACATCGAATGGTTCAGGACACTGCCGCTTTACCACGAGGAGGAGAATATGCGGGTGGTGCACGCCTGCTGGGACGAAACCCACATCCAGCACCTGAAAGAGAACCTCGTGGACGGCAGGCTGACGGACGGGCTGCTCAAGAACCGCTACAAAAAGGGCACTGGACTATATGAAGCCGTAGAGGTAACGCTAAAGGGCAAAGAGCTGGGGATGCCGCGGGGCCTTACCTTCAGGGACAAGGACGGGCACGAGCGCACGGAGCTACGGATAAAGTGGTGGCTGAACCCTGAGAGGGTCACCTACAGGCAGTACAGCGTGGAGCCGCTAGACACGCTCTCAGACGATCCCGTGCCGAATACGCTGACCGAGGGCAACGGCCCCTATCCTGAGAGTGAGAGGCCCGTCTTCTTCGGCCACTATTGGCTCTCGGGCCAGGCGGAGGTCAGCGTTTTCTCAGGCAACGTCTGCTGTGTGGACTACAGCGTGGCGAAGCAGGGCAAGCTGGTGGCCTACAGGTGGGACGGGGAGCGGAAACTGGATCCAGCCAGGTTTGTTCACGTTTCACCCACAGCGCACTAGCCATGGCACCTTTCGTCAGTTACTCCGAGTACAAAGACTGCAGCCTTGCCTGCGGGCACTGCGGCTGGTACGGTCAGGGCAGAGACAGCTGCCAGAATTACGGCGGTATGGTGATAGACCTCTCCTGCCCCAACTGCTACGAGATGCTCGCCGTCGTAGAGTTTCCCAGCTACCACGAAACAGTCACACACGGCAGTGAGGCCGAAAGAAAGGCGGCACTCAGAGAGGTAAACTTCCGCGAGCGGTTCAAAAGGCTTAGCCTGAATAGCCCAGAACAGCTCCCTGAAATACAGGAAAGCGGCATCGTGTTCACCTTCAGGGCGGATAGGGTAAAGGGTGAGGATCTTAACATAGTAGAGCACCAGGGAAAGGAGATTTGGCGCGAGCCGATGGTGTGGGAAGGCTACGGGCGGTTTATGGAGATCGGGCGCATCCTAAAGGAAAAGTACGGCAACAGGATGGTGGATCTGGTACCTGACGCCACGGCGGAGATGTTTCTCTACGGGGACAAACTACAGGCCCCAAGCCTGGTTGCTGACTTTAGAAAGAAGTTGAAACATGTACTTTGAAAAGAATATTCATGAACCTATATTTACAACTCCTGACCACCGCCTGAAAACATGCTTAACAAAAAGACCCTCTCCGAGCGTGACATCTGCACTAAGTTGATTACGCCTGCTCTGCAAAAAGCTGGCTGGGATATTCAGATTCAGTAGGGCGGATACTGGTTTACTGAAAGAGTATTCCTCACCTACCATGCCTAGTGATTTTGCTGGCAAGTTAATTAACCGATAATCATCTTTTAGTTGTGGTTCACAATGTATGATGTTTGCATTTTTGT
>NZ_JAJJWH010000085.1 GCF_020907245.1 Pontibacter harenae | reverse complement strand
GTTAAAGCTTCGGCGATGGAAGATGGGCATGCGTGCCATTAGCTAGTTGGCGGGGTAACGGCCCACCAAGGCCACGATGGCTAGGGGTTCTGAGAGGATGGTCCCCCACACTGGTACTGAGACACGGACCAGACTCCTACGGGAGGCAGCAGTAGGGAATATTGGGCAATGGGCGATAGCCTGACCCAGCCATGCCGCGTGCAGGAAGAAGGCCTTCTGGGTTGTAAACTGCTTTTATCTGGGAAGAAAACGCCCATGCGTGGGTAACTGACGGTACCAGATGAATAAGCACCGGCTAACTCCGTGCCAGCAGCCGCGGTAATACGGAGGGTGCAAGCGTTGTCCGGATTTATTGGGTTTAAAGGGTGCGTAGGCGGCCCGTTAAGTCAGCGGTGAAATCCCAGGGCTCAACCCTGGAACTGCCGTTGATACTGACGGGCTTGAGTTCGGTCGAGGCGGGCGGAACTGGTGGTGTAGCGGTGAAATGCATAGATACCACCAAGAACCCCGATTGCGTAGGCAGCTCGCTAGGCCGAAACTGACGCTGAGGCACGAAAGCGTGGGGAGCGAACAGGATTAGATACCCTGGTAGTCCACGCCGTAAACGATGAGTACTCGATGTCGGCGATACACGGTCGGCGTCCAAGCGAAAGCGTTAAGTACTCCACCTGGGGAGTACGCCCGCAAGGGTGAAACTCAAAGGAATTGACGGGGGCCCGCACAAGCGGTGGAGCATGTGGTTTAATTCGATGATACGCGAGGAACCTTACCTAGGCTAGAATGCGCGTGACGGTACCAGAGATGGTACTTCCCTTCGGGGCACAAAGCAAGGTGCTGCATGGCTGTCGTCAGCTCGTGCCGTGAGGTGTTGGGTTAAGTCCCGCAACGAGCGCAACCCCTATCTTCAGTTGCCAGCACGTAATGGTGGGGACTCTGGAGAGACTGCCTTCGCAAGAAGTGAGGAAGGCGGGGACGACGTCAAGTCATCATGGCCCTTACGCCTAGGGCTACACACGTGCTACAATGGCGCATACAGAGGGTTGCCACCTGGTGACAGGGAGCCAATCTCAAAAAGTGCGTCTCAGTTCGGATCGGAGTCTGCAACTCGACTCCGTGAAGCCGGAATCGCTAGTAATCGCGTATCAGCAACGACGCGGTGAATACGTTCCCGGGCCTTGTACACACCGCCCGTCAAGCCATGGAAGTCAGGGAGACCTGAAGCCGGTGACCGTCAAAGGAGCCGTCTAGGGTAAAACTGGTAACTGGGGCTAAGTCGTAACAAGGTAGCCGTACCGGAAGGTGCGGCTGGATCACCTCCTTTCTAGGGTCGCCCCTGGCCTCTCCGAGGCGCAGGTAACCCGCGCGGACGCGGCTTTTTTCTTCTTCTTCTTCTGTCTCGGCAAAACCTCAAAACCCATTTGGCGGGTGTGAGACTCCCGAATCAGGGGGACGTGCGACGCCACGGGGGCTTGTAGCTCAGGTGGTTAGAGCGCTACACTGATAATGTAGAGGTCCGTGGTTCGAGTCCACGCAGGCCCACTGCTTAGTAGAATACCCTGGGGGATTAGCTCAGCTGGCTAGAGCGCCTGCTTTGCACGCAGGAGGTCAACGGTTCGACTCCGTTATTCTCCACACGCTGACACAACAATACACGGCAACGACAACAGGTTGTTGCCCCTAATTTCAGGAGAGGCATTACACACTCGGACGTCTAACGTCTGGTGTCTGATATCTAGATTCTGAGAGNCGTACCGGAAGGTGCGGCTGGATCACCTCCTTTCTAGGGTCGACCCCTGGCTTTCCGAGTGAAGGCGCAGCAAGTGACCCGGCGCGGACCCTTGAAGACTGTTTCAATCAATCAAACTCAAAAACAACACGGCAACGACAACAGGTTGTTGCCCCTAACTCAGGAAAGATTGAAGGTGGAGGTAACACTCCAGTGCTTCGTTTCGGAACTGGGAAAAGTTCTTTGACATGATGGGAGAGAGAAAATAAAGTTTAGGCTGGCGTTGTCTTNCTCAGGTGGTTAGAGCGCTACACTGATAATGTAGAGGTCCGTGGTTCGAGTCCACGCAGGCCCACTGCTTAGTAGAATACCCTGGGGGATTAGCTCAGCTGGCTAGAGCGCCTGCTTTGCACGCAGGAGGTCAACGGTTCGACTCCGTTATTCTCCACACGCTGACACAACAATACACGGCAACGACAACAGGTTGTTGCCCCTAATTTCAGGAGAGGCATTACACACTCGGACGTCTAACGTCTGGTGTCTGATATCTAGATTCTGAGAGAAAGTTCTTTGACATGATGGGAGAGAGAAAATAAAGTTTAGGCTGGTTACGTCTTATGACGGTGATNGTTCTTTGACATGATGGGAGAGAGAAAATAAAGTTTAGGCTGCAGCAATGCAGACCTATGTTAACGAGATGCGGGCCGCCGTTTTAGGACGGCGGCCGAGAACGCAGAGAAGGGCGCATGGGGGATGCCTAGGCTCTCAGAGGCGATGAAGGACGCGACAAGCTGCGATAAGCCGCGGGGATCGGCACATACGAATTGATCCGCGGGTTTCCGAATGGGGCAACCCAGTATATTGAAGATATACTACCCGATAAGGGAGCGAACCGGGGGAACTGAAACATCTAAGTACCCCGAGGAAGAGAAAATAACAATGATTCCGCAAGTAGTGGCGAGCGAACGCGGAAGAGCCCAAACCGGTACTGTCACGGCAGTGCCGGGGTTGTAGGACCACGATGTGGGACCAAGTATTGAAGCATAACACCCTGGGAAGGGTGACCGTAGGGGGTGATAGTCCCGTGTGCGTAAGCTGCTTGGCCCTAGTGGTATCCTGAGTAGGGCGGGACCGGAGAAATCCCGCCTGAATCTAGCGGCACCATCCGCTAAGGCTAAATACTCCTGAGAGACCGATAGTGAACCAGTACCGTGAGGGAAAGGTGAAAAGTACCCTGAATAAGGGGGTGAAATAGAACCTGAAACCATGCGCCTACAAGCTGTCGAAGCCCCTTCGTGGGGTGACGGCGTGCCTTTTGCATAATGAGCCTACGAGTTACTCCTCCCTGGCGAGGTTAAGTTCTTCAAGGAACGGAGCCGGAGCGAAAGCGAGTCTGAACAGGGCGCGCAGTCAGGGGGGGTAGACGCGAAACTTTGTGATCTACCCATGGGCAGGATGAAGGCTGGGTAAAACCAGTTGGAGGTCCGAACCAGTTTACGTTGAAAAGTATTTGGATGACCTGTGGGTAGGGGTGAAAGGCCAATCAAACTGAGAAATAGCTCGTACTCCCCGAAATGCCTTTAGGGGCAGCGTCGCGGTCGAGTCATATGGAGGTAGAGCTACCGATAGGACTAGGGGGAGTCACATCCTACCGAATCCTGACGAACTCCGAATGCCATTTGATATACGCGGCAGTGAGGCGCGGGGTGCTAAGGTCCCGCGCCGAGAGGGAAAGAACCCAGACCGCCAGCTAAGGTCCCTAAGTCCACGCTAAGTTGAACAAAGGGGGTCCACTTGCTTAGACAGCCAGGAGGTTGGCTTGGAAGCAGCCATTCCTTTAAAGAGTGCGTAACAGCTCACTGGTCGAGCGAGAGGGCATCGATAATAATCGGGCATCAAGCATGGCACCGAAGCTGCGGATTGTATTTATACACTGGTAGGGGAGCATTCCAAGGGCGACGAAGGCGTGCCGACGAGGCATTCTGGAGCGCTTGGAAAAGCAAATGTAGGCATAAGTAACGATAATGCGGGCGAGAAACCCGCACACCGAAAGACCAAGGTTTCCTGATCAACGCTAATCGGATCAGGGTTAGTCGGGTCCTAAGGGCGAGGCGAAAGCGCAGTTCGATGGACAGCTGGTTAATATTCCAGCACCGGCCATGCATAGCGATGCGGTGACGGAGAAGTGAAAGGACCGCGCACTGACGGAATAGTGCGTTTAAGCCCGTAGGTATTGGCTTGGTTGTTAAGTACGCCAGGCTAGCTGAAAGGTGAAAGTACTCCAACCCTTCGGGGGCGGAGATAGTGTCCCTAATCAGGCTCCCTAGAAAACCCGCTAAGCGTTTAAATGCATAGCCGCCCGTACCGCAAACCGACACAGGTGGTCGAGGAGAGAATCCTAAGGTGCTCGAGTGAATCACGGCCAAGGAACTCGGCAAAATGACCCTGTAACTTCGGGAGAAGGGGTGCTTCCTCCAGCGATGGAGAAGCCGCAGTGAAGAGGCCCAGGCGACTGTTTAACAAAAACACATGGCTTTGCGAAATCGAGAGATGAAGTATAAGGCCTGACACCTGCCCGGTGCCGGAAGGTTAAGAGGGGGGGTTAGCCGCAAGGCGAAGCTCTGAATCGAAGCCCCGGTAAACGGCGGCCGTAACTATAACGGTCCTAAGGTAGCGAAATTCCTTGTCGGGTAAGTTCCGACCTGCACGAATGGTGTAACGATCTGGGCGCTGTCTCAGCCGTGAGCTCGGTGAAATTGTAGTCTCGGTGAAGATGCCGAGTACCCGCAACGGGACGGAAAGACCCCATGAACCTTTACTATAGCTTAGCATTGACTCTGGGTAACCCATGTGTAGGATAGGTGGGAGGAGATGAGGCGGCGTCGCCAGGCGTCGCGGATCCGTCCTTGAAATACCACCCTTGGGTTGCTTGGCGCCTAACCTCTTTAGAAGGGGGACATTGCTTGGTGGGTAGTTTGACTGGGGTGGTCGCCTCCAAAACAATAACGGAGGCTTTCAAAGGTTCCCTCAGCACGCTTGGTAACCGTGCGCAGAGCGCAATAGCATAAGGGGGCTTGACTGTGAGGCCCACAAGCCGAGCAGGGCCGAAAGGCGGATATAGTGATCCGGTGGTTCCGCATGGAAGGGCCATCGCTCAAAGGATAAAAGGTACTCTGGGGATAACAGGCTGATCTCCCCCAAGAGCTCATATCGACGGGGAGGTTTGGCACCTCGATGTCGGCTCGTCACGTCCTGGGGCTGGAGAAGGTCCCAAGGGTTCGGCTGTTCGCCGATTAAAGTGGCACGCGAGCTGGGTTCAGAACGTCGTGAGACAGTTCGGTCCCTATCTGTTGTGGGCGTCGGAGATTTGAGGGGTCCTGACCTTAGTACGAGAGGACCGGGTTGGACGAGCCTCTGGTGGACCTGTTGTATTGCCAAGTGCAGCGCAGGGTAGCTACGCTCGGACGGGATAAGCGCTGAAAGCATCTAAGTGCGAAACCCGCCCCAAGATGAGATCTCCCTTAAGGGCCGTCAGAGACGATGACGTCGATAGGCCGCAGGTGTAAAGGTGGAGACACCACAGCCGAGCGGTACTAATTGCCCGAGCGCGTTCCCGCGTGCACAGCACAGGCCGAAGAACGGCCCGCACCTCGAATTCTCTCTCTCCCAATCTAGTCAAACAAGCTTTTAAGACATACGCACGGCCATACACCGTGGAAAGACAATGGCGGCTACAGCGCGGGTGTTCACCTCTTCCCATCCCGAACAGAGCAGTTAAGCCCCGCCGCGCCGATGGTACTGGAGTCACATCCGGGAGAGTAGGTCGCCGCCAACCCCACCA
>NZ_JAJJWH010000009.1 GCF_020907245.1 Pontibacter harenae | reverse complement strand
GCAATTCTCTTTTAGTTCTATACGATTATTGCCCGTTTCCTTTACTTAACAGCGGTCCAGTTTTTCGGGGGGAGGTCAATATACCTTAAAAGCAGATGTAGCCACAAGTGCTGCCAAAGAACTGCTAGTAGTGCTGGAAGAAGATACCATTTCGCTTAGCGAAGTCCAGGTGCTAAGCCCGTCTTCGCTTGAAAAGCTGATGCGGGAGGCTAGAAGCAAGCAACTGGATAACCCTGTTGCGGCCAAATCTGCTCCCATTCCAATTCAAAAAGCTCCTCTTCCACCTCCTTCTACTTTACTTGTAGCTTCTCCTATAAGTGTGTTGTACAATCTATTTTCCAATGAGGCAAAACAACTCAAACAACTAGAGGAATTTAGAAAGCAGGAGCAGCAGAAAAAGGAGGAACAGGAAAACAGAAGCTATAACAAGTTTTTTAAAGACAGCACAGGCTACGACTAAAGCAATTGGCTCCATAGCCAACAGGTATTGTAACTATAGTCAAAGCGATTTTCATCAGGTTCCATCTTGTTCACTTCATCGTTCATTTTGTCCACTTCAGTTCTATTTCCTTCATAACCTCTGCTCATATGCTACACTTTTGCCTATCGGTCTGATGAAGGGTGAAGTTTAAGAGAGAATTTTTACCTCAGTTTAAACAGAAAGCCTTTAAAATAGGGAAGGCAGGAGCTTAAAAAGGCTTAAACATAAAAAATAATAATAGATGATTAAAAGTAAGTTCAGGGATAACAGATCGGCAGGCATCCTTAGCCTTTTGCTGAGCCTTCCGCTAATACTAGCCAGTTGTGAGGATACGGAAGATGTGGGGCTGGAATTAATAGACGGAAACGTATCGGCTGTTTATATAGATACTGTCACTGTAGATGTATCGACAGTGTTGTTGGATTCTGTTGTTACTTCCGCAACAGGAACAATGCTGGTGGGAAACTATACAGACCCAATCGTAGGAAACACAACCGCCAGTACCTTTTTTCAGGTGGACCTTAACTACTACAGCTGGACCCTATCAGACAATGCTGTTTTTGATTCGATTGCGCTGGTGCTGCCTTACACAGGCTACAGCTACGGTGATACTACGCAGGCGCTTAACCTGGAAGTATATAAGTTGAAAAACAACATAGTTGCTACCGACCTGTTGCCCTATGTAGGTACCGAAGAGTCTGCCTCTTACTTTTATGCTGGTTCTGGAAACTATAACATAAGCAGCACAGCTGCGGAAACGCAGCCTTTGGCCACCCACACTTTTCAGCCAAGGCCTGGCAGCGGCGATAGTCTTAACATTCCCTTACCTGCTGCAATGGGGCAAGAGTGGTTCAATTTAAAGATGGCAGGAGATAATAAATTAACGCAGTCCGATGCGTTTCTGGATTACTTTAAAGGCTTAAAAGTTGCAACCGCCAATGCAGGACAAGGTGGTGCCGTAATTGGTTTCGATGCCGCGAGTGCTGTTATCAGGTTGTACTATAGCGAAGGAAGCACAGACAACTACCAAGACTTCCCGGTAACATCGGGCAGCTTACAGTACAACAACCTGGTTAATGATTTTAGCCAGTCTAATTTCCAAGGGCTTAATCGGGGCGGGGAACCTTTAGCCAGTACCAGTACAGCCGATATGAGCTTTACGCAGGCAGGTACAGGTGTTATGGTTAAGCTGGAGTTTCCTTATCTGAGCAAGCTGAAGGAGATACTGCAGCCAGAGCTTATAAATAGTGTTATTCTGGAGGTACAGCCAGTTGCAAACACCTATGGCTATCCTTTTACAGCGCCAAGCCAGGTAGCCTTGTATGAGTCTGACTTCAATAACGTGCCAACCAATCTGCTATATGCTAACTATACTACCACTTCAGGGCAGGTAGCTTCGCTGCAGGAGGATACGGAATATCAAGTCAACTCCAAATACCAGTTCAACATTACGGAGTACCTTATCAATAAGCTTCAGGAAGAACAATCAACGGGAAAGGCCTTATTACTTTCTGCTCCCGCAGAATCATTTACTAAAACAGTAAACCGTCTTGTTGTGGGTGGGCCTAACCACACCTCAAACAAGGTTAAAATTAAAATTTATTACACTAAAATTCAGTAATCAATATTTATTAATACAACACATGAAGAACCATTTTAAACCCTTAGGATCAATTTTTCGCTACACATTGCTTTTGCTTCTGATGGCTGGCTTTACCGCCTGCGAGAGCAGCGATGAAGAAACTGTTTACGGCAACTGGATAAAAGACTCTGATTTTGCTGGCCTTGCCAGAAGCGGTGCCGTGTCCTTTACAATAGGAGATGTAGCCTATGTGGGCACAGGTTACGACGGTAAAACCAGGCTGAAAGACTTTTGGCAGTACGATCCTGCTAAAAGTGCCTGGACCAGGATAGCAGATTTTCCAGGTGCGGCAAGAAGCTCGGCGGTAAGTTTTACGGCAAACGGAAAAGCTTATGTTGGCACAGGCTACGACGGTGTTAGTAATTTAAAAGATTTCTGGGAATACGACCCCGAAGCAGATGCCTGGACGCAGATTGCCGACTTTCCTGCCTCAGCCCGATATGGAGCCGTGGCACTCAGCATCGACAACTACGGCTATGTAGGTGCTGGCTACGACGGAAATTACCAGAAGGATTTTTGGCAGTATGATCCTACTACGGGAGAATGGGAAGAAAAAGTAGGCCTGATTGGTACAAAAAGAATGAATGCGTTTGCCTTTACCTACAACGGCAAAGGGTATATTGGCGGCGGCCTGAACAATGGCCTCTATGTAACAGACTTTTTACAATACGATCCTGCCACAGATTCTTGGGTAAGGCTGAAGGGGTTAGACAGCGACGAACGCGAAGATGAAGTTTATCCAGCATCCAGAGTTTCGCCAGTTACCTTCGTCTTAAACAATAAAGTATATTTGGTGGGAGGCACAAACGGAGCAATTCAATCGGATGTGTGGGAGTACGACCCTGTAACAGATCTTTGGACAGCCATGGGCACGTTCGAAGGCTCTGCCAGAGAAGGAGCGGTGGGCTTTGCTATAGGAAACTACGGCTATGTAGTTACAGGCAACAACGGCGGCTATCGCTTTGATGATATGTGGCAGTTTGACCCGACCATTGTGGCCGATTAGGTGTGCTGATCACAAATGAGCCCTGTCTCAATTTTAAAATTTTGTTTACATTTTGATTTGGTAGTAGAGGAGCCTGGCACATGCTAGGCTTTTCTTTTTGAACAAATTTTAATTGTGCAGAAGATCGTAGCCCTTCTACTGATTCATGCGCAATTTTGTCCGCTTCACTTTTATCTCTGTACTAATCAGGTATACTGCATGTAATTTTGGCAAAGCTTTCAGAAAGAAGCTCAGCAAGTATGATTCAAAAACCTCCTTTTCATTTTAGAGATCTTTTTATAGTTGCTCTGGTAACTTCAATCTTCTTTGGTGTGTTTAGTGCGCTACCTATGTTACTGGCAGGGCATGTGTCATTGGTGTCGCCGCCGCCGCCTGGCCCAGGCCCTGGTATGGGGCCACCTCCTTCCAAGCACCTTACCACCAGTATTTTGGCTACCACACTTATGATGCTGATATTGTGGGTAGTGAATATTCTTATTTATGGCAGGTTTCGCAACCTTAAGTTAAAGGAGAACACCAGGAACATAGCACGTTACGTGTTAAGTTACATAGCTATGTTTTTTCTTTTTGTGCTGTACTTTATCGTGTTACGAAATGTAGGGCCAGATCCCAGGTTCGGCAGGGCTTTGTTTTTTCCGCTGATAGCGGGTATAACCAACAATACCATTGTGCTTGTTATCTTGGATCTGGTTGTGCTGCAGCGCTTAAAATCGCAGATAGAGCTGGAGAATTCTCAGCTGAAGATGAATAGTATTATGGCACAGCATCAGCATTTAAAGCACCAGTTGCAGCCACACTTCCTTTTTAATTCACTTAATACGTTAAAGTCGTTGATAAAGCGGCAGCCATTGGAAGCAGAAGACTACCTGCTACGGCTTTCGGAGTTTTTGCGAGCTTCTTTAACATCAAATACACAGGATATAGTCGCTTTACAAGATGAACTGAAGCTTTGTGTAGATTATCTGGAAATGCAGAAAGTGCGTTTTAAAGATGCATTCAACTACTACATCGAAATACCCGAAAAGTTAAAAGATGCTGCTTTCCTGCCTGTGTTTTCGTTGCAGCTACTCGTAGAAAATGCCATTAAGCACAACGGTTTCACCAGCGATGAACCACTTCATATTTATATTAGGCACAATAGTGACGGTTTTATTAGTGTAGTGAACAATAAAAAACCGAAGCAGCTGCATGAGCCTTCTTCTGGGATAGGGCTGAGGAACCTGTCTGAGCGGTATCAGGTGTTAGCGGGTAAAGGCGTTATGGTGTCCGACTCAGAAGAATATTTTTCTGTTGAACTTCCAATTCTGAACAAATGAAAGTAGTAATAATTGAAGATGAACCCCTGACAGCTGATGACCTGGCGGATACGCTGGTGCACGTTGATAAATCGATAGAGGTAGAAGCTGTTCTTCCTTCTGTTAAAAAGGCAATCAGTTATTTCAATGAAAACGAATTTCCTGATCTCATTTTCTCTGACATACAGTTGGGTGATGGGTTAAGCTTTGAAATTTTTAAGGCTGTACAAACAAGCACACCTGTTGTTTTCTGTACGGCTTTCGATGAATATGCTTTAGAGGCTTTTAAAGCAAACGGTATAGAATATGTACTGAAACCCTTTACCACTGCTTCTATTCAGCATACTGTTCAGAAGTATAAACAACTGCAGAAAAGCTTGTCGAAACCAGACACTTCCTACAAGCAGATTTACGATTTGCTGGAAAGCAAGATTGCCCAGAAGCGCAGTTCTATTCTAGTATACCAGCGTGATAAAATTATACCCTTGCCTGTAGCTGAAATTGCAGTTTGCTATGTTGAGAGCCAGTTAACGCGCGCTCTTTGCTTCGACCAGCGCAGCTTTGTTGTAAGCCACACCCTTGATGAGCTGGAGGCTACACTTGGAACACAGTTTTTTCGTGCTAACCGTCAGCACCTGGTAAACCACAAGGCTGTAAAAGAAGCATCGCAGTATTTTGGACGGAAGCTCTATATAGCTTTAACAATACCGTTTCAGGAAGATATGATTGTGAGCAAAGCAAAAAGCCCCGTGTTCCTGGACTGGCTGGCTAGTCAGTAGTAAGTCTTAAAATTCCTTTAGCAACTCTTCCCTTAAACGGATATTATTTAAGGGAAGAGTTGTTTTTTTATGTTAAGTATCAATAGTGCCGAGTTTTGAATTTTGAAAGTACCCTCAGCTTCTTTGCTCGTTTATAAATCGTGTAAATATCAAGAAGATGTGGCATAAGTACAGTGGCAATTAGAGGTTAATCTACTTAGCATTTTGTTTGCCACAGCATTATATCACTCACTTTAGTTATAGGCGTTTCAACCGCTGCTTTGTCCGCTTCGCTTCCTTTCTGATATTAATAAAGTGCTGCTATAAAGATATTTGTGCATCAGCAAAGAGCTGACAGCATTCTGTATCAGAAAAAGTAGGTGGATATGAATTTAAACAAAATAGTTTTGAAGTGGTTGCTTGCACTTCTGCCGCTCCTGGGCTTTTCGCAGGCATTTGCCCAAAGCGTGACAGTGTATGGAACAGTGCAGAGCGCACAAGATAAGTTGGAGTTGCCAGGTGCTAGTGTGCAGCTAACACGCCAGGCCGATGCCCATAAAATGGGTAAGGCTACCGATGCCAATGGCGGCTTCAGGTTCGAAAACATCTCGCCAGGGCAGTACATACTGGAAGTTAGCTACCTTGGTTTTAAAACCTTTTCCAAAGCTTTTAAGGCGGAGAACACTGCTGTAAACCTAGGGCAGGTGCTACTGGAAGAAAGCAATGCTACTCTGAAAGAAGTACAGGTAGTAGGTAAGGTTCCGCTAGGGGAGCAGAAAGGAGATACGGTGCAGTACAATGCTGGAGCATTTAAAACCGCCCCTGATGCAAGTGCCGAAGACTTAGTGCAGAAGATGCCAGGCATCACTATCAGCAACGGCACCATACAGGCGCAAGGGGAAGACGTGAAACAGGTGCTGGTAGATGGCAAGCGTTTCTTTGGTGATGACCCAAGTTCCGCGCTTCGTAACCTTCCTGCCGATGTGATTGCCAATGTCCAGATTTTTGATAAGAAAAGCTTTCAAGCTGAGTTGAGCGGTGTCAGCGATGGCAACGAAGCCAAAACCATCAACATAGTTACAAAACAAGACCGTAGGGTAGGGCAGTTTGGAAAAGCCTCTGCAGGCTACGGAACAGATGATCGGTACATGATTGGAGCAAGCGTTAACTTCTTCAACGGTGACCAACGATTTACTTTTACAGGGCTCTCCAATAACATCAACATGCTGGACTTTTCGATAGGTGAAACCCCTGGAGGAGGAATGAGAGGCAGAAGGCCACCTTCTGGAGGAGGTAGCACAACAGGTCTTATTTCAACGAATACCCTGGGGCTGAACTACAGCGACATGTGGGGCAAAAAGGTAGAGGTAAGTGGCAACTATAACTTTACACAGCGGGGCATAAACAACAACCAGTTTACGCGCCAGTTATATACGCTGCCAGCTGACTCGGGGCAGGTTTATTTACAGGATAGGTATAGCAACACCACTACAACCAACCAGCGGTTTAACTTTAGGCTAGACTATAAGATAAACGAAAACAACCGCCTGCTGATAACACCGAGTTTTACTTTACAGCGAACGGAATCGAACACGAGCTTAACAGGAGGTACAGTAAACGAAAACGGTGCTCTGAACGAGACAAGGAATGAAACAACATCAGATAATAGTAACTACAGCTTTAACAACAACATATATTACAGTCACCGTTTTGGCAAACCAGGCCGAACGATTTCTGCTGGCCTGAACACCAGCGTTAGTGGCACAGACGGAGAAAGTTCTTTGATGGCGGCGACTACATACTTCAGGGGAAACAACAACACCACAAGCCAAAACCAACATACCAGCTTAATCAGAACGGGTTATTCATGGTCTGGCGATGCAACTTTTACGGAATCACTTGGGCAGAATGGGCAACTGCAGTTTCAGTATAGCATCGGCAACCAGCTGAACGAATCAGATAAAAGAACCTATAATTTCTTAGAGGATACACAGTCCTACAGTTCTCTGGACACCACGTTGAGCAACGTTTTTGAAAGTGAGTATTTAACCCAGCGCGTTGGCTTGGGCTACCAGTATAACTTTGATAAACTACGGATAAGGTTTGATACTAAGCTACAGACAGCTAAACTGCAAAGTGACCAATTGTTTCCGACTGACTTTGACCTGGAGAGAAACTTTACAAATGTTCTACCTTCGCTGGAAGTTGATTACAAGTTTTCAAATTCCCAAAGCTTCGACTTTAACTATAACACCAGCACCAATGCCCCATCGGTAAGCCAGTTACAGGAAGTGATAGATAACTCTAACCCGCTGCAGCTAACTCAGGGAAACGCCAGCCTACAGCAGAGTTACCAACATACCTTTCGTACAGGGTTTCGTAATTTTGACATGGAGACGAACCGTGTATTCTTTATGGGCTTCTTCGGAAATATTACCCAAGACTACGTTGGCAGCAGCATTACCAGAGCAACAGACGAATCTATAACATTAAGCAACGGTGAGGTGCTGGAAGAAGGCCAGCAGCTGACAAGGCCTGTAAACCTAGATGGTTATTATAACGTCCGTACGTTCTTACATTATGGGCAGCCAGTAAACTTATTAAGCTCTAACCTCGGATTGCATGGAACAGTAGGTTATACCCGCATACCAGGTTTGAACAACGGTATCCTTGCTTATGCTAACACCACCAATCTGGGCGCAGGCATAACGCTCAGCAGCAACATCAGCGAAAAAATTGATTTTACGCTTTCTTCTAACTCCAGCTATAATTTGGTAAATAATACTTTACAGCCACAGCTGAACAGTAATTATTTTAACCAGAACACGAGTCTGAAGTACAACTGGATCTTTTTAAACGGTTTGGTGTACAGAACGGAGCTGAACCACCAGTTTAATTCTGGACTGTCTGAGGGTTACGATGCAAACTACCTGCTATGGAATATGAGCATCAGCAAAAAGATTTTCAGAAACCAACAGGGGGAAATAAGCCTGAGCGTAAACGACCTTTTGAGGCAAAACGTGAGTGTGCAGCGTAACGTAACGGCGCAGTATGTAGAGGATGTGCAGTCGAGTGCATTGCAGCGGTATTTTATGCTAACGTTTACTTACAACCTCCGCAATTTTAGTAGCGGTAGCGCTCCAGTTAATAACGAAAGGAACTTCCCAGGCCGACCTCCAGGAGGCTTGCCTGGTAGCGGTCTTCCTCCTGGCAGTTAAGAAGAACATAAATGGGTAGCAGAAAATAACAGAATTTAAGAAATAGAGCGTGCAGAAGTGATGAAGGATTTAATTCAGCTTTTAGAACAAGAACTTTTGAATAAGCGGCAGCTTCTTTGAGATCATGAGGCATCGAAGCTTAAAAGAAAGGTTCCTGTAAAGCTACTGAGCGAGATAACGGAGCTTAAAAAAACTATTAAAACCCTAAAACAACAGCAGAATAGTAGCAAAAGAAAGCTGATAACTACTTAATCTTTCTTCTCTGTACTTTGAGGTAAGGTGGGAGAGTGGGAAGATCAATTCAACTGCTGTTAGCAAAAAACACTTTAACGGAAGCTACACAAAAGGGGCCAGTGCAGATGGATTTCTGTACCAGCCCCTTTGTGCTCATAAACCAGTTTTTAGTTTACTAAAAGCTGCAGGATATAAGTAAACAAATACAGTTCTAAACTAACTGTTAAAGTGATAAAGGAAAGTAATAATACCTGTAAAGGCAGGTTTTTTACTGTCTTTTATTTCAAGCGTCACTTCTATCTGGGCCTTAGCTATGCCTCGCAAGTTTTTTAGCGACAGAAGTTTTGCTTTTAGTCTTACCTCGCTGTTTACAGTAACAGCCTGATTAAAACGAAGGCTTTCGATTTCGTAGTTTACCTGCATTTTCAGGTTCTCCACCGCTATAAGTTGTCCCCATAGGTAGGGCAGGAGCGAAACGGTGAGGTAGCCGTGTGCTATAGTCGCTTGGAAAGGAGATTCTGTCTTAGCCCTTTCAGCATCCAAATGAATCCACTGATGATCTAGGGTGGCATCGGCGAAGAGATTAATTTGTTCCTGTGTAATCTTATGATATTCAGACACTCCTAGCTCTGCGCCTTCATGTTGCTGAAACTCTTCGAAGTTCTTGATGATTAGCTTACTCATGTAACGATTATATTATGTATGGCTGCACGAATGCTTTTTACGGTGTTATGGTAGCACCTTAAGGTGTAAATATAAGTTCTTTTTGCTGCTGTACCAGTATGAGCTGCGCAAAATTATGGGCTCAGCTACAAAAGCAGCAGAAAGCCGCATGGCCTGCTTCGTGTTTTTAAGAATACCCTTCCCCATGCTTATCCAATTAAAGCAGCTCAGTATCCTCTCTTCAAAAAAATAACAGCTGCCTAAATCCAAGCAGTTGAGCCACGTCGTAAGTGTTTCAAATCTGTAGAAGTACATGCTGTTCTGCAGGTGAGAAAGTATCCTTTTTTTAATTCAGAAATTATGGAAAAACAACTAAAAAAGCTTGACAAAGACAACGCTGGTCTTAAGAACGCCTTGGTGGCACCCATGCAGCGACGCATTTTTTTCCGTTATGCAGGCGCATCGGCAGCAGCCACTGCGCTGCTTTTCGCAACAACCTCCTGCGACGATGATGACATGGGAGCAATGGATCCTGACGTTGTGGACCTTGGTTCTGGTGATATAGGTGTGCTGAACTACGCTTACGCGCTGGAACAATTAGAGGCCGCATATTATACTGAAGTGGTGGCAAGGTCGCTGAGTATGTTCAACCAGACAGAGCAGCAGATAATGCAGGATCTGAAAGGGCATGAAATGATACACCGCGACTTTTTACAAGCAGCCTTAGGCTCTTCTGCCATTCCTGCGCTACAAGTGGATTTCTCATCTGTCAACTTTAACGATAAGAACAGTGTGCTGATGACTGCAAAAACCTTTGAAGACCTGGGAGTTGCAGCTTACAATGGAGCCGGCCGACTGTTAGAAGATGCTGGATTTTTGACACTGGCTGGTAAAATAGTTTCTGTAGAGGCGCGCCATGCAGCAGTTATCAGCGACCTTATTTCTAACGGCACTTTTGCAGATTCTGCAAACGGTATGGGTTTTGATCCAGCCATGATGCCAGCTGATGTGCTGGCTGCAGCATCAAGCTTTATAACTACAAATATTTCTGCCAATAATTTACCACAATAAGGAGGATAGACTATGAACCTGTTTAAAATAATTGAAGATATCGAGAAAGTTGATCCAGAAGTGTATGAACGTTTAGACTCACGTCGCAAGGTGTTTAAGCACATGGGCAGTTTTTCTAAAAAGGCAGCACTGGCAGCCTTACCGTTAGCTTTGGGCTCTGTTTTCCAAAAAGCCTATGGCCAAACTTCCAATGATGTGCTGGATGCACTTAATTTCGCGCTGAAGCTGGAATACCTGGAACGTAATTTTTACACCCAGGCTTTGCAGGCCAATGGTTTGATAACTGATGCCACTGCACGAGGTGCTATAGAAACTATCCGTGATCATGAGGCGGCACACGTGGAGGCACTGATAGCAACTATAAACAGCCTGAACGGGACTCCTATAGATGAACCTACCTTTAACTTTGGCAAGAACTTTTCTAACTGGAACACCAATTACGAAACTTTCCTGACGCTGGCACAGGCTTTTGAAGATACGGGTGTACGTGCTTATAAAGGTCAGGCTCCACGCCTGATTAATAATGATGCGGTACTAACAGCGGCATTGCAGATACATTCAGTAGAAGCAAGGCATGCAGCCTATATCAGGCGCATGCGTGGCAACGAAGGCTGGATTATTGGAGAAGGAGATAACAGCAATGTACCAGCTGGTGCTCAACCTGTATATGAGGGAGAAGGAAACTTGATGCAAGGTGGTGTAAACAATGTGTCAACAGTTGGCGCGGGTTATTCTTCTGCCATTGCCACAGGTGCGTTCGACGAGCCGCTTACAAAAGCGCAAGTAGCTGCCATAGTTTCCCTTTTTGAATAGTTTATCCCCCTGGACAAACGATTACTACCCTAATGTATAGGTTTTGTCTATGTTTTCCTGTAAAAGAGCTACTACTGGTAGCTCTTTTACTTATTATTTATTGAAGCGCCCTCTAATGTTTAAACAAATAAGCATCATAGGGTAAGCAAGTAAAAAGCTAGAGCAGTACATTGTTAAACAATTGAAGATGAAGTAAAACCTTTTCTTCACCAAATGGTTAAATGCTTACAGGTAACTATAATTTCTTATAATAGCCTGAGCTAAAAATTGTCTTTGTACATAATTTTTACTTGATTGCCTAACCAGCCCGCAAATAAGCCAAGTGAAGAAGAACTGGTGCTTCGCCTGCGTTCTCGCGAAACCGCTGCCATGTCTCAGTTGTACGACATGTACAGTGCGACACTGTATGGTGTAATTGTACAGATTGTAAAAGTGGAAGGGGTAGCAGAGGACGTCATGCAGGAATCCTTTGTGAAAATCTGGAATTCTTTTAGTATGTATGACGAAAAGAAAGGAAGGCTTTTTACATGGATGATTAACATTTGCAGGAATCTAGCTATTGATAAAGTTCGTTCGAAGGAATACCGAGTAACGGGAGCCACCGATACGCTAGGTGCGTCCAATAAAATTAGTGTTACAACAGAGTCTTTCAATTCCGAGCACCTGGATGTAAGGGAGATGGTGGGAAAGCTAAATCCGGAACAAAAGCAGATTATAGATTTGATGTATTTTGAAGGATACACTCAAAACCAAATCTCAGAGACATTCAATATTCCACTGGGTACAGTAAAGACAAGGGCACGAAGTGCTGTAAAATTTTTAGCAAGAATATTTAAAACACGTGCTTAACGAACATTACATAGCATCAGGCGTATTGGAGCTTTATGCCGTTGGTGGCCTCACCCAATCTGAACGGGAAGAGGTGGAACAGCGTGCTGCTGCTTCGCCCGAAATAAAGGCAGCATTAGATGAAGCCTGTGCTGCTATGGAAAGCTATGCCCAATTACACCAGATGGCACCTAGGCCAGTGCTTAAAACAAACGTAATGGCACGGATTCAGGAAGAAAGTGCCGCTGCTGATGGGCCTGTTGTAACTGAACAGGAGCAAGCACCGATTCCGATGTATGCTGGTCATGAAAGAGAAGGTTCGCCATACAAATGGATGTTTGCAGCAAGTGTCGTGCTTTTTCTGATCTCTGGAATACTGAGCTTTTATTTTTACAATAAATGGCAACAGACAGAAGACAGACTACAGTTGGCATTGGCTTCGGAACAACAGTATGCGCAAAATTTGCAGACTGTAAACTTACAAATACAGCAGCAGGAACAGGTGTTATCTATTCTTCAAGACCCTGACACAAGATATGTGCAATTGCAGGGCGTGGAGGGGCACCCTGAGGCAGCAATGCAGGTATTCTGGCACCCGCAACAGCAAAAGGTGTATGTTGGTGCATTAAACCTGCCAGCACCGCCGCAAGGAAAACAGTACCAACTATGGGCATTAGATAATGGACAGCCAGTTGATGCGGGTATGATTGCATTGGATGATACAAATTTCCGCTTACAGCAGATGAAGGAGATTGGAACTGCACAGGCCTTTGCCGTAACCTTAGAGCCTGAGGGAGGAAGTGAG
Source organism: Pontibacter harenae (assembly GCF_020907245.1). GTDB lineage: Bacteria > Bacteroidota > Bacteroidia > Cytophagales > Hymenobacteraceae > Pontibacter > Pontibacter harenae. The sequence goes on along the minus strand of NZ_JAJJWH010000009.1, from coordinate 128,863 downwards.
AACCCAACGCTGGAGCAACTAATTGTGATGGGAGAAGTGCAGTCCTGATTCATCTTTTTTACAAGAGGCAAACCAAAACTACATTTACTTTATACCAGTCAGAGCACCTACAACGCCATCTATCACCTTAGCCATTCTCTTAATATCCAATGTTTCTATGGTGTCTATTGGTTGGTGGTAGTTCTTGTTTCGGTAAAAAGCAGTATCGGTTAGCATTAAAGCGCTGAAGCCGAATTTCCAGTAATTTAAGTGGTCGGAAAAATCGATGCCTGGTAAGGCTTTTGGCCCAACAAACTTTTTTGTTTTTATGGCCTTTGTTTCCTTAAACTCTCTGGAAAAGCGTTTGGCAAACTTGCCTGCCCCAACCTTATTTACAAGTGTAATGTAGTCTCCTCTTTTGCCGTATACTAAAGCCAGAGCACCTATAGGATAAGACTGCGAATGCTTCTGATCTTTAAAGTACCCAATCATTTCGAGCGAGAGCATCCCATAAACTTCTGTTTTACTGTTGGCTAAAGAGGCAGCATGTATATAACTGCCCATGTGTTCTGTCCGAAAGTAAGGAGGCTCTTCCAACGTATAAGCTACCAGTTCAACCCTGTGATTTAACTTCTGTTCTTTAAGCAGTTGGGATAGCTTCAATAAGCCTGCTACACCACTTGCGTTATCGTCTGCTCCCTGTTGGTTTCCACAAACATCATAATGTGCTCCTACTACGATTGTTTTAGGATGGTCTGCCCCAAGAATACAAACCACATTTTTGTAGGTTTCACGGCCCACAGCATATTCCTGATAATAAACAGTGTCAGCAAACTGTGCAAAGTGGTTGTAGATATAGTCGGCCGTTTTGTTCAAAAGCATGACATTGTCTGCGTTGCGGTAGCCATCTGTTTTGGTAAGCACCGTCAGATGTTGCTTGATTCGAGTTGTGTCAGCGTTACCGTTTGCATAAACAGAAACTGCTGTCATAAAGCATGACAGCAGCAAGCATAAGGGCACTATACTAAGACATTTCACCAATTTTAAACTGTAAAGTAGGTTTCTAATTCTTGTAAGGTATTCTGTGTTGTCTGCATGTCCTGCACAATTTTGCATTTTTCCAGAATCACGATGCGTTCGCAAACTTCTATGACATGGCTCAGGTCGTGGCTGGAGATGAACATAGTCATTTTGCGTTGCTCGCGGAGCGTCCTCAGCAGGTTCTTCAGGCGAATCTGAGAGCTTGGGTCTAGGTTAGCAAATGGCTCGTCTAAAATCAGGAACTCAGGGTTTGAAAGTGCCGCTGCCGCCACACCTATTTTTTTCTGATTACCTTTAGAGAAATCGCGGATATACTTTTTCTGCTCCAGAATCTCGCCGTTAAACAGGTCCAGGAAGGGGAGCAGGCGCTCTGTTATGTCGCCTTTAGACAAGCCATGCAGGTCGCCGATGAACTGAAAATATTCCTCTGCCGTCAGGTAATCAATCAGAAAACCTTCGTCGAGGTGCGAGCCAGTGTACTCTTTCCAATTTTCAGACTGCGCCACATTTTGGCCCTTTGAGTAAACCTCGCCTTTGGAAGGGCGAATCAGGTCGAGCACCATTCGGAAAAAAGTGGTTTTACCAGCACCGTTGTTTCCTACCAAACCCACAGATTCGCCAGGTGCAATGCTGAAGTTTGGTATTTGTACAACGGTAGTGCCGCTGTAGGATTTCTCGATATTTTGAACTTCAATTATCATAGTATTGATATTTTAAATTTCTAAAGCTGTAGCAGCTGTGTTCTTGTGTTGAATTGATCGAATGCTTACCCTTTTCTAAACCCTTCAGCCAATTTATATTTATGCACTGAGAATCTTCTGGCAACAATGTGCAGTAGCTGGTTGTGGAATATAAGGCCAATCAAGCCAACTAAACCTAACGTGAATATTCCCCAGTAAGGAATACCAAGAAGGCTGAAAGGGAAGTAGAGTAGGATTGGGAGCAGCATCAGGGGCAGCATCATCACAAACTTAGATGCGCCAACGCCTTGCCAATTAAAGGAAGCGCTTTTGCTCAGGTCTAGTTTCTCTTTGTTCAGCACTGAAAAATAGAAGATGACAAAAATGTTTATACCCATGTTAAACAGTAGGCAAGCCAGGTTAATCAGCACTATTTTATAACCAAAGAAAAAAGCATAAGGCAGCGTAAGCAGGAAGGCCAGCAGCGTAACAGGAACAAACATCCAGAACTTGGCTTTATAGAACTGATAAGGAGAAATACGTTTGGTAAGCAGGGCATCAAAGTGGCCGCTCTGCCAGCCAGGTATAAATTGGCCATAGTTAAAGATGGCCATACCTGTCATAAAAATTCCGACGAAAATAAGAAAGCCATAATTTTCCATGTAGATCTTTTGTGGGTAAAAGATAAGTCCGTAGAAAAGGCCCATTGTCGACATCATGATGACGGATTTTGAGCGTTTGTGCCGCCAGATCAGCTTCAGTTCCAGTGCTATCAGTTTGCCTGTTTGGCCGAAGCGGTTGAGGAAGGAAATGTCGTTGCCTGTGATGTTTGTGTCTTGTTTGATAGCAATTTCTTCAGGGTAAGTATGAGCTACTAAAAATATGTAATTGATACTGTAAACCAGTGCCAGGAGCACAGCTGGCACTACTATAAGCAAAGGCTGCTGCAGCAGGTAGCCGAAGGCCACCGTGGAAATGCTGCGCAGAGAAAAGATTTCAAAGTAATCGAGCAGCATAAGGCTTACTATCACCAGCCCGAAGAACAGCGTTAGCTTAGGGTTAGTGCTCAGCTGTCGTTTAAAGTATATCAGCAAAAAATTGTTGAACAGGACCAGTAGTAGGAGGGAACCTATCCAAGAAAGTCCTGTGCCTAGTCCGTAAGCTGGAGTAATAGCCGTAAGCATAAATGGCACCAGAATCAGCAGGATCATGATATTGAACAGGCTAGGCACCGATTTTAGCAGCACGTAATGGATGAGTTTGCTTTTCTTGATGGGCAGGTGAAGGTACGGCTGTATGCCCAGCACTGGCAGGTCTTGCAGCATAAACCGCACGAACAAATCCAGCAGAAAATAGAAGAGCAGGAAGCTGTTAAAAGAATCTACAGGATTTATTCCAGGGTAAATTTGCACCAACAGCCTGTCTGCAAAAAAGCCCATCAGGATGAAGATTAGGGCAAAGTAAACTATGAAAAAGCCAAGGATAATATTTACGGCGATGCTCTTCTGGAAAACAGAAGAGCGGCTGGTCTCTTTCCATTGCTGGATGAGTAAAGTTGAGATCATAGTATACGTTTAGGTGAATGCTTTACTAAATATGCACAAATAACTATTTGCTGCCAAGCTTTGTAGCTACAACAGAAAAGCTAAATAGACGAAGGGCCTCTCTTTTTATACAGACAAGGTGTGTAACCCGATTAACGCTACTTTGCTGTATTTGGAACACAAGGCTCAAAATACAGCAGTTTGATGCGGAGGAGAAAGAAGGCTACTTCTCTGTAAAGAAAACCCTGGCGTGGGAATCTTTCCCATGCTTAATTTACCAAAGCTATTCCATGACTAGCTTTTGCGTGTCATTTCGACTGGTAGTGAGAAATCTGCTACTCTTCATTCTTCAGATCTCTCCTTTCGTCGAGATGACAAATTCAGCGGTAATCGTTATAAAGCAGATAAATTAGATAATTCAGAAGCTGTTGGTGTTATGGTTTCTGCGAGCCTGTGTCTGGCGGCTTCACCCAACAAATCAAACATACCTACGGCTATGTAGGTATCAAATCTACCTGCTTCTAGTTTCACGCTGCTCTCGCTGAGGGCCGACATAGTATGGAAACTGGCATAGCCCGCAGTAGTGAAGTTGCCTTTGTCTGTCCGATAGGGTCCTTTGCCAAAATCTACGGCTTCGATGGTTTCAGGTATCAGGAAGTGCAGGTCGGAGTAGCCCTGTCCGTGCGCATGCGATATCAAGTTAACAGGCATGCCATCCACTGTCAAACTGATGTCGGTGCCGTGGTCTATATCGAAACCACGCAGGAAAATCTGCTCGGCCTTACCGCCGCCAGCATGCTGAGCAATAAAAAGCCCAGGCACCATCCGCAACACCTCCTGTGAGTTCTGCCTCGGACGCAGGTTAATATAAACAGCGCTTATAGTATTTAAAAGTTTTTCCCTGTTCGCCGTTACTGACACCTCCGATAGCTTACAATCGCCGCGCGTAAGTTTGGTAGTAAGCACAGTGCTTTCGCTGTCTATTACCTCAACAGTGCGTGTAACGGAACTGTAGTCCAGGTAAGCAATCTGCAGTTCGTAGCTTCCTTCTTACAAGTTAGTAAAAGTGTAGGTGCCGAAAACATCGGTGGTTGTGCTCTGGTTTTGGTTGAGCAGCACAACAGTTGCTCCCGTTAGCGGTGTGTTACCTTCCAGACTAAAAACGCCTCCTCTTATAGAGCCATTATGGGCCAGTGCTGCACCAAAAAAGAATAAGAAACAGATAAGGGTGAGTAATGATTTCTTCACTTACAGATGATAGGATGAAAGTAATAGGTGAATGAGCAACACCAGTATGAGCTGCAACTATAGCTTAAGAAGCTCTTTTTGCCACCTATCATTTTGTTTAAAGCGTTTACTTTTCTGTAGGACTGATATGTATCAACTATACCTATGACTTTTGTCATTATAGGTGAGGATGGGGAAGTGTTATTTTGTACTCTAGAAAAAGGTAACGGTATTTTCAAACTTTAAAAGCTTGCCAGAGCAGAAAAAACAAACTTAAACTATAACTCCTTTACGCATGAAAATTCTTTTCTTCAGCTCCAAAGCATATGATGTACAGTTCTTTAATGCTGCTAACGAGAAATACGGATATGAACTGAAGTTCCTGGAGGTGCCGCTGAACATAAGCACCGCAATGCTCGCACAGGGCTACGAGGTGGTTTGTATGTTTGTGAACGATGTCGTGAGTGCCGATGTGCTGCAGGAACTGGCGCAACAGGGAGTAAAGTTGTTGGCCTTGCGCTGTGCAGGATGTAATAACGTGGATTTAAAAACGGCTGCCGAATTAGGTATAAAAGTAGTGCGGGTACCTGCCTATTCGCCTTACTCCGTGGCTGAGCATACCATAGCCCTCATCCTGACGCTGAACCGCAAAACCCACCGCGCCTACAATAGGGTGAAGGAAGGGAATTTTGCGCTAAACGGCCTAATGGGCTTCGACCTGCACGGGAAAACAGTCGGGTTGATTGGCTTAGGAAAGATAGGTTTGTGCACAGCCAGAATTCTGAAAGGCTTTGGCTGCAAAGTGTTGGGCTACGACATTTACGAACCAACCGAAGCTGGTACTATAGGTATAGAATTTACAGATTTAGATACTTTGTATGCAGACTCTGATATCGTCTCACTGCACTGCCCGCTAACGCCGCAGACCTACCACATCATAAATGAGGATACTATCTTTAAAATGAAGAAAGGCGTGATGCTGATCAATACCAGTCGTGGCGCTTTAATAGACACACAGGCGGTGATTGAGGGACTAAAGAAGGAGCAGATCAGTTATTTGGGATTGGATGTGTATGAAGAGGAAGCGCATCTGTTTTTTGAAGACCTGTCGAGCAAAGTGATTCAGGATGATGTTTTTATGCACGTGTTGTCTTTCAATAATGTGCTTATTACGGGCCATCAGGCTTTCTTTACTAGTAACGCCCTGCAAAACATCGCTGATATCACGCTACAGAATATACATGCTTTTGAGCAGCAGTATGTACTTGAGAATGAGGTGAAGGCTAGCTAAATAGGAGGATGAGGTAACTCAGCTAACTGCTGCTATAAAGCAGTCATACGTTCATAAAGAAAATGGTAGTCCTAGAATAGTGATGATAAGTGCTGACTCGTCCTGAAAAAAGTTGACAGTTTACAATATTAATCCTATACCAGGTTGACAACTGTTTCTTAATCCTGCCAGCCTTTTACACCTTATACCGTCACCACAGTTAAGTGGTTCTGGCAACGATAGCCTTCTTGGCCTGCACTTTACTGCACGGGCACCTCCTTTCCCTTTTTGGCGGCATAGTAGTTTTTCCAGTGCCTCTTCAGCTCGCCAGTCCTGCCGTGCGCCTCCACAGGCGTGAGCATGTCCACGCTCGAGTGCGGGCGCTGATAGTTGTAGATGCTCACTGCCGTGGCCACGGCCAGTCGGGCCGCCGCGAAGTCAGGGTAAACTGTCTCCAGGAGCTCCTGCTTGAGGACACCGTTCACCCGCTCGGCCAGCGCATTCTCCAGCGGGTCGCCGCTCTGGGTCATGGAGATGCCAATGCGCCGCTCCTGCAGCAGCCTGACATACCCTTGGCTGCAGTACTGAATCCCCCTGTCGGAGTGGTGGATCAGATAACCCTGCATGGGACAGCTGGCAAGGGCCATCTCCAAAGCCCGAATGCATCCACAAGCGGTAAGATCCTCGCTTAGGTAAAAGCCGACGATCTTGCGGCTGTAAGCATCGGTGATCAGACTCAGATAGGCAAAGCCTTCCTCCAGGTGAATATAGGTGATGTCGCTCACCCATAGCTGCCCAGCTGCCTTGGGCACAAAACCGACAGTCAGGTTCCCGTACTTGTGCAGCCAGTGACCTGAGAAAGTAGTCTGGGGCCTGGAGCGCCTTCGCTTCCTGACTAGCAGATCGCGCTCGCGCAGGAGCTCGAAAAAGGCGTCTCGGCCTATTTCAATGCTATGGGCTACCATGAAAGGTGACATCATCACCAGCAGCTTACGCGCACCCAGCCGCTTCTGCGTGCGACGGATTCGCAGTACTTCTTGCACAAGCAAGTCCTCCTGCAGCGCTTGCTGCTGCCTTGTTTTGAGATGCTGGTAGTACGCCTGTCTACTGTAACCAAACAAGCGGCAAAGCACTCCAACTGCTTGGAGAGGCGTTCTTTGCTCCACTCTCAGGATTGCTTGGTACCAGACTTTTTTAGGATGGGAGTTCCGAGCTCCTCCTCGGCTATAAGGATCGCCTCCTGCAGGGCCTGGATGTAGAGCCTGGCTTTGCGCAGCTCCGACTGCAGGGTTTCGACATCGGTCGGTAGCCTGTCTGTAGGCAGTTCCCGCAGCAGCCTGGCTCTTCTGATTTTGTGTGGTTTTTTCATGCGCCCTTGGTACTCCTTAACCCAACGGTGCAGGCTACGGTAATCAACACCGCACCTATCGGCCACTTCACGGTAGCTCTGCCCAGAGGTGAGATACTCTGCTACAATACGTTCTCTTAATGCTTTGTCCTTCATTTTCGTTGAATTTTTGTCAACCTATTTCAGGACTAGACACTTTTGTAGAACCAGAGAGTTACCATCTCATTGCACAGGATGAAAAATCTTCTTTTGAGTTGAAAGATGTGCCGTCAGGTAACTATGATCAGATTGAAATAAGCATTGGCGTAGACGAAGCACATAATCATTCTACGGACCAGGAAGGTGACCTGGACCCGAGCAATGATATGGTGTGGGATTGGGACACAGGCTACAAATTTCTGTCGTTGGTGGGTACCTATACGGGCGATACTCGAAACGGCGGGCTTGTTTTTCACATCGGGGGCGATGCTAACTATAAAACCATTAGACTTAACTTGCCGCAGCCCATCAACCTGAACCACAAATCAAACTATAGTTTACAACTGCAGGCAGATGTGAATGAGATTTTCCAGGGACCGAACTTAATTGATTTTGACGTGATGAATACAGGCGGTCATGGTGTTGGCCCCAGCATGATTGCCGAGAACTATAGTAATGGATTTTTGAAAGTGGTAGGGGTACATTAACCCAATAGCCTATGCTTCGCCACCTGTTCTATACTTTGCTGTTGACCATTTTTCTGTTGGCTATGAATGGCTGCGGTAAACTGGAACAGGAGGTAGTTGAACCCGTGGCGGAAAAATTTATATCCGAATTACCCTCAAATTTAGCGACAAATATACCGCAGCCCGAGCGAAACCTGATGACGAAAGAAGGAGTGGAACTAGGGCGAACGCTTTTTTACGATCCAATACTTTCTAGTACAGGCACCGTCTCCTGCGCCACCTGTCATCAACAGGAAAGGGCCTTTCCTGATGGTCGTGCCTTAACTACAGTTGGCGTAACAGGAAAGCCCTTGCTGCGGCACGTACCCTCGCTGGTGAACCTGGCCTGGATGAGTGGTTTGTTCTGGGACGGCGGCGCCAAAAATCTGGAGTCGGTGAGCTTTGGGCCGCTAACACACCCCGACGAGATGGGGCAGGACTTAAAGGCACTGACTAAGAAACTACAGCAGCACTCGCAATATCCGCAGCTTTTTAAAAAAGCCTTTGGTTCTGATTCTGTTACTTCTGCGGCTATAGGTAGGGCACTAGCGCAGTTTCAACGTACGCTTATATCAGCCAACTCCCGCTACGATAAATTTGTTAGAAAAGAAGCTGGCGGAGAACTGACGGAGTTGGAACTGCAGGGCTTGACGCTTTTTAAACAGCATTTCAGCAGTTGCCACGCCGCCGACTTCTTCACCGACAACCGCTATCACAACAACGGCCTCGACAGCAGCTTTTCAGATGAGTATGAGGAATTAGCTTACGGCCGTGGCCGCATCTCTCAATCTACAGCTGATATCGGCAAGTATAAAACCCCGACGCTCCGCAACATTTCCCTCACAGCCCCTTACATGCACGATGGGCGTTTCTCTACCCTGGAGCAGGTGCTGGAGCACTACCGAACAGGTATAGTTGCCTCGCCTAGTTTAGCTCCAGAACTACAGCAGCAGCAATTGGGCCTACCGATTTCAGTCGCGGATAAAGCAAAACTGATAGCCTTTCTGCACACACTCACAGATGAGGAGTTTGTGAAGCCTGGAGATTAGAACTGAGGTTATAGTTTTAGGCTTATTATATAAAACTCTGGTACAAACAGATGCTTGGGGCAGCGTAGTTACGAGTAAAACATGTTATTCTGCATCAAACAGCTTTAGTGCTTCCTCATTGCTTTGTTGTATGGCCAGGTCCCGAGCTGTTAAGCCGCGCACGTCTTGTATAGTTGTGTCGGCACCATATTCCAGCATCAGCTTTACCAATTCGTTTCTTCCGAACAAAGTAGCAAACATCAGGGCCGTGCCCCCGTTGCCGTTCTGCAGATTCAGGTCGGCACCGTTTTCTATTAGCAGACGGGCTATTTCAGGGTAGCCCTTAAAGCAAACACCCATCAGGGCGCTGTTGCCGCCAAAGTCTTGGGCATTTACATCAGCTTTATTTTCTATCAAAAACCTAGAAGTTTCTTCATGGCCGTCGTAGGCTGCAATTATAAGAGGGGTGAAGCCTCTGCCGTCCTGCACGTTTAAGTTTGCCTCAGCTGCAATCAGTTCTTTTATATAGGCTGTATCTCCTTTTCGGGCAGCATCAAAAAGTAAATCTTCTTGTCTGGTAGAAGTAAATTCCATGTTGTTAGTTTTAAATAAAGGTTACTGCCATCAGTACGGGAAATAATCGGAAGAGATTATATTTATTAAAGGTGATATTAATGAACAAGAGAAAACTTAGCTCTTCTTGTAGAGTCGCTGCTTTATCAGATGGCGGGATTTTTTGTTTTGATTATTAGAGGGTAAAAATAGGAATGATACACCCTAAATCGCTGCTGTGCTGGTCAGAGTTTATGAAGCTATTTAAAAGGCTTTTGGCTGCTGCTGGAATAGTAATAAATACCCGATTTTTCACGAATATGTAAGTATTAGTATATAAAAGTTTGCAAAATGGATACTTTTCTTGTAATATTCGTATGAGCTTTAAATCCGTTTAAAATATCTAATAAACTAAAGGTATGATACAGAAAACCAGTTACAAGACAAAGGATTATTGCAAAGTGAAATTCACAGTAGACGCAGAGAATGCAGAGAGTGTAGAAATTCTAGGACTTAATGGAGACTGGGATACTCCTGTTGCTATGAGCAAGAAAAAGGATGGCACTTTTGCTACTGAAGTTCAACTGCCTAAGAATAGCCGCCATGAATTTAAATATAGAGTGAACGGTTCTGATTGGATAAATGAACCAGAGGCCGATGAGCAAAGCTCTAACGAGTATGGTGGTCAGAACAGTGTCATTACTTTGTAGATTTTCATCAAAGTAGCGTTACGCCAGTTTGGTTACACACTAACTCAAAGCTCTCCTGCGCTGGGTACAGCGGTAGGAGAGACTTTATAAGTTTAGTGTTGACGAACTGATGGTATTAAAGTGCTCGTGCCTATTTCTTCTAATAGTCACCAGATTCCCTGTTCTTCTTAATGTAAGTAAGCTTTTTTTCTTTCCTGAATATAGCTTTGCTTGTTTGCCTAGGTTAACGCCTATGCCAGCAAATTTTTCCCCGCCACTTTTTTCAAGCCTATGTCTAAGATTAATCTTTTTGGAGCTGTCTTTTGCCTGCTCTTGGCTTTGCCGTACGCCATAGTTTCTACTAACTTCGAAACGCAACCAGCAGGTACCTACAATGCTGAAGCATGGCGCAAGGATGGCTTTAAAGTAGCCTGGGTACAAACACTTGATAAAAATGCTACAGTAGATGATGCCCAAGCACATAAAGGAGAGAAGTCTTTAAGAGTGACTTATCCTAAAGGTGAATTTGGCCCTGGTAGTAGTGGAGGACAGGCTAAGCTAATGCTAGAGCCACAACGAGAGTATTTCGCTTCTTATAGCCTGCGCTTTAGCGATAACTTTAGCTGGGGCGGTAAGTACGAAGGAGGAAAATTACCAGGACTTGCAGGAGGTGAAAATTGTAGTGGCGGGCAACAATGCGATGGTACAAATGGATTCTCTGCCCGCTTTATGTGGAGGGAAGGTGGCAAAGCCGTGCTATACCTGTACCACATGGATAAGCCATCTGAATGGGGCGAGGATCATCCACTAAAACGAGCCGATGGTTCTGTAGTGGTTTTTCCTAAAGGGAAATGGGTAAAGCTGGTGCAAAGAGTAAAAGTAAATACCGTTCAAAATGGAAAAGCCAACTACGATGGTGAAGTACAGGTTTGGTATAACGGAGAAGAAGTGCTTCGTCTGTCAGGGTTACGTTTCGTGAATAATTCAAACCAAGTCGATAATTTTTTCTTTTCCACATTTCACGGAGGAGGTTCTGCTGAGTGGGCTCCTTCTAATACATGCTGGGTTTGGTACGATGATGTAGTTGTATCGGGTAAAAGCAGCGATGTTTTAGATTAAATTTTCGTTAAACCAACTTGAGAACCTGTAAAAGTGGTTTTAGAGCTGTAATTGAAAAGGTAGGGTAAATACAGCAATAAGCTTCTTTACCCTACCTTTTCAATTACAGCTCTGTTAGAAGCTGTTTAGGCACAAAATCAATTATTGATTTTGCTCTTGATTTGTTTCTCTATCAATAGTCTCTGTTTGAGTTGTAGTATCAGTTTGTACTACAGTTTCCTGAACCTCAAGTTCAGATACAGTTGTATCTCTTTCTATTACATTTTCATTGTCAGAAGCGGTTGTATCACTGTTTCCTCCACAAGAATATAGGCTAAGAGATCCTAATGTCAGTGCACACGCAAAAAATAATTTTTTCATAAGTCTAAATTTAATTCATACATCTATAAATAAATATCTTGTGTATTGAAACCAAAATATTCATTTACCTAATACTACTATAGTTTACGTGCTACAGGAGCTAAAGGATATGTTTACTCTTTATTATGTTACAATTCAGAATATGACTGGACGCACATATTCACTGAAAAAGCTTATATGCAGCCTTATGAATGAGTAAATCTTAAATCCTGTTTTCCTGATGAAACATTGAAAGTTTACAATTGAAGTACTCATAAACACACAGTCCCAAGAGATTATCTCTTGGGGCTGTGTGTTTATGACATGAATTGCCTTAAGTAGCCTAAGCTACTTTCAGGTATTGCTCATTAAGAAGTGCTTTACGAATAGTAGTTTCAGATGCGTAGTGTGATATAAAGTCACCTTTACGGCATACAGTAGTTTTAGGCCTTTGCATTACAATTACCTTAGAACGCTTACCCACAGTTACAAGACCTATGCCTCGTGCTTCGAGTGAATGAAGTAAGTAAGAGGCCATCAAATTGTTGCGAAAACAGATACTACTGACAGACATGCTTAGCCACTGTTCGTTTGCTGGTTGTTTTTTGAGTTGATCTGCAACTTTATTTATTTTCCTTTTTAAACCTTTTTCTTCCAGAAGTGAATGGATCACAAAAGTTGCTATAGTTACTACTACAGGCATGATGAAAACAAATGCCCAATGCTCCAATTGCTTTCCTGCCAAGAGACTGGCTATAAGAACCACAAAAGCTAAAAGAAAACGAAACTTGCTGAGCCCGTTCTTCTTGTAGTTTATCAGAAGCTTTGCAAGCCGCTCCGACTGTTGCGTATGCAGAGAGGCGATGAAGAAACTGTTTTTGCTATCGGTGCAAGCAAAGATGGCATTGGCTACATGGCCACGTTTGGTTGCTTGGTTCTGATCTACAAACACATTAGCTGTCTTGTAAAGAACAGCATAATGATCTCTTAAGTATTTTAGGGTTAAGCGCTCGTTGTTGTTTTCGTGCTGGGCAGGCATAATAGAAGCTGAGTAGTTGTATTAGCTGATAGGTATTTTCTTTATAAGTATTCAAAGATGCTGTTAATATTCGCAATAATCAATATTTGTTGTTGCAAATCATGTCCTGAATTGAGGCCAGTCCAGATTTATCGAGTGGCTTTGACAAGAATTTTAATACCAAGTTGTATTCTGCAGACCTTCGTTTTTCTTCCTCATCTATAGAAGAGGTAAGGATAACTATTTTGCACCTGTTTTTAAGCCTTTCCTGTTTAAGAGATATGGCTTCCAAAAAGTCCCAACCGTCCATGATGGGCATGTTCAGATCAAGAAAAACAACAAAAGGATGCGTTTTTCTTTCGGCTTCAACTGTTATTATTTCCTCCAGTGCAGCTTCCGCCGAAGAAAAGCACTTCAATTCTTTTGAGAATCCTTCCAGAATGTGCTCTGTCAGAAAAGTGCTTATCTTATCGTCATCAACAATATAGGTGCTCTCAATCATGCCGCTGTTTAGTGTTTGAAATCTGCTGATAGCTTTAGACTTGGTTAGTAGTTGCTATTATAATGTTGTGTCTTGGTCATTTCTCACGCACATGAAGCATTTGTCAAAAGGGTAAAATTTTCATCTTGAGTGTCGCTATAACACGCTTCATTCTTAAATTTTGTACCAAATATGTTCTGTATTGTATATTATAAGTTTAAAATATTTTGAATTAACCAGTATGTTGATTATTTACAGGGTTTTGTGTGCAATAATCAGTCTTTTTATAAAGGTGCTGAAGCAACCGTAGTCAGGATGTAATACTCAATTAAGGGTGTCATTTTTCCTTTTTTGGGAAAAATGACACCCTTAATTTCTCTTTTATAGATTAAATTGTGGGTGCAGTTATAGTGCTGATGAGGATTGTAATGCTGCATTCAACTAATAGGCCTATTAGTTGATTGCAAGCAACAGCACATTGGACTGTGTTGTGAACCGAAGATATGGCGTTTGGTTTAGCAGATATTGATATGCTTGAAACTGTTTATTGTTCGGTGAGGAGTATAGCAGCAACTTTTTGTGCCTTATAATGCAAAATTTGCTCTTGGGTTACACTAGCTTAGCAGGTGTTATCGGAAGTTCATACACTCTTTTACCTGTGGCATGATAAACAGCATTGGCTATAGCAGCCGTTAAACCTATCAGTGGAATTTCGCCAAGTCCTTTTGCACCCATGGGGTCCACAATTGGATCTGCTTTATCAATAAAAATGACATCTATATTGGGCACATCGGCATTAACAGGCACATGGTATTTAGATAGATCGTTGTTAATATGGCGGCCAAAGCGATGGTCTATGATTCCTTCTTCCATCAGTGCTATACCAATTCCCCATACAACAGAGCCGTATACCTGGCTTTCGGCGGTTTTATGGTTCATAATCTTACCGGCATCCACGGCAGAAACAACTCTCTTAACCCGAACTTCACCAGTGGCTGCGTGTACGTGTACCTCCACAAAATTGCTGCAAAACGACTTGCTGGAATAGTCTTCTAAGACGGCGTCACCTTTAGATTCCTTTACCAGTACAAGCTCAGGCAAGTTATGCTGTTGCAGAATATCTGAATACTTCTGACTAGCTGTTCCGCTTTTTAACTTAACTGTTCCGTTTTCGAAAATGAGATCTGTATCCTGTGCCTGTTGCAGAGGAGAGCCAGGTATACTCACTGCTAATTCCTGCAGCTTTTGTTTTAAAGCCGAGCAGACATCATAAACAGCCGAACCAACTGAAGCTGTGGTGTGTGAACCAAACTGACCAGGTGCATATGGTAATGTTGAGTTTCCCCATTCAAAACGCACGCTTTCACGGTCTAAGCCCATTACGTCGGCCGCTATTTGTGTAAAAATAGTGGCTGAGCCTGGTCCTGTATCGGCCACTGCACACTGCACCAGCAGGGAACCATCTGCATCCAGTATGGCTCTGGCTACTGCTCTGTCTCGAGCAGCTTTATAAATACCAGCGGCCATACCTGTACCAACCAACCAGTCGCCAGCGCGGTTAGAGCGGGGAGTGGGGTTGCGCTTACTCCAGCCAAAACGCTCGGCACCTTTTTCAAAACACTCTTTTAAGTGGATGCTGGACCAAGGTTTGTTATTCTCTGGGTCTTTCTCAGCATAGTTCTTTAGGCGGAGTGCCAGCGGGTCTATTTTAAGCGCATAAGCCAATTCATCCATCGCCGATTCCAGGGCAAAAGATCCGCTGGTTTCGCCTGGGCCACGTGTCCAGCAGGGGGTGCTCATATCGAGCTGCACCAGCCGGTAAGAAGAGTTAAAATTTGGACAACTGTACATCGACTTGCTTGGATCAATAAGGCGCTCCGTAAACTGCTCGTACTGGGATGTAGTGCCATAAGCTTCGTGCGTTATTCCAACAAGTTTACCGTCTGCGGTTGCACCTACTCCGAAAATTTGCACAGAGCGCGGCCGGTAACCAACCATATTAAACACCTGTTCCCGCTTTAGCATTACCTGCACAGGCCTACCTACTACTTTTGCACCTAATATGGCAGCCATTTCCTGCGGCCAAACCCGTGATGAACTTCCAAAGGCTCCTCCTACAAAAGGAGAGTGGGCCAGTACATTTTCTTCTTTCAGGTCGAAGGCTTTTGAAATTTCCTTTTGTGATATTTTTGTGGCTTGCGTTTTATTGTAAACCCGAACCTTGTCTTCTCCATCCCAAACTGCTGTTGTAGCATGTGGTTCCATCGGGTTATGTACCTGAACTGGAGTACGGTACTCGCGCACTATTTTTACAGGCGCTGTTTTATAGGCATCAGGTGTTCCTCTGCTATAGTCGTTGTGGCGGGTTGGTTTTATGGCTTTGCTTAGGTTGCTCTCCATGTTTGTCTGGTGAGGTTCCTCTGCGTAGCTAACTTTTACCATAGTAGCCGCGTCTTCCGCTCTTTGCAAGGTGTTTGCTACAACTAAGGCTACTGGTTGGTAGTTATGGTATATTTTGTCATCGTAAAACAAGCGGAATTCCTGTCCATATACCCTGGCGCCTTCGTTATTCACAGAAGCTTCATAACCTGGTACCTTAGGTGAGTTTTGATATGTAATAACAGCCAGTACACCTGATGCCCGCTCAGCAGCTTTTGTGTCTATGTTCTTGATGCGTCCTTTAGCAATTGTGCTAGTCACTAACACACCATAGGCTTCGTCTGGTAGGTTATATTCTACCGCATACCTAGCTCCCCCAGTTACTTTTAACAGACTTTCTACTCTGTCCATCGGGTCACCCATTGCTACTTTGCTCATACTTTCTGTTTTAGATGTTAAACTATACCTGCCGCTTTTTAAAGCCTGCACAATTGTTTGCGGAGCCATTTTAAGCTTGTAGGCATTGTGCTTAAAAACGCTTGTCGCTGTGCTCTTTGCTCTTTGCTTTCTTTTGGTTTGGGCTTATTTTCGTGCATCATAAAGTCATGGGGCTGTGGTGGCTTTATATTAACTGAAACGCGCCTTTAAGTGAAAGCGAACTTCTCCACTACACTGCTTTTGTTTTACCGAAAATGATGTATTTTCATACGGGCCTAGCGTATGTAAGTATAAAAAGATAAACATTTCTGCTTTATAACTTTGCGTCAAAGTAGTGTTGGCTATTGCTGCTTGCCAAGCAATATTACAGGCTTTGTAGTTCTATCAACTATACCTGTAAAGAGCTTCTCTTACACATTTTTGAAGCGCTAGTGCTAACTTGGTCTTTATTTAAACGTTAGTTCTAATCTATCTAAATAAGTAATTTTAGAGCTATCTATTTCTTTGCACCGATTTCACCTATAAATGACTTTATCAAATAGTGCCGCAGTAACTAACAGCAGTTATGCTAATATTTTTCGCGGCGGAGGAGAGATGGGAGAGTTAATGCGATCTTACGATTGGCATAACCACCCCTTAGGAAGTCCAGATAACTGGCCTAATACCCTCCAGACTAATCTCCGACTTATGCTCAATTCAGGCTTCCCGATGTTTATCTGGTGGTCAGAAAACCTTTACATGTTTCATAACGATGCCTACATACCAGCTTTGGGTAAAAAACATCCGAAGGCATTGGGAGCAAGTGCCCGCGAGATGTGGGCGGAAATATGGGAACAGCTTGGAGTAGTAGCAGAAGGTATATTAAAAGAAGGCAATCAGTTTTATGCGGATAGCTTACTTATTCTGCTCGATCGTAAGGGGTTTATCGAAGAAACTTACTGGACATTTTCATATAGCCCCATATTTAATGAAGCGGGAAAAGTTGAAGGTGTTTTTTGTGCCTGTAACGAGGTTACTAACACTGTTTTGAGCCAGAGACGCTTGAAAACCCTTAAAGATGTGTCGGAGGAGATGGCCCTGATCCAAACACTGGAACAGGCTTGCCAGGCTACTAGTACTATACTTGATGAGAATTCAGATGATATTCCATTCAATTTAATTTACCTTTTTGATAAAGAAGGTAAAAAAGCACACTTGCTTGGCTATAGTGGAAATTTGGCCGAGGATGCGGTAATACACGAGATAGACCTTAACCAACAGGTAACAGATAGGCTTTATCATTTTAAGCAGGTACAGCAATCAAAAGAAGTGGTAGTGGTAGATAACCTGTCTGAGGACTATTTTAAGGGTATAAACACACCTGGAGCTGCTTTACCAAAGCAGGCCGCCATACACCCTATCTTTCGGCCAGGACGCAATAGTATCATCGGTTTTTTTGTTGCAGGTATTAGTCCGCGTCTAGAGTACAATGCAGATTACAAAAGTTTCCATCAGTTGCTCTCAGGCCAGTTTGCTACTTCTATCACAAGTGTGCAGGCAAGGGAAGAACTTAACAGGCAGGAGCAGTTTTTGCGCGATGTTTTTCAGCAAGCTCCAGTAGGCATAACCATCGTGAGCGGGCCAAATTATGTGGTTGATATCGCTAACCCTGGTGTTTGCGAGATATGGGGAAGGAAACCCGAAGAAGTGCTTGGGAAGCCAGTGCTTGAGGCTTTGCCAGAAGTAAACAGCCAAGGTATAAAGGAACTACTTGATGGCGTAGTGAGCACAGGCGTACCCTTTGTGGCTAACGAGTTGCCCATAACGTTTGAACGGAACGGCCAAATGGAGCAGCTTTACCTGAACTTTGTTTACCATCCTGTGCGCAACTCCCTAGGTATGATTATAGGTGTAATTGCCATTGCCATTGACATAAGCGAACAGGTGAAGGCAAGACAAGAAATTGAAGCCATGAACAAGGAGTTGCTAGCCACCAATGCAGACCTGGATAACTTTGTTTATTCTGCCTCACACGATTTGAAAGCACCAATTTCTAACATCGAAGGGTTAATGCATGAGTTGGTAGCACAACTTTCTGCTGATACGCTGGAATCTGAGATAGTGCAGCAGCTAATAAACTACATCCAAAGTTCCATAGACAGGTTCAAAAAAGCTGTTTCCGATTTAACACAGGTTGCTAAAATTCAAAGGGAGGCAGGAGAGGACGTAACGCAAATAGATCTTGCCAACGTGGTAGAAGAAGTTAAGCTAGACTTTAACTCAATTATAGCTGAAACAGACGCAATAGTTGAGCATGAAGTTATGGCTGGTTCCACTATACAATTTTCTGCGAAAAATGTTAGAAGTATAGTATACAACCTATTGAGCAATGCACTTAAATACCGCGCTCCAGATAAGAAGCCGCACATTAAAATAGCTACTGAGCTTACGGCTAATTATGTAGTTTTAAGTGTAGCCGATAACGGTTTAGGGATTGATTTATCTGAAGAACGAAAGATGTTTTCGATGTTTAAGCGCCTGCATGACCATGTGGAAGGTACTGGCATAGGTCTTTACATCGTAAAGAAAATTGTTGAAAACGCAGGTGGTAAAATAGAAGTGGAAAGCCAAGTAGGAGTGGGGTCAACTTTCAAGATCCATTTTAAACGGTGAAAACTTTTAACTTTTTATAATTAGCAGTATCCTTCCATAAGGATGATCTTTAATTTGTGCTAGCAGCTGTAGTTACAGTTGCTAGCACAAATTTATTTACTGAGCAACTGTTTTAATCAGCATGCCTTTCTCTACCCGATCATTCAGCTGTAAGCCGTTTAAGATGGCTAGTTCCTCTAATCTGTTTTCTGGTGTGTTAAAATTACGTAGCGCCTGAGCTAAGGTAGTGCTTTGGGCAACGGTTTTGATACGTATGCGCTCTGGCTGGCGGTTTAACTTATCAGGTTCAGTTAGCTGGCTAAAACTTTGCATAGTAGAAGTAAAGGCCTGCATATAGTTGTTAAAATTAGCAGCACTACTTATGCCCATTAAGCTATAGATGTTGCCCCCGTACTGGATCAGGTAGGTAAGTGTTCTGATGACTCCACCTTGCTGCTGCTGATCTGCCACCATAGCAATAGCAGGTAGGCCATTTACCGTAGTTTTCTGCGCCTCTACTTGCTGTAGTTGGTATTGCTGTAGTAATTGTTGCGCTGCAGCCTCTAACGATTCACCTGGTACAAGTGTTAGCGCCATCATAGCGTTACCGTCTTGTGAAGCCATCTGGAACTGCTGAGGACTGTTCTGGTGCATCCATTGGGCAGGTATCGGAAACTTAAACTTAAGTTCTGGGTGGTAAAAGGTATTGTTTTCCACGAAACCCTGCTTTGGATCTTCGCCATAGATAATGCCATCGATCATGCGCAGGTACGACTCTCTGTTTACCTTCAGGTTTGGCTGGTTTAACTTCTGTTGCCACTCAGCCGCAAGTTGATTTACTGTTTCAAATCTTTCGCCTGGGTTTGGGTGCGTAGACAAGAAGCCTGGTACAGCGTTACCTTCTTCTCCGCCACCCTGTGCTCTTTGCAACGTCAGGAAGAAGTCACCCATCTCTTCTGCGTCATAACCTATTTTAGTGGAGTATTCCACACCAAGTCTATCTGACTCCCGTTCATCGTCTCTTCCAAACTTAAGAAACAACAGGCCCACGCCTTGCGAAAGTTCGTTTCCGAGACGAGCAACCTGCGGCGAAACAACAGAACCCAACACCAAGCCAAATTGTGCCAGTTGAGCTTTGCTTTGTTGCTGCGCAGAATGTCGTGCAGTTATATGGCCTATTTCGTGGCCAAGTACTCCTGCAAATTGCGCTTCATTATTAAAGTGCGCTAATATACCGCGCGTGAAGTATACATAGCCCCCAGGTACGGCAAAGGCATTAATTACGGGCGAGTCTACTATTTTAAATTCATAGTTAAGATTATCGCGGTGCGAAATAGCTGCCATTTGCTGGCCTTTCTCACTTATAAATCGTTGCAGCGCTGCGTTTTCGTATAGACCAAACTGTGCGACAATTTGAGGATCTGATTGCTGACCAAGTGCTATTTCCTGTGATTCAGACATTAACATGATTTCTCTGTTGCCTGTTACAGGGTTTTTGGCGCATGAACTAAACAGCAGCGCTATGGAGACGGCAAATAAGGTGTTTTTGTGTTTTTTCATAGTTATCGTGTTACATCAAACATGAAATACCAAAGAAGCTTTCTGTAGTATCTTCATATTCTATAGCAACGGTAGGGTATAGTATTGGTTTCAGCAGCAGCTATGAACACACTCTTAAAGGAGATTATTTAAAGATTTGAGCAGTGGTAACAAAAGACTTTTTTGCTACTACTGCTCAATTGTTCGATAGCTAAGTAGCTTTTTCGATACCAGCTACTCTTCTCCCTCAACTTCTTCTAGCAATGCTGCTTCCTGTTCCTGCATTTGCTGGAGTGCGGCAGCTCTTGGGCTAGACAACGCTTGTTCCATATCATCATCTTCAATCTGGAAGTGCACTCCTTTAGCATGATATACTAAAGCTTTAAAGAGGCTCCTTTGTTCTTTGTGTTGTGGCAGGTACTCTGGGTGCCATTGCACACCCAGTATAAACTTTTGGGTTGTAGTTTCTATAGCTTGGGTAATACCGATACTTTCTTTTGCAACTATTTGTAAATCGGTGCCTGGTTCTTTTACCGCTTGGTGGTGAAGTGCGTTAACCTCTAGTTCTTCAGTGCCTAATATCTGAGCAAGCATACTGCCTCGCTTTATGTATACCTTCTTCACAGGGAAGACACTGGAAGGATTTGGCTCTTCGAGGTAAAAAGCATTTATGTCCTGGTGCAGCGTGCCCTGAAAATAAACGTTAATAAGCTGTGAACCTCGGCATATACCCATAACTGGTAGCCCCTTCTTCACCGCCTGGTCAATTAGCTGGAACTCCAGGTGATCTCTGTCGGGGTCTATAGTCCACGTTCTTTTTCGGCTAAAGGCCTTGCGCAGGAAGAACAAAGCAGGATAGTAAAGCCAACTGGTGAAACGGCCTACCTTTTGGAAAATATTTGTCTTAGGCTTTCGGATTGTCTGTTCTAGGTATTCGTTTATCACATTCTCGTCCTGCAATGCACGCGGGTCTATGTCGGCTCCGCCACCGATTATAAGTGCCTGCAATCCGTCGGCAGTCCTGTGTTTAGATGGTGTAATCCTTACAGGCTTACCCCCAGCCATGCGCACAGCCATTGCTGCAAAAAACCAAGCAACTCCACCACCTTTGTCTGGTCCTGTTATGCCTATCGTTGGTCTGTCTCTGTTTATCTTAAATCTTTGTACTATGTTTGCCATCGCTCTTCGTTTTAGTTAAGCCCTTCGTATTTGTGCAAGTTTGAAGCATGCTTTTTGTATGTAACAAAATAGAAGCCTTATCAGGAGTTGCACCTTCAGGACACGTTATCATCTTCTATATCAGGTACAAATCATGCAGTACCGTTATAATTATTCAACGTGAAGAACTGAATGGCGTTTCAAATGAATAGGGGACGCTTGAATAGAACGAAGAAAATGAGACAATTTTTGTGTATGAAATGAGTAAGAGAACCTAGCCACTTTCTAGAAATTTTGTAAACCTATTTTGAAAAATTATAACAGGCGAACCTATTTCTGTTTCTAATTTGCTTTTTAAATCTGTACAATGACTGATACAAAACTATATATCAAAAACATGGTCTGCGACCGCTGTAAACGTGTTGTGGCCGAAGAGTTAAATAAGCTGGGTTACCAAGTGCAGCGTATTACGCTTGGCGAGGCGGATCTATATGTACCCGCGGGTAAAGAGCTGGATCTGGAAGAGATAAGAGAAGTGATGGCTGAAAATGGCTTTAGCCTGATGGATGACCGCAAAACGCAACTGATAGAGCAGGTTAAAGTAGCTATTATTGAACTTGTGCATCGTCAGGGCGAATCAGACCTGCATATAAATACCTCTGATTACATTGCCGAAAAGGTTGGTCTGGACTATAATTACCTTAGCTCTCTCTTTTCCTCTTTTGAAGGTATAACCATAGAGCGGTTTCTCATTTTGCAGCGAATCGAAAGGGTAAAGGAGCTCTTAGTATACAATGAACTTAGCTTAAAGGAGATTGCCTATGAGTTGGGCTATAGCAGTGTTGCTCATTTATCAAACCAGTTTAAAAAGATAACAGGATTTACGCCAAGCCATTTTAAAGAAATAAAGGAAGACAAGCGCAAGACAATAGACAAGGTACAAGAGTAAATTTGCTTCTGTATAATGAAAATGCCTCATATGGTGCCCTGCTTTCCTTATGAAATGTTCATCAGATAAACGAAAGGCGGGTTTGCAGAATAATTAGAGCATGCACTTAATCAAAAAGCCTACAAAAGAAGAATTAGCCGCTGCCCACAGTAAAACTGTGCCCGATATTATTGCGCAAGAATTGGATGTGTTGTTCTGCGGAATAAATCCCAGCCTTTATACGGCCGCCGTCGGGCATAATTTTGCAAGACCAGGAAATCGTTTTTGGCCTACCTTGTATGCCGCAGGTTTCACGCCACGGCTATACCATCCACAGGAAGATAAAGAGCTCTTGGAATTGGGGTATGGCATCACGAATATAGTAGATAGGGCTACGACAGCTGCGGCAGAACTATCGAAAGAGGAGTTATTGGAAGGTGGAGCTAACATCACATTAAAATTGATGAAGTATAAACCGAAGGTGCTTGCCATGTTGGGTATTTCGGCTTATCGCGTTGCCTTTGGCGATAAAAAGGCTAGTATTGGTTTACAGGCGCATACAGTAGGAGATACGCAACTGTGGGTGTTACCTAACCCAAGTGGCTTAAATGCACATTTTCCTCCAAAAGAGTTGGCTCGGGTGTATAAGGAGCTTTACCATTTTATAGGCAAGTAAAAAGCCACTCTAACTTTTAGAGTGGCTTTGTTTTCTAAGTGTAAGATTATTGATTAATAAGGCTTAGCAGGGTGAGATTTATCCTGTGCCTGCTTCACTGCTTCTTCACCAGTAGTGTTTCCCTGAGGCCCATCAGTACCCATTTCCTGCTTCATTTTCATCATCATTTCAGTTTTCATCTTTATACCTTCAGCCACTCTCCTGCCGTAATCTGCATCGGCTTGGGTAAAATATTCTACCATTTTGTCCTGAATGCGCTTGTCGCAGCCAGCAAGGTCGCCTGATAGGTTAGAGATTAACTCATCGCGTTCCCAATCCTCGAAGTTACGGTACGTTTCACCGGCCTGCTTAAATGGATTCGTGCGGTCGATGTGCTGCTTTGTCAGACTAGCTTCATAACGAGGAGCATAGTCTTTCGCCGGTTTCGGATGTTCTTGCAATCCACCCAAAACAGACGGCTCGTAATTAACGTGCTTGTTCTGCCCTGGGGCGAAATCTGTTTTGTAAGCCATCGCGCCTCCGCGCTGGTTGGTATAAACCTGGTTCTTTGGAGCGTTAATCGGCAATTGCAGGTAGTTAGCGCCTACACGGTAGCGCTGTGTATCGGAGTAAGAGAAGGTGCGGCCCTGCAGCATTTTATCATCCGAAAACTCCAATCCATCTACCAATACACCTGTGCCGAAAGCAGAAAGCTCTACCTCGTTAAAATAATCTTCCGGGTTTCTGTTCAGCGTCATTTTGCCAATTGGCATAAACGGAAACTGGTCCTGTGGCCAAAGCTTCGTATCATCCAGCGGATCGAAATCCAGTTCCGGATGCTCGTCATCGCTCATGATCTGCACATTCAGTTCCCATTCAGGATAATCGCCCCGCTCTATCGCCTCATAAAGGTCTTGGGTAGCGTGGTTAAAGTTCTTCGCCTGGATTTCTTGCGCCTCTTTTTGCGTTAGGTTGCGAATTCCTTGCTTAATTGGCTCCCAATGATATTTTACCAGCACAGCCTCACCGTCAGCATTCACCCATTTATAGGTGTTTACACCAGAGCCTTGCATCTGGCGGTAGTTGGCAGGTATACCCCACGGCGAGTACAGGAACGTAACCATGTGCATAGCTTCCGGGGTGCCGGTAAAGAAGTCGAAAATACGCTCCGCACTTTGTATGTTCGTGATAGGGTCAGGTTTCTGGGAGTGAATAAAATCAGGGAACTTCATCGCATCCCTGATAAAGAAAATCTTGAGGTTGTTGCCCACCAAATCCCAGTTGCCGTCTTCGGTATAGAACTTCACCGCAAAACCGCGTGGATCGCGAAGTGTTTCAGGAGAGCCGGAAGGGTGCCCAACTGTAGAGAATCGTACAAATACAGGTGTCTGCTTTCCTTTTTCCTGAAAGAGTTTAGCTCGTGTATACTTGGCGATAGGCTGATCGCCAACTTTCCCGTATGCCTCGAAAACACCGTGGGCACCTGCGCCTCTGGCATGCACTACCCGCTCCGGAACACGCTCACGGTCGAAGTGCGAGATCTTTTCGATAAAGTGGTAGTTCTCCATAGTGGCAGGGCCACGGTTACCGACAGTACGGATGTTTTGGTTATCGGTAACAGGATGGCCCTGTCGTGTAGTAAGTCTGTTGTTGCCGTCACCTTGCTGCATGCCTTTAGCAGAGCCATTCTCAGGTTGTTGCTGGTTGCCGTTGCTGTTTTCAGTCATAACTTTCTAGATTTCTGTCTAAGATGTATATTTTGCTATTACATAAGCTTTTACTGATTTAAGACACAGAAGGGTTATCATTTTTACCTATACTTTATAGTTATTATCTATAAGAGATAATAGTTACAACATCAGCTACAGAGGCGCGTAAAGTATTGGTATGTACAACTTAAAACTATAATCTTTTATGTTTTATCATGATAGCAAACTACAGTACAAGGTTAAGGTAGATAAGCCTAACCCAGCTTTCGCCAACATGTTGCAACAAGCCATTGGAGGTATCGAAGGTGAAATTAGAGTGTGTCTACAGTATTTATTCCAAGCCTGGGGGCAGCGTGGTCCTGTAAAGTACCGCGACATGCTGATGGAAACAGGTACAGAGGAAATTGCACATATAGAAATGCTGGCTACGGCAGTTGCTTTGAACCTGGAAGGAGCACCTGTATCGATGCAGGAAGAAATGGCTAAAGACAAAGTAGTAGGTGCCGTAATGGGAGGAATGAACCCACGCCACGTTCTTTCTTCAGGCATGGCAGCCATGGCGATGGATAGCAACGGTGTGCCATTTAACGGTTCTTGGGTAGTAGGTACTGGTAACCTTGCTGCTGATATGTATGCTAACGTAATGGCTGAATCTTCGGGTAGGTTGCTGGCTACGCGCCTTTGGGAAGCTACAGACGATGCAGGCATGAAAGATATGCTAGCATTCCTTATTGCCCGCGACACAATGCACCAGAACCAGTGGCTTGCTGTGCTGGAAGAGCTTGGAGGCCTGAACGGCGTGCATCCAATTCCGAACAGTTTCCCACAAACAATGGAAAACCATGACTTTAACTACGCCTTCGTTTCAACTAAAGTGAATGATATGGAGGGAACAGCAGAAGAAATGCTGAAGTCACGTTGGGGAAGTGGAAAATCTATGGATGGTAAAGGTGAATTCAAGGTTGTAACTGGTGCACCACAAGGTACTAAACCAGAACTAGGTGCGCCACATCCGCAGGCACATGCCCAAAAAGAGCAAATGACTGGGGGCAAAGGTTTAAGTGGTATCGTAGACGCAGCTAAAAAAGCATTATAACACAAAATCTCTTCAATATTTACAGCGGAGGCAGGTTTTGCCTTCGCTGTATTTTTTTGTGCCTAAATATCTATTAAAATTACGATATTTGCTTTTGTAAGAGCAATTTTTGAGTGGTTTAAAAGATATCAATATCGAATTTTGCTTAAAATACAAATTTATAACTCCTTACAATCTAAATACCGTATTCTTCTTTAAGGCAATTTAGCTGGCAACCGAAAAGTACATTATACTTATATAAAAGATATGATTAAAAGCGACAGTTCTTCAGAATTAGCTCCTGATGTTGTTTTGATAGGTGCAGGCATTATGAGTGCAACACTTGGTGTTTTACTTAAAGAGCTAGACCCTGATCTGAAGATTGAGATTTATGAAAGGCTGGATGTGGCGGCAGCAGAAAGCTCTGATGCCTGGAACAATGCAGGAACAGGCCATGCAGCATTTTGCGAACTTAACTATACACCAGAGTTACAAGATGGAAGTATTGAAACATCTAAAGCTGTTCAGATAACAGAGTCTTTTGATGTTTCGAGGCAGTTCTGGGCCTATCTGATTCAGGAAAACCTTATTAAAATACCTGGTGATTTTATTAGAAGCATTCCGCACATGAGCTTTGTGTGGGGCGAGGATAACGTAGATTATTTGAAGAAACGCTACGACGCACTTCTAAAGTGCCACCTGTTTAAGGGCATGGAATACAGCGAGGACCGAAAGCAGATAGAAGAGTGGATTCCGCTAATTATGCAAGGGCGCGACAAATCGGAGAAGATTGCTGCTACCCGTATGGAGATTGGTACAGATGTGAACTTTGGTGAACTGACCCGCTGTATGCTAGACCACTTACAGAGCGAAGGAGGAGTAAAGCTTCACTTTGGGTATGAGGTTCGTAACCTACAGAAACAGTCTGACGGAAGGTGGAGTGTAAAAGTAAAGAACCTGAAAACAGGTGAGAAGACGAAAGTTCACTCTAAGTTCGTATTTATTGGCGCTGGAGGAGGCTCTTTGCCGTTGCTGTTAAAGTCTGGCATTCCAGAAGGAAAAGGCTTCGGTGGCTTCCCAGTAAGTGGACAGTGGCTGGTTTGCAACAAAGAAGAAATTGTAGAGCAACACCATGCAAAAGTTTACGGCAAAGCATCGGTTGGGGCACCGCCTATGTCTGTTCCTCACCTAGATACGAGGATGATTAACGGTAAAAAGGCGCTTCTTTTCGGACCTTATGCAGGCTTTACAACCAAGTTCCTAAAGAACGGTTCTTTGTTCGACTTGCCTATGTCTATAAAGCCAAACAACCTGCGTCCGATGCTGACAGCTGGTATCAAGAACATCCCGCTGACACAGTATCTTATAAACCAGGTGCGCCAGTC
Organism: Pontibacter harenae; assembly: GCF_020907245.1. GTDB lineage: Bacteria > Bacteroidota > Bacteroidia > Cytophagales > Hymenobacteraceae > Pontibacter > Pontibacter harenae. The sequence goes on along the minus strand of NZ_JAJJWH010000009.1, from coordinate 101,947 downwards.
GCCAGAAGACAGGTTAGAGGCTTTGAAAAACTTTTTCCCTGATGCCAAACTGGAAGATTGGGACTTAGAGGTAGCAGGGCAGCGAGTGCAGGTTATCAAAAAAGATCCTAAGAAAGGCGGTATTCTTCAGTTCGGTACTGAGGTTGTTAGCTCTAAAGATGGTTCTATAGCGGCTTTACTCGGCGCTTCGCCAGGCGCTTCTACCACAGTTTCGATTATGCTTAGCCTATTAGAGCGTTGCTTTCCAGAGAAGATGAAATCGAAGGAATGGCAGGATAAACTGAAGCAGATGATACCTTCATTTGGTGAGTCTTTAGCTAGTAATCCAAAGCTAGCCGAACATGTTAGAACCTACACAAGCGAAGTGCTGGGACTAAAGAAGATAGAGGAGACATTTTAAAGTTCATCGAACTAGCGTCTGTATATAAAGCGGTTGCTTGTTAGTAACAAGATGTATAAAAAAAAGAGGCCACGCAGTTAAAGAAATTCTTAACTGCGTGGCCTCTCTCTTTTTTGCCAGTCTACTAGTATTTAGGTTTTACTTTTCTCGGGTAGAAAACGAGTAAACTGTTGTTGCTTTATATATTTCACCAGGCCTTAAAATAGTGTTTGGAAAACTTGGCTGGTTTGGTGCATCTGGGAAATCCTGGGTTTCGAGGCAGAACCCTGCGCGTTGAATGTATACTTGCCCTCCCTTACCTGTAAGTGACCCATTCAGGAAATTGCCTGTGTAAAACTGCACCCCTGGCAGAGTTGATTCTACTTCCAATACTCTTCCGCTGGTTGGCTCGTATACCGAAGCAATTTTCTTTAAGGAGCCATCATAATCATTGATTACATAGTTGTGATCGTAGCCGTTACCCTCTACGTCCTCAATCTCAGTTCCTATCACCTTCGGGCTTGTAAAATCCATCGGTCCGTCAGCAACAGGTCTAAGTTCGCCAGTTGGTATAAAGCTGTCATCAACTACGGTATAACGATCTGCATCTATCGTGGCAACATGGCTGAGCACATCCTGCGTTTTACCAGCAGAAAGATTAAAGTAGCTGTGGTTGGTTAGGTTAACTGGTGTTGGCTTGTCTGTAGTCGCTTCGTAAGCTATGAGCAGGCTGTTGTCGTCTGTAAGGGTGTAAACTACTGTAGTGGTGAGAGTGCCTGGGTATCCTTCTTCGCCATCCTGGCTGGTGTAGGTTAATTTTAGCGCATTCTGCTGTGGTAGTTCTTCCACATCCCAAAAAACAGTATGAAAGCCAGCAGGGCCACCATGTAAATGATTTGGACCGTTATTAGTGGCAAGTGTATATTCTTTTCCGTCTAAATAGAATTTGCCTTTGGCAATACGGTTACCAAAACGCCCGATGAGCGCACCAAAGTATGGGTCGTTCGGAATGTAGCCGTATACTTGGTCATAGCCCAGCACAATGTCTTCTATGTTCCCTGCCTTGTCTGGTGCCAGTATAGAAGCTACTATGCCGCCGTAATTTGTGATTTTAACGGTAACCCCGTTTTTATTTGTAAGGGTATAAAGAGTGGCTTCTCTGCCATCTGGTGTTTTACCAAAAGGTGCCTGTGTTATAGTTGATTCGTTCTGTTCTTCTGAGGCCATAGTTTTGTTTGTTCTGTTTAAATCTGTTGTAGCTAATAGCAATTTAGCTACAGTAAAACTACAAACTACCTTGTAAAACAGAAGGCTTTTTCTACTTTTTGTGTACTGTGGCCATCGCTAGGGCCTGCGGGTGTGAGGGATGGTAGGAGGGGATCATTACACAGTAAAATTTAGCGGGTCCTCCTTGTATCTCTGTAATCACTGCTCTTTCTATTTAAAACAAACATACAACAAACAAAGAACGTCCTTTTTATTAGGTGGTATTGGAAGGGCTTATAATAATCTGTTGTTCTGTTTTTTTAACTTTTACTCCCAAGATGTCCGAAAGTGTAGTTAATATTTTATTTAAGCTCCGCTCAACAAACTGTGCAGTTATTTTGTAATTGGAAATCTTTTCGTCTTTTAGCACTACTTCGTAGCCATAATCATGCTCCAGCAGAGTGGCAATATCGCGCAGGGGGGTAGCATCAAAAATTACTTTGTTGTCTTTCCAGGAGGTGAATTTTTCAGTGCGAACATCTTTCTTAACTACCCTATCAGTGGTCTCCATTACTTCCACTAATTCGCTTGGGTTAAGCTTTATTCTCCTGTTTTCACGGCTGTTTGCTATCTTAAAAGTCAGTTCCCCAGAGGTTAACACCACCTGCTCTTTGTTTCCCCGATCAGAAACGTTGAACTCTGTACCTAGCACCTCTACCTCGTTACCAGCAGAAGTATGCACAATAAACTTCTGGTGGTTGTGCTTATGCCTAACCGTAAAATAAACCTCCAACTGCACCTCTCGAGGTTTGTCATGCGGCCACTTGTTAGGTACAGCGAGCTTTGAATTTGCATTTAGTACAACCTTAGAGCCGTCTGGTAATTCAATGCTGCGCCTTTCTCCATAGTTGGTTACATATTCTGTTTTTTCAGATTGTAGCGTGTAGAGAAAAAGCGCCATAATACTGAGGAGTATTACAGCCATGGCAGCGGCAGCGAACAGGTTAGACTTCCATAAGTAAACAGATTTCTTTGCCTGTTCTTTTACTATTGTGGCTGGATTCCCCTTTCGCGCTTCATTTATGTTTGCCCAAACTGTTTCGAGCTCCCACTCTGGAATTAGGTCCTCATCGTTAGATATTGCCAACACAATCTGACGTGCATCCTGCACCGTCTCCAGTTTCTTCGGATTCTCCTTAAGCCATTCTACCCAAAAAGCATCATTCTCTTCGTCAGGATACTTTACCCATTCGATAAAGAAAGGATCAGCTGCAAAATCCGCTACGCTGTAGTCTATGTAGTCCATTCGTGATTTTAATGTCTGTTACTGAGCTACTCCTCGCTTATATATATCGGGCTTTGTTTAAAACTATCCCCTTTAACAGGAATTATTTTTCAAATTTTATTTGATTTAATTCTTGAGAGCCACATTTATGCTGTTTTGATCAATTCTGTAAAATCATTAAAGAAGCTGGTACAGTAGTTAGAAACAAGTTATTTTGTGCCTGCTTCTCTTTTGTATTGCCTACTAATCAACCTATGCTTTTCTCATGCACTTCTTAAGCCTAATGTTAAAGATTGGAAATGATCTATAGCGTGTTGAAGAAGGTTGATTAAAAAAATGTTTGCTGTAGTAATCACTATTGTATATACATTAATATAAAAGTCTCGTATATTTGCGAGAAGTTAATTTGATATTTAAACCCCAAACCTAAAAGATAAATACTATGGCAAATGTAAAATGGACACTCGATCCGACACACAGTGAAGTTCAGTTTAAGGTAAAGCACCTGATGATTACAACTGTAACAGGTTATTTTCAGACTTTCAATGCTGAGGTTGAAACAGAGGAAGATGACTTCTCCAAGGCTTCCAGCATTGTGTTTACGGCAGATGTGAACTCTATCAATACCAACAACGAGCAGCGCGACACACACCTGAAATCTGCTGATTTCTTTGATGCAGAAAATAACGCGGAAGTAAGGTTTGTTGGTAAAAACTACGAAAAAGTAGACGAAGACACGGCTAAACTACATGGCGACCTGACAATAAAAGGTATAACCAAGCCTGTTACCGTGAATGTAGATTTCGGTGGTATTGTAGTTGACCCTTATGGACAGACAAAAGCAGGTTTCACTGTAGCTGGCAAGATCAGCAGAAAAGAGTTTGGCCTTACCTGGGATGCTGTAACGGAAGCTGGCAATGTAGTAGTAAGTGATGATATTCGCCTGAATGCTGAAATTCAGTTGGTGAAACAAGCGTAGGTAGCGCTGCTATAAATTAGAAAAGCGTGCTGTAATGCTTTTCTAATGCTTCGTAATACATCATTTTATACTTTGCTTAATTAGCAAGTTTAAAATAAAAAAGCAGGAGCGGAGGCAGTTTCCTCTGCCCCTGCTTTTTTTTCATCCTATAGTCTGACTAAAAATAGCTGCTGCTATCTGTAAGCCGAACATTAAGAAAACAGTACCTCCATCAGGTTGTTGTTCAAAAAACACAACAGCAGCAGAGGCTTCATAATTCTACTCATTAAACGAAGGATACAGCACCATACCGCCATCCACATAAATAGTAGCACCTGTTACATAATCGGCTTCATCAGTGGCTAGCCACACGGCTACTTTGGCAATGTCTTCTGGTTCTCCTATGCGTCCGTAAGGTATCTGCGACAGCATCTTCTGCTTTCCTTCTTCAGATTCCCAATCTTTTTTGTTGATGTCTGTTTTAATAGCGCCAGGCGAAATGCTGTTCACGCGTATTCTATCCGATGCCAGTTCTTGGGCTAGCGTTTTCATCATCATCATTACTCCACCTTTGGCAGCAGTATAGTTTACGCGGCCGCCCCACGGAATGATATCGTGTACCGAACTGATGAAAATGATTTTGCCAGCCGCTTTAGAAACACCTTCTTTCACGCCGTTCTTCACGAACTCTTTGGCAGCCTCTTTGGCACAAAGAAACGGACCAGTCAGGTTAGTGCTGATAACTTTTTGCCACTGCTCCAAGCTCATTTCCAGCAGACTAGCATCCTGCTGTATACCTGCGTTGTTTACCAATATGTCTATCGTTCCGAAAGCTTCTCTGGCTGTCTCAAAAATCTTCTGCACTTCGTCTTCCTTCGAAACATTCGCCCCGATGGTAATAGCAGTTCCGCCTGCTTTTTCAATTTCGGATTTTGTGTAGTTAGCACCCTCTTCATCGGAATAGTAGTTTATGACTACTTTAGCACCTTCACGTCCCATCGCAATGGCAATGCCCTGCCCAATGCCTGAGCTTGCTCCCGTAATAACGGCTACTTGGCCTTCTAGTCTCTTATTTTCTGTTTTCATAGTTTTTTGGTTTATAAAATCTATACCTACCCTTGCACGTAAGGTTGCCTTTTCTAGAGGAGATTGCGCAAGCACATTCCCAGTTAAGGCTAATTGGGAAGGTTGTAGGCATGAGATTTTCAATTATAAAAGCTTATCATTTTGATGCCTTTATGAAAGTTTATTTAGCAACAAATCAAAAAATAGGTATATTACATACAAAACTGCAAAGCAACTACTAGAACTATGGAAGCCTTATTGCCCATTCTGTTTGCCTCCGTTGTAGGAATAGGTCATGCTTTTGAAGCAGACCACCTGCTAGCGGTTAGCAATATTGTTTCGAAGCGGGATAGCGTGGTACTGGCAGTGAAGGATGGCTTTTATTGGGGTTTGGGGCATACTACCACCTTGTTTATAGTGGGTTCTGTTATTTTGTTGAGCAGACTTACCATTTTTAGTTCTGGTTATTTTGAGGCTTTTGTCGGCCTGGTGCTGGTCATTATGGGCTTCAGCCGACTTTTCAACAAAGGCAACTATACCAAGGTTAGAGCACCTAAGTACCAGCATGGTTTGGCTTATACTGTCGGGCTTATACACGGTCTGGCAGGGAGTGGTGCGCTGGTGCTTATTGTAATGAGCGAAATCAGTGATCCGATACTGGGTATACTTTATATTTTGGTATTTGGTGTAGGCTCTATCATCGGTATGTTTATAGCAGCAGGCATGTTCAGTATTCCGTTCACGCAGCGCATGAAAATTAACCGCGCCTTCCGAAGCGGCATTGTCGTACTTTCGTCCTTCATCTGCATTCTCTACGGCAGCTACATGATCTACGAAAACCTTTTACAGCGATAACTTTCTAACTCCTAAACCCTCTAACTCTTTAACTCAAACATGCATCTCTCCCCAAAAGATATTGATAAGTTGGTGCTGCACAACGCTGGCTTTGTGGCGCAGAAAAGGTATGCCAGAGGTCTGCGACTAAACTACCCCGAGACGGTTGCCCTGATTGCGACGCAGCTGTTGGAGTTTATTCGCGACGGTGAAAGCGTGGCGACGCTAATGGACAAAGGCAAAAAGCTGCTGGGGTTGGAGGATGTGATGGAAGGCGTTGCCGACATGCTACACGAAGTACAGGTAGAAGGTACTTTTCCCGACGGTACGAAACTAGTAACGGTGCATCATCCTGTGTGCAGGGAAAGAGGTATATCAGAACTGGCCCTTTACGGTTCGGGTCTCACCAAATCAAATCAAACGAATTCTCCTGATAACCTAGTTAACGCCGATCCTGGAGCCTACATGCTTTCAGAAGGGGAACTGGAGTTGAATAAAGATCGGGAGGTGATAGACTTGGAGGTAACCAACATGGGAGACAGACCTGTGCAGGTGGGTTCGCATTATCCGTTCTTTGAGACCAACGCCAAACTGCAGTTCGATCGCGAAAAGTCCTTTGGGTACAGATTGAATATACCTGCAGGTACAGCGGTGCGTTTCGAGCCTGGTGAACGGAAGCGAGTGCAGTTGGTAGCACTGTCAGGCGAGCGGAAAGTATACGGCGGCAACAACCTTATCGGGGGCAGCTTAAGCGAAGAGACTAAAGCCGAGGCAGTAGCCAAAATGAAGTCCGAAGGTTTCTTGCATTAGGACATTATTTGTTCACATTCAATTCATACAAATACACTCTTTCATAATCAACTTCCTATGAGTTTTAAAATAGACCGACGCGCTTATGCCGATATGTATGGCCCCACGGTAGGAGACAAAGTACGCCTCGGCGATACTGACCTGGTAGTGGAGGTAGAGAAAGACTATACCGTTTATGGGGAGGAGTGTAAGTTTGGTGGCGGCAAAGTGTTGCGCGACGGCATGGGCCAAACCGCAGGTATAGCTCAGGCCGATGCACTGGATATGCTTATTACAAATGCCTTGGTAGTAGATTATACAGGTATTTATAAAGCAGACATCGGTATAAAAGATGGAAGAATTTCAGGTATAGGCAAAGCTGGTAATCCGCACATTATGCCAGGAGTAACGCCAGGAATGATTGTGGGCGTAACAACAGAAGTAGTGGCAGGAGAGGGGCTTATTCTGACGGCTGGCGGTATTGATTGTCATATTCATTTTATTTGTCCGCAGCAGATAACGGAGGCGCTTGCCTCGGGTGTTACAACCATGGTAGGCGGCGGTACTGGTCCGGCGGCTGGTACTAATGCGACAACGTGTACGCCAGGGGCATTTTTTATAGAGATGATGCTAAAATCAACAGAGGCTTTTCCGCTGAACTTTGGCTTTCTGGGCAAAGGCAATTCTGCCAAACCTGAGGGGCTGATAGAACAGGTGGAGGCTGGTGCGTTAGGTTTTAAGTTGCATGAAGACTGGGGCACCACGCCTGCTGCCATCGATAACTGTTTAAGTATAGCCGATCAATACGATGTGCAAGTCTGTATCCACACTGATACGCTGAACGAAAGCGGCTTTGTGGAGACTTCTACCAACGCTTTTAAAGGCAGAACTATTCATGCTTATCACACCGAGGGAGCAGGCGGCGGTCACGCACCAGACATTATCAAAATCTGCGGCGAGCCCAATGTCATTCCTTCCTCCACCAATCCAACACGGCCTTTCACGGTAAATACTATAGACGAGCACCTCGATATGCTGATGGTGTGCCATCACCTGGATAAAAACATACCAGAAGACGTGGCCTTTGCCGAGAGCCGTATCCGTGGCGAAACCATAGCTGCCGAAGACATTTTGCATGACATGGGAGCCTTGTCTATCATCGCTTCCGACTCGCAGGCGATGGGGCGCGTAGGGGAAGTGATTACGCGCACCTGGCAAACAGCTCACAAAATGAAAGTGCAGCGCGATCTGTTACCAGAAGATGCTGCAACGAAAGGAAAAGCCGATAACTATAGAGTGAAACGCTATGTCGCTAAGTATACCATCAACCCAGCTAAAGCACATGGTTTTTCGGACGAAATAGGTTCTGTAGAGTTAGGTAAGTTGGCTGATCTGGTACTCTGGAAGCCAGCCTTTTTCGGATCAAGACCTGAAATGGTGATTAAAGGTGGCGTAATTGTGCAATCGCAGATGGGAGACGCCAACGCTTCCATTCCAACGCCACAGCCATACTTCTCGCGCCCCATGTTCGGCGCTTTTGGTGGAGCCATCGGTCAGACCTCTATGGTGTTTGTGTCGCAGGCTTCGGTAGAGCACGTAAAGCGTAACTATGGTTTGCAAAAACAAGTGGTGGGCGTAAAAAACTGCCGCAGCGTCAGCAAAAAGGATATGGAGCTAAACAGCTATCTGCCTAACATAGATGTAGACCCAGAGACCTATAAAGTAACTGTAGACGGTGTGCATTTAACTTGTGAACCAGCCACTAAACTGCCGCTGGCACAGCTGTACAATCTGTTTTAGGAATTAAAACCAGAAAGGTTCTTGAGCAGGTAATGCTTGTACTTCATTTTCTCAATAGGCCTTACAGCATCTTTCAGACCAGTTTATGTCTGTGCCAAGAACTGTTCATGTAAAAAACATAGCCCATGCAATTCGCGCGCCTGCTGCACTTAGTTGATTCCTCTATTCCGACGGGTTCTTTTGCCTACTCTTACGGGTTGGAGAGCAGTATAACGTTTGGCTTGATCAAAAACCAGTTCGGGCTGCGCAATTACCTGTATGCGTACCAGCAGCAGGTGGTGAGCATGGAGTTTCCGTTCATGACTTCCTGTTATAAATTAGAGCAAGACGATCTGAATGAGCAACTGCAAACAATAGCCGAGGAGTACGACGCTATGATGCTCGTGCCGACGATGCACAAGGCCAGCATTGTGCAAGGCAAAAACTGGTTAAAGCTGCTTACATCCTTTTATCCAGAGGCAGGTATAGAGGAGTTGCAACAGTGGTTTACGGAGCGGCAGTTAAGCCTGCACTTTGTGCTGGTGTATGCCCTTGGGCTTAAAAGGTCGGGCTATGCTTTATATGACTGCCAGTTGATGTACTTGCACATGACCTTGCGCGACCAACTTAGTGCCGCAATCAGGCTAGGTTTTATAGGGCCGATGGAAGGACATAAGCTGCAGCATGATTTTTATGCCGTTTTCGAAAACCTGATGGAAAGCAATGTTAAGAAAGGCTATAGTCAAGCTTCCCGATCAGCTTTTTTGCTTGATACCTTACAGGTCTTTCACGAAGATATTTACTCAAAGCTGTTTCAGAATTAGCCGCGCAAGTAAAAGATTAAGAAGACAATATAATTCACACCTTCACTACAACTAACACACTAAAAACATGGCATTTGTCGATAAACTAGCTCTTCTGCTGCACGGCCACTCACACGAGACTTACGAATCTCCAGGAGACTATAATGAGCGCGATACCCGTAAGCTGCCTTCGTACCGTAATTTCCGAAAACGAGCTTTTACAGTAGGCATAGGCGGACCTGTAGGCACTGGTAAAACAGCTTTGCTGAAAGCACTTTGCGAGCGGATGCGTAACGATTTTGAGCTAGGCGTTGTAACAAACGATATTTTTACACGGGAAGACGCGGAGTTTCTTATCCGCAACAGCGCTCTGAGCGATGACCGCATAGTGGGCGTAGAGACAGGTGGTTGCCCGCATGCTGCCATACGCGAAGATATTTCGCTAAACATGGATGCGCTAGAAGGCCTTATGAGCCGGTTCAACTATAAAATTGACTACCTTTTCGTGGAAAGCGGGGGTGATAACCTAGCCGCGCACTTCAGCCGTGAGTTAGTAGACTTTTCTATTTACGTAATTGATGTATCGGGAGGTGATAAAGTGCCACGCAAAGGCGGACCAGGCATTACCCAATCAGATTTGCTGGTAATTAATAAAATAGATATTGCCGATATGGTAAGAGCAGATTTGGGTGTGATGGAGCGCGACTCCTTAAAGATGCGCGGCGAAGGCCCTTTTGTATTTGCCCGTGCACTGGATGGCTACAACCTGGACCTCATAATTGAACACATCAAAAATGCAAAAGTAAAAGCCTTGGCTTCGGTGCGGGAAGACAGACGGTAAAGAGTTAAGATTAAAAGAGGCTAGAAAGTTAAAAGGGCATTATGGCTTAGGTGGAAAATTGCCTGGCGAACAACTATCATGGAAAGCACTAGCCTCTAAGTAGCGAAGCTTTCCGTTGCTGTATCTGGCGGAGGTGGTGGTCGAAGTGGTCTTGCAAAAAGTGAAGGGTTTGGTGGACTGTGAGCGGACCAGCTTTAGGATGGTTAAAAACGTTTTTGTATAACAGGTAATCTGGTATTTCAGTCAAAATATCTTCCAGTTTATAACGAAGCTGGTCCCAGTCGTATCTGAGTGCTAAAAGATCGGCTGTAGCAGGTACATTAGCAACAACTGAAGGCGCTTTAAACTTTATCCCTGTCTTGAGTAGCACTTTCATCAGGAGGGATTTAAAGGAACTCTTCAGAGAAGAATCTTCCAACTCTTCAGGAGTTTCCAGCTTACGATGCACATAACTTGCTGTTACTTTTTCAACTAAGAGCATGTGAGCCACAATCTGGTTTATAGACCACTTTTCAGCTGTGGGTTTTGAGTTTAGAAGATCATCGTCCAGTCCTTCCAGCTCGTCTAGAAGTCTATTCCTGGTCTTTTCAAGCCTTAGGTACAGTTGTTCCAGTTTGGGATGCATAACCTGTATATGGCTATAAGCAATTGTTGTCATAAGCCTTATCTGTAGCAGTTGTAGGTATAAAGCTACGTCTTTTTCTGATTAATACAAATCATTAGTTTCTGTTTTTAGTCATAATATGTTGACTATTAGGTGTATGTGATCTTGCTTGTGTCTTTAAATAATTGATATAGTTCAAATTATTTTTAAAAAAGCACATTTGTATCGTTATTTGCAGCCTTAAATCGAAATGAAAAATGGAATTAAACGACCCTATTGGTGCTGCTGCAGAAGCTTATTTAAATGGTGAAGCAGATGCAGAGATAACTGTAGAAAGTAATATTACCGAAGATGATGTGATACCTGCCAGCTACCTTTTCAGAACATGGGACGAAATGCCAGAGTTAGAGAACATAGCACTAGAACATTGCAGCGGGATAGTGCTGGATGTTGGAGCAGGGGTTGGTACACATAGCCTGGAGTTACAAAAAAAAGGTTTAGAAGTTACCGCAGTAGATGTTTCAGAAAAGGCCACTGCAATAATGCGGGAACGGGGGGTACAGCATGTTTTGCGGCAGGATGTGTTGCAGATGGAAGGACAGAAGTATACCACACTGCTTATGCTAATGAACGGAATTGGTATAGTTGGTAACCTGGAGGGGCTGGAGCGTTTTCTGGAGCATGCTAAAAAACTGTTGCTGCCTGGCGGTCAGATTTTGTTAGAATCAGCAGACATACTGTATATGTACGAGGAGGAGGATGGCTCTGTGCTCTTAGATTTGAACGCTGGCTATTATGGCGAAATAACTTACAACATGAAGTACGGTAACCATGAAAGTGGCCCATTTAAATGGCTGTACATAGATGCTGATCTTTTGCAGAATTATGCAGTAATGCATGGATACAGCTTTGAAGTGCTCTACGATGGAGAATACGGTAATTACCTTGCTAAGCTTAAGCTGCAGCACTAATATGTCGTAAAGCAAGTATAATCCTTCCCTGTTTACTTATGCAAATCCCACAGAACGAACAAAATTAAATTGTGCAAGGCTTTTGCTTTGTGGCTATATCATCAGCTTGCTTTGTTCCGTAGTAAAAATTAAGGCCACTGCTAAAGCTTTTAACACAGTGGCAAAATCAAATTAGCTGCTATGAGTTTTTACAAAGGATTAGGGAATGGCTGGGACATAACAAAGCAGACATTCAAAGAATTTGCAGATGATAGACCGCTGGATTATGCAGCCATCATCGGTTTTTATACCATCTTCTCGATGCCAGCTATTTTAATCATCATGATTCGGATTGCCTCTACAGTTTTTGGGCAGGATGCGGTAAAAGGGCAGGTGGTAAAGCAGATCGGTGGCATAGTAGGGCAAGGCAGTGCCTCCCAGATTCAGGATATAATAGAAAACGCCAGTCAGTCATCGTCTAGTTTTTGGGCCACTATCGTAGGCATCTCCGTTATGATTTTCAGTGCCACGACTGTGTTTGTCGCTTTACAGGATTCCATTAACGCTATGTGGGAGGTAAGGGCTAAACCAGAAAAAGGCTGGCTGAAGCTGATAATCGACAGAGTAATGTCGCTTGCACTGGTGGTGAGCCTTGGTTTTCTGCTGCTGGTTTCTTTATCCGTAGATATAATTATGGGTGTTGTTAATGACTACCTGCGCGAGCAGTTTTCAGGTGTGGCTGTTTATTTTATCACTGTCGGCAATGTGCTGATGTCTATACTGATCAGTACACTCATTTTCGCAGTCATATTCAAGGTGCTGCCCGACGCAAAAATAAGATGGCATAATGTATGGGTAGGGGCGTTTGTTACTGCCATTCTGCTTGGCCTAGGTAAGTATGCCCTTAATGTCTACTTCCAGTACAACGAGATTGCCGACAGTTATGGTGCTGCGGGTTCTATGGTGCTGATACTGATATGGATTTACTATGCCTCAGTTATTTTTCTTTTCGGTGCCGAGTTTACACAAGTTTATTCCCGTGAGCACGACCGAGGCATTATACCTGAGGACAATGCTGTAAAAGTAAAAAAGACGGAAATTGAGACGGAGGGCTAATCGGCAGCTGCAAACGCGACTGGTTTCTATGCTATGATCCAACTACCTTACCTTGTTTAAGGATAAAGGATGTGAGCTTTCACAGATGAGTTTTCCAGCCTTTACTGTAGTAGCAGCTATATTTTCGAATTGGACGCGTCTCCATAGAGGGGAATCATTCCTTACTTTCAGTATAATTTTTGGTTGTGGTTCACAATGTATGATGTTTTCATTTTGGCTGTTTCTGTGGCTGAACATGATATTCAGGCTTGCCAGATGGTTCTCCTTTTTCTTTGAGAAGCAGGTTGTCCTTCTCACCAGCCGCCTGTTTCTGGTTCTGGGGCTAAACCAGTAACTATACTTTATTAAAAAAGGGAGTACGGCAGGCTTCCCACATTATATGAGGGGTGGTTTAAAGCATATACAGCTAGAAAAGCAAAAAGGGGATACAACACGATGTTGCATCCCCTTTTGCTGTATTCTCTAGAGCTCTGTATGTTAAGCTTCTTTGTACAATACCTGTTTTACAGCCTTAACAGTACGCTCTACGTTTGGTAGAGACGCTTCGATAAGCGTTGGAGCGTAAGGAAGCGGCACGTCGCGGCAAGTTACACGTTTAACTGGTGCATCCATGTAATCGAAGGCATTGCTTTGGATGTGGTAAGCTAGCTCAGAAGATATAGAAGCCAGTGGCCATGCTTCTTCCACAACTACCATGCGGTTCGTCTTCTTTACAGATTCAATCAGTGTTTTATAGTCGATAGGGCGAACAGTGCGTAAGTCGATAACCTCTGCATTGATACCTTCCTGAGCAAGTTCTTCTGCAGCAGCTAAAGCTACTTTCATCATCTTACCGAAAGAAACGATGGTTACATCAGAGCCTTCACGCTTGATGTCAGCCACCCCGATTGGAATCAGGTATTCTTCTTCTGGCACTTCGCCTTTGTCGCCGTACATCTGCTCAGACTCCATAAAAATAACTGGATCGTTGTCGCGGATAGCAGACTTCAACAAGCCTTTTGCATCGTAAGGGTTAGAAGGCACAATTACTTTCAAACCTGCTGTATTCGCAAACCAGTTCTCGAAGTTCTGAGAGTGCTGAGAAGACAGCATACCTGCACTACCTGTAGGACCACGGAACACCATTGGTGCGCTATACTGTCCGCCAGACATAGACATGATCTTTGCGGCAGAGTTGATTATCTGGTCGATGGCTACCAACGAAAAGTTGAAAGTCATGAATTCGATAATTGGACGCAGGCCGTTTATAGCGGCACCAACTCCGATACCAGCAAAGCCAAGCTCTGCAATTGGAGTGTCTATTACACGCTCAGCTCCAAATTCGTCCAACATGCCTTGGCTCACTTTGTAGGCGCCATTGTACTCTGCTACTTCTTCACCCATCAAAAATACGCGCTCATCGCGGCGCATTTCCTCTGTCATGGCTTCACGCAGAGCTTCTCTAAACTGTATACTTCGCATATTTAAGTTTAATTCTCGGTTCAGAAGGTAAAATTAAGATAAGTCTGTGAATTTACAAGGTGACTTTTCGTGATTTATCAGATACACTTACCGAATCAGGGCATCTTCAAAGGCTGGGCGGCCTCTGTAAGAGCTGAACTCCAGATCATCTATAGATTTTTTTACAAAACTGTTGTCAGCGCGTGTAGCTCTACGCAAGTGTTGCCTCAGCATTTGCTCGTTTTGTGTACGGGCCCCAATGATGGCTAAACTGTAGTTTGCCAGCGCATCGGCAGGCTTCAATTCCAGGGCTTTGTTATAGAAGCCTTGGGCTCCCTCGTAATTTTCTTTCAGCAGGTAACTTAAGCCCATGTTCATGTTCGTTTGGTAGTTGTCGCCAGCGTAAGTAAGGCTTTCGATGGCATCATCGTACTGCCCGATCTCTATTTCTACCGCTGCTTTGTCAGCGAAAACACGCTGAAGCATTGCCTCATCAGCACCTAACTTTATGGCGTAGTCATAGTATTGCAGCGCCTCCAGATATTCGCCTCTTAAATGGTAGGCACTTGCCAGGCTATAATACACATCGGCTGTAGGATTTCGGAAGCCAGCATAGGTTAGGTTATGAATAGCTTTTGCCAGCAATAACTGCTTCACTTTTGGTCTGTATTCTTTTCGGGCCATTTCGGCGTAAACCTTACCCAGGTTATGGAAAGCAGACCAACTTTCAGTTGTCTTCACGGCAGCTTCATAAAAAGCTTTCTTTTCAGCCAGCAATGGGGTCAGAGTGGCAGCATGCTGCAGTTCTTCCTGTGTTAGCACGTCAGCATCAACTTTTTCTTCTGCTATTTTCTTCGCCAGAATAAACAATTCATAATCAGCCTTGCGGCTGCGGTTGTAGTCAATTTGTACGCTGGCAGAGCGGAGGCTCGGGTACACATACCGTTGTAAGTAGTCATAAGCTGCTGTTTGCTGAAGTGCTGTAGCTTTTTCCTGGTCTGTACTGTTGCTGTTGATAATATAGAGTACTTCCTCTTTTTGCCCTTTCGGTAAACCTGTGGCTTGTATCTTTTTCCCGATTAGGGGCCAGTTGCTTCTGTTTATTTTAGTGCTGATGCTTACTTTTTTGTCGCTGTAGTCTAAAATACTGATCCTTTTGCGGTAGTGCTCTTCCAGCATGTTGGCTCGTTTTTTAGCTATATCCGTGCCGTATTCATCTGGTGATTGAGATGCTGTTACGATTATTTTTTGCTGAGGAACTACATCTGCGGCATATTGGTCTAAGGCTTTTAAGGTAGATCCGAAAGATTCATATAGACGTGCTTGCCCTTCATCAAAATAAAATAGAACTGTAGCAGGCTTGTTTACCTCTTCGACGTAATTATCAGGAATAAAATTAATCTCGTTTTTGCGAACGATCAAAAGTGGTGTCGTATTCAGGCCAATAGCCACCTGTACGGGGTCAGCAAGCTTTACCTTTTCATTCTTTTTATTTATGGCTCTACCTTGCACAAAAAGTTTCCCAGGATTTTTTTCAGGAGCATAAGGAAATGAAAAGTATTTGAAGATGGTTGGCTTTCTGTTTTCGTAAATAAATTCACCAAATTCAAAGTTAAGCGTACCAATTTGATCGCGCTTATCTTCGCCATAGGTATAGTAAACATCTAGCTTATAGGTGTAATTATCTTTCTCTATTTTGCGGGGCATGCTGGCCTTTATTTCAAAACCCACTTTCTGACCGTCGGCTACCAAAGGATTGGGTTGCACAGTTATTTCCTGCTTCTTGGCAATTCTGACCATGCGCGACAGTGTGCAGCCAGAGGTTAAAAAGCTGAATATGAGAGGAAGAAAGAAAATGTGTCGAAAATATATTTTTGGCTGTTGCATATCCATGTTCGGGATTTAACCGTAGAGAAATATAAGGCTAAATGTGTCTTTTACGTTATAGCTTTAAAACTCTGTCCGTTTGGTTTGGCAGATAAAAGTATAAGCCATAAATTTATAATTGTAACAATTTTAAAATGAAACGTCTCCAGTACTATATCGAATCTCGTGCCTTCGGCGTGTGTACGATGCTGGGCGAAAAGCTTGGCATTGCTACCAGCAGCATACGCCTTTCTTTCATTTACGTTTCTTTCCTTACCATGGGCTCGCCAGTTATCATATACCTGATGTTGGCCTTTTGGATGAACGTACAAAAAAGCCTGCGTCGTGAGCGAAGCACTGTTTGGGATCTATAAATCCCTTACCGTTCGTTTCTGCCGAATAAAGTATTTCCACACGACACTGCCATTGTAAACTCCTGCCATGCTGTGGAAGTTTCCCTTAGACTGTTGCTCTTTGCGGCTTTTGTGCCAGTATGAGCGGTTTCGGAAAAGGTCTACGTGTGCGTCCAATACTGCTTGAGCATCTTTGTTTTGCCCGGCCATTACCATTCTAAACGCTGCTATCCAATCTAGCACTACACGCAGTGCAAGGGTAGGTATCAATTCTGAAGAAGGAAGATTTTTATAAACTAGAGCCAGTCCATTTCTGAAATTAAGATAAGTCTTGCGCGGATTGGATTTGTGCAAGGTGCCACCGCCGAGGTGGTACACCTGCGAGTGGCCGTTGTACATGATTTTATACCCTGCATTCTTGGCTCGCCAGCAGAAATCTATTTCTTCCATGTGTGCAAAAAAAGCAGGCTCTAAGCCTCCAAGCGCATGATAAACTTCAGCCCGAACAAACATGCAGGCACCAGTAGCCCAAAAAATCTCCTGCACATCGTTGTATTGACCGTTATCCTCTTCCAGCGTTTCGAAGAGGCGACCACGGCAGAAAGGGTAGCCAAGTGTATCGAGCAGACCGCCTGCAGCACCAGCATACTCAAAAAAGCCAGGGTGCTGGTGTGCGTTTATCTTGGGCTGGCAAACGGCTACACTTTCATCGGCTTCCATCAAATCAAGCAGAGGTACCGTCCAGTTAGGGGTAACAGCTACGTCTGAGTTCAGGAGCACATAATATTTGGCCTGCACCTGGCGTAGCGCCAGGTTGTAACCTTCGCAGAAACCATAGTTCTGGTCCAACTGAATAAGGCGCACCTCTGGAAAGTTCTCTCGCACAAAAGCGACAGACGCATCGGTGGAGGCATTGTCGGCCACTATAATTTCGCAATTGGGGCTGTTACTGACAACAGACGGCAGAAAGGCCTGCAGGTGATGCAGGCCGTTCCAGTTAAGTATAACAATAGCCGTGTGGCTGGTACTGGTACTATATGCCAAAGTTTCCGAAGTCTAAACCTGGAATGTTTGGCAAAATACCTTCTGTTTGCTTTTTAAGCTCTTCCTGTGCTCTTTCGTTTGCCGTAAGCATGGCGTTATTAACTGCAGCCACTACCAGGTCGTTCACCATGTCTTTGTCGTTGGTGTTCAAAATAGAGTCGTCAATCTCTATTTTCAAAAGCTTCTTTTGGCCGTTTACGGTTGCTTTAACTAAGCCTGCGCCAGCTTCAGCGGTTACGGTAATATGTTGTAGATTATCTTGAGCTTCTTTCAGTTTGGCCTGGACCTCTTTCATTTTGCCCATCATGCCCATCATATCAAACATAGCGTTCTTTCTTATTTAGGTTAAGAAGACCTAGCGTAAGATCTTCGAATCGGTACAAATATAGTAAATTAGCTTATATTCATGCTTCACCTAAGCAGCGTTACTGTTCCTGTACGCAGTTTTGGTGTACCATTTGCCACTTTTACGTTTATCTCATATACATAGGCACCAGCAGGTAGCAATTTGCCCTCCAAAGTTCCGTCCCAGCCAGCTGTAGCGTCTGTAGAACTATAAACCACAATGCCTATACGGCTATAAATTTTAATGTTGAAATCTTCGAAGAATCTGCCTTTTACCTTGAATGTATCGTTCAGGCCGTCGTTGTTAGGCGTGAAGGCGCTGGGCACGTACAGACGGAGGCTTTGCTCTATGGTCTGCAGGTTAGAATAGGAGACAAGGTTGCTGTTAGAAGTTGCTTTGATGCGGTACCTGAGTATAAGTTCCTCCTCGCTCAGCACACGATCTGTGTAGGCATTTCCTGTTGCAGGGTAACTAGCGATCAGGTCATTATTCTGGTCTAGCACCTCTACCGTGTATTCCCGCACACCATCTGCAAATCCTTCGTAATCGGACCAGGTAAGGTTTACAGATGCCTCGTCTGGCTTTGTTGCCTGAAGTATAACAGGGCAGGTAGGGCTGCTGTAGGTAGAGGTGTTATCGCAGGTATTGGTGTAGCTGGCACGATAGCAAACGGGAGCAAAATTAGCTAAGTTATCTGTATAATGAGGCTGCTGAAAGGTTGCCAATGGACCGTAATTTCCACCGTTCATACTGCGTTGGAGGCTTACTTCTTTTAGAGTTTGATTTGACGGTAACTGCAGCGTTAGCTCCACTTCGTTATTCAGGTTAAATGTTGAAAGCAGGAGAGGGGCTGGAGGAATTGTTGTAGAAGTAACAGAGGCAGTCTTTGCAGCTGATAAAGAAACAGCTCCTTCGCTAGTTGTGCTGCTAATCTGATAGCTGTAGTTTCGTCCGCAGGTAACATCTGTGTCGGTGTAGGTTTGGACGTTATTTGGCAAAGTTTGCAGCAGTGTTCCATCCCTATAAAGTTGTAAGCCACTGCTGTAGCCACTAATCTGCTGCCAATCTAACCTTACCAGTTCATTTCCTGGTGTTGCCTGTAGTGTCAGGCTGCTGACGGTGTTAGAGGTGTAAAGGGTGCTGCTGCATCTGTCTGTTACCCTGATTCTGTAAAGTGCCGCCTCAGCTGTATTCACATTGGGTATGGTGAAGTTGCTGCCTGATGTACTGGTAACATCAAGTGTATCGACTAAGGTGAAGTTGCTTTGAGAGTTTGACGCGCGCTCCACAATGTAAATATAACCTTGTGCTAAGTTTTGTGTACTTAACATAATTTCTCCACTAGCAGCTTCTGAAGTTATCCTTAGTTCCGATAGTCTGGGAGCTGAAATCGGAGGTAGTGCATCAATCGTTTGAATACTACTATTAGAGCAGGTGGAGTTTGTGTAATTACCAGTTACAGTGATGGTATAAGGGCCAGCTGACGTGTAAGTGTAAACAGGTTGTTTTCCTTTGCCTACCTGATTCACGTTGCCATCGCCGTAATCTAAGGTGTAGCTGTTATAGTTGCTGTCGGTAATATTTACCTGAACACGGCTGTTGGCACAGCTATAGGCGGTAAAAGTAGGAGCGGGGCTGGCTTTAACTTCGTATGTTTTAGAGAATAATTTTGTCTCGCCACTACCCGTTCTATTGATGATTTGCGTGACAATGTGCGTACCTGCCTCTGTGAACAAATGCGCTTCGTCTCTTACCAAAAGATTTGTTTGGTTTGAATAAGCCTCTGGACCAGGATAGTAGAAAATAGTAGTATTCGGATCGTTTTGAGAAGTACAGTCCACAAAAGAAACAGGCTGGCCTACACAGATAACTTCTACCTCCTGTCCGTTTTGCATCACCTTAAAGCAGCCGTCATTGGGGAGCGCGAAAGCACTTAGGGAGATGCAAACCAGCAATAGAAGGAAAATCTGTTTCAACTTTTAGCCTGTTTATCTAAGATGTAATCTAATCAGAAATGCGGGAATTCAATACT
This sequence comes from Pontibacter harenae, assembly GCF_020907245.1. Taxonomy (GTDB): domain Bacteria; phylum Bacteroidota; class Bacteroidia; order Cytophagales; family Hymenobacteraceae; genus Pontibacter; species Pontibacter harenae. The sequence goes on along the minus strand of NZ_JAJJWH010000009.1, from coordinate 82,257 downwards.
AATCCAGCTCTGAATTAACTGGTTCACTTCAAGTTAAAAATGAAGCATGATACTCCTATGTTTCAAAAGCTAGAAATGCTTCATAAAGGAAAAGTAATATTACATACCATAGCTACGCAAAAACATGATGCTTTTCTCTATGTCCGTATGTAATATTCTATCAGTAGAAACGAAAGGAACAGCTTCTCGGTATGCTGCTATCAATTTTTCTAGTGCTGGAGAGGTTTGCAAAGGTCGGCGGAACTCTAAAGCCTGTGCTGCATTCAACAATTCTATGGCCAATACCCGCTCTACGTTTTGCACTACCTTGTGCATTTTGGTAGCAGCGTTGGCACCCATACTTACATGGTCTTCCTGGTTGTTGGAAGAAGGAACGGAGTCGATGGAGGCTGGTGTACAGAACTGTTTTGTCTGGCTTACAATGGAGGCAGCAGTATGTTGGCTGACCCTGTAGCCAGAATTCAGGCCTGGTTCAGCTATCAGGAACTCTGGCAAGCCGCGCGTACCAGCGTTAAGCTGGTAAGTACGCCGTTCTGAAATACTACCCAACTCCGCCAGTGCTATAGCCATAAAATCAAGCGCCAAAGCCAACGGTTGCCCATGGAAATTCCCCCCAGAAATGATTTCATCTTCCTCAGGAAAAATACTGAGGCTGTCTGTCACGGCGTTGATTTCTGTTACGAAAACCTGCTCTACGTACTGTATGGCATCTTTAGAGGCACCATGTACCTGTGGTATGCAGCGGAAGGAATACGGGTCCTGCACATGTGCTTTAGGTTGTTTAATTAGCTCACTTCCTTCTAAGGTTTCTGTCAGTGTCTTCGCTGTCTGCAATTGCCCTTTGTGCGGGCGGATGCGGTGTATCAGTTCATGAAAAGGCTCCAGGCTGCCATCAAAGGCATCCAGCGAGAGAGCAGCCACTAAGTCTGCCTGTGCTGACAGCCGCTTTGCCTGTAACAAAGCAGCAACACCGTAAGCAGCCATAAACTGTGTACCATTTAGTAAGGCAAGCCCTTCTTTTGCCTTTAAGCTGATAGGTTCCCAACTAAACATTTCGAGCACATGCTTACTATCGAGCTTATACCCTTGAAAATGCACTTCACCCAAACCAAGAAGAGGCAGGCAAAGGTGCGCCAAAGGAGCCAGATCGCCGCTAGCCCCTAAAGAGCCTAACTGATACACCACTGGGTATACCTCACGATTATAGAAGTCGATGAGGCGTTTTACCATTTGCACCTGCACACCACTATGCCCATAAGCCAATGACTGCACCTTCAGCAACAGCATCAGTTTAACAACTTCCTGTGGTACTTCGTCTCCCGTTCCGCAAGCATGCGACATCATGAGGTTGCGCTGCAGTTGCTCTAGGTCACCTGTAGAAATTGCCTTTTTACTAAGTGCTCCTAAACCAGTATTTATACCATGAATTGCATGGTCTGCAGCCGTTATTTTCTGGTGGAGGTAATCATAACACGTTTGTATTTTCTGTTCGGCTTCTTCAGACAGCGCCAACGTATAATTTCTGCTGATGATTGTATGTATCTCCTCCAGGCTTAAAGGCTGGCTGCTGATATAATGTACTTGGCTCATGAAGTAATGCTTAAGAGTTAAGTTTGGCGATAACCTCTTCCAAGGTACTATCTTGCTGTTCACCAGTTTGCATGTTACGCAGTTTCAGCTTGCCTGTCGCTATTTCTTCTGAACCGATCAGGATAACGTAAGGAATATTTTTCTGGTCAGCGTAACTCATCTGCTTTTTCAGCTTTGCCGCCTCAGGATATAATTCCGAAGCAATGCCAGCATCACGCAGCTGTTGTAGAAGAGGGAGCGCATAAAGCTCTGATTCTTTATCGAATTGTACCAAAAGCACCTGCGTACCTAGTTGTGTACTGTCGGGGAACAGCTGTAGCTCCTCTAACACATCGTAAATGCGGTCTACGCCAAACGAGAAGCCGACACCAGATACGCCAGGCATACCAAACATGCCTGTAAGGTTGTCATAGCGGCCACCACCGCTAATGCTGCCCATGCTTACGTTGTTCACCTTCACCTCAAATATGCAGCCTGTATAATAAGAGAGGCCTCTGGCCAGCGTCACATCCAGCTGCAGCCTTGGGTTACCCGATTCGTTTTGTGCTGTTAATGCCTGGCTCTTTAGGCTTTTCAGATATTGCCACACTTGGTGCAAGTCCTGTAGTCCGCGTTGTCCTTCTTCAGTATTCCCTAAAATAGTCTGTAGCTGCTCCAAAATATTTTCGTTAGAGCCTGACAGCGCATAGAGTGGTTCCAGTTTGTCTATGGCAGTTGCCGCAATGCCACGTTCCAATAGCTCCTTACGCACACCTTCCTGCCCAATTTTATCGAGCTTATCAATAGCTACACAGATTTCGCTTTCTCGACCTTTCTCACCAATGGCTTCTGCTATGCCCGCTAACACGCCACGGTGGTTTATTTTGATGGTGAAGTCCGTTAAGCCAAGCGTGGTTAGGGTTTCGTTTATCATCTGCACAATCTCTGCCTCGCAAAGCAATGAATCGGTGCCCACTACGTCGGCATCGCACTGGTAAAACTCACGGTAGCGCCCTTTCTGCGGCCGGTCGGCCCGCCACACAGGCTGGATCTGGTAACGCTTGAACGGAAAAGTTATCTCGTTACGGTTCATAACTACGAACCGCGCAAAAGGTACCGTTAAATCGTAGCGCAATGCTTTTTCAGATATTTTGCGGGTAAGGTGCTTGTGCCCTTGCTCTATATCAGCAGCATTGGTTTTAGATAGAAAGTCGCCTGAGTTGAGGATTTTAAAAATAAGCTGATCGCCTTCATCGCCATACTTGCCCGTGAGCACCGAAAGCTGCTCCATGGCAGGCGTTTCGAGTGGCAGGTAACCGAACTTCTCAAAAGTGCGGCGAATAACTCCAAAAATATAGTTACGCTTTACAACTACGGCAGGTCCAAAATCGCGCGTGCCCTTCGGTATAGATGGTTTCTCTTTGCTCATGCATCAAATATTTGAAGGCAAAGTTAGTAAATGAGGGGGAAAGGTGAGAAAGGTTAGAGATAATAAGTGGTTGTGACAGCCTTGTGATGATGATTAGCAAATGTTAAAAGACATCATTATCTCCTTTGAAAACATTATAAACTGTGACGAAAATAATTTTGAGGTCTAACAGGAATGACCAGTTCTCCAGGTAAAATATATCTAGTTTAGCTCGGCCTCTTATCTGGTAAATGGTAGTAGTTTCGCCACGATAACCGCGAACTTGTGATAATCCTGTAATTCCTGGTTTAACAAAGTGCCGCACCATGTATTTCTCTGCCACAAGAGCATATTCTGAATTTGCTTTCAACATGTGAGGCCTTGGCCCTACTATAGACATCTGCCCCATCAGCACGTTAAAGAACTGGGGCAACTCATCCATACTTGTTTTTCTTAGAAAGGCTCCAACAGGAGTGATTCTAGAATCCCCACGGCGTGCAAGCTGAGAGTTTGCTTCTGTGTTCACATACATCGACCTTAACTTCCAGCACTTAAACGTTTTGTTTTTTATGCCTGAACGCTCCTGCTGAAAAAATACAGGCCCCTTCGAGTTCAGTTTAATGATAATTGCTAAAATAGGCAGAAGCCACGAAAGCAAAAACACAATGACAAAGAGGGAGAAAAAGATATCGAAAATACGTTTAATGCTTTTATTAACTACATCGTCTAATGGTATCGATCGTGTAATTAAAATAGGAAAAATACTGTCTAGATCGATTTTTAGACTTTGGTTGAAAGTAGTGTTAGATTCGGGTAAGAACTTTAACCTGATTAAATTATTGTCCACAAAATCAATTAGCCTCGTAATCTGCTGTTTATTTACTTCAAACGGGCAACAGTATATTTCATCTATATGATTATCGAGTACAAAACGCTCTAAGTCTTCTATTTTGCCAACAACATCTTCTTTACCCTCTGGCGCATTATCGAAAAAGCCATAAAAGCGATAACCGAATTCTGGGTGCTGTACTAAATATTTTTTTAAATCGCGGCCTGTTTGACCATAACCAACAATAATGAATCTTTTAAGATTGAATCCCTTTAGCCTATAATATCTAAGCCCTGAAGTAACAAGAAGTCGCCAAGAGACTATGATGAAGAATAAGCTGATATAGTTAATTATTAAAAATTCTCTTGTGATGAAGGTAAGATCAAAGATGTTTTGTAGCGCCTCAATTAGAACTATGTATAAAGAGAGTGGTTTTAAAACCTCAAGTACTATATATCTTCTGCGGTTTACGTGGGTTGATTTATATGAATTTAAAAGTCTTACACAGGCTAACCAGGCAAGCATGCAGTATGGCAGTACTCTAAAATGCGGGCTGTTTAAAAAGCTTTCTTGTTCTCCCTTTGTAAAATAAAAAGCTGTAGCAGTAGATATAGCAATTACTGCTAAGTCTCCTGTAGAATGAATTAAACTAATGTATTTTGGGTAGAATCTTGGCATTATGGTTTGCTAATAAAAGCCAAAAATAATGAAAATGAATAATGCTGAAAAGCAACAACAGGCTTAGTTATGCTTATTCTTCATCAGTATTAAAGCAATAAAGAAAACTTGTAGCATTAAATATTTTCTACTGCTGCATCTGTTTAAACATTGACTTTGCTTCTGATAAACGAGGCAAGCTTATCTTTGAAAACTGCTCTACTAAATCTTTCGGCATTTTCTCTGATAATCAAAGGATCTAATGGCACTTGCAAAGCATCAAATTTAAGTATTGCCGCAGTTAGTGATTCAAACGTTTGCTCTTTGTACAGAAAGCCTGTTTTTCCATCTATTACAGTCTCGCAGGCTCCACCTTTGCCATAGGCAATGACTGGTGTTCCACAAGCCTGCGCCTCAACTGGTACAATCCCAAAGTCTTCTTCTGCGGCAAACACAAAAGCTTTTGCCCGTTGCAGATGGCTTTTTAGCACTTCATAAGGCTGATAGCCTAGCAGCGTTATGTTACTTGTTGCTTTTGCCTTAATCTTATTATAGTCTGGTCCCTCACCGATAACAATCAGTTTCTTGTCTGGCTGGTTTCTGAACACCTCTACAATAAGGTCTATCTTTTTATAGGGTACAAGCCTGGACGCTGTTAAGTAGAAATCCTCTTTGTGTGGCTCTAAGGTATAGTTTTCTACTTCTACAGGTGGGAAAATAACGGTGGCGTCACGATTATACACCTTCTTAATTCTTCTGCTTATATATGCTGAGTTCGCTATGAAATAATCAACGCGGTTTGCTGTAGTGTAATCCCACATGCGAATATAATGCAAAATGGCTTTAGCAATGAAGCCCTTAAAACCTCTCTGAAGTCCAGACTCTTTTAGATATTGATGATAAAGATCCCAAGCGTAACGGATAGGAGAGTGGCAATAGCAGATATGGACTTGATTGGCACTCGTAAGAATTCCCTTAGCTACTGCATGGCTACTCGATAGAATTAAATCATACCTGGAAACATCAAGTTGCTCAATTGCTATAGGCATAAGCGCAAGGTAATTCCTATAATGCTTTTTAGCGAAAGGAAGTTTTTGAATAAATGTGGTAGTAACTTTTTTGTTAAGTATATGCTTTCTGAGGTGTTCTGGCATAAATTCTATGACAGAAAATAAATCAGCATCTGGAAACATTTGTATAAGTTGTTCTACTACTCTTTCTGAACCAGAATAGTCTACAAACCACTCATGTACTATCGCTACTTTCAATTTATTCTACTTTAGGAACTAATAAAGGCACCCTATTTTAACTTTGGTACTTCTATAATAATTATACAAAGTTAGCTAGTTTGATATAACGAGGATAGATATTGAAGTTTTTAATTAATTTCTAAAATATACAAGCCTTCAAATTAAAGAAACTAGTATCTCGTTAATCTAAAACTATACATGACTATTTAAACTTTACTGGCTGCTTTTGAGCACTTGTTAATAACTATTTTCTCACCATGTGACATTTCTCTTTATAATTTTTGCTGGGTTTCCTGCAATCAAAACATTTTCTTCATAAAATTTATTCTTAACAACTGTGTTCGAGGCTACTACGCAACCTTTAGGTATTACTGTACCCTTGAATATTGATACATTAGAGCCAATCCAAACACTATCACCAATGGAGATTCCTAATGAATTATTTTCTTTTTTTTCTTCATATTGTATCTGGTGGAAGTCTTCGTCTAAGAACTGGCAGTTCCAGGATATTGCACAATTTTTACCTATACTCAGTCTATGCATGATAATAATATTAGTGAATGGATTTATGTAACTACCACCTCCAATTTGAACAACTGCATTTTTTCCTATATCAAGTCTACATCCTCTACTTATAGAAAAATTTCCTAAGATTTCTAATCTTCCTTTAATATTCAAGTAGGTAATATCCTTATTATGTACGAACCCAACATAATCTACACCTATCTTAAGCAAGCCTTTAACTGAAATGTTTCTCAAGCCTTTAATTATTGTGTTCTGGTGAGAGATAATGTTCTTTCCTTTTACCTTGAAATAAAAGTACTTCACTAAAACTATATAAAAATTTGAGTTTGACTTTTTGCAAATATTGTACAGCTTTTTGAGCATTTCCACATTATTTTGCAAACTTAAATTTTGCATGGAATAAGAGTTTAACTTATTATTTACAGATATTCTTAACTAATTTGACTGATTTTGTCTTAAAATTCATTTTGCTACAATGTTCGAGATTACTTTCATTCTATAGCTTTCCTTTTGAAGGCAAGTCAGTATTAAGAATGAAATTTCTGATGAAGAGGAAACTGCTGAACAGAGCAAAAAAAGCAACCCCAGAATGTCTAGATAGAATATTTTCAGTAAGAAAGCTTATAGAAATAAACATAATAAAGCCAAATAAGAATATGTCTTTACTAATAAAGCTTCTATGGAATATATAGAAAATAAAACTTAAGAATAAAATTATTCCGATAAGACCAGAAGATAACCAAAAGTCAATGTATTGATTATGGGTATTGTAATCAACGGTTTTATAATCATTATAACCTTCGATAGGAAACCTTGTATAGCATTTGTTTAACGAACTTTGTACTTCAGACCTTCCTACACCAACTAACCAATTTTCTTTCAAAATGTCTAAGGAGCAAACAATTATCCCAACTCTAATGTTTGTTGAATTATACTGGTTAATGCCTTGGGGATCCCATGGGCTTCCAGTAGGTGGGTGAAGAGATGTATTTGCGATCTCATCAATGCGATGAGATATGGTTGGTATTTTAGATAAAAGAAATAAAGTGAATGTTAAAAGAAATAAAAGTATTAATGTTCTTTTAATGCTTTTGAAATACAAGATGAAAGAAGCAACTAAAGTTAAGCAGAAGGCAATAATTGCCATCCTGGCAGAGAATAAAAATGTTCCAACAAATAATTCAATTCCAATAAGAGTTAAAACTATTTTGTAATAGGACTTTAGTTTTTCTTGCTGAAGAATATAAACGATAATGATACAACTAAATAAGAACCATATGCCTAAATAGGGAAGGTGGGTATTAGTAAGCTGTGTATAAGCATTTCTAAATATAGGATTGTACAAATTATCTTCACTAAATCTGGAAAAGAACCCATTTATAATTAGATATAGTAAAACATAGCTGTTTAAAATAAAGCAACTAAGTATAAATATTACAAAAAAAAGGAGAGCATGCTTTTTTTTAAAAGCATGCTCTCCTAAAGCAAAACCTATTGGAATCAATGGGATTGATAAATTTCTTTCTAAATAGTAAAGAGCTTCTCCCTTTTCATCAGAAATCAAAAAACCGATAGATTGGACGATAAAAGGTATTATCAAAATCAGATAAATTTTGATAGTGCCTTTGGATATTTTATAACCACTTTTTTTAGCAACAAATATTGATGAAATTAACCAAATTGCTACTAATGAGGTATAAATGGGAATCTTAAAAAGGGGAAAAGCAAAAAGAGCAGCTGTTAAAACTACCCATAATTGTTCTAACTTTTGACCCTCTTTTTCTAAATGTGTTACCATGATATTATTATTAAAACATAAGTCATATTTTAATGTACTTCTTGCTTGTGCAGCACCCTTATAAATTCATCTAATATGAGATCATGATTGTGTTCTATTAAAAATCTTTGAGCATAAGCTGCTATTTTTTTTCTTTCTGTAGTTGACATGAGCAATTTTTTTATGGAAGATTTAAACTCATTTGGAGAATTTGCTTCTAAATAATGTTGTCCATTAATAAGCCCAGTTCCTTCTATTCCAACTCTTGTTGATACTAAAGGTAGTCCTTCAATGATAGCATTGATAGATTTGATTTTCACACCAGCACCATTTAGCATAGGATTAACAAAAACACTTGACCTTTCATATATATACTCAAGGTTAGTTACATCAATGTGATATTCTATCGATTTATAGTTATTAAGTTTGTTTTCAAAGGTAGAGATATCATGCCCTCTTGTGCTTCCTATAATTAAAAACTTATAATCAGGAACAGATACTAAACCTGGATGAACATTCTTAAGGTACCACAAGATAGCTTCTTGATTATTGGGCATAAAAAGAGAACCGACAAAAACAACAGTATTACCTTTAAGTTCTCTCGTCTTAAATTCTTTTTTATCAATTGGAGTTGGTAAAAACACTGATTGATATTGATCTTTTTTTTCTTGATTATTGAAGGAAGAAAATTCTGTAAAAGAAATAAATAAAATATTTTTTATTTTTTTAAGCAGAATTTTTTTTGTGTAAAATTTAAATTTAATAAACTCACTAAAGTAATATAAAGAATTAAGCAGTGCATCACTGCTTAAAGCAAGTTTTTTAAAATATTCTTTTTCATCATTATGGCTTCTTAGAACAAGATGAGTAGATTTTAACGATTTATTTTCTAAAATCAGCCCGACATAGTCGCCTTCAAGAAGTGTAATATCATACAAATCATTTAGGACTAATTCCTTTAACTTTTGTCTTGACTTAACCTGTAATGGGAACATTGAAAATAGATCAATAATCTTGTTTTCTCGGCTTATTAGATAAACTTTATCTACAAAATTTTTAACATAATCTAAATCTTCTTTGTTTGGCAAGTCCTTAACAGTTGCTATTAAATCAACTTTATTCCCCATTTTAACTAAAGAGATAATTCTTCTCCATATGTCAACACCTCCCCCATAATTAGCTGGATATGGAAAGCTGGGACTTACTATGAGTATCTTCTTCATGAAAACTATTCTGTAATAATTTTTTTGTAACATACTTTACAAAACACCACCAAAGCAAAGAAAATAATTATGTTTGGTTTTGTCATTAAAGTCTCTGTCAACAAACCTGTAATAAAGAAGTAAAGCATTCCTAGTAGTAGGGTGTTATTTACTTTACTATAATTCAGGAGATTCAAGTAAAAGTAAAAGAAAAGTAAGAATCCTGGAATTCCTAACATTATTGTCCATTGTCCCAATTCTGAAGAAGGAGATATGTTTTTGTCTCCGTTGTCTTGTTTACCCCAATTCTTAACTTCGTCTGCCCTGCCTCCAGTTATAGATGCTACTAAATGGGCTGGCTCCTTTACATATTCAACAAAGTAAGCATAGTAGAGGCCTCCAGTACCTAGTGGGTAAAAGAGAGTGACATAAAAGCTATTTATAAAGGATGAGGTACGAGTAACCACTGAAGTATAGTTTTGTAAATCTGATTTAATATGTTCAGTTACTTTAGGAATGACATAAAATAAGGAAAGGATAAAGATGAATGCGGAAATGAATAATAATTTTATTTTTATTTTCTTTCTCAGAAGAATAAAAATAAAGCTAACCATTACAACAGTTATTAGAAACATTTTTGAGGTTGTAAAAGTGAAATAGATAAGGGTGAAAGCAATTACAATAAAGAATTTTACAGAATGTTTTCTAAAGTTATTATAGGTAATCAAGCTCCCAGTTATCAGTAAGACAATGACACTTCCTGTCCAACTTGATTCTGCTGTAAGTAGTCGTACTCGATAGTATGGAGGTATTGAAGCGTGATATTCTGAAAAAGAGGTTGGAATAGTATATAATTCAAAAGTTAGAATTGGGATGTATAAAAGAGTTACAATAAAAAAACATTTTGAAACTTTTTTTATATCACCTATTTCTCTCATCACGAAGAACGTGTGTCTAAACAAGAGCATAAAAGATAAATAGTAAGTAATAACCTTAAGACTTTTAACTACTATGTTTTCACCTAAGGCAATGAATGTTCCTTCTTTGAAAAGCCATAATGAGACATTCCCTAAGCTGGAAAGGAATAAGAGAAATATAAATATTAAAAAAATAAGGTTAATGAAGTTAAATTCCTTTTCGTGTTTTTTGGATAAAAAGACTAACTCAGTTAGCAAGAAAAGCGGTGTAAGGAAAACAATAGGGTTTCTCGCTATTTCACCAAAATAATCTACTGTTTTCAGATCTTGTACAGTGGATAGAAATATTGTAACTACCAGCCAAATTTGCCAGAAAGAAGATTTTTTTACCTTCAGCTTCAATGTTGTTGTTTTATAAGTTTTATTGATTAGGCAGTTCTTGCCTTTAGTTTCCTAACACCTGTTAGAAGGCTTCGAACAAATTTGTTGTCTGTTCTTTTAATAGCTAACTTTAGCTTAGCAATCTGGTGGTAAAAGAATAGTTGAATAGGGTTCAAAAGATTTAGTTCCGAAAGAGTGGTAAATATTTCATTAAACCCAACTTTAGCTTGTGTACTAGAAACACCTTCTAAAGAATAATTTGTAATAATATGAGGAATATAACTAAAACTTTTTTGAAGAGTGAACGCTCGAAGTATGAATTCCCAATCTGCAGCAATCATATAGTTTGTTCTATACAAACCTATTTCTTCATAAATTTTTTTTCTAATGAATGTAGCTGGGTGATTTAATGGCATTTCTGTAAAAGAGTACCTTGTAATTATTGTGGGAGGTTTAAGTGTAAATAGTTTTCTGCAATCTTTTATATAATTTACGTCTCCATGTATTATATCTCCTCCATTTTTTAAGTAATGTTCAGCTATTTTAGATATTGCTTCAGGTTCATAAAAGTCATCTGCATTAAGTAAGCCTATAAGTTCCCCTGATGCTAAAGTTATTCCTTTATTCATAGCATCATAGATACCTTTATCTTTCTCGCTAACAATATAGGTAACGCTATTTTTGTATTTATTTATAATTTCTAATGTATTATCTGTTGATCCAGCATCAATTATTATATACTCTATGAACTTATAATTCTGTTCAATTACACTCTTAATTGTTCTTTCTATTGTAGATTCAGCATTGAAAACTATAGTTATTATAGAAATATAAAGGCTTGAATTATCTAAAGTCTCTGTTTTTCTATTTTTAAGATTTTGTAAATGTTGGTAAAGAGCCTCCTTATAACCATCAATAGTAGGTAAATCAATTAAGTACTTCATTATTGACTGTAATTATATCGTGGATACCTTTTGTAGAACCGAATATATCATACTAGAATAATTTTCGATAGTGAAATTGGCTTTTGTACTTTTTATGGCTTCTTGGCTCATTTTCTTATACAGTTCAGGGTCATTTGCTAACAAGCTCATTTTTTTGAATAAATCAACTGCATCTTTTTCATATAAAAGGCCGTTTACATTATTGTTTATTAACTCTGGGGTTGCAGAACCATTATAACCAATTACAGGGATACCTCTAGCCAGTGCTTCTACAGTTACCCTCCCCATTCCTTCTGTCCTTGAACACATTAATAAGATGTCAATGTTATTATAAATTTCCTTTGTATCTCTAAGATAGCCAGTGAATTCTACTTTATCTTGAATTTCTAGTCTTTTACACTCTTGTTTTAATTTCTGTACATAATACTGGGGCCCATCACCTACAATCATTAAACTTGCATTCTTGTGTTGTTTGTAATAAAAATGAAACGCTTCTATAGCTTCCTCTTGCCCTTTAGGGGGGTGTATAAACCCCACAATTCCAAACTTTATATATTTCTTGGTGTCAATATTTCTGACTAGTGATATTGCTGATCTAGAGATTACACCATTATAGACAACCTCAGTTGGACATGTTATATTTCCTAACCGTTCTCTTTGAAGATATTTTGATATTGTTATTACATATTTAGCCTTGTTGAACAAAGAAGTCATCAATCGATTCCCTATTGAATATTTAAGTCCATAATCCTCAGATAATAGTTCTCGTATATGCCAAACATGGGGTTTTTTCATTATTAAGGCTAATAATGCGCCAACTCCTGTTATAGATGTATTAGTATATAAAATGTCAGGAGAACATTTCTTGATCTTGTACAAATAGTACGGCATTAAAAGAATAGTCGGTACTATTTTAAATGGAACTTTAAGTAGCTGCCATTTCTTACTGTACACCCAATTAAAATATGGAAGGATCATAAAAGGAACCTTCCTATTAGTAAGTTCATCTGTTAAATCTCCAGATCTTGGACAAAGAACAACAGACTTAACATTGTACTCTTCTAGTCCCTCAATCATATTTAGTAAAGAATGGTTAGCGCCGTAGAGTTCAGTATAGTGGGTTATAAATAAAACAATCATTCAGAGATAGTAAAAAATAATTTAACAGGAATAACCTGATCATTAACAAAAGCAAAATAAATATTGCTCTAATATCGAACAATATTTTTGAAACTTCTAAACAGAAAAGACCACTCTTTGACTTGTTTACTTTGGTTGTATAAGTTGTTCATATTTTAGAAACTTCAAGCTATCATCACTTTAATGAAGTCTTTATTAGTTAAAGCGATTTTTTTAAAACTTTTATAAAATTTATGGTTGGTACAAGTGCATACAAATATGTAGTCAAATTAATTGCTATCATCCTTCTTGTTAAGAACCACCAGTTTGGAACTATTAGTAGCGCCATTGTAACAGTAATACTTATTGCAACCCATTCAATTGAGTGTTGGCTTGCAGTTATTATAGAGAAAGGTATAACAGCTAGTGTGAAAAGGTTCCAAAAGAACTCAAGATCAGTTCTGCCTGTAGCAACTACTAATGATCCTATCGGATTTGCTACAGATCTTATCATCATACAAATAGATAAGATTCTTACTAGCATCACAATGTTGATAAAATCTGCTCCATACATTATCTTTATTATAAGTGGAGCAAATAATATAATGCATATATATATCGGTATGTTAACAGATGATACTAAATTTACAAGTTTTAAGTAGTTATTTCTTAGAGAATCCAACTCATACTGATATCTTGAAAGAACTGGAGCGGCCACTCGTGTTAGTATCGGATTTATAACACTGTAGGGACGAAGTACTAGTTGCTTAGCTAGGCTATAGCCTCCTAGTGTCTCAGAACCGAAGAATTTTCCAATTAGCAATATGTCTAAATCTCGATTAACATAATTGATAATTTGCCCACCAGTTTGATAAACTCCTATTCTTATAAAAGGCTTCACTTCTTGGAATCTATATCTAAATTGTATTTTATTGCCTTGAACAATACCAAGCAGAAAATAAAGGCAATTAGAAGTCAAAGCTTTAAACAAAGAAGAGTATACTAATGAATAAACTCCGAGCTTGTAAACTGCGAGAAGTATGGCTACAGCGAGAGATAATATTGATGTTGAAATCTCAATAATTCCAACCCTTTTGAAGTTCAGATTCTTTTGCTCAATTACTTGAAACTGCCTGCCTAATGAAGAAAAAAGCAGACTTACTCCCATTATAGGGAGTAAGTTCAACAGACTACTTTCGGAATAAAACTCAGATGCTAATGGACTGATAAGTACAATAATGAGATACAGCAAAAAACTAAATAAAATATTTGTCCAGTATAAACTAGAATATTCATTTTTATTGATGTTCTGCTTATGTAAAATAGCTGTTGATAATCCCATATCTTGAAACAACTCCATAAATCCTAATATAAGTAAGACTATGGCCATCAAACCAAAGTCAGATTTATCTAGGTATCGCGACAGTATGGAGAGTCTTAGAATACTGGTTAACGCTAAAACAAGAGTGGAAGCTGTTGTCCATTTTACTCCTTTAATGGCTTTTGCCTTGATGTCAGAGCCCATTTATTTATTATTTCTTTTGATTATCTCCTCTTAATATGATCAGCTGTGTTTCTTTTTGAGACAAGCTCTTTGAAGTAACTCATACACTGAATTAATTCTTTTATGTGGGTTATTTAACTCTGAAATACTTTTTCTTCCTTCTTTTCCCATCCTTTCTGCTAAATCAGGATTTTTGAGTAACGTTACTATTCTATTTCCCATACTTTCATAATCAAATTCTTGTACCAGGTATCCTGTTCTCCCTTCAATTATATATTCAGGGAACCCATTATGAATAGTAGCAACTACAGGTAGCTCAAAAGCAGAGGCCTCAGCAGGGCTATTAGGGTAACCTTCCTGGTCACCATTGATTGCTATTACACTATGCTGAGCATAAACCCAGTGACTCCTTAGAATTTTGTGAGCTTGTTTTTGATCTAATTCACCTAATAAATTAACTGCACTAGAAAGCCCTAATTTGACTATTCTTTTCTCAACCTCTTGCTTCAAAGGTCCTTCTCCAATAATGTTAAGTTTAGCATTAGGTATCTGTTCCTTGACGATAGCAAAAGCATGTAACAATGCAAGTGGGTTTTTTTTGTTTGTCAGTCGCCCTAAAAATATCACTGATGGATCTGCCTTTTTCTTTTCGCTCCAGCTTTCTGGAATTATATTCTCTACATCTATACCATATCTTATAACTCTTATTTTTTCTGAATGACAACCTTTCAATATAAGTAGTCTCTTAAGATGAAAAGAAGGTGTGATAATGAAGGCAGCTCTGTTAAATACATTTTCTATTTCTCTAGTATAGGTTGAGGAGCTAAAAGCTGAGCTTGCATCTACTCCATGAAAATGCACAACAAATGGAATTTTGTTCTCCCAAAGGAATCTTTGTACATATATTGCTGGTTGACCGAAGTCAATATATGCGACATCAGGCATATCTACCTTATTAAGTATATTTAATTTTTTATAAACTTGACGTTCATTGTACTTAAACGTAGCACTTTTCTTTATTCTTAATACATTTTCAAGTTCTTGGACTAGCATAAATCCTATACTGTCAGTATTGTGGTTTAAGAAAATGGTGTTTTTTGATATCTTGTTATTAGATTTTTTCAAAACAACATTTATAAAAGAATTTGGGCCTGCTTTCTTCTCTATGCCAGCTACCAAATCATAAATGAACGTTTCGGAGGTTCTGACCATATGATCAATAAAATATGCTACTTTCATTTCTTTTTTATTGTACTAGTTACAAATAACACTAATATGTGACATCTTCCAAATTTGCTACTTGTTTACATAAGATTTTGTAGTTGTAACACTTGCTTTTGAAATCTTTAGAGCCTGGTTTAATTTGATATAAAAATTTCTTTTTGGTGAATTAGAAAAATTTGAATCGTTGAAATTAGCTCATATGAGCACATTCTTCAATTTTAATTTATCAAAGGCTGTGTATACCTACTTTAACAAATCAAAACAGCCTCTTAATGAGTTTATAAGGTGGACTATTTGTACTGCCATTGCATTTAGGAAAGTTCTTGTTCTTGCGATATTATATAGAATAAATAGTAGAGTATATGAAATTATAATGAATAGAATTGGAGCAGACCTGTACTATAATTTTTGTCTGTAGTTAATTAAGTGCTAAGCTTAAAACTATATATTAGTTCTCTCAACTTGGTGAAGTTGTTTACAAAGGTACTAAGTTACAACTCATAATTTGTTGTTTATTACATTAGGACTCTTGGGGCGTAAAATAATCGGGTCTTATAAATTAATCTCTTTTAGTAATGAGAAGTATATCCCACATACTAGAAGTCTAATATTTTTTATAATTAAAGTAAAGATTAAATTGCTATAATAACGAAATCTATCTAAAAGGAATAAGAGTATTATGGGCTTCTGAAACTATACTTGTATATTTGAGTCAAAAAAAAGTATGCATCAAGTAGAGGAACCTGATAAAAGCAGAGTGCGAGACAATCATGATGAAATTGATCTGGCAGTTGTTTTTGAGTATGTGGGAAGGTTTTTTAAGAGAATTGGGAGAGGCGTAGGATATGTGTTCTTCACTATTCAGCGCCGTATTGTTATGCTGACTTTACTTTCTCTCTTTGGCGTTGCACTGGGTTTTGCTGCTTATAAAGTTACCAAGCCTTATTATTCTGGTGCAATGACTTTTGTGCTTTCTGATATAAGAAATGAGTTTGTTGAGAATCAGTTAGATAAGCTTCGCATTGCTGTGGAAGAGGATAACTTTTTGGCTATTTCAGAAATGCTTGATATTAGCCAGGACGCTGCTAGAGACATAAAAGACATGGAGTTTTTTAGCCTTGATGCTGAAAGAGTAGCAGAAGACAGTATTTTAACAGGTTCTCCTTTCCGTATCGAATTATTCTTGTACAATAACAATCTTTTTGCTTCAATGGAGCCAGCGCTCGCTAATTACCTTGAAAGTAACAGATACTTTTCTAAATTGAAGCGAATCAAGCAACGAGAAATGGAAAGTATGATATCTAAGCTTGAGGAAGAAATAAAGTCTATTGACAGTGTCAAAACCACTGTAGTATCTCCGCGTGGCCCTGTTAATGGGTTCGTTTTTGGTCAACCCATTGATCCAACAAACTTATACCGAGAAAGTATTTCAATGTATCAGAAGCAGGTTGATTTGGAAGCCGAGTTAGATCAGCTAGATAACATTCAAATTGTAAATGGTTTTGCACCTCATTTGCGTCCTACTGGACCAGGACTACTTAAATATACTGTAATTGGTGGTCTCGTTGCATTTGTTACCGGTGTAATTTTAGCTTTAATTTTACAAGCACGTAGTCGTAAGAAGTTGACATACTAGCTCCTTATATAACCATTATATAAAAGGGAAGAGCCGCTAACACAATATTAGCGGCTCTTCCCTTTTATAACTTGTTTTAAATATTATGCCGTATTCCAAAACTGAGTTTGATTGAATAACTTACAGCAATTCTTTTAAAACTATTCCAAAACCTCGTTCTTGCACTACAACTTATAAGCCTAACTGTAAATGATAATACGTTCCAAAGCACCTTTGCGCTTAGGTTTGGCAGGGGGAGGCACCGATGTAAGCCCTTATAGTGATCAGTTTGGTGGCGCAATTCTTAACGCTACCATTAACAAGTTTGCTTATGCAACGCTTATTCCTCTGGATACACCTCTGGTGACGCTTAAATGCTTCGATATAAACCAGCATCAATCCTTCGAAAATATAGATTACTTCGACCTTGATGATAAAAATTTAAGGCTCATTAAAGGAATCCATAACAGGATAAAAAAGGAGTTTAAAGTAGAGAAGCCGCTGTACTATCAGCTGGAAACCTTTGTGGATGCGCCTCCTGGATCTGGATTAGGATCATCATCTACATTGGTAGTGGCTATAGTGGCGGCATTTGCTGAGTGGCTGGGGCTGCCGCTAGGTGAGTACGATATTGCTCAACTGGCGTATAGTATTGAACGTGAAGATTTAGGTTTGTCGGGTGGTAAACAGGACCAATATGCTGCTGCCTTCGGTGGGTTTAACTTTATGGAGTTTTACACCGACAGGGTAGTGGTTAATCCGCTTCGCATCAAAGAAGAGTACATAAATGAGTTGGAGTATTCTCTAATACAATACTACACGGGAACCTCCAGGCTTTCTTCTAAAATTATAGATGCGCAGGTTAAAAATGTTGCTGACAAATCAAGTAAATCGATAGAGGCGATGCACGCGCTTAAAAAGTTTGCCTATAACATGAAGGAATCTCTACTGAGAGGAAATGTACGGGATATTGGGCGTTTGTTGCATGAGAGCTGGATATCGAAAAAGGATATGGCTGATGAAATCAGTAACCCAGTGGTAGACGAGATTTATGAAGCGGCTATGAAAAGCGGTGCTTTGGGTGGAAAAATATCTGGCGCTGGGGGAGGTGGATATATGATGTTTTATGCTGAATCTAATTCCCTTTACGATGTTATAAATGTACTGAACCAGTTTGGCGGACAGGTTGAAAGGGTGCAGTTCTATAACAAAGGAGTTATTACTTGGAAGGCAAAACAGGGCTAAAAACAGTAGTGGACTTTTTAACATGAAGCAAGAAGCTATAATATTGGCGGGTGGATTAGGTACTCGTCTGCAGTCGGTAGTAAAAGATGTTCCCAAACCCATGGCAGAAGTGGCAGGAAGACCTTTTCTGGATTACATCCTGTATTTTCTGTCGCAGCACAAGGTGCAGAAAGCTGTGTTAGCTGTAGGCTATAAACATGAAGTTGTTCAAGATTATTACCGTAATCTGAACAACACTTTTGGCATTGAACTTAGTTACAGTATAGAAACAGAATTGCTGGGAACTGGTGGCGCAATATTTCAAGCTGCTGAACAAATAGAAAGCGACCATTGCTTTGTGGTTAACGGTGATACATTCTTTGATGTAAATTTAAACGGTTTGGCCGCTTTTGCCGAAGAGAAATCCGCAGATATTGCCATTGCTCTAAAGCGGGTAGAGCACTCGCAGCGTTATGGGCATGTGCTCTATTCTGATTCGCACCAAATAACTTCTTTCAAAGAAAAAGGAGAGGTAACAGGGGCTTATAATATCATTAACGGCGGCATCTACTACATGAGAAAAGACTTAATGCACCAATTTCAGATGCCTAAAAAGTTCTCATTCGAAGTCGATTTCCTGCAAAATCAGTTGCACAACATGAAAGCCTTTGGAAAAGAATTCGAAGGCCAGTTTATAGACATTGGTGTGCCTGAAGATTATGCCTTAGCTCAATCTGTTCTGAAAGATGTTATACAATAACTACAAACAGTTCGATACGCTGTTTCTGGATAGAGATGGTGTTTTGAATTTAAAGATTGAAAATGGTTATGTGCTCAAGCCTTCTGATATAGAAATACTTCCAGGTATTACTGAATTTCTGGCTTGGGCTAAGGAAAAGTTTAAACAAATCATTGTTGTCACAAATCAGCGTTGTGTTGGAAGAGAGCTGCTTACGCTCGAGGCTTTAAACAGTATCAACAATGAAATTAATGATCGTACTGGTTCTAACATAGATAAATTTTATGTTTGCCCGCATTTAGTGGAGGATGCCTGCAGTTGCAGAAAGCCTAAAAACGGTATGTTTCTCAAGGCCGCAGCAGAATTCGATATTCGCTTCGAAGCTTCTTGGATGGTGGGTGACTCTGAAACTGATTTAATCCCTGCAGAAGGATTAGGTATCAATACAATCTTCATTTCAGCCAACGACAGCCTTCATGCTGATGTAAGAGTAAATTCAACTACGGAGTTGCTTGCTTTTTTCGAGGCACTCGAGCAGCTGTAGTTGCTAACCTGCTCTGTTGTTACTTCGCCATAAACACAAATAGCCGCTGCTTTAGCTAAAGCAGCGGCTATTTGTGTTATAGTAACTCTTTTCTTAATCTTCCTTACGTGATACCCAACTCAGGTTGTACAGGTCTTTGCGCCTGTCTTTTAAGTTACGAACACTTCCTGCTGCATTCAGATCTTTCAGTAGATCCAGGTCCAGGTCAGCAATCAGCGTCATCTCTGTGTTTGGTGTGGCTTCGGCGATTACTGCATCGTGCGGAAAAGCGAAGTCAGAAGGCGAGAATACAGCAGACTGTGAGTACTGGATGTCCATATTTTCTACCTTCGGCAGGTTACCCACGCTACCCGTAATCGCTACGTAGCACTCATTCTCGATAGCACGAGCCTGGGAGCAGAGGCGTACACGTAAGTAAGCATTCTTAGTATCCGTCCAAAAAGGCACGAAAAGGATCTTCATATCCATGTCAGAAAGCATACGGGCAAGTTCTGGGAACTCTACATCGTAGCAGATCAAGATACCGATTTTACCGATATCCGTATCAAATATCTTCAGCTTGTGGCCACCGCGCATACCCCAGTAGTGCGATTCGTCTGGTGTAACGTGCAGTTTATACTGTGCATCGTAAGTACCATCGCGGCGGCAGAGGTAGCTCACATTGTACAACTTGTTGTCGTAGTACTCTGGCATACTACCCGCAATAATATTGATGTTGTACGACAGCGCCAGGTGAATCATGCGTTCCCGAATCTCCTCCGTATACTCAGCCATACTTCGGATAGCCTCAGAAGGAGTTTCCTCGTTAGTGAGGGCCATTAGTGGCGCATTGAAGAACTCTGGGAAGACAACGATGTCCGATTTATAGGAGCTCACGGTATCAACAAAGAACTCTACCTGCTGCATAAAGTCTTCCAGGTCTTTTACGGCACGCATCTGCCACTGCACAATACCGATACGCACTACGCTTTTTGTTCCGCCAATCAGCTTTTCCTTCTCTTCGTAATACACGTTTATCCACTCTAAAAGTGTGGCGTAAGAACGTGATTCCTTATCGTCTGGCAGGTAGTTCTTCAGTATTTTACGTACGTGGAAGCCGTTACTGAGTTGGAAGGAGAGCACAGGGTCAGAAAGCTCCTTGTTGCGCACCATCTCAATGTATTTCGCTGGAGTCAATTTGTCGGCATAATCTTTATAGCCAGGTATACGGCCACCAGCAATAATACCGCGTAGGTTCAAGTTCTCGCAAATCTCCTTGCGGGCATCGTACAGACGGCGGCCCAGGCG
This sequence comes from Pontibacter harenae, assembly GCF_020907245.1. Classification (GTDB taxonomy): domain Bacteria; phylum Bacteroidota; class Bacteroidia; order Cytophagales; family Hymenobacteraceae; genus Pontibacter; species Pontibacter harenae. Next base: position 61,542 of record NZ_JAJJWH010000009.1, on the reverse strand, counting down.
CAGGTTCCTGTATTCGGGGTGCACAAATACGTCTATACCGTAAAGTGTTTCCCCTTCTGGGTCATGCGATTTGAAGGTGCCGTTGTCTATAATCTGTTCGTACGTGTGTTTGTCTCCGTACTTATCGTAGTTTATAATAAGACTAAGCGCAGCGGCTACAACTTTTCCGTTGTCTTCTATACAAATCTGTCCATCAGGGAACTTCTTCAAAAGGTCAGAAAACTCTTTTCTTGTCCAGGCACCGTCTATGTTACGGTACACCAGGTTCATGATTTCCTTTACCTCTTTATAATCCTTCAGCTCCAGCCGGCGCAGTAATAATCTATGTTCGGTGTGTTCTGTATGGTCTTCGTTTCTTTCGCTCATGTGTGGCTATATATTGCTTTTGCTGTACTAGTATACGTACAACAAGCATCATTTCGGTTCAATTTTTTTCGTGCGGAATGGCCGCTTGCAGGTCCTGTTACAAAATTAAACAAAAAATACGGGTTTGGGCACCATGCCTTTTGTGCCAGTTAACCTTTGCTACAGCTGAACTTCTGGTATATCGCCCTCTACTAATAAGTTGCCAGCAGTTGCTTTTTTTATGTCTTCTATACTTACGCCTGGTGCACGTTCCAGAAGTTTAAATCCCTCGCCTGTTACTTCTAGCACAGCAAGGTCAGTAACTATTTTTTTAACGCACTGCACACCTGTGAGCGGGAGTGTACACTCTTTCAGAAGCTTAGAGGAACCATCACGGGCAGTGTGTTGCATGGCCACAATGATGTTTTTGGCTGAAGCAACCAAATCCATTGCGCCGCCCATGCCTTTCACCATTTTACCGGGTATTTTCCAGTTTGCTATATCACCGCGCTCTGATACCTCCATGGCACCCAAGATAGTTAAGTCCACGTGCTCGCCGCGTATCATGGCAAAGCTTTCTGCCGAACTGAAAAGAGCAGAGCCAGGCAACGTGGTTATGGTTTGCTTGCCTGCATTAATCATGTCCGCGTCCACCTCTGATTCGGTAGGGAAGGGTCCCATGCCCAACAAACCATTCTCCGACTGTAACACCACTTCTACACCCTCAGGAATGTAGTTGGCTACCAGCGTTGGTATACCTATACCTAAATTTACATACATGCCATTTTTTACTTCCCTGGCAATGCGTTTTGCTATTCCGTTTTTATCTAGACTCATTATTTTAGATTTGGAAATTTGAAAATGTGGAGATTTGAAGATGCTCTTCAGTTTTCCTTTCTGATGCTTTTAGAACTGATAATGATTTTGGAGATGATTCTTTTGATAGCTTTGAGCTTTTCCTGGAGATGTGCAGGATCAGGATAGGTAGGAGCTCGCTGACAGAGTAGCAGCCAGTATTCTGTTTCTTCTACTTCTTTGGCTGCTATTTTAAACTTATGAATAAAATCTGCTTTGCTCTCTGCATTTTGTGCTTCACGAACATTTGCTCCTATAGATGTGCCGCTCTTTAGTAGCTGATTAGAGATAACATACTTCCGCTTTGTTTCCAGCAATTCTGCATATAGAATGGTATCTACAGCAAAATCCAGTGTAAGCGTCAAAATCAGGTTATCTTTTTGGTCGTCCATGTTACCAAATCTTCAAATTCGTACATCTCCAAATCTTCAAGTTCACTCAGGCTATTCCTGTTTCACTGTTCTCTTCTCAATGCGTTTCTCATAGTTCTCCCCCTGAAAAATGCACTGCACGTAAATGCCTGGGGTGTGGATCATGTTCGGGTCTAATTCTCCTGCTGGTACCAGTTCCTCCACTTCGGCCACAGTAATGTTGCCAGCGGTTGCCATCATGGGGTTAAAGTTTCTGGCTGTGCCTTTATAAATCAGGTTGCCTGCGGTGTCGCCTTTCCAGGCTTTTACAAAAGAGAAGTCGGCTTTTAGCCAGGTTTCCATCAGGTACATTTTACCGTTGAACTCACGGCTCTCCTTTCCTTCGCCCACTTCGGTGCCATAACCTGCTGGTGTAAAAAAGGCAGGAATGCCAGCACCGCCAGCGCGTATGCGCTCTGCTAGTGTGCCCTGCGGAAGCAGTTCAACCTCCAGTTCTCCAGATAACAGCTGTCGCTCAAATTCGGCATTCTCACCTACATAGCTAGAAATCATTTTCTTTACCTGGTGCTTCTGTAGTAGTAAGCCAATACCAAAATCGTCTACTCCTGCATTGTTTGAGATGCAGGTAAGGTTCTTCACACCAAGTCGCAACAATTCTTGTATGGCGTTTTCGGGTATACCGCAAAGGCCGAAACCTCCGAGCATCAGCGTCATGCTGTCCTGCACGCCCCGTAATGCCTCCTGCGCGTTCTTTACTTTTTTGTTGATCATAGTTAGAGTGTGTTTTTGAGATATTTATATAGCATAAAAGCCATATGGAAGTATATGGCTTTTCGTGTTTTGCAGGAAATAGTTTTGAAATAGAAGAAGAATTAAATCTTTTGTTTTACCGTCTGATACTGGTTAGCACTTCCAGTTCTACTTCCCGCCCAAGTCTATCAGTTACAGATTGTTTTACTTTGTCTATGTCTGATTCTGTTATAGGTTTGTAAGCTACCAAAGTAACACGCAATGCCATTGGGTCGCTACCACGAATAACGGATACTTCTTTGATCGTGATGTCGCCAACCTGGGATTCGTTTAGTGACCTGACAACATTATAATTTGTGATCATGGTAAGTGTACCGTAGCCCAGTGGAAGACTTACTATAATTGCGATTAGAATGGAGATAACAAGTCCTTTCTTGGCCAGGTGCATGGGGCTAAAACCTAACAGTAGAAAAGTAATGATACCAGCCAGCACTATACCCGCCAAGTTAGTTGAAAAGAGCAGCAAAGCACCCGTGAATACCTGCCAATCGCCCCAACCTATACCTATACCAGAAACAGCCAAAGGTGGTACCAGTGCCACTGCTATAGCAACACCAGCCAGCGTTTTAGCCACTTCGGATCGGGCATGGGCATAAGCACCTGCTATACCCGACACAATAGCAACTCCCAAGTCAATCAGGTTCGGTTTAATACGGGCTATAATTTCGTCGTTTATACTTTGCAGCGGTATAATCAGTGTAACCAGTATGGCAGCCAGGTAACCAAGTAACAGACTATAGCCGATGGTTCGCGCACTCCTGATCATCAGTTTCTTCTCCTGCCTCAGCACGCCCATAGACAATGATATGATTGGGGCCATGAGCGGAGCCAAAATCATTGCTCCGATTATGACAGGTGAAGAATTTGCAAACAGACCGAACGTAGCCAGCAAACTCGACAAAACCATTAAAGTAAGATAAGAGCCTGTTGCTTTTGCATTGTCTCTTAGTACTTGAAATAAACCTTTAAATTCTTCGGTAGAGGCATGGTAGATAAAAGGAAGCGGACGTGCCGTAATTTCAACCAGGTGTTCTTCTCCTGTGGGCAATGCGCTTACCCTGTACTTGTCGTCGGCTCCGTCTGCAGAATTGTCTGCCACAAGGTGCCTGCCTGGTATAATCAGGAACTTGTTTACGCTGATACGCAGGTCAATTTCTTTGGCACTTAGCAGGTTGTTGTCCTGCGTGTAATCCATGGGAGTTGGACTAGATATCGTAATAGAACTTGCCTTAATGTGTCCGATAAAGGAAGGTAGCTTGCCGTTTTCGTCGTTGAAGAATGAGCTGAAAGAAAACCTTAGTAGCTCTGTTATACTTTTAGGAGCCAAAATAAGGCTGTGCAACCTGCCGTCGTTGATGAAAGAGTTCTTGATCAGCTTACGGGAAAGGAGCGTGCTCTTGCCATGCTGAACAGCGATAATGCCCAAAGCCGCTGTTTGTAGAGGCTTTTTATTTTCTGCCGTTATGGTGAAAGCCCTCGGTTGGAGCGATTTTGACTGTTTAAAAAACTCAACGGCTTTCTCCAGGCTAGAGTAGAATGTGTTTTTAGATACGCTGCCCGTCATTAAGCTCAGGCTGTTCCCGATTACCACCTTATTGAATACAGGTATGCCGTTGCATAATAGCAAATCTGACTTTATCTCTTTCTTGTTTTGAAGAATATCTTCTATCGCATTATCTAAGTTAGTTGCTATACCATAGCCTTGCCTGGCTTGTATCATGCCAGGGTGGGGCAGAAAGCCAATTGTCCACTTCTTTAGAGCTGCGCCAGCAACAACCTCTGTTAACTGTACATCAGTTAAGTAGGTCACTACAAAGCTTTCTTCATGTATAAAGTTACATTTGGGGTCGTCTTGCCTGAAAGGTATAAATTGAACAGTATGTCCCTCAAAAGCGGGTACAATCTCATTCTGAACGGTTTCTTCCTCCAACGGATCATAAAGCAATACAATCTCCTTCATCTTTTCTTTGCCTACTTCTTCTAACACTTTCAATGTTGCTTATTTTAAGGGGCGCTAGTTTATCCTACTTCCAGAGGAATTAATATTGGCTCGATTTGTTCCTGCAGTAGATAAAGCTCATCCTCATACGTTCAGTAGAATTTTTTTATCATTCAGAAAGGGAGATATAGTCGTTTGCTTTTCTCGAAGCAAAGGGCATGAATAAACAATTTCAGTTTTGTTGATCTTAAAACAATGACTTCAAGATAGTTTGAATTGGCACTAAATGCTAAATATGTGCAAAGCGATAATCTTGAAAGATTGTTGCTTTACCAAGTGGCACTCTTTTAAAACAAAGAAAGCGGCCATTGGAGTGGTCGCTTTCTTTTTATGCTTCTAATTGTTTATCTAATTTCAAGTACTTGTTGTGTGGCTTCTTTGTCTTTGGCGAGCTGGGCTTTGAGTGCTTCTAAACCATCGAACTTTTGCTCCTGGCGCAGATGCTGAACATACTCTACGGTTAAAGTTTGTCCGTAAATATCCTGGTCAAAATTAAGGATGTGCACTTCCAGCGTCAGTTGCTTGCCGTCTACCGTTGGGCGAATGCCAATGTTCATCATGCCGCCATAGCGTGCTTCGCCTATTTTTACCCAAACCGCATACACACCGTTGGCAGGTATAAGTTTATGCGCTGCAGGCAGTGCTAGGTTTGCAGTAGGAAAGCCAATGGTGCGGCCCAGTTTATTGCCTTCTTCTACAGTAGAAGTAAGGCTGTAAGAGCGGCCTAGGTAGCGGTTAGCCGTTTCGATGTCGCCACTTTCTAATGCCTTTCTTATTTTAGTAGAACTAACGCCAATGTCATCTATATCCTGCCTTGGAATTTCTTCTACCTCAAAACCATACTGCTGCGATCTTGCTTTTAGATTTTCAAAGCTACCTTCGCGGTTTTTACCGAAGCGGTGGTCGTAGCCTATCACCAACACTTTCGTGTTGATGGTGCGCACCAGTATATCGGTAATAAAGCTGCGGGAGCTCATGCGCGAGAACTCTTTTGTAAACGGAATGAGCAGGAGGTAGTCGATGCCGAAGTTCCGAAGCTCTTCGATGCGCTCCTCAATAGTAGAAAGCAGCTTTAGGTCGTTATCCTCTGGAAAGAGCACCAAGCGGGGGTGGGGCCAAAAAGAGATAACCACACTCTGTCCGTTTATCTGCCTGGCCCGCTCAATTACGCGCTTCAGTATCTTCTGGTGGCCTATGTGCAGCCCATCAAACGTACCGCTGGTAACAACAGTCTGGCTCAGATTCGGGAAAAGAGAAAGATCACGTATTACTTCCATCCGCCTCTAGCTGTGCTTTTCTGATTTCCTGTATGTTTTCAATAGTAAGCGCATCTTCCAGTTTGTAGTCTCCTATACGCGTACGAACCAAAGCCGAAAGGTGTGCTCCGCATCCTAACTTTTGGCCTAAATCGTGCGCCAGGCTTCTGATGTAAGTGCCTTTGGTACAGATTACCTTAAAAGATATCACATTGCCCTCTACACCTGTAATATCAAAGGTTTTGATGGTAATGGAGCGAGCCTTAAGTTCTGCTGATTTGCCTTTGCGGGCCAAATCGTAGGCACGCTTACCGTCTACCATCACAGCGGAATAAATAGGAGGTACCTGTTCTATGGTGCCTACAAAGCTGTCGGCTGCCGCTTTTATGGCTGCTGGGGTAATATGTTCCGTCGGCATGGTTTCGCTGACAGGCGTTTCGAGATCGTAAGACGGGGTGGTTTGGCCTATAGTTAAAGTGCCTGTATACTCCTTTTCCTGTGCCTGTATTTCATCGATACGTTTTGTGAACTTGCCAGTACAAAGTATAAGCAAACCAGAAGCCAGCGGGTCTAAGGTGCCTGCGTGGCCAATCTTCTTCACCCGCAGAGTGTTGCGTACTTTCTTCACCACATCAAAAGAGGTCCAGGTGAGTGGCTTGTTTATTAATAGTATTTCGCCTGCGGCAAAATCGTATTCCATAGTTATATTCTTAAATCAAAACCCATTGCCAGTAAGGCTAATAAAGCAACGCCAACTGCAATGCGGTAGTAGCCAAACATTTTAAAGCCGTACTTCGTCAGGAAGTCTATAAAGAAACGTATGGCCAGCATAGCTACTATAAATGCTACAACGTTTCCTATTAATAAAAGCTTCAGGTCTTCGGCTCTAATTAGTGCAAAGCTGCTCTCTATTTTAGCTATATCAAATTTAATAAGGTCAGATATCTCTAACTGCAACAGGTCTGTTAACAATTTATAAGTGGAAGCAGCCAGCATGGTTGGCACAGCTAAAAAGAAGGAGAACTCCGCAGCAGCTTTTCTATTGATTCCTTGTAAAAGACCACCAATAATAGAGGCCGCAGATCGTGAAACCCCTGGAATCATGGCCAGGCACTGAAATAAGCCGATCACAAAAGAGTTTTTATAAGTAATCTCGCTCTCGACAGCATTCTTAAACCATTTGTCAACATAGAGGAGCACCACACCGCCTACTATCAACATAATGGCTGTAATGGTCACGCTTTCTAGCATCGCATCTATTATATCATTTAATGCAAAGCCAATAACAGCGGCAGGAATAAAAGCAACTAATATTTTCTGGTAAAAGGCAAAGCTGTTGATAAACCGTTTCCAGTAAAGCACAACTACAGAAAGAATGGCTCCGAATTGTATGCTTACAGCAAATATTTTAGTAATGGCTAGTTGGTTGATACCCATGATGCTCGCCGTAATGATAATGTGACCTGTGGATGAAACAGGTAGGAACTCAGTTAATCCCTCTACGATGGCTATAATAATAGCCTGCCAAATATTCATTTAATCCTGTGTTTTGTCTTTAACAAGAATCGCAAATAACTCAATAATAAAACCTATCAGTACGATAATTGGGCCTAGCGTAATGCCTAAAAAGCCTAAACCATAAGGTTCGGTATCAAGCGTCATAATGATAAAGCCAATAATGAGCACTACAATGCCTACAATCAGTAAGATGTAGTTTTTTTTGCCAAAGGCAAGTTTGGTTTTGTTTTCCATGTTAATATAATTCGTCTAAAGACAGGCGTAAGTATTTTCTTACGGCTCTGTATGAGCTCAGGAAGCCAATAATGCAACCAATAAGGAGTAAAGCACCCATAAGTATATAAGTCTGCTCGTCGTCGCGTAAAAGTTGCAGCTCGCTAATTTCGTGATAGGCGTACTGCATAAGAGCAAAAAGCATAGCAGAGGCTATAATGCCACTCATAATGCCTTGCCAGGCAGCGCGGTTCAGAAATGGGCGTTGTATAAAGTAGGAGGTGGCACCAACCAACTGCATGCTTCTGATCAGGAAACGCTGTGAGTACAACGCCAGTTTGATGGTATTATTGATTAAGATGATAACTACTACCACTAAAATGGAGGCAAAGCCCAGTAATATAATACTGATGCGTTTGATGTTGCTGTTGATAGATTCGATCAGGCTTTCGACATACTGTACCTCGTAGACTCCTTCTATATCTTCCAAATCAAGCTTTATACTTTTAAGATTAGGAGAGCTGGAGTGGTCTGCATCAATGTTCAGCACATAGGCATCCCGAAGGGGGTTATCTCCTAGAAAAGCAGTGTAATCTTCGCCTGTGTCAGACAAAAATTCTTTTGCACCTTCTTCTTTCGATATAAAACGCACCTGTGCTGTATCGTTTCGGTAGGCAATGTATTCTTTGGCGGCAAAGGTTTTTTTCAGGCGCACCAGTTGTACCTCTGTCAGGTCTCGCTCCAGGTACACTTGCATCTCGATGTTTTCTCTCACCTTTTCTGAAAGCTTACCTGCATGTATAAGCAACAGCCCAAAAAGCCCAATTATAAAAAGAGCCAAGGTAATACTAAATACTACCATGGTGTGGGGATAATTGCCTAGTTTCTTTTTTTTCAAAAATTTAGGATTGTTAGCTGCCATACGAGATGCTTGCACACAAAAGTAAAAATATATTTGGAATAAGCTGATAGATATTAGCCGAGAAAGCTGACGACATAAGTAAACAGCAGCAAGTCTAGGTCTTAGAAATCGCGACGAGGGTCAGAATCCAGTATAATGGTTTCGCGCTCAATGGCCCTTCTTCGACGACGTTTGTCTATACCAAACAGCTCTCTTAGGTTATCGAAGCGTTTGGTGTGCAGCAAACTGAGCCTTTGCTGGGAGTTAGTACCACGTGTAGTGCCAAGGCCTCTTGGTATGGTATTGTACTCCAGGCGCCCCCGTAGTTCGCCAGATTGGGTAATATAGTATTCTATAGACCAATCTCCCTGGTAGTTGCTGGTGTTGCTGTTATCGCCTGTAACGGGGTTAGAATAACCGCCGAACCCCGTTTGGCTAGTTACACGCAGCCTGCCCTCAAAGAAGGTATAGCTCAAGCGGACCTGAAGGTTTGCCAGGGCAGCTTCGTTAATACCGTCTAAACCAATATCTACCTGCAGATTCGGGTCTAAGCTGTTGAAAAAACTGCCAAGCTGGCTGGATAGCAAGCTGCCCAAGCTACCGCCAACAGCTGTAGAGCCTGCACCTGCTGTATTAAATGTTCCCAACGGAGAAAGCCTTCGGAGCACCAGAATACTGAATACCTGTCTGTTAAGTTCGTTCTCGTCGTTCTCTATAGAGCGTATCAGCGCATCTAAGGTACCAAGTGGTGCGTTGGCTGGTATTTCATCAAAATTCAGGCCCAGGTCTATGGTTGGAGTGAGGATAGGACCATCGAGTTCAACCACAGCCGTTACAGGATATCTGCCTACCAATGCTTCGTTATTGAAGGCATCCAACGAGGTCAATTGCGTATAAGTAGCCGTTATGTCCATAATGCCGTTAAATGGGTCGCCATTCCAGGAGATGGTGCCACCTGGTGTAACCCTGAACTCCCTGCTAACCAATCCTTCTAGCAAATTAAGGTTGTAGGAGCCTTGTGTAATTTCGTAGTTACCGTACATGTGAAATTCTCCACGGGTATCTATGGTCATGCGAATATCGCCATTACCGGACCCTCTGATCATATCACCTGTCTGCCTGTCGATAATTAATTCTATATAGGCATCATCTGTCACATCCAGCTCAAAGTTCATGTTGATGCCAGACAAATCTATCTGCTGGTTTTCGGCGGCTATGGCTACACCTGCGCTGTCAGTGTCAAGGTTAACAAAGCGAATAAAATCTTTTGTCGCAACGCTCACCTGGTTGTCTAAAGGCAGTACAATGCGTGTGTTTGGCTCGCTACGGGCATCCACATCTATTTTGAGGTTATTCGATGGACCCAATACACTTGCGGTACCAGTGGCAAAGGCTGTTCCGAAGAAAAGCTCGTTGTGCTCACGGGTCGTGTTCAACACCATAAAGTTTCTGTAGCGGGCACTGATATCAATCACCATGTCGCTAAACCCATCGTGAGCGATACCACCCGTTAGTGTGGCAATGTTTCCGTAGCTATCCTGTACGCGTGCATTTCGGAAACTTATGCTGTTTGGGCCCAGGTATACTCTGTCAGAAAAGCGATAAGTGGTGTTTAGGTAGTCAAATTTAAACTGTCCGTTATGTACCATTACTGAGCCTTTAAGTACGGGCGCTTCCAGTTGGCCTAATATGCGTATGCGGCCATCCATGGTGCCTTCTAGGTTACTCATGATTGGTCTCAAAAAGGGCTCTACCAGTTTTAGTTGCGATTGGTCCAGCACAGCCAGCATATCTAATTCGTCTTCTGTAGCCTCAGGGTAGTAGTAGCCTGTTAACGTTAACACTTTCTTGTTGGCACGATCAATCCCTACATCAACATCCATCTGCTTCTGGAGCCTGTTCCAATCTGCTTTGCCGTTTATGTTACCAATAAAAATATTTTCCAGGTAAAAGGAATCGGCTCGTATGACAGTGTTCAGTGCAGCTTCATCATAGAAGTCTCTGATTGATGCCTCGGCATGCAGCGTGCCTGCAATTGGCATCGGGATTATGGGGTTCAGGTTCCTGAGATCGAAGTTTTCTATGTGAAGATTAAGTAAACTGCTCGGATCTTGTGCAAGTACGCCCTGAAGCCTGATGATTTGATTCTGGTTGTGTAGTTCAAAGTTCTCAAACTCTATTCTTGTTCCTGCCTGACTTATATTAATCGTATTTCCTGCAGCAAATTCCCAGGGACTATCTCTTATAATAATGTTAGATCTATTGAAAACAATTTCAATGTGATTCTGTAGGAAAGACAGTCCACCAGTTATAGTTGCTCTGTTATTGTTTTCAGGCTGTCTTAAGCTGGTAGAAAAATCTATGGTTCGTTCACTCCAAATTCCTTCCAGGTAAAAGTCCCGAGCCTCGGAAGTGGTTGGAAGTACCTGCCTTTCAGAAGTGAAAAGGGCAGCAGCCAGTACATCTGGGTTATGCTGCAGCTTTGAACTGTTTATCTCCAGGCTGTTGCCGAGCAGCTCGTAGCTCTGATACTGAATGGTGTCCAGTTGAGCATACAATTCTAAAATAACGGTATTGCCATGCCTGAATGACCCTGTAATGGTAGAGCGATCAGAGATAGAGAGCTCTGGCATGAAGAGTTGAATAGCAGGACCCGCGTTCCAAAGATCAATATCGTAGGTGAGGCTGTAGTCATTTACATTACCTTGTCTCAGGGCCTTTTGCTGGTAATAAGCATCTGTAGCAACATCGTTGCTTTCAAAATTTAGCTTATACTCTTGCACAAGGTCCTTAAGGTCGGCTATCAAGGTGCTATAATCGAAGGCGCCTCTTACGTTTGCCCCAAAGTACTGTGTTAAAAGGCGTAGGTTACGCTGTCCATTTTCTATTTCGGAAACTATATGTAGCGAGTCCAAAGCTAAAGATTCTCCATTATAGGCTACCATTGCACTGTCGAAGCGGGCAACACCCACAAAATCATCGAGTCTTAACCCTCTAAAGTTAAGATTTGCCTGGGCGCTTATGGTCATGGGATTTTCTGTAAGCTGAAGCGCCTGCAAGTCTATCTTCTCAATGTTAGCTAGTACGTTGAAAGCTTCGTTGCTTCGGCCTAAGCCAATTTCTCCATCGGCTGCCAGCACAATGTTAGGGTCGTCTATAGATACCTCACCCACAAAATGCTGACGGCTTAGTGTACCGTTTGCTACAATGTTTCTGTAGTTATAGTCCAACAGCTGCACCTGGTTAATTTTGGCGTCCACTTTCACTCGGGCGTCCTCAAGCGTAAAGCCAGAACCTTCTACACGGCCGCTTAAAGAGACAGTCTTAACCAAATCTGTATTTCCGATCAGCCTGCCTAGGTTAAAGTTCTGGGTTTCTAAGTAGCCGCGGTAGGAGGAGGTGCGTTTATTATCATCAATTTTTAGGTTGATGTCAGATTTAACTCTTCCGAGTGCTGTGGCGAAGGTGCCGTTCGCTACAAAGTCATTGTAGAAGCCCAGAAATCGCCCTTGCAGTTCTACGGTTCCCAGGCGCGAAGCTATGCTGTATGCCTCCTGTGGCAGAAACTGTTTTAAATCGTAGGCATTGATGGAGGATGAATCTAGCCTGATGTTCGCAAAGGTTTCCTGAAAGTTAGGCAAGCCATCGGCACTTAGATCGCCTACAATATGTGTGTTATCGCCGTAGTAAATATTCAGGTCATTAGCAGTGAAATCAGAAACTAATCCACTTATCTCTGCCGATTCCACCGTTAGGATTTCATCGTAGTCACGGAGGGGCGATGCGAAAATCGCTATGTCTTTAGAGTAGATCTTTGAGTTTTTGATGTCGGCCGTTAAACTCACACTATCGATAAATTGAGAAAAATTGCCGAATCGGTTATAATCAAAGCGGACGTACTTTTGTAAGTTGCTGCTGTTTGCCTGCAGGTCCAACTCATCCCACTCCCAGAAGGTAGCGGCATAGGTCATGCGGGTATCCAAGTTGTGCAGCCTTGTGCCTGATTTTTTTTCTACAGCACTAAGGTCCGTTACTCTTACCTGTAGGGTGTCCTCCAACACAAATTCACTGAACGTGCCCGAGATACTATCTACATCTAGATGGAAATAATCTATACCGAATTCCTCTTTGGGTCTGTTAAAGTTATCGAAGGTGAAGCGGCCGTTAGCTATCAGCAGCTCATCTATATTAAAATTGAAAGGCTGTGATGTTTTGGTTGTGTCCTTGCTCATCAACTTTTGAAGAGAGTTGATAAACGTGCTAAGGTTAAGGGAGTCGGTGCCTTCGTACTGCACCAGGCTTGCGCGCGGCTCCTGTAACTCCAGGGTAGCTATACTTAGGGTGTTGGGTTGGAAAATAGAAAACAGGCTTATGTCAGCTTCGGCACGACCAATATAAAACAGTTCCCGATCCTGATAGTCCAGTACACGTACTTGCTCTAGTATCACATTACTGAAAAACTCGATGTCAACGCCGCCAATAGTTACCTCATGGTTGATGGTGCGAGAAATATAGTCGGCTGCTTTCTGGGCAACTTTTGTTTGTACGCTCGGAATGCGAATAGCCACAAACACTACTGCAAATAGCAGCAAAAGAAACAGGATAAGCCCTAAAACTATTTTTAGAAGTGCTTTTCCTATAACTTTGAAGTAATTTATAGACTGTTCTTTTTCCAAAAGATGACTGAACCTACGATTTTAGCAATAGAATCTTCTTGCGATGAAACCTCGGCTGCTGTTATAAAGGGCGGCAAGGTGTTATCTAATATTATAGCTACTCAGGCTGTACACGAACAGTATGGCGGTGTGGTGCCTGAGTTGGCGTCAAGAGCACATCAGCAAAACATTATTCCTGTTGTTACTCAGGCGCTACGTACGGCAAATGTAGCAAAAACTGAGTTAAATGCTGTTGCCTTTACCCGTGGCCCTGGACTTTTAGGAGCCCTGCTGGTAGGCTGCTCCTTTGCCAAGTCTTTTGCCCTAGGATTAGATATTCCGCTGATAGAGGTAAACCACATGCAGGCGCACATCCTGGCCCATTTTATCGAAGATCCTAAACCAGGCTTTCCTTTCCTTTGCCTTACCGTTAGTGGTGGCCATACCCAAATCGTGCTGGTAAAAAGCCATCTTGAAATGGAGATTATAGGCCAGACAACAGATGATGCAGTAGGGGAGGCCTTCGACAAAACCGCTAAGATGTTAGGGTTGCCTTACCCAGGCGGACCGTTGCTCGATAAAACAGCGAAACAAGGTAATCCTGATGCATTTGAGTTTCCTGTAGGCAACATGCCTGCATACAACTACTCTTTTAGCGGCATAAAAACTTCGGTGCTATACTTTCTGAAGGACAGAACGAAACATAACCCGAACTTCGTACAGGAGAACCTGGCAGATATTTGTGCCAGCGTGCAAAAGACGCTCATTAAGACCTTGCTAAAGAAGCTAGTGCTTGCTGCAAAAGATTTAGGTATAACAGAGGTGGCTATAGCAGGAGGAGTTTCTGCAAACTCAGGGCTGCGCGAAACGCTGCAGGAGTATGCCAAGAAGTATAAATGGAATGTATACATTCCCGCTTTTCAGTATTGCACCGATAATGCAGCCATGATAGCCATTGCTGCTCATTACCAGTATCTAAAAGGTGATTTTGCTACTCAGTACGTAAGCCCAGAGCCAAGATTGAAGTTCTAATTAGGATTTACAGGATTAGAAGATATGCAGGTTGTGTTAGATCATCGTGCTTCGGAGCAGGAGTAAGTTGTGGGGAAGAAAGGCTTGTGCTATACTTTAGCTACATGTCGTAAAAGATAAAAGCGGCAACTGTATGAGGAGGCATTCTCTAGATGTGGCTTATGCAGCTTTAATGCTGAACGCCTACGAACTTACAGATAAAACCTATACCAGGTAAATTGGAGCATCAACACATTGTTGTGTGGTGTAAAGTAAAAGGTGAGGTGTTTGGTTTAAAGTGCTGGTTTTTAACAGGAAATGCTATTACTGTGGCTGATTTCTACCAAACAAATTATCAATTTTTTCTAAGACGAAATATATGGCGAAAGATAAAGAAAGAATAAAGAAGCACGTAAACATTGTAAATAGGAAAGCTTCCTTCGAGTACCAGTTCCTGGATAAATATACCGCTGGTGTCATGCTGAAAGGCACCGAAATTAAATCTATACGCGAAGGAAAGGTAAATATGCAGGATGGCTATTGCGTCTTCATGAACGGAGAGCTATGGCTTCATAACGTACACATAGCTACCTACACCGAAGGTACGCACTATAACCATGAGCCAATGCGGGCTCGCAAACTGCTTCTAAACAAAAAAGAGTTGAGCAGATTAGAGGATAAAGCACAAGAGCAAGGCGTGACCATTATACCTACCCGTGTGTTTATCAGCGACAGAGGCTTTGCCAAAGTGGATATAGCTCTGGCCCGTGGTAAAAAGCTGTACGATAAGCGCCAGGATATAAAAGAAAAAGACGTTAAGCGAGAACTTGATAGAAGCGGATACTAGCGCGCCAACCGCGCAATGAAAAATTAGGAATTATGAATTACGAATGTAGTTTACCAGGTTATTTCTTGAGGGGCCGCATTTAAGTATCTTTCTTTTTTTAACTTGCCCGCCGAAAAGATGCGTTAACAGTCGCACCTATTTCTAATTCATAATTTTTAATTCATAATTCAAATAAAGTGGACTACGGAATCTGTATGCTTAGCCTGGTGCCAATGCGCGCTGAAACATCTGACAAGGCTGAAATTGTGTCGCAGTTGTTGTTTGGTGAGTGCTACGAAGTGGTGGGCAAGCAGGATAACTGGCTACAAGTACAGTTGGCTTCCGACGGTTATCGTGGTTGGATCGATTTCAAGCAGCATACAACTGTAACGCAGCAATACTTTCAGGAGTGGACAGAAGCTAGACACCCTCGAGCCATGGACTTGGTGCAGGTGGTAAGCGACCAGGATGTGCGTATCCCCATTGGGATAGGAAGCTATTTGCCTTTCTTCGATGGGATGAATATAAGGGTGAATCAAAACTTTTACCTGTACAATGGAAGGGTCTCAAACCCAGTAGCTTCAGGTAGTACTGCGCAGCTGGTTAAAGTAGCTGCTAACTTCCATAAGGCTCCGTATTTGTGGGGAGGTAAATCTATTTTTGGAATAGACTGTTCTGGCTTTGTGCAGCAAGTGTATGGCTTGTGTGGCTACCAAATGCCACGAGATGCCTATCAGCAGGTGTCACACGGAGAGGAGGTGCACTTTGTGAGCCAAACCCAGCCAGGTGATCTTGCTTACTTCTCTAACAGCGAGGGCCGAATAACTCATGTGGGTATCATGCTGGAAGGCCAGAAAATAATCCATGCCAGCGGCGAAGTTCGTATAGACACGCTCGATCATAACGGCATCTATAATGCCGATCTGAAAAGGCATTCTCATCAATTGCGCGTTATCAAGCGTATTTTCTAAAATTAGCAGCAATTTTTCTCTGTCATTTTGCTATATATTGTTCTCTTGTTCCGTACAAGTATACCGATTATAGCAAAATGGTTATGAGCGATAAAGTGCTAATACTCAACCAGGATTATAGTGCCATAGCGGTTTGCTCAGCACATAAAGCTTTTTTGTTGGTGTACCTGCAAAAAGCAGAAGCGGTTTCTAATTCGAAGGGTGCTTTTCTGCGCTCTATTACCCATGTCTACCCCGTGCCTTCTGTCATAAGGCTGCAGCGGTACGTACGCGTGCCATACTGTGGCATTGCCCTCAGTCGCCACAATATTATGCGCCGCGACAACTACTGTTGTCAATACTGTGGTTCTGATAAAAACTTAACACTAGATCATTTGCTGCCCCGCTGCAGGGGAGGGGAGACCAATTGGCAAAACCTGGTTACGGCCTGTTCCCGTTGCAACACACGTAAAGGCGATCGTATCCCAGAAGAGGCAGGTTTAAAACTGATGAAGAAACCATTTAAGCCATCGCTTCTCTCTTTCCTGCAACTGCATATTAACAACTCGAATCAGGACTGGAAAACTTATCTGGGTATGGAGAATTAGCATACTTTATTTTTTCTCAACTACTCATATAGTTTAGTATTTTGTTTAAAATCAAATATTTGAAGCTTATTTGTGAAGTATAAGTTTAAGATATGCTTTGGCTCGTGAATTTTTTCATCAACTAGAGGTAAGTTTTGTCTACTATACTGTTTATCTCTTCTAAACGGACTGAAAGTAATTTCAGCTAAAGCTTCCGCAATTGCCTCTCCTTCATTACAACGCTAGTTTATATCCACGTAATTGCTTTTGCGGAAGCCAAGATTGTAAGGGAAGAGCACTCCTTAGCTAAGTTTTTTCTTTGTATTGTTCAATATAATCTTCAAAACATTTTCGGTATTTATACGGGAAGTGATACTATTTCTGAACTTGTTCTGTGCGTGCCGTAAAACTATAAGTGGGTATGTCAGTTGTTAGGATTGCCTAGATATAGGCGGTTGTACGGTGGCAGCCTTTTTTATTTACATAAGTTAAAGTAAAAAAGTTAATTATGAAAACGAACAACAAGATGAAAATGTGGAGAAGAATGGGTACGATGTTATGTTTTGTTTCAGTACTTGGGCTGTCGGCATGTCAAGATGACGATGAACTGGATGAGTTTGAAGTGTACGATCAGGAAAGGTTCTATACTGATTACTCTGCTACTACTATGTTTGTAGATTCGGATGCCGACGGAGATAACTATTACAACGAAGATGAGTTTAACCAGAACGCATTCAATACCTGGGACACGAATAATGATGGCATGATCGATCAGAACGAGGCGAACATGGCTGGAACTGACTTCAGGGTAAATGCCAGCAGCATGGACTTCAACACACTAGATGCTAATGCTGATAATAACCTTGATATTGATGAGTTCAGTACAGGCTATAGAACAAACAACTTTTATGGCACTTCCGATGCCAATGCAGACATGAGACTATCACAGCGCGAACTGTCAGACGGCATATTTACACAGTTAGATCAGGATGGTAACGGTACCATGACTGAGACCGAATATAATACCTTTGGTACACGATATTTCGGCTTTCAACAATAGAATATAAAGCTAAATAGCAAAGGGCTGCGGATATAGGTCTGAAGCCCATTTTAGTTTATATAAAATTCAAACGAGCTCTAAAGTATATTAATTTACTGATATAGTCTTGGTGCTTAGTTTATGTGTAGCTATAACTTGTTCGTTTCTAAGGTATTATAATCTAGGAGATTCTTGGGAATTATCAGAAAAAGTCTTATTTTTGCGCTTCATTCAGGTGAATGGCGCCCAAGTCCTGATTTTTGTCTTGCGGTGAATGTAAAACTAAACCAAACCAGCTCATTGCTCTAGGCTGGTGGCTATCCAGAGCAAATGAATTTTATGAGTAATTCTCCAGAAAATTTTGATTGGGACAAGTTTGAGACCCAAGGTTTCGGTGCTGGCTATAGTAAAGCTGAGAAAGCCGAAATGGAAAAAATGTACGACGACACCCTGACTACTGTACAAGAGCAGGAGGTTGTTACTGGAACTGTTGTTGGTATCACTGATCGTGACGTGATTCTTAACATCGGTTTCAAATCTGATGGCTTGGTGCCAGTTTCAGAGTTCAGAGACCTTCCTGATCTGAAGCCAGGTGACCAAGTTGAAGTATTTATTGAAGACCAGGAAGATCCAAACGGTCAGCTTATCTTGTCTCGCAAGAAAGCGAAAATCGTTAGCGCCTGGGCTAAAATTTACGACGCACTTGAGAACGATAACGTTCTGGAAGGCGTGGTTAAGAGAAGAACTAAAGGTGGTCTTATTATGGACCTGTATGGCGTTGAAGCCTTCTTACCAGGTTCTCAAATCGACGTGAAGCCAATCCGTGACTTCGACGTATTTGTTGGTAAGAAAATGGAAGTGAAAGTTGTGAAAATCAACGCCGCTTTCGACAACGTAGTTGTTTCTCACAAAGTACTTATCGAGAAAGACCTGGAGCAGCAGCGTGCAGCTATCCTGAACAACCTGGAAAAAGGTCAGGTTCTGGAAGGTGTTATCAAGAACATGACAAACTTCGGTGTGTTCATAGACCTTGGTGGCGTAGACGGTCTGCTTCACATCACAGATATCTCATGGGGACGTATCAACCACCCAGAGGAAGTATTGAATTTAGACCAGAAAGTGAACGTTGTAGTGCTTGACTTCGACGATGACAAGAAGCGTATTTCTCTTGGCATGAAGCAGCTTACTCCTCACCCATGGGATGCTCTTCCTGCTGAGGTTGAAGTTGGTTCCCGAGTTAAAGGTAAAATCGTTAACGTGGCTGACTACGGCGCATTCCTTGAGCTGATGCCAGGCGTTGAAGGTTTGATCCACGTTTCTGAAATGTCATGGTCTCAGCACCTGCGCAACCCACAAGACTTCATCAAGCAAGGCGACGAGGTTGAGGCAGTTGTTTTAACACTTGACCGTGAAGAGCGCAAAATGTCTTTGGGCATTAAGCAGCTTACTGAAGACCCATGGACAAAAGAAGATGTGTTAACGAAATATGCAGTAGGCACTAAGCACACTGGTGTAGTTCGTAACCTAACTAACTTCGGTCTGTTCTTAGAGCTTGAAGAAGGTGTAGACGGCCTTGTGCACGTTTCTGACCTTTCTTGGACTAAGAAGATCAAGCACCCATCTGAGTTCGTAAAAGTTGGTGATAACCTAGACGTAGTTGTTCTGGAGCTTGACGTTCCTAACAGAAGACTTGCCTTAGGCCACAAGCAACTTGAGGAGAACCCTTGGGATACTTTTGAAACTGTATTCAATGTTGGCTCTGTACACAAAGCTACTGTTCTTGAGAAATCTGACAGAGGTGCTACATTAGAGCTTCCTTACGGTATCGAAGGTTTCACTTTCCCTAAAGGTCTTGCTAAAGAAGACGGTTCTCAGGTAGAGGCTGGCGAAAGCTTAGACTTCAGAGTAACTGAATTCTCTAAAGAAGATCGTAAAATCATTCTTTCACACACTGCAACTTACGGCGAAGGTTCTGAGTCTGCTAGAGCAGCAAGAGCTACTAAGAAAGCAACTGCAGCTCCTGCCGCAGGTGAGAAGAAAGATAACAAAGCTCCAAAAGTTCAGAAAGAGGCAGATCGCTCTACACTGGGTGACCTAGATGCACTTTCTGCTCTGAAAGAGGCAATGATGGAGAATGAGAAAGAGGCTGGCGTTAAAAAGTTAGAAGCAGCTGCTGCTAAAAAAGCACAGAACTCTGATGACTCTGACAACGAAGCTTCTGAATCAGAAGAAGATAACGCTTAATTAGCTTAAGCTTATTCTATACAGGAAGGCCCCGAGAAATCGGGGCCTTCTTTGTTTAAGCACGTTATTCAGTACAACACAAAGTTTTTCTTTTGAGGGGGTATAGGAGTAGGTTTTCGGCAGAAGGTTCCAACTTTTAAGTTTTGATAACACGATATGAGTTATGAGGTAAAAGAAACACTCATAGATGTAAGCAGTTTAGTTATAGTTGATTATATTGTTTTATGGTAATAGGTGATACAGATATGCTCTCATCAAGGTTATATAAGATAGTGGCGCTGCTCTGCTTTGTTAGCTTGGTAAATTGTTACCAGTTAAAGGCGCAGAAAAAAGACAAAATAAAGGTTAGTGCTGCAGAAGAATCTCTTGATGCGTCACAGAATGGGAAGGTGTATCTCTATCCATCTTTTATGAATGGGCAGGTCCGTTTCTTAAATGGCCACACTGCATCTGCTAAACTAAACTATAACATGCTTGTAGGCGAAGTGGTATTTTTAGATAAGAACGCAGATACACTGGCTCTGGACAATATACTTACGGTTGAATCTCTAAAAATAGGAGAGGACC
Organism: Pontibacter harenae; assembly: GCF_020907245.1. Taxonomy (GTDB): domain Bacteria; phylum Bacteroidota; class Bacteroidia; order Cytophagales; family Hymenobacteraceae; genus Pontibacter; species Pontibacter harenae. Next base: position 41,395 of record NZ_JAJJWH010000009.1, on the reverse strand, counting down.
TGTTCTATTACGACCCAAAAGGCAAAAGTTTGCTGAAAACATTGGGTAAGTATGGAGAAACAATGCTGTTGGTGAAAGAGAGGTATAAGCTATTAGATACTAAGAAAGTCGGAGCTTACGGTTTAGAGTCAAGTTCTTCTTCTCAAACAAGTATCAAAGATTACTACGCAGATAATACTTCTTACAAACTGAATTCTGGCGGGTCGGTTATTTATGAAGTTAGAGAAGACTACTTCTTGTCAGATCAGAAAGGATATGTATTGGCTACTAAAGCTAGTGTCTTAAGACTGTTTCCAAAGCACAAGAATGCTTTGCAGAAATTTATAAGTGATCAAAAAGTAAACTTCAAAGATGAATCCGATCTTAAAAAGCTGCTCTCCTACTGCAGTAGCCTTTAAGAAGAATTATGCGAAGCAAATTTGTTAGAGTTGTCTACTATTTCATTGACAAAGAAGTATTTGTGAAATATATGAGTAAGAGCTGCTGTTTACGAGTCTAAGAAATTAGCCTGAAAAACACTGCTTTTGTTTCTGTTTTAAATAAAAAAATGCATTTAAAGTTTGACATCGGTGCATTTATATGTATGTTTGCACTCCCAATCACGGTAACGTGGCCGAGTGGCTAGGCTCAGCTCTGCAAAAGCTGCTACAGCGGTTCGAATCCGCTCGTTACCTCTTCCTTCTAAAGCCTGACAGCTAAACTGTCAGGCTTTTTTGTTTTAGGCTACTTTTTAACTCAAGTTGCGATTTGCAAAAGCAGGATGAACATATAATACTGTTTACCCATCCCTGCCCCCTTCCAAGAGGTAATATTTTACTTATTTGCGAAATTCCCCTCCTTGGCGGGGTTAGGGGTGGGTTGAATTTCAACGCACAAATCAATCGCAACTTGAGTTGTTTGATACCGAACCCTATCCCTCTTTAAGCAGTCTTTGGAGTTTCATGACGGTTATTCTGATAAAGGCATAGCTTAGCTTTCTCTTTCCATAGCTGTTCTAAAAATGACAGTGGCGAGGATATTATCAATCCTTTGTGATTTTGGCAAAACCTTAATCTTTAGCTCAGATTTAACGTATTCATTTTTACTTAAATCAGTTCACCTTCATTGTCTAATCTATTTGAAAGGAAAAACTAGTCCTAATTTTTAGCTTAACCTGTTTAGGGGCTATAGCTATAACAGAGGTTACAGTTACAGGTAACCAACCATGCGCCATCAATTATAAGTTTAACTAGTCGAGAGTAAGACGGAGAGTAACGAAAACATGAGAGTTTCTGAGTTGCGTGTTATGCGCGGACCAAATTATTGGTCTGTGGAACATCCGAAAATCATTGTTATCAAATTGGCTCTGGAGGAGCTACGCGATAAGCAAACAAACAACATTCCCCACTTTCTTCAGCGCTTACGGAAAATGTTTCCTGGCATGCAGAGCCATCGCTCTTCAGAAGGCGTTGAGGGAGGTTTCTTTAATTCAGTTGAAGAAGGCACTACATTAGGTCATGTGGTGCAGCATGTGGCTTTAGAACTGCAGACATTGGCAGGTATGGAGAGCGGCTACGGCCGTTGTTATCCTGCTCCCGAAGAAGATCATTTAAACGTAGTATTTTCTTACCAAGAAGAAAGGGCAGGGGAGTATGCTGCCTATGCTGCTGTAAGGGTTACTAATGCCTTGGTGTCTGGCGAGGCCTACAAAATAAGTGATGACATCAACCGCCTTCACGAGATAAGAGAAGATGAGTATTTCGGCCCAAGTACCTACGCTATCGTTTCTGAAGCTGTCAGCCGTGGTATTCCATACATTCGCCTGAATCGTCACTCGCTAATTCAGTTAGGTTATGGAGTAAATCAAAAGCGCATACAGGCCACCATGACATGCCGTACGGCCTGCTTTGCCGTAGAAATTGCTGGAGACAAGAAGGCTACTAAAGACATGCTGGGTGAGGCTGGTGTGCCTGTGCCGCAAGGTTCAACCGTTTACTCGCACGAAGAGCTGAAACGTGCTGTAAAATGGCTAGGGTTCCCGTTAGTGCTTAAACCCCTCGACGGCAACCATGGCAAGGGCGCGACAATAAATGTGAATACTTTAAAAGACGCCTATAAAGCTTTTGACGATGCCCATAAATACTCTGATGGTGTTATTGTGGAGCGATTCATTCAAGGCTTCGATTTTCGGTTGTTGGTTATCAACAAAAAATTTGTGGCAGCTGCCAAACGAACTCCTGCCTTAGTTACTGGAGATGGTACTTCAACCATAAAACAACTGATTGATAAGGAAAATAGAGACCCTAGAAGAGGCATAGGGCACGAAAAGGTGCTCACCCAAATCAAGATTGATAAGCAAACCCGTAAGCTGCTGAAACTGCATGGCCTTACTACTAAGTCGGTGTTAAGTGCTGGCGAGATATTTTATTTGAAAAGTACGGCCAACATAAGTACTGGCGGCACCGCAACCGACGTTACAGATCTGGTAGACCCTTACAATATTCTAATGGCAGAGCGCATTGCGGGGCTGATCGGGCTAGATATCTGTGGAATAGACGTAATGACTTCTGATATAGCCATTCCTTTGAACGAAGCTAATGGTGCTGTGCTGGAAGTGAATGCAGCTCCAGGTTTTAGAATGCATATTTCTCCTACCTATGGTTTGCCGCGCAACGTAGCAGAACCTGTTATAGATATGCTCTTCCCGCGTGGCAATCCAGCGCGTATACCCATTATTGCCGTTACAGGTACAAACGGTAAAACCACTACTACTCGCCTGATTGCGCACATGGTCAAGAGTAAAGGCTATAAAGTTGGCTATACTACTACAGATGGCATTTACATTCAGGATAAGCTTCTGGAAAAAGGAGACACCACAGGTTCTTACAGTGCAGAGTTTGTTCTGAAAGACCCTACTGTTAACTTTGCAGTACTGGAATGTGCACGCGGCGGCTTGTTGCGATCTGGCCTTGGCTTTCAGACCTGCGATATAGGTATTGTAACAAACGTTAGCTCAGACCATCTGGGGATGCGTGATATCCATACGTTAGAGGAGTTAGCGCAGGTAAAAGCTGTTATTCCGAAGAGTGTCTGCAAAGATGGCTATGCTATACTTAATGCCGATGATGACCTGGTGTATGCCATGGCAAAGGAGGTGCAGTGCAAAGTGGCGTTCTTTAGCATGGACGAAAACAACCCGCGCATACTAAAGCATATAGCCAAAGGCGGATTAGCTGCTGTTTTTGAGAACGGTTATATATCAATCTTTAAAAACAGTTATAAGATCAGGATAGACCGCGTGGCCGATGTTTCGATAACCTTCGGGGGTAAAGCCAAGTTCAACATCGAGAATACGTTAGCGGCTACCCTAGCAGGTTATGTTTCCCATTTTGAGGTGACAGATATAAAAACGGCACTGCGCACTTTTATACCTTCTCCTGCCAAAACGCCTGGGCGAATGAATTTGTTTAAGTTTCCTAATTTTGAGGTGCTCGTAGATTACGCCCACAACGTAGGAGGCTTGAAGGCCGTTGGTGCTTTTATGGAGGACCTGGAAGTATCCAAGAAAGTAGGTATCGTAGCAGGTATCGGCGACCGTAGAAGGGAAGACACCTACGAATTAGGAAAGTTGGCTGGGGAGCTATTTGACGAAATTATTGTAAGGCTTGACAGTGACTTACGCGGCAAAACAGCGGAAGAAATTACAGGCCCTTTATTAGAAGGCATAAATGAAACAGGAGGTTATAAACCTATAAAAGTTATTCCAGAAGAGATGAGGGCCATAGCTTACGCCCTTGAACATGCTGAGCCTAACAGTTTTATCGCTATCTTTACGGAGGAAGTGAGTGAATCGGTAAAAATGGTAGAAAATTTTAAAGTTATTCAAGATAGAAAGATTCTTGTTGATTAATTTCTAACGGAAACGTTAGAGCTATTTATTACATGTGAACGATGGACTAAAGCCCCACCTCAGGATGGGGCTTTTTTTATTTGTATTGTTTACGATGGCACTAAAGAGAAATGCCCCACCTTGATTAGAGGTGGGGCATTTCTCTTTATAAGTAGCTGCTATGTTCTCTGCTATTTCAGTACAAAACTTGTTCTGCCAATCAGGAAGCCATCGGAGTACAACTCAATAGAATGTTCGCCTTTTTTGTATGCTGCATTTTTGCTGTACAAGAAGCTTAGCTGTTGCTGCGTATTATCGAATACAAAATCACGCTTAGCAGTATAGTACACATCTTCGCCATCAATTTGGAATGTTCCTGAGCCAGTAGACAAGTTGTAGAGTGCTGCACCGTCTGGTTCAATCAGGCGCATGTAAACTGTTTTTGGTTCTTTAGAGGCAACATCGTTTTTGGCAAGCCTAAATGCAACTCTTATTTTATCGACACGCTTTGCCCGGAACTCATTGTCTTTGTCGTCTTTATCTTTACCGCGCTGGTTAATGATGTTTACATTAATATCCTGGGCCTCCAGGCGCGAAGCAACTTTTACCTTCTCTGTTAAGTCTAGATTCGTGGCTTTTACAGTAGTAAGGCTGTCGCTAAGCTTGTTTTGAGTTGTTTTAAGCGTGTTGTTTTCTGTAAAAAGTACTTCATTGTCCTGCTTTAACTGTGCAATTTCTTTGTCCTTAACTTTTAGCTGTTCTTCAAAAGCTGCAGCTCTGTCGCGGAAGCGCCTTTGGTCGCTTAAGTTGTAGCTTCGGTTTCTGAAGCCTCTCAATTCGTTCAGGTCAGCGGTAATAGCAGAAATCTTTGCTTCCAGAGAATCATTCTCTAAACCCATAGCCTGTAACTCCTGGCTCTGGCGTTCAAAATCTGATTTAAGAGCCTCGTATACCTTAATCTGGTTTTCAAGTTCTACATTTTTTACTTTTATAATCTCAGCCTGCTCTTCGGTTTTCTCTTTCTTCTGATAATTCATGTAAATCAGAATTCCGTTTATACTTACCAGGATAAGGAAGAGCCCGCCAATGAGGAGCTTTCTGTTTCCTCTACGTTCAGGAGTTTGCGTTGACATATAATATCTGTTAGATGTTTTATTTTATAGCCATATAATTGAACTGTAAACTGTACAAGACAATCCAACAATGTGCAAGTATCAAATATAGTGTTTTAGTCAGATATACATAAATATGAGTACAAAATTTAATACTGCTTACTGGCAATCCCGCTACCTGAAACATCAGATTGGCTGGGACGCTGGAAGTATAACGACACCTTTAAAGGAATATTTCGAACAACTTACAAATCCCGAGCTTCGCATACTAATTCCAGGATGTGGCAATGCGTATGAGGCAGAGTACCTTTTCCGAAATCAATTCAAAAACGTATATATAGCAGATGTTGTTGATGCCCCTTTACGTAACTTTTTTAAACGTGTTCCTGATTTTCCAGAAGAGCAACTACTATTGCAGGATTTCTTCGACTTAACGCTACAGTTCGACCTGATTGTGGAACAGACATTTTTCTGTGCACTGGAGCCAACTCTCAGAAGTGCTTATGCTCAGAAATGTGCGCAGTTGCTTTATCCTGGCAGTAAATTAGTAGGCTTGTTGTTCGATAGGCAGTTTGAGCAGGAGGGGCCACCTTTTGGCGGCAACGCCGAAGAGTACAGATCTTATTTTGAGCCATACTTTGAGGTTGTGCATTTCGAGAGAGCCTACAATTCTATCAAACCCAGGAAAGGGCAGGAGCTGTTTATCTGCCTGAAAAAGAAATAGGCACCGCTATCGATATTTACTTAATTTTACCACATCGAAAAGAAAGAAATACACTATGTTTGAAATACCAAAACTTAGCTTTACCGATTCTGGTAACTTTTTCCTGATGGCTGGCCCATGCGCCATAGAAGGCGAAGAGATAGCCATGCAGATTGCTGAGCGCCTGAAAGAGTTAACAACCAGACTAGAGATTCCGCTTATATTTAAAGGCTCTTACCGCAAAGCAAACCGCTCCCGTATCGACTCTTTTACAGGTATCGGCGACGAAAAAGCATTGAAAATTCTGCAGAAGATAAGCGAAACTTTTGAGGTGCCTACGGTAACAGATATTCATGAAACAGAGGAGGCAGCCATGGCGGCTGCTTACGTAGATGTGCTTCAGATACCTGCTTTCCTGTGCCGCCAGTCTGACCTGCTGATTGCTGCTGCTAAAACAGGTAAAGTAGTCAACATCAAAAAAGGGCAGTTCTTATCTGGTGAGGCCATGCGTTTCGCAGTGGATAAGATACACCAATCAGGTAACGAGAAAGTGATACTTACGGATAGAGGCAACAGCTTTGGATACTCTGATTTGGTGGTAGACTTCCGTAACATACCAGAAATGAAAAGCACAGGTGCTCCAGTAGTGATGGACGTAACACACTCGCTGCAGCAGCCCAACCAAAGCTCTGGTGTAACAGGTGGTAAGCCAGCCTTGATTGAAACCATAGCCAAGGCAGCCATTGCAGTAGGTGCCGATGGCTTGTTTATAGAAACGCATCCGCAGCCAAACATAGCCAAGTCGGATGGAGCAAACATGTTGCCGCTAGATCAACTGGAAGGACTGCTTCAAAAGCTCATCAGAATCAGACAAGCAATTAGCTAAAGCATCAGCTGCTTATTTTTACAGCTTAAACTTTTGTGCCTACTATAGCTACGTGCTGTAGAAGGCATTTTTTTATGATGTATCTTAACAAAAAGCTTTGCTATATATAGAATATTGAATTTTATTTCTAGCTTTAGAAGAACGTTATCTTCCTAAACAAAAGACAAACATGCACCCGATACTGAACCATAATTTATACTTTGTGAAAGAACATGTGGGCATGTTCAAAGCTGCTAACAATTTTGATGTTTATAACCCAGAAACAAACGAGTTGTTGATGTACTGCCGTGAAGAAAATCTGGGCTTCTTTACCCGTTTACTTCGTTTCACAGATTATAAAAGAATGACTCCCTTCAATATCGAAGTTAGAAGCGATCAAGGGGAGAAGGTGCTTACATTACGCCGTGGTATTTCTTTGTTTATGTCGAAAGTGGAGGTGTTGGATGAGCATGACAATGTAATTGGAAGATTAAAGCAGCAGTTCTTTTCGATAGGTGGTAAGTTTAGCATTGTGGATGCGAACGATAACTTCCTGTTTATGCTGAAAGGCAAATGGTCGAGCTGGGACTTTAATTTTATCAAAGATGATATGGAATTTGCAAAGGTAACCAAGAAATGGGCTGGCATCGGTAAAGAGTTTTTCACCTCTGCTGATAATTATGTGCTAAGCATAGGAGACATGGTGCCTGCTGATAATAACTTACGAGTACTTTTACTCGGTGCTGTGCTTTGTATTGATATGGTACTGAAAGAGTAAGGCTTAGTTAAGCCACAGTTTTTATACTTCTTCAAAGACCTCAAAGCGTCTTCCAGACCTGTGAGTGTCTGCGGCAGGAGGCAGTGCTAAAAGTAAAGTGTAAAGTGTTCTTTTGGCTGTGAAGTCCGAAAGAACACTAGCCCTACAAAAAACAAATCAACTGTTTGGAGTACTTTAGGATGCTGCTTTATCTCCTGCCAAGCCTTTTTCATTTCTGCAGACCAATAAATATCGTCGATAACAAAAACGCTGTACTCGTGGTGCTTAGCTAGGCAGGTGTTAAAATAGCGCATGGTTGGCTCGTAACGGTGGTTACCGTCGAAAAACACAAAATCCAGTTTCTCTACCTTTTTCACCTGCGCAGGCAGTGTATCATCTAAATTTCCTTGCACTAACTGTACATGCCTTAAACCGAGCTGTTTTAAGTTTTCGCGTGCTACTGCGGCAATGGCAGGGCAGCCTTCAAAAGTATAGAATTTAGCCATTTTCCTGGCCTCGGCCATGTAGGCTGTAGTAATTCCTAGCGAAGTGCCTAAGTCGAAGATAACTTCTGGCTGAAAGTGATTGACCAGCCTGTAGAGCAGCTGGCCATATTTAACAGGTTTTGCCGAAGTGCGTGCTATCTCTTTCACACTCCTTTCTTTCTTATTCCCACCGATAGGCCCTGCCCCAAAATCAGTCACCTGTAGCACACGTGCATCTTGTAGCAAGTTCTGCCGAAGCTCTTCTACCTCGTTATAAGTGTAATAAGTGCCATCGTGCTGAATTACCTGGTGGTAGAGCTTAAAAATAAAAGGAGAATGTACGCCGTGAAGCTTAAAAGACCGAAGTCTGTAGAGTAGGTAATCTTTCGCAAAGCGGAAAGGTAGCACTATTTGTCTTTGTATGAGGTTAGTTGATAAAGCAGTTCGGAGTACTTAAGTACTTGAAACAAGCTTGAGTGCAAAAATAGAACTATATTCAAAAAAATCAGCAGCTATTTTGTGTGCAGTTTATACTATGGTACTACTAAAATTGCTTTGGCTTCAAATATAAAGATGGTCAATTTCTTGTGTAGGTGCAGGAACTGAAATGTGAACCGTTCTGAAGTCAATGCCGTCAGTTTAATTTAGCTTGTAAGGCACAATCAGCGTAAATTCAGGTATAGATACCTCAAACTTTTTACCGTCTACTAAGCGCTCCATCAGGTAGTTGCCGTGCATTTTACCCACACCCGTTTTCAGGTTGCAGCCTGATACATACTCATGCGACTCTCCTGGTTCTAAAGTTGGTTGCTGACCAACGACACCCTCGCCCTCTACTTCGCGCATAGTGCCCGTAGCATCGTGAATAAACCAGTGGCGGCGCAACAGCTTTACAGTAAACTCACTCTTGTTTTCGATTAGAATCTTGTACGCAAAAACATAGTGCTGCTGTACAGGACTAGAATAATCAGGTAAATAATTCGTCGTGACAGTGATTTTTACACCTTCTGTAGTTTTTGTTTCCATGATACAGAGTTTTTTCTAAAATTTAGAAACTGTTTCAGAAAGTAACTGTATCACTTACTGAATAAGTTTCTTGACCTAAATCCCGCTATCCACACTAACGTATGACTGTAAAGATAGAAGAAAGCTGGCAAAAAGTGCTGCAAGATGAATTTGAAAAGCCATATTTCAAAAACCTTTCATCTTTTGTTAAAGACGAATACTCGAGTCAAAAAGTTTACCCACCTGGCAGCCAGATCTTCAATGCTTTCTGGATGTGTCCTTTCGACGAAGTAAAAGTTGTTATTTTAGGGCAGGATCCTTACCACGGTCCAAATCAGGCTAATGGTTTGGCTTTTTCGGTGAGCGATGAAGTACGTGTGCCACCATCGCTGCTGAATATCTTTAAGGAGATAAAAAGTGATTTAGGTAAAGATTTGCCTTCTACTGGAAATCTGGAGCGCTGGGCAAAGCAGGGAGTGTTGCTACTGAACGCCACTTTAACTGTTAGAGCTGGAAATGCTGGTTCTCATCAGAAAAAGGGTTGGGAGGAGTTTACTGATGCCGTCGTGCAGAAGGTAAATGACGGGAAGGAGCACGTGGTATTCATGCTGTGGGGTGCCTACGCCCAAAAGAAAGGTGCATTTATAGATGAGCAGAAACATTTGGTGCTTAAAGCAGCCCATCCGTCCCCGTTTGCTGCCGACCGAGGATTTTTTGGAACGCGCCACTTTAGTAAGGCAAACGAATATCTGAAAGCACAGGGAAAAGAGCCTATTGAGTGGTAAGTGGCATGGCTAAGAATAGCTGTTCATAAGTACATCGTTTCTTGATTGATATAAACTATAACTATGGAATACAGACAATTAGGTGCATCTGGCCTTCAAGTGCCAGTGCTAAGTTTTGGTACTGCTACATTTGGTGGCGGCAATGAGTTTTTCAAGGCATGGGGTAGCACACAGGTAGCGGAAGCCACACGTTTGGTTGACCTTTGCTTGGATGCGGGTGTCAACTTTTTTGATACGGCAGACCTTTATTCAGAAGGACTTGCGGAAGAGATTTTAGGGAAAGCCCTAGAAGGCCGACGCGACAAAGCACTTATTTCTACGAAAGGAACATTTCCTTTTGGCGAAGGACCCAACAATCAGGGTTCTTCGCGCTTTCATCTGACAAAGCAGGTGGAGGGTAGCCTTAGACGCCTGAAAACTGATTATATAGACATTTACCACATGCACGGTTTCGACGGCAATACGCCCGTAGAAGAAACCTTGCGAACGCTAGACGACCTGGTTCAGAGCGGTAAGATACGTTACATTGCAGCTTCCAATTTTTCGGGGTGGCACCTGATGAAATCATTGGCTGTATCTGAAAAGTATGGCTGGAACCGCTATGTAGCGCATCAAGTATATTATTCGCTGGCAAACCGTGAGTACGAATGGGAACTAATGCCACTCGGCATCGACCAAAAGGTAGGTGCTATTGTTTGGTCGCCTTTGTCTGCTGGCAGGTTAGGCGGCAAATACCGCAGAAACCAGCCTTTGCCGCAAGACAGCCGCATTGCACAAGGTGGCAGCCCAGTGCCAGAGGCCGTTGTAAATGAGGAAGTGTTTTACAACACCATTGATGCCATGGACGAAGTTGCTGCCGAAACTGGCAAAACTGTTGCCCAGGTAGCAATTAACTGGCTACTGCAACGCCCTACTGTTGCTAACGTCATCATCGGCGCCCGAAACGAGGAGCAGCTAAAGCAAAACCTGGATGCTGTAGGCTGGAACTTAACGACAGAACAGGTGAAGAAACTAGATGCTGCGAGTGAGGTACCAACTATTTATCCATACTGGCACCAAAGGCAGAATACCACACTAAACCCTCTGCCTGAATTCTACAAGTAACTTATTACTGTGCCCTGTATGAGCCACCTGGATTCTTCGGATTTACCTGTAAGATTTTATAGGTGCCGTTCTGTACTATTATTTCTTTATCAGAAACAGCAAAGAAAGGGGACATTCTAAATGTCCCCTTCTTAAACATGTTCCACAAGTTGATTATTAGATTGAGTCTACTTCAAAAGAGATTTTGGCATTCACGCCGTAAGATACAATTTGGTTGTCTTTCACGTTTGCATTCATCTCCTTGAAATAGATAGATTTTATGTTTTTAACCGATTTCGCTGCCTCTACGAGGGCGTTTTGTGTTGCGTCATCAAAGCTTTTTTCTGAACTAGCGATCACCTCAATTACTTTTACAATTGCCATAGTTTTATCTTTAGTTGAATAATTAGGATAGTATAAAAGTTTACCCTGTCAGATGTAAAGAGTTTAAGTGTAAGAGGCTTTGAGTTTTACACTATAAAAAACCAATTTTGCTCTAGGTTTTAGTTGAGCTTATGCTTTCATCTTGCTTTCAGTTCAAAACAGATTTCCTGATACCAGGTTTATACTTTCAGAATTATTAACAAAACAAGTGGTAACTAAAAGATGCACCTTGCCCTTTATAACTGTTATACAGATTCAGGTTGCCTTGCCAATAATCTGATACGGAAACTGTTCATGGTGATTAAACCAAGCAATGTTGCACAGCCAAGGCCTATCTAGCTAACGGTAACGCCATGATCTAGAAGCAAACCTATGGCCACAGGAGCGAGGGCTGTGCTGAAAACCATGATCATGGAAAACAAATTACGAACCTGACCAACCTTATCGGTGCCATACATTTCAGCTATTACTGCCGAGGTAACTATACTGCTCATTCCCGCCGAAAGAGCAAAAATAGCAGAGCCGCTACTTTGCCTGGAACCAAAGCGAGCGAAACAAGCCCGCATACAATAGGGAAAAGGTAAAAAGGGAAAATCCGACTTGCCGAAAGTTTATCTGTAAGATCATGATTAAAATTTAACCATCTGTTTTTTCGGTTCATTATGTTCAGTGTTATCTGGCAGCTGTGCCACAAGACCCAACTTTGAGCGCTTTCTGGTGTTTTTTCATGGTCTTTGTCGAGCCTTCTGAAGAAACTGAACATGCCGAAAGCCCGCTCCGTGACCCATCTCCATTTCACCGGCACAAAACCTTCTGTTCCTGGTGGTTTGGAGCTTATCTTAAAATCCACCCCCAACAGGTTTTCGCTCACCCACTCCATAAACACCTTCTCATAGGCTGCGTCAGCCAGTATGGTTTCCATGCAGTGCAGATAGCCCCGCAGTGGGGCCACCACCCGCTCAGCCAGCGTCCCGTCAGCCAAGTGGGCAGCATGTACCACCCCCCCCATACCAGTCCCAGCGTGTCAGTGATCACGTGACGCTTGCGTCCTTTGACCTTCTTGTTGCCGTCCACTCCCGTCTCCTCGGACACAAAAGGGGCCGCCTTAACAGACTGGGAGTCAATGCTCATCAGGCTCGGTGAGTCTTCTTTGCCATGCCTTGCGCGCTCTTTCCTGTTGAGCGAGAAGTTAAGCCGCTCGAGCGTGCAGCCCACCTGCCACTTGCGGAAATAGTAGTAGACCAGCTGCCATTTGGGAAAGTTCTCTGGCGGCAGGTTCCGCCACTGGCACCCGACCCGAAGCACGTAAAAGATCGCATCTACTATAACCCGCAGGCTGTGCCGCCGATTCCTATCTGTAGGCAGCGATTGCGATACCATTTCCCATTGTGAGTCAGTAAGTCTCTTATATTGAGATTCCATAAGCTTGATTGTTTGGTCACTTTTAACTTACGGACTGGCTCGCTCTTTTTTCCTTTATCTAAAATTTAAACATGATCTAAGTATACCGCCATAGAGCACAAACAGAAAACGCACAACTGCATAACCTGAGAAACACATGGCATACGAAAAATTAGAGTTCTGTGCTAAATCTTAGGTAAGCAATTCGGGTAGAAACTTATCAGTCGGTTTAACTTTTTATTTTTTTGTTGAGGTGAAGAACGAGCAATAATAATTTAGATAAATCTGAATTCGCAGGTTGCCTGTACCAAGTTATAAAGCGTTTTCAGCTAAGGGTTTATGCTGTTTTATAGAGATTTATTTCTATATTAAGAGCTTAATCAATTAATAAAAGTATGCAAAACGCTGAGACTGGCTTAAAAAAAGTGTTGAGGCCAATACATTTGTGGGCCATCGCGGTAGGCTTGGTTATCTCGGGCGAATACTTTGGGTGGAACTACGGATGGGCTGTATCCGGTACGGTTGGCTTTCTTGTAGCTACATTGCTGATTACAGTGCTATATGTAACCTTTATTTTCAGCTTTACAGAACTTTCAGCATCTATTCCGCATGCAGGTGGGCCTTTTGCCTATGCCTATCGTGCCTTTGGACCCATTGGCGGTTTTGTTTCTGGCTACGCTACTTTAGTTGAATTTCTTTTTGCTCCTCCTGCTATAGCTTTTGCCCTGGGCAGTTATGTACATTTCTTATATCCAAGCATTCCTGTTTTGTACACTGCACTGGCTAGCTACCTGGTGTTTATCGGCATCAATTTACTCGGAATAAAAGAGTCTGCAATTTTTTCCTTGGTTGTTACTTTGCTGGCTGTAGGTGAACTGTTACTCTATATGGGGCTAGTGGCTCCGCATTTTAAGGTTGCTACTTTTCTAGCTGATCCGTTGCCTTTTGGGTATGCAGGTATTTTTGCTGCCTTGCCTTTTGCTATTTGGTTTTACTTGGCTATAGAGGGTGTGGCTATGGTAGCTGAAGAGGTAAAAGATCCTAAACGCAACATCCCGAAAGGTTACATTTACGGCCTGGCTACGCTGGTACTGCTGGCATTGGGCGTAATGGTTTTAACGGGTGGTGTAGCTAATTGGCAGCGGTTAAGTAACATCGATTATCCTTTGCCAGAGGCTTTGGGACTGGTAATGGGTAGAGACAGCAACTGGACGCATCTTTTTGCCAGTATCGGGCTTTTCGGCCTGATAGCTTCTTTTCATGGCTGTGTTATCGGGTATTCGCGGCAAGTGTTTGCCCTGGCCCGCAGCGGCTACTTGCCTACATTTTTGGCAGATGTTAACAAACGTTTTCGCACACCGCATTGGGCTTTGGTGGCTGGTGGCCTAGTGGGTTGCCTGGCTTTGCTTACGGGTACTACCGATCAGGTTATTATCCTGTCGGTGCTTGGGGCGGTTGTCATGTACATCATCAGTATGATCAGCCTGTTTAATCTTCGGAGGAAGGAGCCGCAACTGGAAAGACCTTTTACCGCTCCTTTTTATCCTTGGTTTCCAGCCATCGCCTTGTTATTGTCTGTCGTGAGTTTGGTGGCTATTGTATACTATAATTTCATGCTAAGCATTATTTTCTTCGCTGGATTGTTCCTGATGCTAGGAGTTTACTTGCTATTAGGCAGGCACCGCCACAAAATTTCGGACGATGCCCTGCTGGAAGCAAGGTAGTAAGCGTATAGGTTCGCAGCTATAGTAGCTACCAATTTCTTTTAAACTTTAGGTTATTTTTAATATGCATTATAGCCACACCGTCCGCCACCACACTTATCAGTTTAAGGACCTGAAGACGCTTTTAGCAAAAGCTTCTCCTTTGCGCTCTGGCGATGTGTTGGCAGGCGTGGTGGCGCAAAGCTATGAAGAACGAGTGGCTGCTCAGATAGCTTTGGCTGATGTGCCGCTGAAGGTGTTTCTGAAGGAGGCGCTTATACCTTATGAGCAGGATGAGGTGACGCGTTTGATTTTAGATGAACACGATGAAGCGGCATTTGCATATATCAGCCATTTTACGGTAGGAGACCTGCGTGATTGGCTCCTATCTGATGCCGCCGATACAGCTGCTCTGCAAAGGCTTCCCCCAGGGTTGACGCCCGAGATGGTAGCCGCTGTTTGCAAGCTGATGAGAAACCAGGAACTGATTGCCGTAGCCCGAAAGTGTGAAGTGGTAACACGTTTCCGCAATACCATCGGACTGAAAGGACGCCTTTCTACCCGGCTACAGCCTAACCACCCGACAGATGATGGCCGTGGCATAGCTGCCAGTTTGATAGATGGCCTGCTCTATGGAAGTGGAGACGCCGTGATTGGCATAAACACAGCCACAGATAGTCCTGCGGTTGTTAGAAGCTTATTGGAAATGCTGGATAATGTACGGGAGAAGTTTAGTATACCCACACAGTCCTGTGTTTTATGCCATGTTACAACGTCTCTCGAATTACTCAATAAATCTGCTCCCGTAGACCTTACTTTTCAATCTATAGGCGGAACAGAAAAAACGAATACCAGCTTCGGTGTCAGTTTAGCCATGCTGGAGGAGGCAAGGCAGGCTACGTTAGCTTTGAACCGAGGCACAGTGGGCAATAATGTAATGTACTTCGAAACGGGACAAGGAAGTTCTTTATCGGCCAACGCCCATCATGGGGTAGATCAGCAAACCTGTGAAGCCCGTGCCTATGCGGTGGCGCGTAAGTATAAACCGTTGCTGGTAAATTCAGTTGTAGGCTTTATCGGTCCAGAATACCTTTATGATGGAAAACAGATTATCAGAGCAGCCCTGGAAGATCATTTTTGCGGTAAGCTGCTAGGTTTGCCTATGGGCATGGATATTTGCTACACAAACCACGCTGAAGCCGACCAAGACGACATGGACAATTTGCTCACGCTCTTAGGCGTGGCAGGATGTAACTATATTATGGGAGTGCCTGGAGCCGACGATATCATGCTCAACTATCAGTCTACTTCTTTTCATGATGCTTTGTATGTGCGACAGGTTTTAGGACTTCGCCCAGCACCTGAGTTTGAGAAGTGGCTGGTAGAGCAGGATATCATAAACGAGCAAGGCCAGTTACTCCCTGCTGAAAAAAGGCATCAGCTTACGCAAATTCTAAAGCACTAAAAGAGAAAACAGATTATGAACCTACACTGTAATTTTCTCCCAAAGGAATTCCATAACCTTTAATCCTGCTCCCTTTATCGTGATGGATAAACTTGAAGTAAGCAAAGCAACAGCAGACCCATGGGATAGCCTGAAGGCTTTCACCGCTGCGCGCATTGCGTTGGGCAGAGCTGGAACGAGTGTGCCTTTGAAGGCATCTCTGGCTTTTAAAATGGCGCATGCACATGCACGCGATGCCGTCTTTTCGAGCCTGAACCTGGATTTACTTTTGGAGGAA
The DNA here is from genome assembly GCF_020907245.1 of Pontibacter harenae. Taxonomy (GTDB): domain Bacteria; phylum Bacteroidota; class Bacteroidia; order Cytophagales; family Hymenobacteraceae; genus Pontibacter; species Pontibacter harenae. Next base: position 25,502 of record NZ_JAJJWH010000009.1, on the reverse strand, counting down.
TTGGAGCAATTTCAGTTACCTGTGCATCTGTTGCACAGTTTGGCCACAGATCGGCAGGAATACCTGCAACGGCCAGACTTAGGGCGGCGCTTACATTCAGCTTCTGCTGCGTTGTTGAGTGAGGAAGGACAAACTTTTGCCGATGTGGCTATTGTGCTGGCCGATGGGTTATCGGCTACTGCAGTAAATACACATGCTGTTCCTTTGTTGCAGATACTGCTGCCCGCCCTGCAAAAGGCAGGCTTCAAAGTGGCTAGCCTTACAGTTGTAGAGCAGGCACGAGTTGCTGTTGCCGATGAAATAGGAGAGTTGCTGGGGGCAAAGCTTTCACTGGTTTTTATAGGCGAACGGCCAGGGCTAAGCTCTCCCGATAGCCTTGGTGCCTACTTTACATACGCGCCAAAATTAGGCACAACCGATGAAGGAAGAAACTGTATTTCAAACATCAGACCAGAAGGACTACCTTATGCTTTTGCTGCTGAAAAGTGCCTGTACCTGATAAAAGAAGCCTTACGAAGAAAACTGACTGGCGTAGCGCTAAAGGATGAGATGAACCTTTTGGAAAGTTAGCTGCACCATAACCACAAAAGTAAAACGAAGCGGCTAGGCTTCTCCAAACTATATTACGTGACTGAAAATTTTATTTGTCTTTCTACTTTGGTTGCTCCTTTATCATTTTCTGCTTTAAGTATTTCCCCAGTTTTTTCTCAATTACAACCCATGTTAAGTAGCTATATAAAATTAGCGCACCAACAGTTGTAAGCAGTACAAGCGATTGGGTAAGGTTATTTATCTCCAGTTTTAAAAAGGTAAAAAAGAACCTGGGTATGAGAATGATCATCAGGTTGTGGTTAAGGTACACAGAATAAGATATGTCTCCTAAAAACTGAAACGGTTTCGTTTCTAAAAGCTTGCTCACATACCCATCCGATTTTAAAAGCAGAAGAATAGACAGCCCGAAAAACAGCGGCACTACACCTAACCCAATCATTTCTTTTGTCGTGCCATGGCTAATGTTCAACATGTAACAGATGGCAAGTATATTTATCGGGATAAAAATCTCTAGAAACGAGGGCAGCCTGAATGTATACTTCGACAGTAAGAAAACGAGATAACCAATTATAAATGCTAGTAGAGCGCGTATAAAACCATAGTCACCTCCAAAAAAGTACTCGCCTTTGTACAGGCAAAACAGCACACTTAAGCCTAGTAATGTTAACATCAGCTTGGTCTTTGTTCTGGGTTTGGTGACGCTGTAGAGTAATACCAGACCATACAGCACATACACAATCATTTCGGCTGATATAGACCATGAAGGGCCGTTCATAGCTAGCGTAGCACCTAACAAGGGAGTAGAATTCAGAAATAATATAGTGTCTAAATACTGCAGAAGAAGTGCTGAGGTCGGTTCATTTAAATTTACCAGGTGCGGTAGGTAGAGGTTGAAAGCTAGTTTAAATAGCAGGAAAACCGTAGTAGTGTAAAACAACAATGGGTATAACCTAACGAACCGCTTCTTTAAATAAACTTTGAAACCTGAGGTTGACGCAAAGGCTTGGTAATTATACGTTATGACAAATCCCGACAGCACAAAGAAAAAATCTACCAGTATAGATGATTCTCTTACTATAAAACTGCTGTGCCAATTAAAAGGCAGGTGTTGTTCGGGTAGGTGAGCCAGAATGATAATCAAACTAAATATTCCCCGTATCCCATCCAACTTCGTAATTCTATGGGAAACAGAAGGCCTTTCTTCTCTTCTTAATGGTGCTTTGGTTAGTGGTATCAATTTATAAAGGCTCTTATTGCTTTTCTTCCTTTTTCAGTTCTAGTTAAGATAACCTTGCCATTTCATGTATAAACTAGAATGGCAATTTCGCAGGGGGCTATACTTCCAAAGATACGTCCCAATTATATAGACCTACTTAAATTTAGCAATACAATAACAAATTAGACCAAATTATATTCACCTTCTATAAATAGTGTCTCTAGCCTTGGTAATAGATATTTGTAAGGAATTTTGTTCGCTTTCCAGCCAATGCTTTTTTTAGGAGAGTAAGAAGCTTATAACAGAAGTGCTCAGTAGTTTTTTATACAACTTCTGCCAAATCTCATTAAATTAGAAGTTTACTTACTTGTCACTTCTCTTGCCATGAAACGATCGCTTAAACTTACACCTTTATTTCTCCTTTTCATCTCATTACTTTTCTCCTGCTCAGTAGAAGAAAAAATAAACTCAAATAGGGAACAAGACAGATGGGAGCAGCAGGCAGCACACGTTACCATTATCCGCGATGATTTTGGTGTGCCGCACATCTATGGTAAAACCGATGCAGATGCCGTTTTCGGACTTTTGTATGCGCAATGCGAAGATGACTTTAATAGGGTAGAGCGAAACTATATATGGGCTATTGGGCGACTGGCAGAGGTAGAAGGTGAGAAGATGCTTTACAGCGACCTTCGTGCGAAACTCTTTATGACACAAGAAGAGGCAATAGCAAACTATGAAAAAAGCCCAGAGTGGCTCAAAAAGCTTTGCAGGGCCTTTGCCGATGGCGTAAACTACTACCTATATACTCATCCTGAGGTAAAGCCTAAACTGCTGACACACTTTGAGCCATGGATGCCGATGTACTTCAGCGAAGGCTCTATTGGCGGCGACATCGAAAGGGTTTCTACAAAAGGAATTCAGGCTTTTTATGAAGAGAATAAGTCTACGTCGCTCAACAGTTTCGGCAATGGGTTAGTACAGCCAGGAATTTTGGAGGAACCCAAAGGCTCAAACGGATTTGCGATAGCAGGAGAGCACACCGCGTCAGGTAATGCCATGCTGCTCATCAACCCGCATACTTCCTTTTTCTTTCGCGGAGAAGTACATGCCGTAAGCGAGGAAGGGCTGAATGCCTATGGCGCTGTCACCTGGGGGCAGTTTTTCATTTACCAGGGTTTCAATGAAAAAACGGGTTGGATGCATACCTCCACCTACAGCGATGTGATGGATGAGTTTGAAGAAACGATTGTGAAGCAAGACGATAAGCTGTTCTACCAATATGGCAATGAATTACGACCAGTAGAAACAGCTAAAGTAACCTTGTCTTACAAAGATGGCGACCAACTAAGGCAAAAGAGCTTCACCTCCTATAGAACCCACCACGGCCCCATTACGCACCAGAATGAAGACAAATGGGTAGCTACGGCCATGATGTGGAAGCCCGTTGATGCCTTAATTCAATCGTACACTCGCACTAAAAAGAGCAACCTGAAGGAGTTTAACGAGATGATGGGGCTGCTAACAAATTCATCTAATAACACTGTTTATGCCGATGCAGACGGCAATATAGCCTACTACCACGGAAACTTTATACCTGTACGTGATACCTCCTTCGATTACACAAAACCAGTTGACGGCAGCAATCCGAAAACAGACTGGCAGGGCCTGCATACGGTAGAAGAAGCTATTACGCTGGTAAACCCTGCGAATGGCTGGATTCAAAATTGCAATTCTACACCTTTTACAAGTGCAGGTGCATATAGCCCGAAACGTGAAGATTACCCAGCTTATATGTCGCATGCACCTGAGAATTACCGTGGCGTGCATGCTATCCGTTTGCTGGAGAAAGCAAATCAACTGACACTCGATAAGTTAGTTGAACTGGCCTATGACCCATACCTGCCAGCGTTCGAAGTGTTGACTCCAGGCTTGGTTGCCGCCTACGATCAGCAGAAGCCAAGCGATCCAAAGCTGAAAGAAGCCATGGAAGTAATGCGTAACTGGGACTATGCAGTATCGAAGGAATCTGTGGCCATGTCGCTTGCTCACTTTTACGCTACAAATGCTATCAGAAATGGAAGTGCCCCAAAAGGCCTGAACCTAATGGAACGTTTCGAATACTATGCCACAACTTCTCCTCCAGAGGAGCGCCTGGAGCTTTTTAATCAAACTATGAAGCAGCTGGAAGAGGACTTCGGAAAGTGGAACACACCTTGGGGGGAGATTAACCGTTACCAGCGTATAAATGGCGACATAGAGCAGGCCTTTAACGATGCTTTGCCAAGTTTACCTGTAGGAATGGCTTCTGGAAACTGGGGAGCCTTGGCTTCGTTTGGTGCTCGTTCTTATGATACAAAACGTCTTTACGGCACATCAGGGAACAGTTTTGTAGCCGTAGTAGAGTTTGGAGATAAAGTGAAGGCGAAAACACTTTTGGCTGGCGGACAAAGCGGCGATCCTAAATCGCCGCATTTTGACGATCAGGCCCAGCGTTATGCTGATGTCAAATTTAAAGATGTGGCCTATTATCGGGAGGATGTGGAGAAACGATCAAAAGCCACCTATCATCCTGGAGAGAAGACTTCCAAATCAGAAACTAAAAATCAAAAATAAGGGCAAGATGACTACCTTAATTTGGTTAAGATAAGTGCTATTTAGTATGAGATAAATGTTTGAGTAATAAGCCTAAAGGTAAGTAGCATAAGGGCCAGTGTGCATAAACTTAGTCAAAAGCTTATGCACACTGGCCCTTATGTTTTCATTAAGACGCTCTCCAATTCCAACCTGTAGATGCCTTTTTTTCTAGCATCAATAGAATACTACTACTGCTTCTCTACTGCTTTCTTAACAGCTGGTGCGACCACTGTGCCTAACAATTCTATAGCGCGCATTACCTGAGCATGCGGCAAAGTGCCTACGCTAATATGTAACAGGAAGCGCGTGTTGCCGAACAACTCATACTCGTATAAAATCTTTTCGATTACCTGTTGCGGGCTGCCCACCAGTAAGGAGCCTTCTGGGGCCCGCATCATTTCGTAATGCTCCCTGCTCATAGCAGACCACCCTCGTTCCCGACCAATCTTGCTCATCAAATAGGCATAAGGACCGTAAAACTGATCAGCCGCTTTCTGAGAATCATCCGCAATAAAACCGTGTGAGTTTATTGCCAACTGAAGCTTAGCAGAATCGTGCCCTGCGCTCTGGTAGGCTTCTTTATATAGATTAGTGAAAGGAACGAATCGATCTGGCATTCCGCCTATAATAGCAAGTGCCATGGGCAAGCCGTTTGTTGCGGCCCTTACCACAGATTGAGGTGTTCCGCCTACAGCTACCCATATTGGCAGCTCTTTTTGGTAAGGTCTTGGGTACACGCCACGGTTGTTTATAGACGGACGGTGGATGCCACTCCAAGTCACTTTTTCACTTTTATTCAACTCCAGCAGCAGTTCTAGTTTCTCAGCAAAAATAGAATCATATTCTTTCAGATCGTTTCCAAAAAGCGGAAAAGACTCCGTAAACGAACCACGACCAGCCATAATCTCCGCTCGTCCTCTTGATAGCAGATCTACATGGGCAAAATCTTGAAATACCCGCACAGGATCATCTGAACTTAGCACCGTTACAGCACTGGATAACTTGATGGTTTTTGTTTTAACAGCTGCAGCCGCCAATACCACAGCAGGCGAAGAAACGATAAAGTCCGAGCGGTGATGCTCTCCAATGGAAAATACATCCAGGCCCACCTGGTCCGATAACTCTATTTCCTCCATCAGGTTCGCCATTCTTTCGTGCGGACTAATCAACTTACCCGTAGAGGGATCGGGCGTATTTTCTACAAACGTGGTGATTCCAATTTCCATAGTTCAGTTAGTAAAAGCTTATTCTTTTATATCTAAAGAACAATAAAGGTTTTGAAGGATGCAAAATTTTGGTCTTTTGAATGGCGAAGCTTTCAACTATTCCAGCAGTATACTTGAACACGGTTTGGTTGCAATGCTATGGTGAGTTAGGCTATTGCTTTATGTTTTTGCTTTTGCTTGAAGTCCAATGCTTCACCAAAAAGTCATTTATCCACGAAAAGGGTTTTTCCCGTTTAAAGAACATAATAGAACCAAATCACTTATGCTGGATATTGTTATCGAAGCGCGTAAAGCATCTATAGGACCAGGAATGGATGTACGCCGAATTTTGCCTTTCCGACTGCGCAGAATGGTTGGGCCTTTCATTTTCATGGATCATGCGGGCCCAGTTGATTTGCAGCCCCAACCATCAACTTCTATGGATGTACTTCCGCACCCACACATAGGTCTGTCTACTGTGAGCTATTTGTTTGGTGGGCAGGTAACTCACCGCGATAGCTTGGGTGTGCAACAGGTAATACGCCCAGGAGAAGTGAATTGGATGACGGCTGGCAGCGGAATCGCGCACTCTGAACGGTTTGAGGACACTGCGGCACTAGCAGGCGGAACGATGGAAATGATACAGACCTGGGTGGCCCTGCCTGAGAAAGATGAAGAAGCTGCGCCTGCTTTCGATAACTATAAACCTGAACAACTACCAACTTTTACAGATACTGGCGTTTGGATGAGGTTGATAGCAGGAGAAGCGTTCGGGTTAAAGAACCAGGTGAAAACACACTCCCCTATGTTTTACCTGCATGTTGTGCTGGATAAAGGAACTCGCTTCGGTTTGCCCAGCGGACATACGGAAAGAGGCATATATATAGCCAAAGGTAGCGTAGAGGCTAGCGGAAGAACCTATGCAGCAGGACAAATGCTTGTTTTCAACAAAGGGATAGATCCAGTAATCATTGCAAAAGAGCACACAACGCTGATGTTGCTGGGAGGCGAGCCGTTGGGAGAAAGGTTTATCTGGTGGAACTTTGTTTCTTCAAGAAAAGAACGCATTGAGCAAGCCAAAGCAGACTGGAAGGAGGGAAGAATTCTGTTACCACCTACAGATAACCTGGAATTCACCCCGCTTCCCGAAGATCGTTCCAGGCCCGCAGGTAGCCCTCCACCGCAAGCTCTCTCATAAGCTAGAGCTTGCAGAAGTTAATTCTATAGAAAAGCTTCTTTCCCTTATGTTTTTGCAGCTTCAAGTATAAAACTGCTAGCTCAGGTTTTGCAGTTTCTCAGTGATGTTATCAATCAGTTGCTCGCACCATTTTTCTGCTATTTCCTCCAGTTCGTCTGCTGGCCAAGGTTGTAGGTATTGCTTCGTCAGCCAGACATTTTGCTTGTCGGGTTTTACCTCATAGCTGTGGCGCTCCAGTTTGAAGACAAGGTCTTTTGAAATATCGAACGCTTGTACACCTGCTCTTTGAAATCCTTCCAGTCGCAGCTTTAGGCCTAAAAGCTGCACATTTCCGTTCTCCATGCTGATTTCCACGTCTGGTTCTGCCTGTGGGTCGCTCGTCCAGGTATCTAACATCCTTTCCAGCTTAAAGTCATGAAACAGCGGAGTTACTGCTTCCAAGTTGGTATTGATGCGTTCTGCCAGGGCAGGAAGTATTTTATCGTACAAGTGCTTTATAGTTTCTTTAGAGCGTAAATGCTGTGCTTCTTCCATAGGTTATGTGATCTATACTGCTGCAAACTACGCAACGAGGCTTTTGAACACTAAATTTAAGAGAATAACTTCGCACTGCGTAATCTACAAAACGACACAGCTTAATCTTTTTGCTACTAAACCTTCTGCCAGACCTAATCACTCATCTACAGCAGGGCAGAAAGCGCCTTTTGTTGGTATAGTATATAGTTGGAGTCAAAAGCTACTTCAGTACTTTCATTTAGCAGAATATCCTTTTTAATTAGCTGATCAAAAGTTGGTCGTACACTTTTAGCAGTATAAAGCTGCTGCCACGTTGATAGTCGCTTCAGCAGAACTTTTAGAGTATTACCTTTGTCTGCAGAATTCAAAATGTAGCAAGTTCTTATTTACGATATGCAAGAGGTAATTATAGTTGGTGCAGGTTTAAGTGGATTGGCCACAGCATACTTTCTAAAAAGCAATGGAGTAGACGCTCTTATAGTGGAGGCAAGAAATAGGTGGGGAGGCAGAATAGATACCGTACAAGCTGCAGGCAATGCTACTCCTGTTGAAATGGGAGCAACCTGGTTCGCTGATAAACATACGTACCTCATGCGCCTGCTAAAAGAACTGGAGCTCCCGATCTACAAACAGTTTCAAAAGGGAATAGGCATTTTTGAAACCGATGCATCGGAGGAGGCGCAGCTATTTCAGATTCCTGATTCAGAGGAAGCATCCTACAGAGTTGCAGGCGGCACCTCAAAACTGACAGATGCGTTAGCTCAGCAGATAGGAACTGAAAACATTATTCTTAACTCACCCATCATTAGTGTTTCAGAACTAGATGATGTTATAGAAATTAATACTGCTAAAGGAGAACGCTTGACTTGCCGCTATTTAGTAACCACGATTCCGCCTTTCCTGTTGTTATCTCAGAAAATAGCCTTTAATCCGCCTATTGCTGATGAAGTTAAAAGCGTAATGGAAAATACCCACACCTGGATGGGAGATGCTATAAAGTTTGCAGTAGAATATGAACGCCCCTTCTGGAGACAGATTGGCTTTTCTGGAAACGTATTTAGCCACGCAGGCCCTGCCATAGAAGTACATGACCATAGTAATTATGAAGGTAGCCGTTTTGCCCTGATAGGATTCCTATCCGCCGATGCCTCCAATATGGCTAAAGAGGAGCGAGAGCAAAAGGTAATTGAGCAGCTGACAAGGCTATTAGGAGATGAAGCAGCTTCTTATCTTTCTTATACCGAAAGGTTGTGGAAAGAGGAAGCATATACTTTTGCAGATTACGGGAAGTATATAATGCCGCATCAAAATAGTGGCCACCCCTTGTATGCGAAGCCCCTTATGAATGGCAAGTTACTTTTGGCAGGTACCGAGACATCGCCTGTTTTTGGTGGGTACATGGATGGCGCTGTGTATAGTGGTTTGGCCACTGCACACCACATCCTTCAGGAGAAGCGTTAAGTATAGGTTTTCTATTGTGTAAAAGGATCTTTGTGTATTGGTAACCTAAATAAACGTGAGAATTTGACTCTGAAATTCAGCGTGTAAAGGCTGCTAGATAAGCTTTCGAGCATACTTTCTGCCAAGCTTAGTGATGGATAAATCTTTTTCTGCTACATTTGTCATCAACAAAAGCCGCTTTAATACTGTTGTGGGAGTTGTTTTGAAAATATTTAGATAATGTTGATAAATAATCTGAACCTATAAGCCCCAAACAGTGTATAAAGACTATAACAATAATGCATCATGAATAAAGGAACAGTAAAATTTTTTAATGACGAGAAAGGTTTTGGTTTTATAAAAGACGAAAACACAGGTCAAGAGTACTTCGTACACGTATCAGGTTTGGTACACGAAATCAAAGAAAATGACGAAGTAACTTATGATCTTCAAGAGGGAAGAAAAGGACTTAATGCCGTTAACGTACAACGCGCTTAGTCTTAAACATAAAAGTCATTGGAAAAAGCCTTACGAACCGTCGTAAGGCTTTTTTTGTTTCTACTCTTTTTTTATGAAATTGTCATACAAGCTGTTGACAGTTTGTACAACCACTTTGTTATGCTCCGCAGTCTCAGGAGCATTGCTGCCGCTTGTTAGCACTACAATTCCAAACTTCTCTTTCGGGTGAAAAAACATGGCGCTGTTAAGGCCATAAGCTGAACCAGTATGGCCTCTTAAAGTCATTCCTGGTATCACATCATCAGCGTTCATAATAGCGAGGGCATAGCCATTTTCTGCCGCTTTTGTTTGCATCAACTTAGCGCTTTTCTTCGAGATGATTCTGGTACCCTTATACTTACCCTGGTTCATGTGCATCATCATGTACTTTGCCAAATCGGTAGCGGAAGTCTTCATGCCACCTGTAGGTGAAAAAATAGGCGTACTATAGCCCATCACGTAGTTCTTTATTTCTTCGCGGCGCGGCGCGTAAGCCGATGGTGACGGAGTGAATTCTTTAGTAGAAGCTTTATACTCATATAAAGTGGTGAAGAGGCTAGCGTCTAAAGAGTCGACACAGTATCCACCATAAAATCCCAGAGGGTTTAGAATATGATGTTTTACATACCTATCGAAGCGCTCGCCTGATAACTTTTCTATGGTGGCTCCAACCATATTAAAAGCCAGGTTGCAATAGTCATATCCCTTTCCTGGCTCATAGTCGTTGTAGCAGTTTGCCCAATTCGGATTCTTAGCTGGATTAATCACATCTAAGTTAAAGTAACCTTCGCTGTCGTTTAAACTGGACGTGTGGGAGAGGGCCATTTTAAGCGTAATGACAGTTTCTGGAAACTTAGGATTTCGGACCTTGAAGCCTACTAGATCGCTGAAATCATCGTTAAGTGACAGTTTCCCTGCCTCAACAAGCTGCATGATGGAGGTAACGGAAAATGACTTGGATATGGAAGCTATCCTGAAAATATCTTTGTCTGAAAGAGGCGTGTTGCTTTCAATATCTTTCAAGCCAAAAGAATTGGTGTAAATGATGTTGTTGTTCTTCACTACAGCAACGGAGAGCCCCACAATTTCAAGCTCTTTTATGATGTTCTGTAAGTCTGCTTCGGCTTTCTCTACCTGGCCATAGCTAATGGCAGAAAAAGAAAAGATTAAAAGAACGGTAAAAAGATACTTCAAAAGGATTTCAATGGTCATGGGGCTAAATTTCAGTGAAATAGAAAGATAACAGGAATAGCGTAAATTTCCCACCACTCCCACAGAATGCTAGCTTAAACAATGGTTTTGGTTTTAGGTATTTAGGATGTGATGCTGTCTCAGATTAAACGAACAAAAAAACGTACTACAACAAAAGCTATAGTACGTTAAACTTTTTATCAAATGGAACATAGTTCCTGTCGTTCGGAAACTAAAATGCTTTGCGAACCAAGGATACTATTTTCTCAATGATGCCGCCTAAAATCAATCCGCCTATGCCACAGAGTAGGGCCTTTACAAACCAAGCAACGGCAGGCATATCAGCCATAGAATGTTCTAAGTTATCCAGCGCATGGCTGGTAAAAGGAATGCCGTGAGCGATAATTTCTGCCCCCACCCATAACATAGCTGCTGTTCCGATGTAGCTGAGGATTTTTAAAAAACCAGGCATTATTTTCACAATACCTCGGCCAATTTTGCGAACCTGTGGGTGATGATTTTCTTTTGCCATATGTGTGCCCACGTCGTCAGCTTTTACAATGAGGCCGACAAAGCCATACACAGCTATTGTAATAAAAATAGCCACGCACAGCATCACGGCAATTTGGTTTACCAGGTTTTGCTCAGCTACTGTGGCATAAGTAATGGCAACAATTTCAGCAGAAAGAATCAAGTCCGTTCGCACTGCACCTTTTACTCTTGTTTTCTCCAGTTCTTCGGGCGTAATTATTTTTACTTTCTCACCTTTACTATGCTCAGCCTCTGCATGATGCTTACTGAACATGGAGTGAACTTTTTCATAGCCCTCAAAGCATAAATATGCTCCGCCCAGCATCAAAATAGGACCAATTGCCCAGGGTGCAAAGAAGCCCAGCAGTAGTGCTGCTGGGCTAAGGATTAGTACCTTATTTATAAGTGATTTTTTAGCGATCTGAAAGATGATTGAAAGCTCGCGTGAGGGATCTAAACCCACCACATATTTAGGCGTAACTGCCGTGTCATCTATAACAATACCAGATACTTTACCCGTTGTTTTTGTTACTTGCGCTGGAACATCATCCAGACTGGCCGCACTAACTTTCACTAGGGCAGACACATCATCCAATAAAGCCAGAAGTCCTGAAGCCATTTATTATTTAATTTTTAAGGATTGATTTTCGTGTACGTTATTTAACCAGCTGCAGCTAAGCATGCACAAGACGTTTGCTCTTTCACTGGGGTAAATTTTGCTGCTAAGTTTAATCAATATTAAAGATAAAGTTTCTGAGCCAAGAGGCTATATTACGAAATTTATAGATTCGTTCGCTACCAAGGGCAAGAATTAATGAAAGCCAAGGCAACTTAATTTTTTTTGGTGCCTAAATAGGTGTTGAAATCGATTTTGTGTTTGATCTGAATAAAATAACATAGCTACTTTAATCAATCTAAAAAACTACATCAAGTAATGATTTGATATTAGTTTATGATTATCTAGTAAAATTTATATCTTAGACAAGGCAACCGGTATACTTACGCAGTGCTCTTTTAACTGAATCAGGCCGCAAATCTGCACATAAAAGACAGGTTTAGGTTACATACATAACAGAATGCAGATAACCTGATGTTGCCGTTAGTATCTTAGTTAGCTGTTATATTAAACAATAAATAATCCAATGGAAAATATAGATAACTTTGGGCTTTCCTTAACAAATAGAAATCAACTTAAAAGAATCGGTTTAGGGAATATGGATTTTATTGAAATATTTGATTCAGGAATTTTTGATTCTGTTCCTTATCTGGGAGAGATTATAACTACTTATAAAGGTTTTATGAATCTTAGAGATAAAATCTTTACAAAAAAGTTTATAAAATTTTTACAGGCTTTTGAATCACAAGATATTGATGAAACAAAGCGAGAGGAATTTAGAAATAAGATTCAAGACGACAAAAAGTACAGGATTAAAGTAACAGAAACATTAATTGAATACATCGACGATTTTAAAAACGAGAATAAAATTATAATTTATTCAAATTTATTTTCTGCATACATCAATGGTTCTTTTAATTGGGAGTACTTTTTACAACTTTCCGATTGTCTTGAAAAAGTTGATATTCCTAATTTATCTGTAATACCCAAAATTGACACTACAGAGGGAAAGGAAGTTCAACAATACAATGAAGAAGAAACTACTGCAGAATCAAATCTGGAATCCTCAGGTTTGGCAATAAGAATGAGTGTATGGTCTTCCGACATTTATCCAACTAGATTTGGAAAAGATTTATATAAATATGGCTTAAAAAATACAACAGCAAACCACGTGTAAACATTACACTTCTGCCGACGGCCTTACTCATCGTCTACACAAGAACGTTGGCATCCATTTTAAATCATAACTTCATAAAAAGAAGCACTATGAAAATATCAAACTACTTAACTGTCTTGCTGTTGAGGTCTTTTGGTTGCTCGTCAGTTATTCAACTGTCTGAACGGCAAGTAGTGCATCCTATTGAAAACAACCTGTATCTGGGCTCTAAGTATAAAAATCAGCAGGGTTTATTAAACGAGCAGGGAATACCGCTAAAGCCAGTGGCTTACTTCAACTATGACGATTTCAGGGGATTTAGCCCCTATGGGCGCATTATTGCCGAAGCCCCATATGACACTGAAAAAGGCTTGAGTAAGATTCCAGCCAGTAGGGTAGGGCTCTATCATGAGATTAAGGTTGATTCTTCTACAGTCAACTCCCTCTCAGAACTCTTGCTGAAAGCCAACAGCCCTGTACTGAACAACTTTTACACAGGCAAAGAAACCTATCGGTTTGTCTGGACTAGGGCTTTCCACGATGATTATATTTTCGAGTTGTACAAGCAGGATAACCAGGCGATCCTCCACACGACAAGAATAGACAAGCAGACTGGAGCCCTTGAGAAATCAGATAAGGTAATCTCATTGAAACAGTTTTATGAGTTTAAGAAGATACTTACAACAGGTAACTTCTGGGCTATAAAACCCTATCGGTGGGCTCTACAAGTAGATGGCTCCTCGTGGACAGTCGAGGCACACGTGCCTGTTGGCTATAAGGTGCTAAGCCGTTCCAGCCCAGGATTAGTTCATGAAGATGAACTACTTCTTAGGAAAGCAGGGCAGTGGCTCATAAGTAGAAGTGAAGTTGATGTAACGGAGGTATATTAACGTCTGCCAACTGTCAAAGATTAAAATATACCAACCACGTGTAGATAATATACTGTGGTCTATGGAGTAAGCTGATTATGAGTGATATTCAGACGAACATTCTTGAAATTATCAAACAGAGAAGCGAAACCCATCAAATAAAAGTAGCAGCCAACAGCCTTGCTTCACAAGAGTGAAATCATAGTTGACTTTAACAGTAAATCTTGAAAACCAAATAGATAATTAACACCAAAAGAAAGGGCCTCCCATAACGAGAGGCCCTTTCTTTTTAAGCTATGCTAAACAGGCTGTGATACAACCTGTAAGCTATTAATATTCTCCAGCTAATTCTGCAGTTCTCTTTGGGTCTGGTTTTGCCACTGTGCTTGACGACCTTTTTTGCCAGAAGAAAAGAATAGAAAACAGTATAATCAGGATGGCAGGGAAAGCAATCATTTTTTGTAAGGTTTCTTGGCCTGCAGCTAGCTGTAAGGCTTCGCCTGTAAGTCCCTGAGCTGTGTATTCTGACATAGAACCATCAATCCAGCTTCCGATAATAGGCTGGAAGATAGAAGAAGAAAACATACCTACCGCACCAATAATAGACATACCCAAGGCACTGCTTAGTGGTACGCGCTGTGCTACAGCCCCAACCATAACTGGCCAGAAATAGCCGTACCCAAGAGCGAAAATAATAGCTGCCACATAGGCCATAGAGCCAGTTACAGTACTAAACATATAGATGCCTATTGCTGAAAATACGGCACCTCCGAGCAAAACACCTGTCTGCCCAAGTGATGCCACTACAGGTCCTGCAAAGAATCTTAGTACGGCCACTAAACCAGCGGTCAGGGCTAAGATTAGCATAGGATCTGCTCCGCTGCTACCCAGAATAATTTCTACCCACTGGCCAGGTCCAAACTCCGTGATGGCAGTTAAAGCCATACACACGATAAGGAAGATGTACAAAGGGCTTAGCATGGCTTTGAAGTTTGAGCTAAGAGAGGTAGCTCCTTCCACTTGTGGTTTCGGGAAGTTTTTTCCGAAAAATAGAAATGCGTAGGCAACGGCTGGCACCAATATAAACCACATTTGTCCTTGCCAGGTAAATCCAAAATCGGACATAAGCTTAGAGATAAGGGCACCCAGCAAAATGCCTCCAGGAAACCACATGTGGAATCTGTTCAGCATTTTGTTCATTTTGGAACCTGAATACATATCTGCAATCATTGGATTACAGGCAGCTTCAGTACATCCGTTTGCAATACCAATAAATAGCGTTGAAATAAGTAAAGTTGTATACCCCCCCGCATAAATGGTTAATAATATTCCCAGTGTATGGCATATAAAGGCCACTGTCATGATAATTTTAGGGCCTACTGTGTGGTAAACCAAGCCACCGATAACCATAGAAATAGGAAAGCCCAAAAACCACATGGAGTTGATAAAGCCGAGTTGTTCAGCAGACAGACCAAATTGTGTCCCTAACTGAGGAAGTATTCCTGCTCTGATAGAAAAGGTAAAGCCTGTAGTGATGAGTGCAAGGCAGCTCCCATAAAACAAGGCACTTTTGTTAATGTTGTCGTTCATGATTTTGGGCTTGAGTTTTTAGTTATTGACTTATGTAGCTATTAAGGTAAATGTAGTGATCGACTTTATCTTTCTCTCAATCTCCTGAGGATTGAGCTTTTCTTATTTCCCAAATTACAAGTATGATTGAATATTTCATACTCTGAAGCTGTTTTTTATGCAGCTTTTTCAGCTGTTTTAACTGTTCTTTGCTCGCTTCATCGTTACGGGTACAACAAACTGTAGCTGTTGTTAGCCAAGTCTATAAGAATACAGAGCAGCGAACACATAATTAGTGGACAAACTTTCGCTTTTTATTGTTGACATTTTTAAAAAATTTCTTCGGCTCATTACTTATGGTTTGCGTTTGTTCAGATGGTAACAATTTCTGCCTATCATCAGGATAGTAATCTTCTTCATAGGTTTAAATCAGATCTTGTATTGTAGCTCTCGTTAAGGTTGTCGATTGTCATATCTATTGTTTAACAAATACTAAAATATGCTAAACCTCATCGTTCTTGCTTAGCTGCCTATAAATCATGCAAACAGGTCCTATCTTTATGCATGCACAATACTCCTGCACTTAATAAAAGGTTTGCAAAATACTGAGGAAGCAATACATAACAATCAAACAAGAGTTGGTGCTAGGGTGGTGTGAGCCATTATTTCAAGGCAAGTACTCTGATAGGATTTAGCGCCTTTTTGTTGCCGTAAAGGAGCCCGTAAGCCCAATGTTGCTTTCTTATCTTCGTAGCCTTGCCCAATTTTTTGGGTTTTCTGAAGCTAACAAGGGCACGGCTCGAGCCATTGGTTGGCATCATTGCCTATGAGGAGCGTAAATTGGAAGGACACCCAAGGCAGATATCGCCACTTTAAACTGAATTGCCCGAGGCTAAAGCAAATCATGCTGAACGAGGAACAGTCGGAAGAGGTACTTATTATTTAAGCAGATTTAAAGCAGAAGTAAAAAGCTGCAATTCTCCTGGATGAAACGCTGATCGAGGCAATGCTGAACGGATGTGAAAAAGCCACCTTTTCTTGATATTATTGAAAAGGTGGCTCACCCCAGGATGCTAGTTAAGTTCTAATGCATAGTGTAAACCCTTACCAATGCTATAACAGCCATCAGAAGAAAAATGGTGTTCAGCACCCAACTTGCGTGTGCTTTTTTTGAAAGTGCATACAGAATCATGAAAAAGCAGCCAGCTATATTCATTCCCAAATAGTTGACTGATTGGCTGCTGATAACACCAAAACTGTTTAGGCTGAAA
The DNA here is from genome assembly GCF_020907245.1 of Pontibacter harenae. GTDB lineage: Bacteria > Bacteroidota > Bacteroidia > Cytophagales > Hymenobacteraceae > Pontibacter > Pontibacter harenae. The sequence continues at coordinate 9,037 of NZ_JAJJWH010000009.1, read as the reverse complement.
GCCAGAAGCGAGAACAGGGCACCTATCCATCCTATTGCTTCCCATACATATTTCCGTACTTGCACCATTTCATAAGACATTTATTTTATCTCAAAGTAAGTATGTGCGGTTGGACTTAAAAATGCTAATAATGGCTTGATTAATGCGAAAAGGGAATTATTCTAAATGGAGCTACAGCAAATAAAATACTTTCTGGCACTGGCGCAGGAACTGCATTTCTGGAACACAGCAGAACGCATGTTCATCACGCAGTCGGCGCTGAGCAGGCAAATTAAGGCCTTGGAAGATGAGTTGGGAATCCAGCTTTTCGAGCGAAGCAAGCGAAGTGTAAAGCTTACTGAGGCTAGCGTTTTTTTAAGAGATCAGTGGCTACCATTGCTGGATGAGATCAACCGTATTCATTTACAGGCGAGGAAGATCCATGAAGGTGCCTTTGGCACTGTCAGAATCGGATATCCAGGCTCGATCGCCTACAGTTTTATGCCGAGGCTGCTTACCAGCATATCCCGCACCTTACCAGAACTAAAGGTTGAACTGGTGGAGCCGACCGATATCAGCTTTGAGCAGCAGCTGCTTGATTACCAAATGGATATTCCTTTCAGACGAGACCCAGCTGTAAACCCCTCGTTGCAGTCAATCAACTTGTACTCTGAAGCATTTGCCCTTGTTGTGCCTAAAAATCACCACTTGAATGAGCAGAACTTCAAGGGACTTCACGATTTAAAAGACGAGAAGTTCATCCTGTCAAACTTGGTGCAGACTACCTTCTATACCTCGGTCCTTCGGCAGGTTTTTGAGGACAACGACTTTAGCCCCAATGTTTTCATTGAAACAGATTTTGGAGGAATGGTGCTTGGCTTGGTATCTAAAGAGCTTGGTGTATCTATATTGCCCTATTCCTATTCATTAAGTGCTTTGCCCAATGTGCGGTTCATAACGCTGCCCTATGAGGTAAGCCTCTATGTTACCTGGCGAAGGGGAGACAAAAGCCCTGTCCTGAGAAACATACTTCAACAGGTACAGGATACGGCTTCTGACTTCATGTCAGAAAGTAATTGGTAAACCCTCTAATTAATAGACTCAAGCGTTTAAATATCTTTTTTTCTGCTATCAAATACATGTTTGGCAGAAACACGCCCAAAGTTTTCTTTTTGTCGTTTCACAAGTCGAATTAAGCTTTCTCTGCCGAGATGAGTAGGTGAGACAGTAGTGTTGAATTACCTTGAAGGAAGGAGATGTGCAATAAATGTAGTAATACGTAGTTCCATAATATATCAATATTGCTCAGTGCTAGCATAAAAAGCTGTGTTCTGTTAGCATAAAGCTTCTGACTTATAAAGCGTTTTCTACACTGGGCATTCTAACATAGAGCATCCTAGCTTCGTTCTCTACTATCGGCTTATAATACAACGAGTTGTTTAGCTTTTTGTAAGATTAAGCTTTATGCGAACTATCAAAAACTCTATGGATCCGAAATACAGCCATAAATTTCTGCCAACTTTATTGATCAGGTTAAGGACTGCGCCATTTTTGCGATGGATCCGAAAGGTATCATAAACACTTGGAATGTAGGAGCAGAAAGAATCAAGGGGTATCAGGAAGAGGAGATTGTCGGACAGTACTACGGTGTTCTTTTTACTGAAGAAGACCAAAAGAAGGGGGAACCAGAGCGGGAGATAGAACTTACAAAGAAGCACGGAAAACACGAGGCGGAGTGGTGGCGCCGAAGGAAAGATGGCACGCTCTTTTGGGCGAGTATAGTGCTTACTGCTGTATACGATGATGAGGATGAGTTAATAGGTTTTACGAAAGTGACCAAAGACCTTACCTATAGGAAAGCGCATGAAGACGTACTGCAGAAAAAAAGCGATGATCTGGCAAAGGTAAATAAAGATTTAGATCATTTTATCTACATAGCATCCCACGACCTAAAGGCCCCCATTCTAAACCTCGAAGCTCTAACTAGACTTCTGATGAACGAAGTAGAAAAGATAGGTTCGTTCAATACGAAAGTAATTGAGATTCAAAAACATATCTAGGGCTCTATAAGCCGATTCAAAAAAACGGTAGATGAACTATCTGATGTGAATCGTCTGCAGCGGAGTAAGGATAGGGAGGGATAAGAAGAGACTGTAAACATGCAACAAGTATTTGAGGACGTGATGGCGGATATGGCATTCCTTTTCGACAAACTCCAGTTTCCTTGCGAGGTTTCAACCGACTTTCAGGTCCGCATTATTAGTTTATCGCCTAAAAACTTCCGTAGCATACTATACAACTTGCTTAGTAATTCTATCAAGTACCGGTCAAACAAGCGTAACTGTCAGGTACATGTGCAAACAATACAGGTTGAAAAAGGAGTAGTGCTATCAGTTAAAGACGACGGCTTGGGTATGAACGAGCAGAACCTGGAGCAACTCTATATGATGTTCAGGCGTTTCCACTCCCATGTGGAGGGAAGCGGTATAGGTTTGCACCTAGTAAAAAGAATAGTTGACAGTGCAGGCGGCTCAATAGAAGTAACATCTGCCGAGGACGAAGGAACAGAATTCAAAATACTGTTCAAGAGCGAAGCCATTACTTAAGCCTCTGCTTAGCCACCTTATTAATATTTTCGCTATGGCCTTGTAGCTTAACTACTTTGCTACTTTGTCTGCAAGGGCTCATAACCCTATGCAGGAAAGCGCGGTACAGAAAAAGGTGAAATTATATAATACCTATACCTATGATTGCAGCCATCTTCAGCTTTCTGGTCATGCTGAACCCCTTTGCGCTTTTCCTGTACCTAAAGCCCGTTATGAACGATTTGTCAGACTCAGACTTTCGGGCTGTGTTTTTGAAAGCAAGTTTGATTTCCTTCTTCATCTATCTGGCTTTCCTGCTTTTCGGTGACGTTGTTTTTCAAAAAGTATTTCGCATCAATTTCGAATCCTTTCGCATATTTGGCGGCATCGTCCTCTTCTCCTTCGCCTATATTTTTATCGTGCAGGGCAAAAAAGCCTTTATCCAAATTAAAGGAGATTTGCACGATCTGGCATCTGAGATAGCCTTGCCTTTTATGGTGGGAGCAGGTACCATTTCCCTTACTATCCTGATGTCGGAACAGATGGAGCTGTGGCAGGGCGCGCTGTCGCTTGCACTTATCATGCTTGCCAACTTCATCATCATCATGGGACTCAAGCAAATCCGCCGCGGGATGCGCTCGAAAAGTGTGCAAACCGCCTTTGACAAGAACATGGAGCTGCTGCTGCGCATTAACGGCTTTTTCCTGGGTGCCATCGGTGTCGACATGGTGGTGACAGGAATCAGCAATCTGATGGCGGCAAGCTAAGGTTAACCTGCTGTGCCACCGTTTACTTAATCACTGCCTCTGAGTACACCAGCCAAAGCGGCGTGTCAATGTCCATGTTGTATATCTGTGTCGGTACGCTGCCCAAGCTAAGTGAAGGGATTGGGTTGTTACCCTTCAGGCCGAGAACCAGCAGATCGTGCTTTCCCTTGCGAAGCTGCAGACAGATCCGCTCGGCCGTGCTTTTCCCCGCGGCACGAACTAGGGCATAAGGCACACCTGCTATTTCCTGGTGCCGTTTCTGAAGCTCCCTAAACCTTCCGCTTACCACCTCTTCGGCTTTCTTCACGGCTTTTTCCTCTGAGATGAGTGGGAAGTACTGTGTAGGAAGTTTGTAGACATGCATAATCTCCAGGTTTAGCCCCAACTGGTCTGTAAGGCTCTTGCTAAGTCGCAGCGCGTGCACCGAGGCGTCGGAGAAGTCTATCGGTGCCAGCACACGTTCTATGTTGAAGCTCGCTGTCTCTGGGAAAACGATAATGCTGCAGGGCAGTACACGCAGCAGCTTAGTCCCCAAAGCACCTGTACTTTTGTTGCTCATTCGCTTGCCCAGTAGCGTCAGCTTTACATTATATCGCTTTACCAGGTCAGCCATCATCACCTCGGTGTTCGGCTCCTCGCTCACCAGTATCTCATGGTCGCAGCCTCCTTCAAAATGCTCCGCGACAATGTCGGAGATGTTGGCCTCCACCTCTTTACTCAGGTCAATATCCCCGAAGGTTTCCCTAAAGTCATCGCTCAGTTCATATGTTTTTATATTATGGACAAAATACACCTTTTTTACCGACAGGCGCTCACAGATGGAACGGGAAAACGCTACGAGTTTTTCGTCTATATCGCTCAGGTCGAGGCAGACCATCATGGCGTCAATTGCAATCATATTTCTCCTGCTTTAAAGTTATGGTAAATCGTTTCTCTTGTCTTCTGCAGTATGCGGCGTCTGCTGCTTTGCGGCACGTTTGGCCAACAGTTCCGTGATCTGTTGCTGGTAGTCTTTTCGCTGCTGTGCCTTGCCCAGTTTGTTTTCTTCTTCCAGTTCTTCGTTTAGCCCCTTGTATAGGCTGTAGCACATCGTGAGCAAAATAAGCGCAAAGGGCAAACCCGTAATGATAACAGCCGTTTGCAGGGCCTGCAGACCACCGCCTATCAGCAGCACCGCCGCCACACCTCCTTCTGCCAGGGCCCAGAAAATACGCACGCCCACAGGCGAGTCGGCTCTTCCGCCCGATGTCAGGCTGTCTACCACAAGAGAGCCTGAGTCGGAGGAGGTAACAAAGAAACCTGTAATCAACACAATACCGATGATAGAGAGCACCGTGGAGAAAGGAAGCTGCTCAAAGAAAACGAACAGAGCCGTAGATACATCTGCGGCCACTGCCTCCGTTATGGCGGTTCCGCCTGACAATGCCTCTCGCAGGGCTGTGCTGCCGAACACGGTCATCCACAGGAAGGAGAGTAAAGAAGGAACAATCAGTACGCCCAGTACAAACTCCCTGATGGTACGCCCCTTGGAAACACGTGCAATAAAGATACCCACAAAAGGTGCCCAGGAAATCCACCAGGCCCAGTAGAATACCGTCCAGCTCCCCTGCCAGTTTGTGGTGGAGTATGCCTCGTTCCAGAAAGACAGCTGCAGGAAATTGCTAATGTAAGAGCCCGTGTTTTGCACATAAGATCCTAAAATAAAAACGGTTGGCCCCAACACTAGCACCGCCACCAGCACCAGCAGGGCAATGCGGATGTTCCACTCGCTTAGTATACGTACCCCCTTGTCTACACCCGTTACCACAGAAATGGTGGCGACGCCAGTGATCACGGCAATAAGCATCACCTGCGTCGTCACGTCACTGGAAATAGCTGGGAACACGTGGTGCAGCCCTGCTGCAACCTGTTTCACACCCAGACCCAGCGAAGTAGCCAAGCCGAAAACGGTGGCCAGAACAGCTAGAATATCGATGATGTCCCCTATAAGCCCATGAATGCGCTCTCCCAGGAAAGGGTAAAATACCGAGCGGATAGTCAGGGGCAGCTTTCGGCTATAGGTGAAGTAGGCCAATGCCAGTCCCACCAGTGCATAAATGGCCCAGGCATGGAAACCCCAGTGCAGGAACGTGAAGTTCATGGCTTGCCTTGCCGCAGCGGGAGTTCCTGGCTCCCCGAGCGGAGGTGTTAAAAAGTGGTTGATGGGCTCGCCAATGCTCCAGAACAGAAGGCCGATACCCATACCGGCGCTGAACAGCATAGCAAACCAAGAGGAGGTGCTGAACTCTGGTTTCGCCTCCTTGCCGCCTAGCCTGATGTCGCCGAACTTGCCGAAAGCCATGTACAGGCAGAAGGCCACGAACACATTCACGCTCAGGATGAACAGCCAACCCATGCTGGAGGTAACAGCCGTCTGTACCTCGCTAAAGAACGCTTCGGCACCCTCCCTGAAAACAAGGACTAGCGCTATGCTAATGATTAAGATTACAATAGAAGACCAGAATACAGGCCCGTTCACTTCCAAGCCCAAGGACTTCTTTGTATCGCTTCTTGCTACTTTACTCATCAATCAGAAATTTTTAAATCAGAAATAATATCCCATGTTTATGTTAAAACGCATGTGCCAGTCTGTATCTCCAGGTGTGCCAGATGCGAGAGCGTTTGTCCATTCAGGCCCGAGCCAAGGTTGGTTATAGCCGAATGCTGCATCAGTATAAATGTACATGGGGCCAGCGGTGAACAAGGCACCCAGCACATTCATATGGGTGTTCTCAAAGCCACTTACCCGCTTGTGGTAATAACCGTAGTTGTTGTAGAAGGTAATGCCCTGCAGCAGGCGCGTTTCTATGGGAAGGTGATAAGCCAAGCTAGCGGTATACATTTCACCTTTGGTGGCCACATTATAATTAACACCGTAAGCTCCCATTTCCACAAAGTTTAAGTCAGCCCCAGCTGCATATTGTGGGTTAATGCCGTAGAGCATTGCTTGCAGCTTTACATTCCAGGGGCTGTAGGTAGGTTTATATTCATAGTGAAGAGCCGCAGCGTACCTAGTGCCATTTCGCTCTGTGTCCAGGTTATAAAGGAGTCCAGCCTGTAGCGAGGTACCTAATTCATGGGCAAGGCTATCTCCTAAGCGCCGAACAAGCTTAAAGTCCAGCTGGTTATTTTCTTTGTTGCGCCCTGTAATGTCGTAGGAATAGCGGTTAGGGCTAGGCTCCGCTGCGCCAAACACAAACTCCTCTGCGCTTTTATAATAGGCTGCCTGCCATTGCCACCGCCCGTTGTCGTGTATGTATTTTACCCCCATGTCATGGTCATCCTCGAAACCCACATAATAGGTAATGTTGAAAAACCAGTTGTTGGAATTATACTGTTGTATACCGAAAGGCACCTGGTTCAGCCCGACTTGTATCTGCGATTTTTCTGAAAAGTCATACTGAAACCATCCCTGTTTTAGAAAAGCGCCGCCAAAGGCCTGAGAATAATGTCTAAATTCTGCGTTCAATTTAATGCCTTTGTACTCAGATTCAACGTTAAGCCGGAACACATCATAGCCAAAGTCACCACCGCGTTCCAGTTGGTCTTTTTTCCAGGTTGAAAGGTTGTAGTTGAAGCGCACAGCGCCTCCTAGTTTTAAAATCGGTTCAGCAGGGTCTTCTTCAGGATACTGAGCATAGCAAAATGTGCTCACGAGGCAGGCCATTAAAAGTAGTAGAGTTTTCTGCATCATCTGGCAAGGCTGTAGTGGTGTATAAAACAAAATTCTTGATGGTTTGGACGATTTTAAAAGATAAACGTTGCTTTAAAGTTCGTTTAGGTGGCCTTCAGCATAAGGAATATGCTGAAGCAGACTTTAAGCTCAAAAGGTTTGCTGCAACTCATTTTATGGTTAGCAGACGCACTTTTCACTTAACACCCTTCTCTTAGAAGGAATATTTGCGTTCAAGAAATTTGTTTGCCTGCAAAGGTAAGGAAACGGTGAGAGGAACACGGAATCCTTGCTAATTCAAGCAGAGTTGTGAGTAGAACATCACTCCATTTCAGTGCTTACAACTGTCGCACAAGTCAATAGGTATCTAGGATATCTAGGTTAATAGAGCTGCAACAGCCGTACTTATAGTATATAGGTGCAATTAAGTTGCAAAGGTAGAGTGGTATGTTTAATATTGCGGCTTAGGTGCAGGGAAGGCAACTATCTTTAAATGACTTCAAAACCTGATAAGATGGAATTTCTCTAATCACCTGTTTTCATAGATGCGCAGTTCACAGCCATATATCGCATATTTTCTTTTGGTACTCCTTCTGCGAGTACTGATGCCTGAAGATGCGCTCTTATCGCTGCATTAGCACCAGCATACCGAGGATAAGCAGCTGTCTGAAGTGACAATAAGTAAGGTGCACCTGCACTGTGAAGTGGATAATTTCTACGGTACTTCCTTTCTTGCTTCCAATTTGTCCTATGATCTTGCTTTAGCTCCACAAACGAGCTGTTATGTAGAGCCTTATAGCTTCGCTTGGAAGTTTACTTACCCCCACAATACTTACCTTCGCGGACCGCCCGTGGCCTAATAATTTTTTCAAATGTATTAGTGTAGACCAACGCAGTTTGGTTAACATGGCTTCTTTACAGATTTTTAACTGTCTGTGGAAAGCTAGTTTGTGCGCTTCGCCATTTTAAGGTGAGTAGGCCATACGCTAATATTTTATTAACAACAGCAGCAAAAAGTATCTCTTTTACTTTCTGATTTCCTCATGCAGTATAGGCTAATCATGGCCTCAGGCGCGTGTGTGGTTGGCAGTTCTCTAATTTCTTAGAAGGATAGGCAAGAGCCTCTGCATACCTGCCCAGACCATACTGTATCATAAGGAACCTTACAAAGTAAGAGAATATACTCTGTGCTATGCTGTTTGTTCCTTTCTTTTTAGCACATCAATACTATTCCCAAAACAAGATTAAAATTTCATACCTATACTTTTACCTGTTGGCTTTTTTATGCACTGTTACTGACGCAGAAGCCCAGATAAAGTCTTTCTCTTTTGCAGGAGAGAAGATAAAAGCAGGTACAAAAAAATCTATACTCTTACCTGTAGGCAGCGGTCAGAACATCACTGTTATTCCTGTCACCGTTTTTCATGGAGCTAAAAAAGGACCAGTGCTTGGCATCACGGCTGGCGTGCACGGCCTGGAGTATGCACCCATCATGGCTTCCCAGCAACTGCCAAAGCACCTGGGCCCTGCTGTAATGAGCGGCACGGTTATTCTGGTGCACATGGCCAACGTGCCCGCTTTTCTGCACCGCGCGCTGATGGTGAACCCCGTGGACGGCAAAAACCTTAACCGTGTTTTTCCAGGCAAACCCGACGGTACCTTGACAGAGCAAATAGCCTGCTAATTTCAGAATATCATAACTAAGTATAAGTACAAAAATAAAATGAAGAACAAAAGAACTCTGTCATTCTGAAAGAAACCTGGTAGAAGGGAGGTTAAGCTGTTGCGGCTTGTGGGGGTAGGGGCTCTCTATTAACAAGATCCTTTCAGGATGACAACATACCTAAATTTATTTCTGTCCCCACACTTATCTAACTATATTTTAAAGTTTACAGCATCTTGTACCCTCTGTCCACTTCGTCATACCCCTGCCTGTCCAGATTATCTAATAGTTTAAGAGGCTGTTTTGAATTCATTTAGCTAATTCTTTAAGC
>NZ_JAJJWH010000001.1 GCF_020907245.1 Pontibacter harenae | reverse complement strand
AAAAATGCAAACATCATACATTGTGAACCACAACTAAAAATTTTATATGAAATTTATGATTTATTCACACCAAACCCCGATATTGAGTGATCAATTACTTTGTGTATGATAAAAAATGCACTCCCACTAACTACTTTTTTTCTTAGCCCTTCGTGTTACTCTCCAGACTAACATTGTTTGCCATGCATAGCAAGCAATGGATTAAAAGCTTCTTTAGTAAAGTTTACAGAATCAAATTTCAAACCACTCTATATGAAACAGCGATACTTTACATTATGGATGCTCTCGCAACGCAACCACTTAAAATCCAAACCTCAGAAGAAGGTGCTTGGCATCCTTCTGGCAGCCGCCTGCTTGGCTCAAGGCCCAGTACAGGCCGAAGCTTATTATAATGGCCCCAGTCCGTTTGCAACAGCAGCTGTTATGGCCTCAACCCCTATACAAGGCGTAGAAATTAGGGGAAAGGTAACAGGAGACGACGGACAAGGAGTGCCTGGCGCGACTGTCATGGTGAAAGGAACTACAGTAGGAACTGCTACAGATGCTGATGGCAATTTCTCTTTAAGAGCTCCAAATGGAACAGGAACACTGATCGTTTCTTACCTTGGCTATAAGCAGCAGGAAGTCCCGATAAACAATCGCGGCGTTATTAATGTTCGACTTGTTACAGATGCAAAAGCCCTTGAGGAAGTAGTAGTAGTAGGTTATGGCACCCAGGAACGGGCTGACATAACAGGTGCCGTTTCATCGGTACAAGGCGATGCACTTGAAAGAATCCCTACTCCTTCGGTAGCACAGGCTTTACAAGGACAAACAGCAGGTGTACAGGTTACATCAAATTCTGGTTCTCCTGGTGCTGGGTCGAGCATACGCATTAGAGGTGCTGGTACTATTGGTAACAACAACCCGCTCTACGTGGTGGATGGCGTTCAGATAGAAGGAAACATTAACTACCTTAACAGTAACGACATCGCCTCTATCGAAATTTTAAAGGATGCTTCTGCCACTGCTATCTATGGTTCAAGGGCAGCCAACGGTGTAGTAGTAGTTACTACCAAAAAAGGTAAAGCAGGGTCGTCTGAAGTTAATTTCAACGCTTACACAGGCGTGCAGACAGCCTGGAGAACACTGGATATGACCAATGCAGCAGAATATGCAACGCTGGATAACCTGGCTAGGCAGGCTGGAGGTCTTACAACAAATCCTGCGTGGACAAACCCAGAGACTTTAGGAGAAGGCACTAATTACCAAGATGAATTATTTAGGACAGCTCCTATTCAAAATTATCAGCTATCTTGGTCTGGCGGTAGCGAAAACTCTACACTATACGTATCGGGAGGCTACTTCCAGCAGGATGGTATTGTAATAGGCAGTGATTTTGAGCGCTACACGTTCCGCGTAAACACCGACCATAAAATCGGAACCAGAGTAAAAATCGGAAATACCCTACAGTTAAGTACTACAGAGGAAGCACTAATCCCGAACAATGAGGATTTGAATACAGGCGTGCTGTCTCGCGGTATCCGTCAGTTGCCAACTGTACCTGTTCGCAATCCAGATGGTTCTTTTGCAGGTCCTACAAGTAACTTTGAAGGTGAGTCTGAAAACCCAGTTTGGCTTGCATTAGAGTCTTACAACACGAACAGAAACTACCGTATGCTGGGTTCTGTTTACGGAGAGGTGGAAATCTTAGAAGGCTTGTCTTTCCGCTCAAGCTTTAACTTAGACTTTAACTACTTTAGAAATCAAAACTTCGATCCTTCCTATGCTATCGGTAACAGAGTCTCTACTGCCAACCAGCTAAGTGTAAACAACAGCACCAACAGAAATTGGCAGTGGACAAACCTCTTTACTTATAACAGGAGCTTTGGCCAGCATGATCTTGATATACTTGCTGGTATTGAAGCACAGGATAACTACTACCAAAATGCTCTTGCCAGAGGCGGCGGCTTCCTTAAGAACGCTGATATCCAGTTTTTAGACCAGGCAACAACTAACTTCTTTGTAAGTGGTGGTGCAAACGAATCTGCTATTTTCTCTCAACTAGCCAGAGTAAACTATTCCTTCGGAGACAGATATCTCTTTACAGCAAATGTTAGAAGAGATGGTTCCTCTAAATTTGCTAACAACCGATACGGTGTATTTCCTTCTGCTTCCATCGGCTGGAGAATTTCTGAAGAAAACTTCTTCAGAGACAATGTAGCTTTCATGAGCAACCTAAAGCTGAGAGCCAGCTGGGGACAAACAGGTAACCAAAATATATTTAGTAACTATCCGACCTATGGTGTTATCCAAGGTGGTGGCCGATATGCACTCGGCAGTGATCAGATTCAGGTTCCAGGCTTCTTCCAGGGCACCCAAGTTAACCCTGATATCAGATGGGAAACGACAGAACAACTTAACTTTGGTTTAGAGTCTGGTTTCTTTAATAACAAACTAACTTTCTCGGCAGACTACTTTGTAAAAACCACGAAAGATTTGCTGCTGCAATTACCTATTCCTGCAAGTACTGGCCCTACTGCTGCTTTTACTAATGCTGGTTCTATTCGTAACAAGGGCCTAGAGCTTGCCCTTGGCTACCGTAACATGGACAATGCCTTTGGATACGGATTTGGCTTGAACTTTACCACGATTGAAAATGAGGTACTGGATCTGAACGGTTTAGTTCTGGCACAACCTTTCAACCGTACACAGGAAGGTATGCCAATTGCGCAGTTCTATGGCTTCCAAACGGCTGGAATTATCAGAACACAGGAAGAACTGGATGAGGTAAGGCTAGTACAGCCAAATGCTGAGCTAGGGGATGTAATTTTCGTTGACCTTGATGGAGATGGTCAAATAGATAGTGATGACAGAACCTTTATCGGCAACCCGCTACCAGATTTCACAGCTGGTCTTACGGGAGAGTTCACCTACAAAAATTTCGATCTAAACTTCCTGCTCAACAGCAGCTTTGGTAACGAAATCTGGAGTGCCATCGCACTATACGGCTACTCTGATGCCCCAGGTAACAAGTTCTCTTCAATGATCAACAATACTTGGACAACTGATAACCCGAATGCAGAATACCCAAGACTGATTGCTGGTGACCCGAATAACAACCTCAGACCAGACTCTGACAGATGGATCAGAGATGGATCTTTTGTTCGATTGAAGAACCTGCAACTAGGCTACAATGTACCGGCAGCTATTTCTGAAAGAATCAAAGTTTCTCGCTTAAGAGTGTATGCAAGTGCTGCTAACTTGGTTACATGGACAAAGTATGACGATGGATTCGATCCAGAAATCGGTTCTTCCAGGTTCCTTGAAGGTCAGTCTAACAGTGTACTTGAAATAGGCGTCGACCGAGGTTTCTATCCGCAGTCAAGAACATTCTTATTCGGGATAAACGTAGGTTTTTAAATTTTTGTCTTAACTCAAAAAAATCATGATAAATATAAGAAGAACGATCTATCTGTCCCTCATGGCTAGTGGGGTAGTGGCTGGTAGTTTAGTATTGCAGGCCTGCGATGAGGATTTCCTGGATAGAAGACCGCTGTCCGAATTAACAACTGCCAACTTCTATACTTCAGCTGATGATGCGCTAGCTGCCCTAAATGCTGCTTATGACCCTTTGCAGTGGGATGTTCACTCTCGCATGGACTGGATTATGGGAGACGTAGTAGGCGGTGATACTGACAAGGGAAGTACCGATGACCAGGATGAAATTTACATCCGCCAACTCCAGTACTTTACACACACATCAAACTTTGAGCAATTAAATGAGTGGTGGAATCAGTCGTACGATGGTGTGTACCGGGCAAACCTGGTACTGGAGCGTGTTCCTCCCATTGACATGGACGAAAGGTTAAAAGCAAGGATCTTGGGTGAAGCCAAATTCCTGAGAGCGCAGTATTACTTTGATTTAGTAAAAGCTTTCGGACGCGTTCCACTCATCACGAGAGTGCTTAACCCTGATGAGGTTTTCGTTCCACGTCCTGAGACCATTGACGAGAACTGGAACCAGATAGAGCAGGATTTGAGAGATGCTATTGAGGTACTTCCTGAAACTTATGGAGGCTCCGACGTAGGTAGAGCAACCAAAGGTGCTGCGCAGGCACTTTTAGCTAAAAGCTTGCTTTGGCAGTCTACCCCTGAAGGATGCTCACAAACACCTTGGGCTACACAGGACCAGTATCAGGAGGTAGCAGACTTAACAAATGCCATCATCAACTCAGGCAACTACAGATTGTTAGAAGATTTTGAAAGTGTGTTCCTTCTGGAAGGAGAGAACAGCGCGGAAATTGTGTTCTCTGTGCAGGGCGTAGGAGGCACAGGTGGCTGGGCCAACGAAAATGACGGCTTGGCCCTTAACCAGTGGCTTTCACCCCGTACAAGTGATATCTCTGGCTGGGGTTTCAGCACACCAATCGGACCTAGAACACCTGATAACTACAGTGGCAACCCGAATAGCAGAGTAAACAACATTTACGAAGCCTTTGAACCTTGTGATCCTCGTCTGGAATATTCTATCCTGGAGCCAGGAGATGAAATTAATGGCTTAACGTATGACGAGACCTGGTCGCGCTCTAATTACAGCATTCAGAAATTTTTGATACCTGAGTCTGATATAACGGGCCCTGCTAACTCCCCTCTCAACATAACGCTTATTCGCTATGCTGATGTACTTCTATGGAACGCGGAAGCGCTAAACGAGCTTGGCAGAACAGAGGAAGCGCTGGCGTCGCTAAATGAGGTTAGAAGACGTGCACGTGAGAGTATGGCAGGAGCAACTTGCCCACAGCCTATCACTAGCGTATCACAGGCACAGCTTCGCGAAATTATCATGAATGAGCGCCGCAAAGAACTCGCTTTTGAAGGACATCGTTTTTATGACCTTGTTAGAACTTGTAAAGCGGCTGAAGTGCTGATTCCGATGGGAAGACCGTTCAAGGTTGGTGTAAACGAGCTGTTGCCTATACCTCAGGCCGAAATCGACAGAAACCCAGCCCTGCAGGGTGACCAGAACCCAGGTTTCTAATCATGTAAATTTATAGGCGGAGCTACATCAGGTTCTGCATCAGAAATAAGAAAAAAGGATCGCTGTTAGTGATCCTTTTTTCTTATTTTTAACTTATTGACTAAATAATGGACTGATGAAAAACATCACTCATAAATATTTTATACTGTATCTGTCTGTCATTTGTGGCCTGATGTTGTTTGGCTGTGATAAAGATGAAGCTCCTGACTTTGTGAACAGTACTCCATCTAGTATGACAGCCGTGGTAAACGGTGCTGATTGGAAAGCTACAAGTGGTAACTACAAGCTAGGAACACGCGTGATAAACAATGGTGCAAGTGCGTTTCTCGGCTCTAGCGACACGCTGACTATTATAGGGGTGCAGGTGCAGGGAACCGACACAACGGCAATCGTACTTTCTGTAAAGCTTACCACTGACAGAGTAGGTTCTTATCGGTTTAGGAGCAATGCCACCAGCAACGGGAATGCATACTTTGTACATGGTTTCTCAACTGCAGCACTACAGGAAACAAAAGAGAAATATAATGGTGGAATTACCAATGGCGAACTGCGAATCACACAGTATGATGCCGCTAACTATAGAGTAACTGGCGACTTTGCGTTCAGTATGTCCGCTTCAGGAGAAACAACTTATACGGCCGTTGCCGGCAAAATTCAAAATGTTACTTTTTAAGCGGCAGTTATGTTTTCAAGTCAGAAAAAATGAACATACCACCAGATGTAGGCATCAATACTAAGATGCATTTACCAATACACGCACGTTAACCTTCAGAGCTTAAGCTATACCTGCCATGCCCTCGATTACCCTTCGTTTGCCCACTCCTCTCAGAGTTCTGATGCTTTTCTTCGCCTTGTTGGTCTTAACTAATTGCAGCCAGGAGGAAAAAATGTTTGAATTAAAATCTTCATCCGATACAGGTATCACTTTTCAGAATAAGCTTACATCCAACGATTCTATTAATCTTCTCAACTTCGAATACTTCTATAACGGGGGCGGTGTAGCGGTTGGTGATGTAAACAACGACGGCCTTCAAGATATTTTCTTTACGGGGAATATGGTACCTAGTAGGCTATACCTGAACAAGGGCGACATGAAATTTGAGGATGTAACGCAGCAGGCGAATGTGGAAACAGCCAACTGGGCAACAGGAGCATCCATGGTAGACATCAACAACGATGGCTTGCTGGATATCTACGTCTGCATGTCTGGGTACAAGGATCCGAATCGCAGGAAAAACCTCCTGTTTATAAACAAAGGCTTAAATGAAGACAAAATGCCTCTGTTCGAGGAAGAGGCAGAAAATTATGGATTAGCCGATACAGGGTACAGCACCCAGGCTGCATTCTTCGACTATGACCTCGACGGAGACCTGGATGTATACATCGCCACGGTAAACCGCGCAGATATAAACCCAAACGTGATTGCCTCTTCTAGGCCTAGCAAAAGCAAGAATTCAAGCGTAGACCGGCTGTACCGTAACAACGGGAACAATACATTCACTAACGTGGCTGAAGACGCAGGTATCATGAAAGAAGGCTATGGCTTGGGGGTGGGGATTGGTGACCTGAACCAGGATGGCTGGCCAGATATCTATGTTTCGAATGACTTTATTTATGACGACCTGCTCTACATCAACAACCAGGATGGCACATTCACCGAAAGCATTCGCAGTTACCTAAAGCATACCAGCCACTTCGCTATGGGCACGGATATAGCCGACTTCAACAACGATGGTTTACCAGACATCATCACTGTCGATATGATGCCTGATGATAGCAGGCGACAGAAACTCATGAACGGCGTGAAAAATTACGATGAATTTCAGCTAGCGCTTCAGCGAGGCTACATGCCGCAGTATGTCCGAAACACGCTACAGCTAAATAATGGCAACGGCTCTTTCAGCGAGATCAGCCAGTTAGCAGGAATACATTATACCGACTGGAGTTGGAGCCCTTTGTTTGCCGATTTTGACAACGATGGCACCCGTGACTTGTTCATAACAAATGGCATACGGAAAGATATCACCCATCTCGATTTTGCTACCTATTATGTTACACAAGCCAGATCCAGTTTCGGGAACAAAGGCACCGAAAACCATTTGGTGAAGGTAGCCGAAACAATGGAAGGAGTTAAAAAGCATAACTTCATGTACCGCAATAACGGCGACCTAACCTTCACCGATGAATCAGCGAACTGGGGCTTAGCACAGGAATCTTTTTCAAGCGGAGCTGCCTATGCCGATCTGGATAATGACGGAGACCTTGATATTGTGATCAGCAACGTGGATGACGAGCCGTTTGTGTACCAGAACATGCTGTCGGAGCAAGAGAAAGGCAAGAAAGAGGGTGCAGAAAACAGAAACTATCTCCGAATAAAATTTGAAGGCGCAGCTGCAAACAAAGCAGGTATAGGCGCAAAAGCAGTATTACGGTATGCCGACAAGATGCAGGTGGGGGAGCAGTATCCTTTCCGAGGGTTTCAGTCAACAGTAGAAAATACGTTGCATTTTGGCTTAGGCGCAACAGAGCAGGTAGATGTGCTGGAAATTACATGGCCTGACGGAAGGTATCAGGCACTGCATAACGTAAAGCCAAACCAGGTACTCACAGTTAGCTATCAGAATGCGAAGGAAAAGATGCAGGAGGAGGCGGTAGAAAACCATGATTCCTTTTTTAAAGAAGTTACAGCAGCTGTAGGCATAGCTTATAAAGATCAGAACCAGGAGTATGTGGATTTTAAACTGCAGCCGCTCCTACCCCACAAGTACTCCCAAAACGGCCCAGGAATTTCGGTTGGCGATGTAAACAACGATGGGTTGGAGGATTTTTATGTTGGTGGCAGTGCCTCTCATAGCGGCACGTTGTTTCTGCAGGGCAAAAACGGCAGCTTTACATCAAAAGCGCTTTCAGTAGAAAATAAATTGGCAGAAGACATGGGCAGCCTGTTCTTTGACGCAGACGATGATGGCGACCTGGACCTTTACGTGGTGAGCGGTGGAAGCAAGTATGCTCTAGGAGACAAAGCTTACCAGGACCGGTTATACATGAACGACGGTAAGGGAAACTTTACTCTTGATGCCAGTGCATTGCCACAGATAACTGCAAGCGGATCTTGTGTAACAGCGGCAGATTATGACAATGACGGTGACTTAGACCTTTTTGTTGGAGGAAGGGTACACCCCAGGGAATTCCCGTTGCCAGCTCAAAGCTATATTCTTCAGAACAACGGCGGCAAGTTTAAAGATGTGACTCAAACGGTTGGTCCCATGCTCTCCGACATAGGTATGGTTACTTCTGCGCTATGGACAGATTTTGACAACGATAACGCGGTAGATCTAGTGGTGGCAGGAGAGTGGATGCCCCTAACGTTTCTGAAGAATGTAAATGGAAAGCTGCAAGATGTTACCGCCAGCACAGGACTTAGCGGCACACACGGTTGGTGGAACAGCCTGGCAGCTGGTGATTTTGATAATGACGGAGACATTGATTTTGTAGCTGGAAATTTGGGCCTTAACTCTAAATTCAAGGCTTCGGTGGAGCAGCCTGTTCAGGTTTATGCCAAAGATTTTGACAACAGTGGAACCACAGATGCGGTCATGACGCACTATATTCAAGGGAAAAAGCAACTTGTGCATGGTCGCGACAACATGACAGACCAAATGGTGTCTATGCGCAGGGAGTTTAGGAGCTATGAAGACTATGCCAGCAAATCTTTTGATGAGATATTCACAGCAGAAAGGCTGAAGGGGGCTTATGCTGTAAAGAGCGAAAACTTCAGCACCAGCTATATTGAGAACCTGGGTGATGGGAAATTTAAAGTCACAGCATTACCCATGCGCGCGCAATTCGCACCCGTGTGTGGTATTACCGTGAATGACTACGACGGCGACGGTAACCTAGATATGCTGTTGGTCGGCAACTCCTATGCAACAGCGGTGGTGGTAGGACGGTACGATGCCTTTACAGGCTTATATCTGGAAGGAAATGGCAAAGGTCAGTTTTCGCCAGTGAATGTGAACAGGAGTGGCTTTATGATAGATACCGATGCCAAAGGCATGGCCGAAATCAATACGGCAAGTGGTTCCCCACTGCTGTTGGTTGCTTCTCATAAGGATAGTCTAAAGGCATACAGTAGTGCGGCACATGCAGTGCCTTTACAAGCCTTTTCTATCTTGCCCTCAGATGTCTATGCCACCATTACACTGGCAAACGGGAAAAAAAGAAAGCAGGAATTCTACTTCGGATCCGGATATCTTTCCCAATCTTCCCGAACGCTGTGGCTTCCAGCGGGCACTAAATCTGTGCAGATAATTGACAGGGCTGGCAAGGTGCGTACAGAAATAAACGGCAGCAGGCAAGCAAACTTGGCTGCTACCGACTAAAGCGATAAACTTATTATCAATGGCCTGAAAGGTGGGCATGATGTACGTCATGCCCACCTTTTTTCTTTTGCAGGTTAAGCTTTTTGATATCCAGTTTCTTTACCTCGCTGTCGCCCTCCCTTATCTGAATAAATTGAGAGGCAGGAATGTTTTCGAAAACTTGTATTCTGTTGGAGCCTGCCCATTTCACTTCCAGTTTATCGATTTTAGTTGCCTGCCCCAAGCCTAGCTCAGCTCTTAGGGTAGAGGCTCCAAAACTTCCTCCAGAGTTTACATCCCTATAAATCGCTCTTTGCCTGCCTCTATCTGTGAATGTTACTTTCAGGCGTGTACCGATGGCCGCTTTGTTAGCTTTTGCTCCCTCAAATTTAATCTTGATCCAGTTATTGCCACCAAGAGTACCTTCTTGGTAGGTATTTTTGAAGAGTGCATTTCTGTAATTGTCGCCTTCGAAAGCACCGCCCATAACGGTATAAATGTCCTGATCTCCATCGTTGTCTATGTCGCCTGCAGAAACAGCGTGGCCTTTCTGCAGATGGCCAACCCCTGCAGCAGTAGTTACATCCTGAAAGCTTTTGCCAGCACTGTTACGGAACAGCTTGTTAGGGATGAGTGATTCAAAGCTCGGATCTCCCGTGCCTAGGTACATATCTAGCCAGCCGTCGTTATCAATATCCAAAAAATTACTGCCCATGGTATACAGCGATTTGCTTATACCCACTTTTTCCGAAACGTCTGTAAAAGTACCATTCCCATTATTATGGTAGAGCCGTGCTTTCTCAGCGCCATTTGGCAGGCCTAGGTATTCGGCTGCCACGTTGTAAGCAACACCAGGCTCCATGCTAAATTTGAATCCCGATACAAAAATATCGAGCCAACCATCGTTGTCAAAGTCATAGAACCAGGTAGGGAACGACATCATCGGTTCTTGCAGACCAGCTTTTTCCGTTACATCTTCAAACTTTAGCTGCTCGTTTTTCCCTAAGCCCAGGTTGCGGAACAAATAGTTCTGGCCGTATAACGTAGAGACGTAAATATCCTGCCAACCGTCATTGTCGAAGTCACCAGAAGTTACACCTTTAACATATTGCGCCAGCTCAACCCCCGCCTCTTTGGTGACATTGTGAAACCTGCCACGGCGGTTTATGTATAGCTCACAGGGCACAGGGCTGAACCTTTGGGCTGTTTCATTGCCTATAAACAGGTCTATCCAGCCGTCGTTGTTAAAATCGCTCCATGTGGCTGTTTGGGTCGGATAAAAAGACAGCAGGCCTACTGCTGCCGTCACATCTGTAAAGGTGCCGTCGCCGTTGTTTTGCAGCAATGAATTGGGCTGCTTGCCCTGCTCCTCAAACCAGGCACCACGAAGCACGAGTACATCTATAAAACCATCGTTGTTGTAGTCTGCCTGCATCATGTTCAGGCTGTTGGTAATGCCTTTCAAACCCGCTCTCTCTGTATGGTTTGAGAAGGAGCCATCGCCATTATTATGGAAAAAGTGTATCTGGTCCCGCAGGCCATAGGAAGAGGCCATAATATCTAAGTAGCCGTTATTATCGAAGTCTTCGATAATAGATCCACCTGAAATATCATTCACATCAACGCCCAATTCTCCAGCAATTTCCTCGAAACGGGCTACAGGATATGCTGACTTATTTTCTATTGGTATCAGCCATTTTTGGGGCACCTCATTCGGATACTCCCCAAGCGTCATGTAAGCGATGTTCAACAGCCACCGGTAATGCAGCGCATCAGGATTTCGGTTTAAAAGTGCTGTATAATGTTCAATTGCTTTTTTGGAACCCTGTGGTAGCTGATGTACCCCATTGCTGGAAATCGGGAAGATGCAGGACGCTGATGTATGGTTGATCAGGCAATTTTCCTGCTCGCCCAGGCGCTGGTACGATTGGGCTATGTCCGCTTCCAGTTTGTCTACCAGGTCTCTGTCTTTCGGAGTGAAGCTGTGCGCAATCTGAGGTAACTCCTGTTGAAGTTTCTCAAACAGTTTGGCAGCTTTTGCTGGTTCTCCTGCGCGAAGCAACTCCACTGCTTTCTGGTACTCGTAGTCAAACTTCTTTCTGCCAGTGGCTTTGTTAGCTAGTGCCTCAAAGTGATCTACACGTGCGTGATTGGCAAACCTATTATCCGCAACATCAAACTTCTGCGCAACCTCTTCTAGTAGCGTCACCATGCCTGTGTGTGTGTCTTCCTGTTTTTCCCCAGTACAGGAAGCCAACAGCAGGATAGAGGAAAGAAAAGAGCAGGAGAAAGTCCTGAAATAATTTTTATGGAGCGTAAGCATCTTCCTTGGTTACCTTAGGCCTTTAACAGCTTTTACTATTTAACTTTTCTGCTCTTTCCGCTATAGTCGTAAGCCACAACAGAGACGGCATTCTGAGGCAGGGCTATGCTTCTGGTAGATTGCGATAAATAACCAGAGCCATAATAAAGCTCTTTTACTATTTTTTTACCTGAGTCTAAAGTTATCTCTACCCTTACATCAGATGGATTAGTTTTTATTACCTGTGTTGGGCTTGCAGAACTGGCGGTATACGCCCGCAAAGGACCATCGTTGTTGGCTACGAGCAACAGCGGTTTTCCATCAAAAAGGGTCAATTCAGCCATTCCCTTCGCATCGCCGTCTACAAGGAAACCACTTTGCTGCAGCGTTGCTGGCTGGAAACTTCCCTTCCCGCTTCCTTTCAGAAATAAGCCCCTAAAAGCATCATAAGCACCACTGAGCACTTCTGGAGCTTGGGAATTGCCAGTGAGCAGCACATCCAGGTTTCCGTCGCCGTCATAATCGTTTACAGTCATGCCGTACACAGGCGCAAATTGTGCCTGTATCGGCAAAGGTGCAATTTTGAACTTGCCGTTGCCTAAGTTCTCTATGTAGCTAGTGTGCATGTTAACACTTTTCAGCACATAAGATTCGTTTAGCTCTGCTGGAGAAAGCACCTCTGTAACCGAGGCACGGGCATAGCTGTTGTAACTGGTAAAACGCTTGCGCATCGATACAATTTGGTCAAAGATATCATCCCGCGGCCGTGCCGGCACGTTCTTGCCCATCACGTAGTGTGCCACTATAGGGTCCATGCTTCCGTTGCGGTCATAGTCAGCGGCATACACCGTTACGGGCTCTTTCTCTGACGCTTTGAGCTTTGTATTCAGCCCTAGGTTGCCAGCCATGTAATCTATATCGCCGTCATTGTCAAAATCTCCTGCCACCAAGCTGTTCCACCAGCCGCTGGTATTGGGCAAACCGGTAGCAGCAGTTACGTTTTGCAGTTTGCCGTTCACATTCCGGAAGAAGGTAATTGGCATGCCTTCTCCTGTTATAACTAAATCTACTGCGTGGTCATATCAAAATCAGTCCAGAGGGCAGCAGTGAGCATTCCCAGCTTCTGTAGTGCTGGACATACCTGCGCTGTAGCATTTCGGAACTTACCGCCCTCATTCAGTAGGATGTAGCTCTTGGCAGGAGCTGGATAGCCTTGCGGGCGCATTCTGCCTCCTACAAATAAATCCAAGTCACCGTCGCCGTCTATGTCTGCCGCTGTCACAAACGACCCGCTGGAGGTTGTGTTGGGCAGAGCCTGCATATCTAAGGTAAAGTTACCCTTGCCATCGTTCTTGTAGAGTTTGTCCTGAAAATAGGGCGAGTTGACTGGAAATTCATTTCCCCCACTCACTACATATAAGTCCAGATCACCGTCGCCGTCTGCATCGAAGAGTAGGCTGCCCATGTCTTCTTCAAACTTCGTTTGGTCCGTGATAGCAGCGCTTGTAAAGGTGCCATTCTTTGATTGAAGAAAAACTCTTCCTGGATACTTAAAGGCACCTCCTATATAAAAGTCTTCCAAGCCATCACCGTTTACATCGCCCACTGAAATGCTTGGGCCATTTTGAGAATACTTGTGCGGCAATAGTGGCTGAACCTTGAAGTCGATGTATGGTTCTTCTTTGTGGGTATAGTTTATCTTGTATTTGGTATTGGCGCTTTGAAACAGTTGGGCTGCCGCCTTCTGCTTTGGCTTCTTTGAGGCTACAGCATCTTTATGAGCCAGCGTAAGTACCTGGTTGGCTTTCACATTTTCGAGCCGCTGTACTTTGCCGTCAGGCCAGGTTACCTCTACGGCAGCTATCTTGGAATCCTTGCCCAAGCCAAAATGCAGTAGAGGCTCTACCGTGGACATAAAACCCCGGTAAGGCGAGTATTCCTGAAACTGCTCCTTGCCTTCCCGAGACAGCCTAACCTTAGTACCGTTGCCTGCTGCATTTGCTTTATCTCCCTGTAGCTTTATCCTGAGGAAGTTGTTCCCAATTTGTTTTTCTGCGTTGTTACGGTATACAAATGCTTTCCCGTTTATGTTGTTCGTCACGAGGTCCAGGTCGCCGTCCCCATCCAGGTCGGCATAAGCTGCTCCGTTTGAGAAAGACGGCACCTCCAGGCCCCAGGCTTTGGTCTGATTGCTAAAGGTAAAGTCACCTTGGTTCCGGTACATGTAGTTCGACTTCTTGGCACTTGGCAGTTGGTCTATGACTTTCATAAACTGCTTGTTCAGTACCTCCGTTGGCACATTGCTGTTAAGGCCCTGCATGCGGTACATGATAAAGTCGCGGTTGGTAATGTCTTTCGGGAAGCCATTGGTTATATGAAGATCTTTGTAGCCATCATTGTCAAAATCGGCCAGCAAGGGGCTCCAGCTCCAGTCTGTGCTGTGCACTCCCGCCAGTTGCCCTATTTCGCTGAAAGAGGCATCGCCGTTATTGAGCTGCAGCGTGTTGCGCATATGCTGCGGAACATAACCGTTCTTAATCTCGGCCATAAACCGGTCGTAGTTCATTCCTCCAAACATCAGCTTACTCCGCAGGTTGTCTTCTGGCAGCATATCCATCGTGATGATGTCCACTAGTCCGTCGTTGTTGAAGTCGGCCACATCATTGCCCATGGCCGACTGGCTCTGGTGCTTAAAATAAGTTGCAGCCTTATCTGTGAAGGTACCGTTGCCGTTGTTCAGGTATAGGATATCGTTCGAGAGGTAGTCATTTGATACGTAAACATCTGGCCAACCATCCTGATTTATATCGCTGATGGCTACGCCCAGACCATGGCCTTCCACCAATATACCCGCTTCTTTCGAGACATTTGTAAAAGTGTTATTCCCGTTGTTACGGTATAGTTTGTCTGTGTTTTTCCCAGAGCCGTTCCGTAACTGAGGGCGCAGCAGGTTTGGGTTTTGCTCTTCCAATGTATGGTTGAGAAGGTAGAGGTCTAGGTCGCCATCCTTGTCATAATCGAACAAAGCGGCATGCGTGGAGTAGCTATCGTCAGCAAGCCCATATTGCTGTGCTGCCTCTGTGAAGGTATTATCTTGGTTGTTGATGTAAAGCAGGTTTTTACGCTGCTGCGGGTTTACTTTGCCTGTTACACACACATAGATGTCTTGGTAGCCATCGTTATTTATATCTGCTACAGCTACGCCGCTTGCCCAGCGACCAGAAGTATTGATACCAGCCTGCTTGGTAATGTCCTCAAACTTTAGGTTTCCTTTGTTTAGGTATAGCCTACTGGGCACCATGTTGCCAGAAAAGAAGATATCCTGCAGTCCGTCGTTGTTAAAGTCACCTACCGCCACGCCGCCGCCATTATAGAAGTACTCAAACTCCAGCACGTTGAGGGTTTCAGTTTCTGTAAGCGTGTTCGAAAAGGAAATGCCTGTCTCTGTTTCAGAGAGGCTCTCGAATAACATGGGTGCTGCAGCTGTCTCTACTGCTATTTCTTTCTGTCCTTCTTGCTGATTGTTGTTGCAGCTAGCAAGAAGAAGTATTGCTGCAAATGACACAGCCCTTACCTTGTACAGTGGACAGACTTTAAATAATGCGAACATGGATTTTTAAATTGGAAAAAGCAGTTTGCTGGATATATACCTATGCAAACTGCTTTTTAAAAAACTATTTATCAAAAACGAAGGCTGCCAGACTACAGCTTTGCTGTTTGTCCTGCTTTGCGGGTTTGTAATTTAGATACGACGTAGTTCCCTACAGCCTTTCCCTGCTCAGCTCCAAGGTCACAGGCAGGGCGGAAGTGAATACCTCCGTAGATCCGGCTTTCCCCTACTTCAAAAGCCGCCTCGTTAAAGGAGTTGAATTTGCGTACTGGCAAGCCTATAGCCATCTGTGTAGAATCAATAAAAGCATAGGAATCTCCGAATTTATGGGTAAGTACAGAAGCTGCCGCCGCTGATATAACGCTATGCCCACTCGGGAACTCCGGGAAAGGAGGAGTCTGCAGTATTGGGTCCCAATCTGGATCAATATAGCGCTCTATGTATGTGTCAGGACGTATGGAATTATAGGCATACTTGGCATCCCAGCAGGAAATAAAACCATCAGCGAGTGCCGTTGTAACCATTACGTAAGTTTCGGCAGCTTCCATCATATCTAGTTTATTTTTGCGGATAGCAGAACTGGCGATAGAAACCCAGTGGCCAGGAGGAGTTAACTTCTGCTGGAAATAGGTAACATGCCCTTTTGTATAAGATATATTTGGGTTATCGTCCCAGAAACGTGCAATGAGAAGTTTCTCCTCATCAATATTCTTTACAATGCTGTAAACCTCCATCGCCTCTTTGTAAAAATCAGATGTAGCCGAAGAGTCAAATTTAGTTGCCAACTGAGGCTTAAAATGCGCTGCAGAATCCATGACGAAAGGCCTTATTTTGTTCCAATGGGGTTCTACGGCAGGCATGTAGTCAGGCGCAGTGGGCTGCCAGGTATCCGGCTTGGCAGAAACAACATGTCTGGTAAGTGCTCGTGTTTCCACATAACCGTCTTTCTTTGCCCAAGCTAATATATGCTCTCCCACCTCTCGTCCGTACGCAATAGAGTTGTTCAGTACCTCTTCCCGAATGCCGATTTTTTTTAGCTCCGCCAGGTACTCCGCCTCATACTCTTCGATCTTCAACTCGTCTAGAATAAGCTTTTTGCCGACTGTGGAAAAGGCGATGATGCTCGACACTGGATAGTACAGCTCCTTAGTATTATCAGGCTGAGGAATTGCTGATAAGCCATTATACTGGCTTGAAAGCGATTTGTAAGCAGGATAGGCAGGAGCCAAGGCTTCGTATGCCGCAATGTTCGGGTAAGAGTAAATTCGGCTGGCAACAGGCGGAGTAAAGATATCTTTGATGATAATCTCGCTTAAATGCCTGTTCCACACGATCAGTTGCGACTGCGAGAATTTGTCTAAGCCAGCTTGATCATGTTTTTCCTCACAGCCTAACAGGATGGGAATAACAAGTAAAAGGAGCAGCGATTTGATACTTTTCATATTTCTTGAAAGGATACTTAGATACTGTAATTAGTTTCATGCCGCAATGAAATATGCTTATGGCACTAAAACTGCAATTTCATGGTAAGTAACTAATTACTTTCTAATAAAACAAGTTCCTGTATCGGCTACGATAGATCATAATTTACTTATCCTCAAGGTGGATGGAAGCGGAAAGAGAACAATATGTACCAAAACCTATGGACGCTGTGCTATCCTGCTTGCCTGAGGCACCACCTGCCTGCTCTTGCCTCTAAAGTCATAGATAATGATGGTTTGGGCTCCTGCTGGTACAGCCAACGTTCTAGACGACTGCGACAAGTAAGCTGAGCCATAGTAAAACTCGTGTCGCACTTTTCTTCCATCCTGCAGCTTTATTGTAGCCCAGGCGTCAGAAGGGTTCAACTGTATCATTTCCTTCTGCTGCACATAGGTGAAAGTTTTCACAGGACCTTGATTTGAGGTGGAGAGTACCATGCTTTTACCATCTGGTAGCGTAAGCTCAGCAATGCCTTTCGCATCCGTGTCCACAAAAAAGCCACTTCGGGTAACAGAAACAGGTTCAAAACCGCCTCTCCCGTTGCCCTGCAAGTATAATCCAATGGAGGCATCGTACCAACCTGCCTGTATTTCTGTGCCGTAGTTGTTGCCTGTTAGCAGTAAGTCTAAGTTACCATCCCCGTTATAGTCGTTTACCAGCAAACCAAAGGCTGGTGCTACCTGCGCCTGTACTGGTAGTGGGCTAATTTTAAATTTCCCGTTCCCCAGGTTCTCGATATAGCTGCTTTGTAGATGGGTGCTTTTCGCTACAATGGCTTCTGATAACTCTTCCTTTGAAAATAAATCGCCATAACCTGTGCTGGCATACGATTGAAAAGTTTGAAACTTCCGGCGTAGCGAAACCATCTGGTCTGTCATGGCATCGCGCGGGTGAGCGGGGTAGTTTACCCCTATTAGGTAACGGCCTAGCACTGGGTCGATACTTCCGTTGTTATCAAAGTCTTTTGCAGTAATTGTAATAGGATATTCAGCGGATGCTTTGTAGTCTGAGTTAAGGCCGAAGTTACCGCCTATATAATCTATGTCTCCGTCGTTATCAAAATCACCAGCAGCCAAGCTGCTCCACCAACCAATTGCATCTTGCAGCCCAGAATCTTTTGTAGCGTTCTTCAACTGGCCATTTTTGTTTTTAAATAGGGTAACAGGTATCCATTCCCCAGCTAGCATCAAATCTATTTGCCCATCCTGATCGGCGTCTGTCCAGAGCGCAGCAGTAACCAAGCCCATCTCCCTGAGTTCTGGACAGACTTTATCTGTTACATCGGTAAACCTGCCACCGTCATTCTGAAGTATATAGCTGTTAGCTGGTAAAGGATACCGCTGTGGCACCACCCTTCCCCCAACAAACAAGTCCAGGTCACCGTCTTGGTCATAATCTGCCGCTATTACGCAGGAGCCACTGGCTCTGAGGTTAGGCAATGCAGGGGCATCTAAGGTAAACACTCCCTTGCCATCGTTTTTGTAAAGTCGGTCCTGGTACTCCGCAGCTCCTTCCTTAAACTCGCTCCCCCCGCTTACCACGTACAGGTCTAGGTCTCCGTCACCGTCTGCATCAAAGAACAATGCACCCATGTCATCGCCGTGCTTCACTGCATCCGTAAAGGGCGATCCATTAAATTTGCCTGTCGATAGTTGCAGGTAAAGTTTACCAGAGGCATCGGAGGAGCCTCCCACATAAAAATCTTCCAGCCCGTCCCCGTTCACATCGCCCACGGCAATGCCTGGACCTCCCTGTGAGTACTTTTGCATGAGCAGGGGCTGCAATTTGAAATCGACAAAATCATTTTCATGGTGCTGGTAACGGATGCCTGTTTCGGCACTGTCGAGCCCTTGAAAAAGCATAGCGATAGTTGTTGAGGTAGGTGCAGCGTTCGGAGCTGTAGCATCCTCGTAACGTACAGTCAGAACCTGGTCGGCTTTTACATTTTGCAGTGTTTGCTGCTTACCATCTGGCCATACCACCTCCAGTGCATCTACTTGGGTAACTTTGCCCAAGCCAAAGTGGGCTACATTTTCTACTGTAGACTTATAACCACGATACACCGAATGGTCGTGGTACAGTTGCTGGCCACCATACTTTAACGTAAGTTTTGCGCCAAGCCCAGCTTTATTTTTTGCGTCGCCTTCCAGTTTGATGCGCAGGTAATGCCGGTCAGGCAGCATATTTGCATCGTTCCTGTAGATGAAGGCGGACTCACCAATGTTATTCATGATCAGGTCCAGGTCGCCGTCATTGTCCAGGTCGGCAAAGGCGGTACCGTTGGTGTAGGAGGGAGCATCCAGCCCCCATTCCTCCGACTTATCTGTAAAAGAAAGGTTTCCTGTGTTTTGGTAAATGTAGTTGTGCACTTTTACGCCAGGAAGCTCCTTGATCAGTTTCGCCATTGTTTTAGCTTGGTGTGCGTTGTCTCCAAACTGCCCTTCCTGGCGCTTGTAAATGATAAAATCTAGGTTCGTAACATCCTTGCGGTAGCCGTTCGTGATCAGGAGGTCACGATGGCCATCGTTGTCGTAATCAGCAAACAAAGGCGCCCAGCTCCAGTCTGTCCGATGGATACCTGCCAACTGGCCAATTTCACTGAAAGTACCGTTGCCGTTATTAAGCTGCAAAGTATTACGTATATACTGCGGTTGGTAACCTAAAGTGAGGTTGCGTTTGTAGCGGTCGTAGTTGGGAGCCGCTATCATAGTTTTTTCACGCTGGTTGTCAGGGGGCAGCATGTCAACAGTTATAATGTCGAGCAGGCCATCATTGTTGAAGTCAGCAATATCAGTGCCCATGGCATTCCAGCTCTGGTGCTTCATGTATTGCTTTGAGTAGTCTGTAAAAGTGCCGTCTCCGTTGTTGATGTACAGAAGGTCGTTGGTGATAAAGTCGTTTGCCGCGTATATGTCCAGCCAGCCATCGTTGTTTATATCCGCAATACCCAAGCCCAGGCCATACCCTTCAATCAGGATGCCAGCTTCCCTTGAAACATCGGTAAAGGTGTTATCACCATTGTTGCGGTACAGCTTATCGGTGCTCAGGCCTTGGCCATCAACTTTTTTAGGACGGGCATTGTTGCGCGGAAAGCTCTCCAGCGCATTCGTAAGCAGGTACATGTCCAGGTCGCCGTCTTTGTCGTAGTCGAAGAAGGCCGCTTGGGTGCTATAACCTGTATCTGCCAGGCCATACGTCTTGGCAGCCTCTGTGAAGGTACCGTCGCCGTTATTAATAAACAGCATGTTTGGCTTTTCGACTGTTTTATTTGGCCCAGCCACACAAATGTAGATATCAGTAAACCCATCACTGTTTACATCTGCCATCGATACACCTGTTACCCAACGATCTGTGCCAACCCCAGCCTTTTCTGTGATGTCCTCAAACTTCATGTCGCCCTTGTTCAGGTAAAGTTTGCTAGACACCATGTTGCCGCCAAAGAAGACATCCTGTAGCCCATCGTTGTTGATGTCGCCAATAGCCACACCCGCACCGTTATACAGGTAATCATATTCAATGGCATTCAATGTATCGTTCTCAGGCAGGTCATTACTAAACGATATTCCAGTCTGCTCAGGAGACAGTAAATGGAAGAGTTGCCCCTCCTTGTCCTTATTACAACTGCTTAATAGTAAAGCAGCACCTATAAAAAGAGAGAAAAATTGCTTCATACTATGCGGGAGAAAACATAAGAAGAGAAAAATTTGCGCATTTTAAGCCAAACAACGTTTTGAAGCTATGAAATTTGCGGCAACTTTAAACACAATTATTAGCTAAATAACTCCTTAAGTTAAGATTAATCTTTCTTTAAGGAAAAAACAGGATAGAGCAAGCAAGGTTAATTGTAAGAAAGTCCATGCAGTGGTTGCTTAATGCCTATGATACAGATGCATCATCGGCATTAAGCAACTTTAGGAAAGCTTAGCCCTTACAATTGCACTACGGCCACTAGTTGTTTAGCTTTTGTGTAGCATTTAAAACTTTTCTCGTCAATTTCTGCTATCATTACCTAAACCCCATACCAAATGACTACCGCCACCATCACTTACCAGGACCAAACCTATACGTTCAATCCGCTGAAGCCACTCGATATTTCAATACCCCTGCACGAGGGGGAGCCTCAGGCAGAATGCTTTTGGGCAGAGCCTGTTGCTTTTGAAACCATAAGGGTGGGGGAGTTTGTAGGAAGCGTGGTTGAAGGAGGTAGTACTAACTACAAGCGCGTGCACGTAACGCCTCACGGAAACGGCACCCACACCGAATGCTACGGCCATATTTCTGCGGATGCGGACGCTACCATACACAACTGCCTCAAACGCTTTCTGTTCGTAGCGCAGCTAGTTACGGTGCAGCCGCAGAAGCTAGAGAACGGTGATGAGGTAGTGCTGTTGGAAGATGTAGAGAAGCAGCTAGAAGGCATAAAACCAGAAGCCCTTATACTTCGCACGCTGCCTAATACAGAAGATAAGTTTACCCGTCACTACTCGGGCACAAACCCGCCTTACCTTAACCACCTGCTGGCGGAATACTTAACGGCCTTAGGCATAGAGCACCTGCTACTGGACTTACCATCTGTAGATCGTGAGCAGGACGGGGGCAAGCTACTGGCGCACCGTGCTTTCTGGCAGTACCCTTACAATACACGCCGCCGCGCCACCATCACAGAACTTATTTATGTTCCTGATACCATAGAAGACGGATTATACTTGCTGAACCTACAAATTGCCAGCCTGCAGTTGGATGCCAGCCCAAGTAAGCCTGTTTTGTATCGGCTGGATGTGTGAAGGGACTATAGCGCCAGCAAGCGCCATAGTGGTGGTTGGCTAAAACACACAACAACGGCGGAGGCTGATTTTGATCTTTAGTAACAACTTAAGATTAAAAACAGAAATGGCCTGCAAAGTATAAAACCTTGCAAGCCACTCCCGTTATAGTTAACTGCTCTTTAGAACAATGCCTCTGCCACTTTCCTAACTGAGCCAGATTTGCCCATAGAGTAATAGTGCAGGCACGGCACACCAAACTCCATCAGCTCCTTCGACTGTTTGATAGCCCATTCTATACCTACCTGTGTGGCAGCCTTATTGTCTGGGCAGCTCTCTATGGCATCTGCCAAGTCACAAGGTATATCTATGTGGAATATGCTTGGCAGTACAGTTAGCTGCGACTTTGTAGTGATCGGCTTTAAGCCTGGAATAATTGGCACATTTATACCTTCCTCACGGCAAAGCTTCACAAACTCGATGTACTTCTGATTATCGAAGAACATCTGCGTGACAATATAATCAGCCCCCATTTCGACTTTCTTTTTTAGCCAACGCAGGTCGGCTCTTATGTTAGGAGCCTCTGAGTGTTTCTCTGGGTAACCTGCCACGCCGATGCAGAAATTAGTGCCATTGGTATTCAGTTGCTCATCGTCTATATAGCGGCCGTTGTTCATGTCCACCACCTGCTCTAACAACTCTGTGGCATAATGATGACCGCCTGGCTCTGGCGTAAAGCGCGATTCGCTCTTTACACAGTCACCTCGCAGCACCAGCACATTATCTATACCTAAAAAATGTAGGTCGATGAGGGCGTTCTCAGTTTCCTCTTTGCTGAAGCCGCCGCAGATCAGGTGCGGCACCGTATCCACTTTGTAATGGTTCTGGATGGCGGCACATATACCAACCGTACCAGGACGCTTTCGTGTAGTACGTTTCTCCAAGAGGCCATTTTCCCGCTGCTTGTACACATATTCTTCGCGGTGGTAAGTCACATCAATAAACGGTGGCTTAAACTCCATCAGCGGATCGATATGATCGAAAAGCGTCTTCATGTTCTCTCCCTTCAAAGGAGGCAATATCTCGAATGTAAACATGGTTTTACCGTTCGCATTCTTGAAGTGGTCCGTTACTTTCATCTATTTTTTCGGGTGCTTTATTTAGGTATTAGATGTTAAGCGTTAGATACTAGACATTTTATTTCAGCAACGACTCTAATTTTATACATCAGTGAGAAATCTAAAATCTAGCGTCTAATATCTAACATCTAAAAATTAAACTGCCTGCTGCGCTACTGGCGTCGGCTCATAGTTCAGGTTCGGCGACAGCCAACGCTCCAGTTCTTCCTGTGGCATACCTTTGCGCTGCGCCAGGTCTGCCACCTGATCTTCGCCTATCTTACCCAGGCCAAAGTACTTCGACTCTGGATGTGAGAAGTATAAACCGCTTACTGAAGAAGCAGGATACATCGCTAAATTCTCTGTCAGGATAATGCCTGTGGCTTCATCAGCCTTCAGCAGGTTAAACAGCGTGATTTTTTCAGTATGGTCTGGGCAGCCAGGGTAACCTGGTGCTGGACGTATGCCTTGGTACTGCTCTTTTATCAGCTCGTCGTTTGCTAAGGCTTCATTTGGTGCATATCCCCACAGTTCTCTGCGCACTTTAGCATGCATTAGTTCTGCAAAAGCTTCTGCCAAACGGTCGGCCAGGGCCTTTACCATAATGGAGCGGTAGTCGTCATGGTCAGCCTCATACTTTTCGATCAGTTTCTCGATACCGAAGCCTGCTGATACTACAAAGCCACCAATATAATCCTGCACGCCTGTTTCTTTGGGTGCCAAGAAGTCGGAGAAGGCCAGGTTTGGAACGTTAGCACCTTTCTTACCCTGCTGGCGTAGCGTGTGGAACTCTGTCAGCACGTTTTCACGTGAATCATCGGCGTACACTTCTATGGTGTCGTCTGCCTCTACGTTGGCAGGATAGAAACCAACTACGGCACGTGCTTCTAACAACTGCTTCTCTACAATCTCCTGCAGCATTTCCTGCGCATCAGCAAATAATTTGCGTGCCTCAGTTCCCAATTCAGCGTCATCCAAAATCTTTGGATACTGCCGCTTCAGCTCCCAGGTATGGAAGAAAGGCGTCCAGTCGATGTAAGGCACAATCTCTTCCAAAGGATAATGGTTAAATACTTTATTGCCTAGGAAGCTTGGCTTTACAGGCTTCGACTCCTGCCAGTTCACTTTATACTTGTTCGCTCGCGCTTCTTCTATGGTAGCAAAAGCACGGTCTTTGGTGCGGTTCAGGTGGTCTTCGCGCAGTTGGGCGTATTCAGCTCTTATTTCGGCTACATAGTTATCGCGGTTGCTGCCGAGCAGGTTGCTAACAACAGTTACACTGCGCGAGGCATCGTGTACGTGTATAACTGGCCCACTGTACTGCGGCGCAATCTTTACGGCAGTATGCACACGCGAGGTGGTAGCGCCACCAATCAGCAATGGAATCTTCAGGCCTCTTCGCTCCATCTCCTGAGCCACATACACCATCTCATCCAGTGAAGGTGTAATCAGGCCACTCAACCCAATAATATCCACCTGCTGCGCCTCGGCCTCCGCCAGAATCTTATCCAACGGCACCATCACGCCCATATCAATAACCTCATAGTTGTTACAGGCCAGCACCACACCCACAATGTTTTTGCCGATGTCGTGCACGTCGCCTTTTACGGTAGCCATAAGTATAGTGCCTGCCGTAGATTTAGAGGTATCGGACGCCAGCTTCTCCTGCTCCATAAACGGCAACAGGTATGCCACCGACTTCTTCATTACACGGGCACTCTTCACTACCTGCGGCAGGAACATTTTACCAGCACCAAATAAATCACCCACCACGGTCATACCTGCCATCAATGGGCCTTCAATCACATCCAGCGTTTTGGTCGCTTTCTGACGGGCTTCCTCAGTGTCTTCGTCTATAAACTCAACTATACCTTTTACCAGCGAGTGCTTCAGGCGCTCCTCCACAGGCGCATCACGCCAGGCAGTGTCGGCACCTGTAGCCGTTTTCCCCTTGCCTTTAACCGTCTCGGCATAATTCACCAGCTTTTCGGTGGCGTCTGGGTGGCGGTTAAAGATCACATCTTCGATCAGGTTGCGCAGCTCCAGCGGAATTTCCTCGTAAATCCCCATCATACCCGCGTTCACGATACCCATGTCCATACCTGCCTGCACGGCATAGTATAAGAACACGGTGTGCATGGCCTCACGCACCAGGTCGTTTCCTCTAAAAGAGAAAGAAAGGTTACTTACCCCACCACTCACCAAGGCGTGCGGCAGGTTTGCTTTTATCCATTTTACCGATTCCAGGTATTCTACCGCATAGTTATTATGCTCTTCTATACCAGTGGCAATGGCTAATATATTTGGGTCGAAAATGATATCCTGTGGTGGGAAGCCCACTTCCTCTGTCAAAATGCGGTAAGCGCGTCCGCAAATTTCAATTCTTCGCTCCAGCGTGTCGGCCTGGCCTTCTTCATCAAACGCCATCACCACGGCAGCGGCACCATACTGGCGCACTTTGCGTGCCTGTTGTTTAAAGTTTTCCTCGCCTTCTTTTAGAGAAATAGAGTTAACAATTGATTTGCCCTGCACACATTTCAAGCCTGCCTCCAACACCGTCCACTTAGAGGAGTCGATCATGATTGGCAGCTTGGATATCTCTGGTTCGGATGCAATCAGGTTTAGGAAGTTGGTCATGGCCTCTTCTGAGTCCAACATACCTTCGTCCATGTTCACGTCTATGATCTGGGCACCGCCCTCTACCTGCTGCTGTGCTACTGAAAGCGCCTCTTCAAACTCTCCGCTTACAATCAGGCGGGCAAATTTCTTAGATCCAGTTACGTTCGTACGCTCGCCCACATTCACAAACAGGGTTTCTGGTGTGATAGTAAGCGGTTCCAACCCACTGTAGCGCGAGTAAGCAGGCAGCTCAGGAACAACACGCGGTTTATGTTTGGCAGAAAGCTCTGCAATACGGCGGATGTGATCTGGTGTGGTACCACAGCAGCCGCCCAATATATTTATCAGGCCTTCTTTGAGGTATTCCTCTACAATGGCACCCATCTCATCCGCTGTTTCATCGTAGCCACCAAAGGCATTTGGCAGGCCGGCATTTGGATAGGCACTGATATGCACATCCGCAATACGGGATAGTTCCTGTATGTGCGTTTTTAGCTGACGTGCTCCCAAGGCGCAGTTAAAACCAATGCTGATGATGGGTGCATGAGAGATAGAATTCCAGAAAGCCTCTACCGTTTGGCCAGACAATGTACGACCACTGGCATCCGTAATGGTACCTGATACCATGATCGGCAATTCTTTGCCGCCATCCTGCACATATTGCTCTGCGGCAAAAAGAGCAGCCTTACAGTTAAGTGTATCAAACACCGTCTCTATTAGCAGCACATCGCAGCCACCGTCTACTAAACCGCGCACCTGCTCATAGTAAGCCTCCACCAGTTGGTCGAAGGTGATGGCGCGGTAGCCAGGATTGTTTACGTCTGGAGAAAGCGAAGCCGTACGGTTAGTTGGGCCAATGGCGCCTGCCACAAAGCGTGGTCTGCCAGGAATTCTAGCCTCTATCTCGTCAGCAGCCTCACGTGCCAATCGCGCCGATTCGTAGTTCAGCTCGTACACGATGTGCTCCAGGTGGTAATCGGCCATGGCGATACTAGTGCCACTGAAGGTATTGGTCTCCACAATGTCAGCACCAGCCTCTAAATAGTCGAGGTGAATTTGTTTGATGACATCAGGACGTGTAATGGAAAGTAAGTCGTTGTTGCCCCGCAGGTCGCTGGCATGATCTTTAAAGCGGTCGCCTCTGAAATCTTCCTCCTGCAGTTGGTAGCGCTGAATCATGGTACCCATCGCGCCATCCAGCACGAGTACACGCTCTTTCAGCAATTTATGTATAGGATGCTCTGTCATTTTCGGTGTCGTCTTCTTCTCGTTAGTCTTCAGCATTCGCTTATCAAGAAGGACACCCAGGTATTGGAGGGGATATCTTTCTTATCTTCCCTGGACATGGTTACCAGGAGGGAGTTAGCACCAAGCTTCAGTTCATGGTTGCTAAGACATCGTCGGGCCCTATCCCTCAGTCTTTCTTGATAAGAAGCTGCAATTTAAGAAGATATATGGAGTATGTAAAATTTTGTTGCCCTTAATTACAGCAAGGGTTCTTATAAAGCAAAAGGGAGAGGCGCTCTTGCACCTCTCCCTTTTGTTGTTTACTGCCTGAGCAGTTGATGCTGCGTAGCTTACGCCTCAGCCTGTACTTTAGGAACTACAGAAACGTAAGAACGATCTTTCTTTCCTTTTCTAAATTGTACAACACCGTCTGTTAAAGCAAACAGTGTGTGGTCTTTACCAATACCCACGTTAGTGCCTGGGTGGTGGGCAGTACCTCTTTGTCTTACAATGATGTTACCAGCGATGATATCCTGGCCACCGTAAATTTTAACACCAAGTCGTTTAGAATGCGACTCACGGCCGTTGTTAGAACTACCAGCTCCTTTTTTGTGTGCCATGTTTTTTAAAGTTTAACTCAGGCTAGCGAACTATACCTGAAAAGTTTTCACGATTAATTTCTTCTTACTGCTTAACCAATGCTCTCGATAAGAACCTTCGTAAACTGCTGGCGGTGACCATTCTTTTTACGATATCCTTTTCTTCTCTTCTTTTTGAAAACGATCACTTTGTCGCCTTTCACTAGGGAGGTCAGGATTTTACCTGTTACCTTTACACCCTCTACGAAAGGAGCGCCAACTGTGATAGTACCGTTGTCATCAGTAAGAAGAACATTGGTGAACTCAACGGCGTCACCTTCATTGCCGGAAAGCTTGTTAGCGTAGATGAACTTACCGCTCTCTACTTTGGTCTGTTGACCTGCGATTTCTACAATTGCGTACATCAGCTTCAATGTATATTTTTAGATTTAGTCCGCAAAAGTACGACACATATTCTAATTTTGCAAGCGATTTTTTCTGTTTCTAACTGGTTATCACCAAATATCAACCTTAATCAACAGTAATGTGGAAAACCATGTTGAAATCCACACTTCTTTTTTTGACACAACCGCAAAAACACCCACAAAACACTTCACCCCAACTAGTTACAGCAAAATCAAAGAGCACACCTTATCCACAAACACCACAACACAAGAAGAAGACACGGCTTTGACCTTTGTTTTGAAATTGCACTTTATATTCTCTGGCCACAAGCTTAAAGCCCCCTGAGCATCAGCAGAGCGGTTTTGCACTAAAAACACAGCTAAACATATATAATCAGGAATATTATTTATCAAATATATGCATCGAAACGAATGTTAACATTGCTGTTAATTTTATTACAACAAACACTTAATCAAGTGATTATGCATTTGTGGACAAATTGAAAAACTTTAACCCTCATTTTAGAGTTCATTTCTCTATATTTGAATTCACAATGTTCCGGCAGCCTGGTTCTTAGGTATTGCTTAACTATTGAGAGCAGCAGAGGTTGCCAGCATGCGAATGCTAAACCCTTTACTTTTTTAAATTTTAGCTTATGGAGCCAATACTGAAAGAGAATCCAAACCGCTTTGTTCTGTTCCCGATACAGAATGACGAGGTGTGGCAGATGTACAAGAAAGCTGAAGCCAGTTTTTGGACTGCCGAAGAGATAGATTTAAGCCAGGACCTTAAGGACTGGGAAAACCTGAACGACGGAGAACGTCATTTCATCAGCCACGTGCTTGCATTCTTTGCCGCTTCTGACGGTATCGTGAACGAGAACCTGGCCGTGAACTTCATGAATGAGGTGCAGATACCTGAGGCGCGATGCTTTTATGGTTTCCAAATCATGATGGAAAATATTCACGCCGAAACGTACTCTTTACTTATAGATACCTATGTAAAGAAGCAAAGCGAGAAGGACCATCTATTTAATGCGCTGGAAACAGTGCCTGCTGTTGGAAGAAAAGGAGACTGGGCGCTTCGCTGGATCGAGAGCGAAAACTTTGCTGAACGCCTGATTGCTTTTGCAGCTGTGGAAGGTATTTTCTTCTCTGGCTCTTTCTGCTCTATTTTCTGGCTGAAGAAGCGTGGCTTGATGCCAGGCCTTACTTTTTCTAACGAGCTAATCTCGCGCGATGAAGGCCTGCACTGCGATTTTGCTTGCTTACTTTATAGTATGCTGCACAATAAACTGCCGCAAGAGCGTGTACTGGAAATTATTCGCGATGCGGTAAGCATAGAGCAGGAGTTTGTGACGGATGCACTGCCAGTAGACTTAATAGGCATGAACGCTAAACTGATGAACCAGTACATTGAGTTTGTAGCTGACCGCCTGTTGGTAGCACTTGGCTGCAGCAAGATCTACAACTCTACCAACCCATTCGATTTCATGGAAATGATCTCGCTGCAAGGCAAGACAAACTTCTTTGAGAAGCGCGTGGGCGATTACCAGAAGGCGGGTGTAATGGGCGACAAAGACAAAAACGTTTTCAGCCTGGACGAAGACTTTTAAGAATAAACTTTACGTTGTAAATTTCGGGAGCAAAAGGGGAAGTACTCTTTCCCTTCCCATATTTACTTTTAGTAATCAATTACGAAACACAACAGTCGGAGCAAACGTGCCTCCACAAGCTGTTTCGGAACCATAGTTGGCACCACCGCCACCTAAACGGGCATTTCAACCCCACTATATAGTAAAAGCATTTGGCTTTACCTATAATCGTTTGTACTACAACGGCTTACACTGCTGTGCACGTATGAGCAGGTTGAGTTACATGGCCTAGTATAACCACCTTCTGCAGCAGCAGAGGTTACTATATATATTTTTTTATTAATAACCTGGGCCTTTCAAGCCCACTAATTGCATATGTTATGTTAGTAGTTAAACGAGACGGCAGACGCGAATCTGTTAAATTCGATAAGATTACGGCACGCATCGAAAAGCTGTGCTACGGTTTGAATATGGATTATGTGTCGCCGATTGAGGTGGCCAAGAAGGTGATCGACGGTATTTACGACGGCGTAACTACTGTAGAGCTGGATAACCTGGCAGCAGAAACTGCAGCCTCGCTTACCACTAAGCACCCCGATTATGCGGTGCTGGCGGCGCGTGTGGCTATCTCTAGCCTGCACAAGGTTACAAGCAAGTCGTTCTCGAACACCATGAAGCGCTTGTATACTTACCAAGACCCGAAAACAGGCGAGAACGCTTCGCTTATCTCGAAGGATGTGTATGAGGTAATCCGCAAGCATGCTGCTTCCCTCGACTCTACTATCATTTACGACCGTGATTACAACTACGATTACTTCGGTTATAAAACATTGGAGCGCTCTTACCTGCTTCGCCTGGATGGCAAGATCGTAGAGCGTCCGCAGCACATGTTGATGCGTGTGGCCGTGGGTATCCACAAGGAGGACATCGAATCTGCCATCGAGACTTATAATCTCATGTCCGAGAAGTGGTTTACGCACGCCACCCCAACATTATTTAACGCAGGTACGCCAAAGCCACAGCTTTCTTCGTGCTTCCTGCTTACCATGAAAGACGATAGCATACCAGGCATTTACGACACGCTGAAGCAGTGCGCTCAGATTTCGCAAAGCGCTGGTGGTATCGGCCTGAGCATACACAATGTGCGTGCTACGGGTTCTTACATCAAAGGCACGAACGGTACCTCTAACGGTATCATTCCTATGCTGAAAGTGTTTAACGACACGGCCCGCTACGTAGACCAGGGCGGCGGTAAGCGTAAAGGCGCTTTCGCTATTTACCTGGAGCCTTGGCACTCTGATATCTTCGACTTCCTGGACCTGCGCAAGAACCATGGTAAAGAAGAAAACCGTGCCCGTGATTTGTTTTATGCTCTTTGGACACCAGACTTGTTTATGAAGCGTGTGGAGGAGAACGGCGAATGGAGCCTGTTCTGCCCGCACGAAGCACCTGGCCTGGCCGATTGCTGGGGTAAAGACTTTGAGCGCCTGTACGAGAAGTACGAGCGTGAAGGCCGTGCCCGCAAAACGATAAAAGCACAAGACCTTTGGTTTGCTGTGCTGGAGTCTCAGATTGAGACTGGTACACCTTACATGCTGTATAAAGATGCGGCTAACGGTAAGAGCAACCAGCAGAACCTGGGCACCATTAAGAGCTCGAACCTGTGTACCGAGATTATGGAGTATACCAGCGCCGATGAGGTAGCTGTTTGTAACCTGGCTTCTTTGGCATTGCCTCGTTTTGTGAAAGAAGAGAACGGCCATAAGGTGTTCGACCACCAGAAGCTGTTTGATGTAACGTACCATGTTACCAAAAACCTGAACAAGGTTATCGATATTAACTATTACCCAGTAGAAGAGGCTCGTAATTCTAACATGCGCCACCGCCCGATTGGTTTAGGTGTGCAAGGCTTAGCCGATACATTTATTCACCTGCGTATGCCGTTCGAAAGCGAAGAGGCTCGTGGTCTGAACAAAGATATCTTCGAGACGATCTATTTTGCTGCCATGACGGCTTCTAAAGACTTAGCTAAAAAGCAAGGACATTACGAGACGTTTAAAGGCTCTCCATTATCAGAAGGTAAATTCCAGTTCGACCTGTGGAACGTAACACCAGACAGTGGCCGTTGGGATTGGGAAGAACTTCGCCAAGAGGTGATAGAGCATGGTGTACGCAACTCATTATTGCTGGCTCCAATGCCTACAGCTTCTACTGCCCAGATTTTAGGCAACAACGAATCGTTTGAGCCTTATACTTCTAACATCTATGTACGCCGTGTACTTTCAGGTGAGTTTATGGTGGTGAACAAGCACCTGCTGAAAGACCTGATCGCGCTGGGCATTTGGAACGACAGAATGAAGCAGGACATTATCGCAGCCAACGGCTCGGTACAGGATATCCCGAACATTCCGCAGCACATCAAAGACCTATACAAAACAGTATGGGAGATCAGCCAACGTACGGTAATTGACATGAGCGCCGACCGCGGTGCCTTCATCTGCCAAAGCCAGTCGCTGAACCTGCACGTGCAGAACGTGAACTTCGGTAAGCTGACCTCGATGCACTTCTATAGCTGGAAGAAAGGCCTGAAAACAGGTATGTACTACCTGCGCACTAAGTCAGCGGTAGATGCCATCAAGTTTACGGTAGAGAAACAGGCAGCCGAAACGCTGTCGCCAGTCTACCAGGAACAAGATCAGAACCGCAGCGACATGAGCTGCTCACTGGATAACCCAGACGCATGCGAAGCTTGCGGATCGTAAGGTAACTTATAAAGGGAGAGCTAGTTATAGTTCTCCCTTTATTTTGCTCAACCTAAGTACATCCTATGTTATTACTAATTTATAATTAGCAGGCGAAATCGTGATGTCATAGCTTTTAGCCAAATATCCTTAAAATAGATAATGAAAACTGTCGCCATAATCGGAAGCGGACTTAATTATATTATTGCTGATATAATTAACCAATACTCCAAAGAAAGTTCAAAGTCTCACCTCAAGCAGGAGTTGGAACAGGCACATAGAGACCTGTTAGCATTGAACAATCTTTGGGGAGAACTGGATAACATCCTCAACAATCCGAGCTCCGCCTTCCCATCTAAAAATGGTGAAGAAATTATCCAGTTTTACCAAACAGTCTTTGAATCTAAACTATTCAAGAACATGATAAGCAGAGACTACAACATCGAATACTCAGTAAGTTCACATCGGAATCTTCTTCAAGATGAGATCAAGAGGATTTGCTATCGCTTTACTGAATTTGAAAACAAAGGCGGTTACAGTAACATCAAAAAGCTCCTACCGCACATAGGAGATAACTTCTCTAATATTCTTCGAAAGAACGAAGTAAGGAAGCTGCACATTTACACATTGAACTATGATGGCGTGCTTGATGCTTTACTGACAGAACGAAGGAAGGTGAGTCAGAAACAGGACTATCTGTTTAAAGACAGCTTTCATTATGGAGAATTCAATCAATGGAAGTTAAATAATTTGCCATACCTTATGGGGCATTTACATGGCTCATATAAGTATAAAAGAAATACACACTCAACAACGAAGCTAAAAAAAGGAATTATAAATGAGAATCCAGTAATGATTTATAATAGCCCTAACCTCAAAAAGACACTAATAAAAGAAGACCCTGTATTAAAAGCATATTATAATCAATTAGCTATGGACCTAAAAACATATCAGCGTTTAGTTGTATTAGGTGCCTCTTTTAAAACCGAACCTCATTTACTAGAACTTATTAGGACAGCCTTCAACAGGCCCAACACACATCTTATAGTATGTTCAGATAAGCCTAGAGAAGTAGCTTCCATTTTAGAATCTTACTACGATTTCCCCATTTATGTACAATCTACTGAACATATTAAAACAGAAACAGACCTTATAAAGTTGTTTGATCAGCTAGTTAGCACTAAAAGCACAAATTTTGTTGCGACAGCATAAACAAATATTCCTTTCCCTGCCGTAACTCAACCGCAGCAATACGTTATAGCAGTAGTTCCATATAAGCCTACCTTCTCAACTGAAGCAATACAGTAGGCAGGCGCTACAGTGGTTGTTGGTGCCAACACACAACAACGGCGGAGGGTGTTGTAGGAGAAACAGTAACGGCATAAGCCGCAAGAGAGGTATAAAAGCGGCAGTTCAAGCACTCACAGCACAACCTTAGTGAGTGCACCACAATATTTTAGCACATGTTCGAGCAGAGGCACATAGCGTTCTTCACGGCTACTATACTTGAGTGGAAACACCTCCTGAAGCCAGACAAGTACAAGAACCTCATTATTGAAAGCCTGCGGTTTCTTGTGGAGAACAAGCGGGTGAAGGTATACGGATTTGTTATTATGCCTAACCACCTGCACCTGCTCTGGAAAATGGAGGAGCCACACAGGCGGGAAAATGTGCTGCGGGACTTCTTAAAATATACAACAGCAAATTAAGGCTGACCTGGTAAAGCACTACCCTGCGGTACTGGAGAAGTTTCGAGTGGGGCTAAGGATCGACAGTACCAACTGTGGGAACGCAACCCACTGTCGGTGTACTGCTACTCTACTGCTGTAACAGAGCAAAAGCTGGATTATACACACCATAACCCTATTCAGGAGAAATGGTAGCTAGCTACTGCTCCTGAGGAATATCTTTATTCATCAGCACGATTCTACCTCACAAACAAAGATAACTATGGTTTCTAACACATTACCTTGATTAAGCGAGAGCAATGGTTGCAACTGAAAATGCCAACAACAGCAGAAGACTTCTGGTAAACAACTGGCAGCTACTGCTACCGAGAAGGGCAGTTGCATATAATGCATTCACTTACATACGCAAATGGGCTGCGTAGTGTATTTCGACAACGCTGAGAAGGGACTGTACACTATTAACCTCCTGCTACTACGCAGGTTCAAGGCTTTACAGGAGCATAATCCACTACAAAAGCATCTTCTAGAATATCTAGTTGTCCCAATAATTCACCAAACGTCTTATGCTCTGGATGCGGCAGGTAATTATCACGTGCTGCGGCATCTTCAAACGTTAATTGGTAAACATGGGTAAAGCCAAGGTTTTTGTTCTCTGGGCTATCGTTCACGCCATATTCGAAGGCTACAATACCAGGAATTTTATTTTGCAAATCACCAAAGGCTTTGGTCACCTTTTCAATTTGGGCAGAAGTTGCATCTGGTTTATACTTGAAAACTACAATATGTCGCACGGGCTCGTTTTTAGGGTTTTGAAATGCTGTAATAAACAACGTGGCGAAAAGA
Organism: Pontibacter harenae; assembly: GCF_020907245.1. Taxonomy (GTDB): domain Bacteria; phylum Bacteroidota; class Bacteroidia; order Cytophagales; family Hymenobacteraceae; genus Pontibacter; species Pontibacter harenae. The sequence goes on along the minus strand of NZ_JAJJWH010000001.1, from coordinate 280,418 downwards.
ACTACCACAACTAAACTTATACCTGTTATCTTCTTCATAGCTACTTGAAGCATATATATGTTCTCGCAAACTAACTATAGCATACGAGTATACTCTTCTTGAGCAAGATTTACAACTTTTAGAAAGATAACCTTACATCTAGATGCTTTGTGTCCATCAAATCTAACGCCATAATATTTTCCCTTCTGAATATCTATAATGCTAGAAGGGCTGTTTTAACCAACCCATAGCTAATACCTTATTTTCAAAATCTTTTGTTACCAGATCGCTTAGCCCCTCCGATCGCTTGTAGATCTGCTCTACGGCTGTTTTGTTGAAAAAGTCTTCTGACACCAAAACGGCATTTCGGCGCAGTGTTGAACTATGGAGCCTTGGCAGAATATGCTCCACAAACCACTCCTGATCTGCCTGACGGATAACTCTCATTTTACGATTGTCACCTAGCCACCTCAAGAGCCGCTGCCCTTCCATCAACTGCACACAGGTAGTAATTGCCTCTCTAAACTCTTGGCTAGAAAGAAAACCCTCCCAGATAGCCGTACCTAACTGCAAACTCTTATCATGGGTGATGGTAACCACATGATTCTGGAAGAAAATAGATTCCATAAATGAATACGCTCCTACTAATAACTCACCCGTAAAATTAGATGATACTTTTGTATAGACAATAATTATCGAAACATCTTACGCCCTTTTAAGTTTCTGGTTATACCGCTTTTAAGGAAGCAGCCGCGCATAAATAAAGAGAAGCCTTGAAAGTAGGGAAAGCTTATTAGCTGGGCAATAATAAAGGAGGAGCTGCGGAAACAGTATAGCAAATAAACCGTTAATCAAGTGCAAAAGTGATAAAGGCTTATGTTTAAGCATAAGTACTTCTGCTCATTGTATTCTCTGAAAATATTTTTAAAGAGTGCAATAATATAAGAAAGCTGAGGGCTTACTGGCTTTTATACTTTGCTAATTCGACAGTTAAGTAATTGGTAATCAATTTTACTTATTGAAAGTTAGTACATATATTCGCTAATATCTATAGCCATATCCTATGATCTATTTCAAGCAACTTGATGCTGTTAGAGCACTAGCTGTTATGCTTGTTATTGTTTCGCATTGGTTGCCATTCCCGATCCTGCAGAAGGGCGGATTCGTTGGCGTAAATATTTTTTTCGTGCTCAGCGGCTTCCTGATAACAAATATTCTGTTTGACAATAAAAAAGAAGCGGAGGAAACAGGTACCTCTAAGCTCGTTGCTTTCAAGAACTTCTTCTTCAGAAGAGCCCTAAGAATACTGCCAGCCTACTACTTCACAGTTATTCTTGTATATTTTTTAAGCCGATATTTCAAACTGGGTGTCGACTCTGAACTTCCTTATCTTTTAACTTTCACTACCAATATTCACTTCTATAATTTAAAGTATTTCGGCGATTTAACAGCGCATTGCTGGTCTTTAGCCGTGGAAGAACAGTTTTACTTTTTATGGCCTTGGGTTATTCTATATACAAATAAAAAGTACATACTTCCCGTCATACTCGCCTTTATACTTACTGGCACCATCAGCCAATTATTTATCACCAACTTTGAGTATGGCTATTTGCCTACTTACACCTGCTTTGACGCTTTCGGTCTAGGAGCTCTATTGGCATGGGTGCTGGCTTATAAGCCTCATTTGTTAGGCAAGGCTTATAAAGCTCTGCATCTGCTCGTAATTTTAAGTATGCTACTTTTGGCAGGCAAACTATCTGGCAGTTTAAATATTCCTGTACCCATTCGTACGTTTGTATCTGTTATAGCCTTGTGCGTGATAACTTTTTTAGTGCACCAAGGGCAGGCCAAGAAATACAGGTTCTCTTCTTTGTTTAACAACAAGCGCCTGCTATTTATAGGCAAAATCAGTTATGGCCTCTATCTATATCATATTCCGATACCGTATGTGGTATGGGCATTTGCAAGGCTTATAAACCCATACTTCCCTTACCTGACCGACAACTATTTGTATTTTGCTTTGGCAAACATTAGTTTGCTCTGCCTGCTACCGTGGCTTTCCTGGATGTGCATCGAAAAGCCTTTCTTGAATTTGAAGAAATACTTTTCTTACAAGAAGGCTTCGATTCCTGTTCCTGTAAGCACAGTTGTAAAGGTGGGCTAACTTAATGCTATAGTAAAAGCTGGAAACCTAAGGGGAGAATACTAAGAATAGAAAAACAACAGACAAAGCTAGGAGGAATGCTTGTCTGAACCAGGCACGCCTGCTACCTCCACAAGCCATGCTTCTGCTTCGACGATATCCTGAAAATCATGTACAACCAGGCTTTCTTCCGAGTTGTTAGCCTTACTGTACATCTTTTCTATGGCATCTCGGTTCTGTTTGTTTTCTGAGGCCACGTTAGCTAAACGGAGTAGCGGGCTTTCCAGCAACTGAGGTATAAATACTTTTAAACTCCATTCCAGATCATCTAGGCGAATAGATTTCATTTTACGATTATCGCCCAACCAACCTCTCAATTCGTGCCTTTCTATAAGATCTAGGCACAACAAGACTGCTTCACGATACTCTGAGCCTATTAGCTCCCCATGCCAAACAGCTTTACCTAATCGCTGCTTTTTATCATAGAATATACTAACAAAGCTATTTTTGAAGTATAAATTTTTCATACAGCATTAAAGTAGCAGCAAGTTAGCATATTTAAAGATAATGTGCAAAACAATTTATATCACAAGAACCTACTCCACCAAAAGGCCACAACCATAACATTTAATTTTAAAGCTTAAAAACCCTTTAAAACCACTAATATCACGTTAATTACACAAATATGTTATACTTTACCCACCATTGCTGCGCATTACAATCAGCCTGAACAAAACAGAAATACACAAAAACAAAAAAGCAGGTATGGCACCCAATATTGGTAACCAAACCTGCTCTTAAATTATTCTTTTCTAAGATTTACTGTTTTAAGGCTTACTACTGCTGTGTGGCAACTACAATCGCTACACGGCGGTTTTTCTGTCTACCTTCTGCTGTATCGTTAGTTGCTCTTGGATTTGCTTCGCCCACTGCCTGTGTCGATATACGAGAAGCATCCAGTTCTGTATTTTGCTGTAACCAGTTCTTAACGTTATTGGCGCGTTCTTCAGCAAGCTGTTTATTATACTCTTTGCTAGCCAGATAGTCAGTATAGCCATAAACACGGATAGGGGCCTGAGATCCGCCAACTTCCTTGATTGATTCTACAATGCTATTAAGCTTTTCATCTGCACCAGAACGAAGTGTGGCTTTATCTAAATCAAACAGAATACGCTCATCCATCATATAGATATTGTACCCCTGGCTCGAACGGCGCTCTATACCTGAATTTGTAAACCTATTATCATTTGCTACGGGAGCATCTAGATCTACATTAGCCCAAAAGCCTTCTCCTACCTCTTTTATCTCAGCTCCATCTGCCTCCACTCGGGCTCTATCATCGCCATACATAACTGCGGTATCGGCAGAAGCCAATTCTGATACGCCTGCTTCCTCTACTCTGTTGTTTTCATTACATGCTGTAAATAAGCCTAATGCGGCAATAAGTGCAATTGATTTAATATTTTTCATAGTTGTGTTCTTAGTTGGTTCTTATATATTTTCTACGAGGCATACCAGGCATTGTTTAGGTATAACATCCTTAATACTAGCATATTCTAAGAAATGCTCCAGCCAAGAAAGCATAAAAAAGCAGCAAACTATAAGAACCGCAAAACGAATTGTAGTCATTTATAACTGTGTTTAGAACCCGCACTACTAGCCGACAAAAAACAATAACACTTTATTAAACAGCTATTTACAATAAGTAAAATTATTCTAACAGCCACTATTGAGGCAGAATTATGAAGCTCGCTAATCTGCTATAAGTGAGCAAACCTAAATAGCAAGTACCAATCCTTTTCATATATAACTATACTTTTACAGCATTTTGCAAAAAAATGACAAAATGGCCATACAAGAGCAATAACTCTACCCATGAGAAGCCAAATTGGCATAACCACTTGAGGTTATAAATTACAGAGCACGCCTCGAATAAATGGCATCTATTTTGCATTATTCCTCTTGAAACCGAAAGAGGAGAAAGACATGAAATTGATAAATAATAAAGAATTTTTACGAAGCATAGCTCAACACCTTGATCTGTTTAATACAGTTGGAGGAGGTATAAGCGAAACTTATGTTGAAATCGAAAAATATAAGAAGGGAGCAATCATTAGTGTTTGGGCTGCGGGCGTGAACCCAGAAGCATTTAAAGTGGTGCTTCACAACAACCAACTAACTATTTATTCTGTGTTACAAAGCGAGATAAATCCTGAGTTGGCTATTCCGTTGTTCAACCGCATATATATGTTACCACCTCAGGTAGATTTAGGCCGCATTGAGGCAGTATACCAAGAAGGAGAACTTCAGGTAAAATTACCTTACCACGAAGCCGCTATGCAACCTAAAGAAATTGAGATAAAACAACTATAAGTAACCCAAAAATAAAGCTATAAACGAGCAAAGGCTACCATAATGGTAGCCTTTGCTCGTTTAGGTGGGGCTTGATAAGCATAACACACGCCCTGTTCGAAAACATAATTTATAAAAATTTAGCTTTTATGATTGATGTAAGGTAGTCGTACACTTCTACTGTTTCTTTATCATAGATAAAAGACTGATATCCTTCGGCTGTAGTTTGCTGCACCCTACAACCACTTTCTATCATCATAAATATTAGCTCCCGCAGACGGTACGGATGGCCAGCCACATTGAGGATACAGACAGCATCGCTGCTCTCTACCTGCAGAAACATGTGTTGCACCTGGTTTACATCCGTCATAGTGTTTTGATCAGACATATGCATAATTGATACTTTGGCTATTACTCTAGAGCAAAAACTTCTCAAAAAAAGTGCCCTATTGTAAACAGAATTTTACCAAAAGCCACTAAAACTTACTTAAATACAACCTAATGTAAGTATGGTTTTACACATCGGCTCTACTTAAGCCTTACCGTATGAACAATAACGTCAGCAGTAGCTATTTTTAGACTGCTTAATCTGGGCTGGCAATTCTACCACATTATAAAAAGCGGCATTTCAGGTTCTGAGAGGGTAGAAGTACAACGCTGAAGTACATTTCTACTTTAAAACTACTATCGCCTTGGGTGCTCCTTTCGCCAACCTACCACAAACAAGATAATCCAGACAGGAAACAGAGAGCTAAGGATAGAAGCAAAGTAAGGGTCTACTGCAAAGGCAAGTATGATCTGAAGCAAGAATGTTACGACAGCTCCAACGGCGGCTATTTTATAATACTTGTTCCATTTTTTCATAAACACTTATACGCAAGTTTTGCTCTGAAGCTTAGGACTACTGTTTTTCCTTTTTGATAGTATATAGTTTGTAGCAGGACAAAAAGAAAGACAATTGCCGCTAAGGCCGCAATCGAAAGGAGCCAAGGCTACACAAACAGAAATGGAGAAAAGGAATTGGATGACAAAGTCTTACTTATTGTTCCAACACAAAAGGGGAAGTGCGGCATGACGCAAAAAAAATACCCGTCGTTATGGGCGGGTATTCATTAATCTAAACGCTTCAGCACGCGTAATCTTCTTCTCAAGTATAAGCGGAGGATCGTCTTTCTTCGCTACGACCAACGTATACTTGTTTTTTGCATCCTGATAATAGATCAACGTTGTTAAATCTTCGTAACCAATACTAAAGATTTTTCGCGTCTCCTTATTATAGAAATTATAATTATCTAATTTAATATTCTTCAATAACCTCATATTCCAACACCTTTCTATTAATTTAACGGTACAGTGGCCCCCTAATGTTTCATTTCTTAAAGTTGTTCAACTACTTTCTTCTAAAATTTATACATTTGGCAACTATACATATATGTGCTTCTAATAAAGATAACTCGTACTAAAACTGTGCCATCAGCTACAAACCCTAGCAACCTTACTGCCAGCGAAATAACTGGCCTGCAAAACATGCTTAACCAACACGGGCTTATAAAGCAGCTCAACCCTGCCATGACGCGGGAGCGATACGAGGAGCTGCTCATAACTATGCTGGATAACGGCTACCGTATGGTTGGAGCTTTTGATAGCAGCACCTGTGTAGGTCTCTCTGGTTTTTGGGTAAACGCAAAGCTTTACAGCGGTAAGTATTTAGAAGTAGATAACTTTATAGTAGATGAAGCTTACAGATCTAAAGGTGTAGGCAAATTGTTGTCTGACTGGATGCTACAAGAGGCGAAAAACTTAGCTTGCGATACTATAATGCTAGATGCATACGTTACAAATAGTGCCGCTCATAAGTTTTACTTTAGGGAAGGGTTCCATATCAAAAGCTACCATTTTTTTAAAAGTATTTAGCGCATGAACAGCAGCAGCTCAAGCCGCTTTTACGGTTTGCTTCTCTTTCTAATCTTTGAAATCGTAGTTTTTGCTGGACTAAAGTGGCTACTATCGGATATGGGTATGGACAATCAGTTTCAGCCAGAAAACACTATTGTACCCAACTGGGTAAAAGCGGCGCTTTTTATCTTGCTTTACCTGCTTTCTGTGCTCACCGCTGTTGTGTTGGTAAGTAATTACGTGCCTAGCAAACACCGTAAGCAACTTATGGGCTGGGTGTACTTAGCGTTACTTGTTATGCTGCCTATGCTTTTTTTTATTTTTGAATAAACTGTGTGGCTGTTGATTTCATCAGAACGTTTTTACAGAGTTTCACCTGGCACAAAGACAGTTACTGATCGCGAAATCACACAAAAACTATTTCTTCCTCTAACTTTAACACGTACACAAAACCAATTATAATCTGACTAATTAATCTAATATTGCACTCATGAAAAAGTTACTTTCATCTATACTACTGCTGTTGTCGCTGTGCATGGGGGCGCAAGCACAAACAGAACAGGCGCAACCTGCTAGATATTTTATTCATCTTAACAACGGACAGACCATATACACCAATAAGTTAAAGTATAAGTCTCCGATCTTTAAGCAGGACTACTTCTTAGTAGATGACACGCTCCGTTATAGCATACAGTCTGTAAACCTGTACCAGAGCGACGAGGGTTATTTTGCCCGTGTTAGCTACGGCAGTGGCCTCGACAGCTTTGCAAAGCGCGTATCGGAAGGGCCGCGTATCTCTAAGTTCTACACCAGCACTTATGATTACAGGCCAAACTACTCGCCGTATGGCTTCGGAGGATATGGATACGGCTATGGTGCTGTACCATCACGCAGGCGCGTATACTTCTTCTCGAAAGACAATGGCCCACTGATCCCTTTAAACTACGAAAACCTGAAAGAGTCCCTTGCGGACAATGCCTCTAGCATGGCTTTGCTACAGCGGCATAAGCGCGAGCGTGTAATCTCTACCATTGTGTCTGCAGTGGGTGTGGGTGTTACGGCTATAGGCGTTTTAAGCTCTAATGTTACTACAGATGTCTATGGTAACAGCAGTGCCCAAATAAATCCAGCCGTGTACGCAGGCGCTGGTCTAATAGCCCTTCCGTTTGTAATCAAGCTTTTCCAGAAAGACAAACTGACTCAGGCCATGGAAGTTTACAACTATGAGCTAAAACGCTAACAGGACATATCACATAAAAGCTTTTGACTTTAGCCGAAACTGCCTTACAGTTTCGGCTATTTCATTATATTGTAGTCTGTACCGTTTAACGTGTGCCTTGATGGCGATTAGCGCTCTTCAGTTCTAGACACTCTAGCTCGACATGCTTCTGAATAGGCAATGTGTTCTTAGCGGCGGCGTATAAACATTAACTATTACCATTCTTTATGTTGCTTTCCTTACCCTTTACTGTTCCGAATTTTTCAATTATTAAGCGTTGGGTAGCCTCTGTAGCTGTTGCAGCCGCTCTAACCACAGGATTTTCTTCCTGCGCCAGCACGCCACCGCAGCATGGCCAACGCGGCTACACCGAACAAGGCAAAGCTTCTTACTACAGCCGAAAGTTTCAGGGGCGTAAAATGGCTAACGGAGAACCTTACCGCCGCCGAAAACTAACTGCAGCACACAAAACGCTGCCCTTCGGCACAAAGGTGAAAGTTACTAACTTGCAATCAGGCAAAACAGTACGGGTGAAAATCACAGACAGAGGCCCGTTTATCAGCGGCCGTATTATAGACTTGTCTGAAGCTGCAGCCAAGAGGTTGAACTATATTAAAGCAGGCGTTGTACCTGTTAAAATAAAAGTTGTGCGTGCAGCCGATTAGCAGCGACAAAATTTAAGGAATATTTAACATTTAAGACACACCTGTTCTTCAATTGGTTACGTTAAGTATAGTAAAAGTTGCATTTTATATAATATCCAAAGTTTACATTGATTATTATAACTATACTTTATAATTTTGTCTCATGAAATCAAGAGAAATATATTGGACTCTTTCCTCTTTAGTAGTTATAATGCTGGTTGCGATAGCCACTTGCATGGCAGCTACTTCTGTTTCTCTTAGTCCTTCAAACCAGCCTCAGCAACAGGTTACTTTGGCAGGAGAAGCTAGTACAAATGAGCCAAAAGCAAAATCGACTGCAACAACCACTAAACCAAGCCAAAAATCGATTCTGGATGCTGATGTACTGGAAAGCCCTATGTCTTTTCTAAAAAGCGCCTTTTCTGAGGAAGAGGATTCTGCAGAAAGCTTTGATCATGCCAGTGCTCTGGTAGTTGCTCTAAAAGCGCTTGTGGCAACCCTACTTTCCACAATCATTTAGTCTACATATCTTACGGCCTGTGCAGGCCTTACCAGCAAGAGGTTCCATAGCTGTGCTTGCACCCACTTATCTCAAAAGTATTTCAGAAAAGTGTAGTGGAGAGGGATTGGTATATTTTCCTTTTTTAAAAAGAAGTAGCTACTCCCACTAAGCCAAGCATAACCATCAGTTGTGATTTTCCCTCCACACTAAGCCGCTGCTGAACCATGCTGTCCTATATAAAATCGCTCATGATGGCCAAAGCCAAGCCAAGTATAGTTGCTACTAACTTATTTCGGTTAAAATGATGATCTGGACTGCTCTCAAAAAGAATGGTAGTGGAAATATGCAGGAAGTTACCAGCCACCAAACCTGTTAAGGCTATGTAGAGAGGGCTGCTTGCGGGTTCTTGTGCAAGCAGAGTGTTACCAACAATAATACCTAACGGAGAGCCTACCGCAAAAATTAAGAGCCACAGAAAAGCCTTCTTAAAGTTATGCCACCGCGAAAGCAGCACCGACATAAGCGCAAAAGCAGCAGGCACGTGGTGCAGCGCTACTCCTAACAGCACCAGGCTAAAACCGCCTCCTGCATGTGAGTGGCCATGCGCCGATGATCTTACATCAACCAGAATACTTCCTTCCAGAAAAGAGTGCACAAACAAAGAGCATAGCAAAAGAAAGGGGATACCTGTTGCCTCGTTGTGCTGGTGTTTATGCATGTGCCCATGCTCTACGCCCTGCGAAAAAAGCTCTAATATTAGCTGCAGAAAGAAACCAGCCAATACCCAATAGCCAACCAAATAAGGGTTATTAGCCTCTAACAGCATGTCGGGCAACAAGTGGATAATGGTGATGGAGAACAGGTAGGCACCGCTAAACGATAACGCAAGCTTCAGCCATTTACTGTTGCTGGGCGGAAACGCCTTTACCAGAAAGCCTGAAAGCACAACTGTAAAAAACAGCACAAGTATGGCAACTATCATAAAGGCTAAGGTCGTGTTAAAATAAAAATCATGCGGTCGCTATTTTCCGCGTGGTAAGGTTTAAGGTTATAGTCGCCAAACATATCTACTAACTCCAACTGCGCCATTCTGAAATAGCGCCTAAAATTTTTTTCTCGCAGCACTCTTACGCGCTCCTCAAATTCATAGTTCTTTCCTTTATCAGAAAAAAGGATATCTTTAACTATAAAGCCAGCCTCCAACTTCCTGTTAATGCGAAAGGTTATACCGTTTATCTCTTTTTCTTCGTGCGGCACCAGTTTCGCAATCGTTTTAGATGTGTTCATAAAATCAATTACTAGCTTGCCACCAGGTTTAACGGCTTTAGCTGTAGAGCTTAGTGCAACTATGTTTTCTACCTCACTTTCGAAATAGCCGAAGCTCGTATATAAGTTTACCACTAGGTCGAAGTATTCAGGCTTGTACACGGCACGCATGTCATGCACTTCAAAATGAAGGCGATCTTTCTCAAACTGCTTTGCATGCTTTATACTGCTCGCCGAAAGGTCGAGACCTGTCACGTCGCATCCTTTTTGGTTCAGGTAAACAGAATGCCGCCCTCTTCCGCACGCCAAATCCAGTACTTTGTAAGAGGGATCAGGTTGAATGTAGGCTAACAGATTATCTATAAACAATTGTGCCTCTTGTGCATTACGGTTTTTGTAAAGGATGTGATAGTACGGGGAATTAAACCAAGCGCTAAACCATTCTTCCTGCTGCGACATAATGCTAAAAGCAATAGAGTTGCAAATATAGAGTTAATTTCTGAAAAGCTGCCTTCCTTGCAGCACCAATAAGCTTACGGTATACGAAAGGAAAGAGCAAAAAAAAAGCCTGCCGTTGCTATAACAGCAGCGGCAGGCTAATAAAATCTTATAAATTTTAGTGCTGTAGTGTACCCATATCAGAAGTGTTAGATTCCACTTCTTCTGAAACACTGTCGCTTGGTTGTATGCTGTTTCCACCTCTCATGTGGCCTGGCATGTACTCTTCTTTCTGAGACTCGCCATGTATATCGTTTACCTTGCCGATATTATGTGTATTCCTTGTGCCTGGCTCAACATAGTCTACAGACACTTTCGTTTCTGGTCTGTAATCTGACGGAGTACCGCAAGAGGCCATAAACAAACCACATACGGCGGCAAAAGCTACTATTACGTTCTTGTTCATCATTGTTTGGTTTATACTTTATACTATAGCGCCTCTTCTCTTCTGATAAAGCTTCTATAATAATTGTTTACGACTATAACCTCACCTTAGGTTCTAAGGCAACTACGCCAACAGACTTTTACGGCGCAATATGCTATCCAACAGCTTAATATCGTTCGGGCTGTTAAATATACGGTGCGGCAAATGCACGAACACAGGCACCTGGAAGTTTTTAGCTACCCAGCCTTTCCAGCCACTTGGCAACTGCTCAGCACTTGGCTGCTGTAGCCACAGCATGAAAGCATCCTCTGAATGGCCTGCTTTCTGAATCATGTCCCAAGTCAGGTTCATACCCTCACGCTCGTTGCGCTTCATCAAGATCTGACGCTGGTCTATCTCGTAGTAAAGGCGCTCAAACAAAGGGTTGCCTTGCTCTACCTGCGTTACTCCCATCACCTGGGCCGAACGCACCAGCACAAAAAGAAGCGTAACGACAACAGCCGCTACCACCCACCACCACGAGAAGCTAAATACAGCTGGCAGCAACAGTAGCACCAACGGAATAAGAGCGTACCACCAATCGCGGCTCCAAACTTGCTTCAGGGCCATGGTAGTATACATTTGCTTGTCAAGCTGATATTTTTTTGTTCGGATGGCCAGCGGATTAGCGCCTTGTCCCATCCTTTGCCCTCTTTGATTTGGTTGATGCATAACTAATTAAACTATCGAAACTCACTGCTCTGCTCGTTCACCACTACCAGCCTCTGGTTGCAGAACTGACACCAGAGGTACATAAAGTAACCTGAAGGCACTGCCTCCCTACAATTTCGAGCACAAAAGTAGTTAATATTTGGGTTTAAGCAATTAGCTATCTGCTAATAGTGTCCTGTAACAGACACATTTTTGCACCATTTGTAATCAGACCACCACAAACTATGGCTATGGGATGCAAAACACTATAGGCTGTTCTGCCTACTCTAGCACATTTATACCCTTACCATAATCAGTGTTAGATAATGCCTGGTGCTAATACGCTTTCAGGCTCAGGTCCAGGCTTCTGTTAGAGTGGGTGAGGGCACCCACCGAAATATAATCTACACCGCTTTCGGCTACCTCACGAATCGTAGCCTCTGTTATACCTCCCGAAGCCTCGGTTTCGTAACGGCCTCCAATAAGCTCCACAGCCTCACGCATCAGCTTAGGAGCCATATTATCGAGCATGATACGATGGATACCGCCAACTTCCAGCGCCTCACGCACCTCATCAAGCGAACGCGTTTCTACTTCTATTCTCAGGTCTTTACCTTTCTCTTCCAGGTAACGCTGTGTAGCTGTAATAGCCGCGCGTATGCCGCCAGCATAGTCCACATGGTTGTCTTTCAACATAATCATATCGAACAGGCCGTAGCGGTGGTTCTGACCGCCGCCAATCACGACAGCCCATTTCTCCATTATGCGGAAGTTTGGAGTTGTTTTGCGGGTATCGAGCAGCTTTGCGTTAGTGCCTTCTAACAGTTTGGCGAGGCTGCGGGTATAAGTGGCAATACCACTCATGCGCTGCATACAGTTCAGCACCAAACGCTCGGCCGTAAGTATAGACTGCGCCTTTCCTGATACAGTAAAAGCTATTTCGCCGTGTTTCACCTCAGTGCCATCCTGCAGTAGTATCTCTAGCTTTAGTGCTGGGTCTACAGCATTAAAAATATAGTCAGCCATTTCTACACCAGCCAGTATACCTTCGTCTTTAACCAACAGGCGTGCCTTGTTTTGGGCATCCGCAGGAATAGAGGCAAGTGAAGAATGGTCTCCGTCACCGATATCTTCGGCAAGGGCACGAGAAATAAACTCGCTTATACTTTGTTCGTTCAGGTATGTCGGTTTCACAGTACAAAAATAAAAAAAGGCTCGGAACTTAACCCGAGCCTCATTAAAATCTATTTATTTATCGCTTACTACTTTATAAATTCAATGGAATGCACCAAATAGCGGCCGCTCGACTCTTTTAAACGGATAAGAACGGTAAAGGTGCCATCCTCATGTGTATAGGTTCCTATTACATAAGATTTGCTTTTGGTATTGGAGTCTCCGTCGAAACCATAGGAAAAATCAGTTGCGGGATGCTTGCTGAAGAAGTTCTTCATCACAAACTCTGCCTGTGTGTTGCTATAGTCTGTTGGTTTTTCGTCTACAAAAGATATTCTTACCTTATTGTCGAAATGCCTTGCCAGTTCTTTCGAAGAACCTGTCCGCATTGCTGTTTTCACCTGATCTGTTACATTATCAGAAAATGAATTCTGCGCAATTGCCTGCCCTCCGCACAACCACACAAACACTATTAGCAAAGAAAATACAGCAGCAATGTGTTTGATTTCTTTCATAAAAAATACTTAAGTCTCGCCCTCCTTTAAGCTAAAACTGTGCCAATAGCTTTTCCTTTTTCAGATATAAAGTTAATAGTATTCTTTTAATATTTGCGCAGAATTTTCCTTTGTAGGCACCTTTATCATGCTTTATTTAGCGTACAAAACAAAAACCTACTTGCATAGCATTAAGCCATACCCAAAGACTTGCTTTAAAAGTTTATACTTATATTTGCATCATGGATAAAAAGGTTCTCTTAGTTATTCTGGATGGATGGGGCATCGCCACTAATCCAGAGGTGTCTGCCATACAAGCAGCCAATACACCGTTTATTGACTCTATTCTTCAAAATTACCCTGTTTCTAAGCTGGAGGCTTCTGGCGAGGCAGTAGGTTTGCCTGTAGGGCAAATGGGTAACTCTGAAGTAGGACACATGAACATTGGCGCAGGCCGTGTAGTATACCAGGATCTGGTACGTGTAAACAAAGCCATTTCTGAACATAAACTAGGCTCCATGCCAGCCCTGGCAGAGGCTTTTTCTATTGCCAAAGAAAACAATAAGCCTGTTCACTTCATCGGCTTGCTGTCTGATGGGGGTGTTCACTCTCATATAGATCACTTAAAGGCACTTTGCTCGGAAGCCGCAGATCAGGGCTTGTCTCAGGTTTACATACATGCCTTTACCGATGGTCGCGACACTGACCCTAAGGGAGGAGTGAAATACATAAACGAACTGGAGCAGCACCTGGAGAATACTACAGGTACCATTGCCACTGTTATAGGCCGCTACTATGCCATGGACCGCGACAACCGTTGGGAGCGTGTAAAACTGGCTTACGATGTAATGGTTCACGGCAAAGGCACTCCTTCGCAGAACATTATTAAGTCGATGCTGAACTCTTATAACGAGAATGTAACCGACGAATTTATCCAGCCGATTGTAAAGGTAAACGACCAGCAGGAGCCTATTGCTACTATAAAAGACGGCGATGTAGTTATTTGCTTTAACTTCCGTACAGACCGTGGCCGTGAAATTACGCAGGCACTAACCCAGCGCGATTTCCCTGAGCAGGATATGCACAAGCTAGACCTGCACTATATTACCATGACCAACTACGATGAGTCTTTCCTAAAAGTAAAGGCCATTTTTGAAAAAGATAACCTGAACAATACGCTTGGCGAGGTGCTAGCTAACGCTGGTAAAAAGCAAATCCGTATTGCCGAAACAGAAAAGTACCCACACGTAACGTTCTTCTTCTCTGGCGGCCGCGAGCAGCAGTTTGAAGGTGAGAAGCGCCTGCTTTGCCCATCGCCGAAAGTGGCCACTTACGACCTTCAGCCAGAAATGAGCGCTTACGATATCAGAAACGCCATTGTACCAGAGCTGAAAAACAAAACCGCCGACTACATTTGCCTGAACTTTGCCAACCCAGACATGGTAGGCCACACAGGTGTGTTTGAGGCTGCTGTTAAAGCTTGTGAGGTAGTAGATGAGTGTGCAAAAGATGTAATTACAGCTGCCCTTGAAAGCGACTACTATACTATAGTAATTGCAGACCACGGTAACGCTGACATGATGGTTAACCCAGACGGAACGCCAAACACAGCACACACTACTAACCTGGTGCCTTGCGTACTGGTAAGCAACGACTATAAAGGAACATTGAAAGACGGTAAACTAGGCGATATTGCACCTACTGTGCTTGACCTGATGGGCATTAGCCTGCCAGCAGAAATGACAGGTACTTCATTGCTAAACAAAGCATAATACTGTTGCTAAAGTATAAAAATATATTGTATGCATTTTTCTTGCTGGCTATAGCAGCCTGTGAGAGACCGACGCCGCCCGCCACTGGTGAGGCGGCGTTGGCTTACGATATCAATGGGTTTATTGCCCAGCAGGTTCAGCACTTAGAGGCCCAGAGCCCAACAGTACTTAAAACAGTACAAACAGAAGGTCAACCTGCTGAAACCATTAAAACAGATAGCGTAAACTGGGAAGAAGAACTAGCTGTTTTCCAGGAGGTGGATGTGAACAGACCCGCTGTGCAGGAGTTTTATACAGAGCAGAAAACACAGCTTTCCAACGGAAACACTTCTGTAAAGTACAATAGAGTGGAAGGAGCGGAGGCACCCGTTGCTTATCTGCACCTGATCCTCCGCCCAGACAACCAGATACAGCACCTGGAAGCTGTGCTACAGGACCAGAATCCTCTGTTTTATACCAAAAGAACACTAAGCCTCACCACCGACGCTAACACCACCCTGCAAAGTTATTCTATTGAGGGCGTACAGAAGCTTATTCTCAACGACTCTCTTCATTATAGCGTCTCTGCAAAACTGTAAAAATTCTTAGCTAAGCTACTGCTATATTTTGTGGTAAGATGCTATTTATCTGTATCTTGCGCACAAAAGCCCTGCTTGTAAGTTTCCATGGTGGGCTAAGCCATAGTAGTATGCGTTTCTATTTTTTATTTTTTCTGCTTACCTGTTGCCTACCTTGTTTTGGACAAGGAACAACCAACGCACAGCAACGGTCGTGTGGCTACAGTACCTATGTAGAAACGCTAAAGGAAAAGGATGCCACATTTGAGTTACGTCAGCAAAAGGTAGAGCAAGACGTTCAGCAGGCGCTACAGCAAAAGCCACAGGGCCAGTACCTGCAGCAGTCTACTGTTTTTGTGCCCGTTGTTTTTCATGTCGTTTATAGTACAGAAGAGGAGAACATATCTGATGAACAGATTTACTCGCAGTTACAGATACTAAACAGCGATTTTCGGCGCAAGAATGCTGATACCACTAACACTCCTGCTTATTTTAAAGAGTTTTCTGCTGATGCAGGAATAGAGTTCTGCCTTGCCAGCGTTGACCCAGAAGGCAACCCAACCAAAGGCATTACCCGCACCAAAACCACCAGAACGTCCTTTAGCATCGGTAGTGACAATGTTAAGTTTAGCCAGTCTGGAGGAGTAGATGGCTGGGACCCGGAACAGTATTTAAACATCTGGATATGCAGTATATCGAACCGTATACTCGGATATGCAACTCCACCTGGAGCATCCGCAGCTTACGATGGTGTTGTGTTGCTTTACTCTGCTGTAGGAGCCTATCCTGCCAACCCTTTTGCTTCTCAATACAACCTGGGACGCACTGCCACGCATGAAGTAGGCCATTGGCTAGGCTTGAACCATATCTGGGGCAAC
The DNA here is from genome assembly GCF_020907245.1 of Pontibacter harenae. Taxonomy (GTDB): domain Bacteria; phylum Bacteroidota; class Bacteroidia; order Cytophagales; family Hymenobacteraceae; genus Pontibacter; species Pontibacter harenae. The sequence continues at coordinate 263,970 of NZ_JAJJWH010000001.1, read as the reverse complement.
GGTAACACTTGTTCAGACTCCGATGGCATAGACGACACACCTAATCAGTTGGGAGAAAACTACCAATGCCCAAGCAGTATAACAGTATCCTGCGACGATAGCCCCTACGGTGATATGTACCAGAACTACATGGACTACACCGACGATGCCTGCATGAATCTTTTCACGAAAGGCCAGGCAGCTTATATGCAGGCAGTGCTGGAAACAAAACGTGCTTCTATACTTAACTCTATTGTGTGCGATGGCATTATCAGAGCTAACTTTAAGCTAACCAACGCGCAAGATACACTTGCCATAGCAGGCAACACCGTTAATTTCACAGATGAGTCTGATGGTGTAAGAGCCAACTCCTGGCTTTGGGAATTTGAAGGAGCTTCTCCAGCTACCTCTACGGCTCAGAACCCAAGCGTGGTATATACTACTCCAGGTAAGTATCGTGTAAAACTAACTATCTCTAACAGCTACCAAACCAGCACAGAAGTAAAAGAGCAACTGGTGCATGTAACCGTGAATGAGTTGATGATCTATCCGAACCCTGCACATGATGTGCTTACCATTGAGCAGCCAGCCAGAATATATGTACGGCAAGTGGAGCTAGTAAACAGCCTAGGGCAAACCGTACTTAGCGAGCAGGTGAAAGACCGTGTACTGAAGCTGGATGTCAGAAGCTTACCTCCTGGCATGTATATCCTACGCCTAAAGAGCACAGATGCCACAACAATCAGAAAAATAATGATCACCAAATAGGCTTTCAAAGCTGCCTCAAGTCATCGTTGCTACCTACATACCTGGAGCTAAACAGAGGCCTGGTTCTCTTATAATACAACTCAATGCGCGCTGCACAAACAACGAGCTTACTGCCCCTGTAGCGTCACGACAACTGTACGCTTCGAGGCATAATCGCGGTGCTCACACAGGTAAACACCTTGCCAGGTGCCTAAGTTAAACCTTCCGTTTGTAATAGGCATGGTAACGGAGTTTCCTAAAATAGCAGCTTTAAGGTGAGCAGGCATATCATCAGAGCCCTCCAGTGTGTGGCGATAATAAGATTGATTTTCGGGCACCATATGGTTAAAATGGCTTTCAAAGTCCTGGCGCACCGTAGGGTCTGCATCCTCATTTATAGTTAAACTAGCCGATGTATGCTTGATGAATACATGTGCCAGTCCTACTTCTATATCCTCCAGTTCAGGCAACTGCGCCTCCAGCAAATCTGTTATTAAATGGAAGCCTCGCTTAACGGCTGGCAATCGTATCTCTTTCTGATACCACTTCATAGTATAGGCTATTGGGAAAAATGGTTTTAAGTGAAGTTTACGGGTAGGAAGTTAAAAGTTTAAAAGTAAGAGTTAAAAGTTGCTCTACTTAAGCAGCTGTTCTAACCTTTAATCAGCTTTACCTGCTTACACAGTATGCATGGACCTAACCTTTGCAATTTTACCCTTATCGCTTTATCGAAATCAAGAAAGCGAACAACAATTGACGGGGAACGGATAACGAAATCAGTCTATCGTTCTTTCAAAGGCACCCATATCAGGTTTGGTAGTGCTTCTGGTTTTGCCCTTAAAATCTATGGTAACTGTTGGTAAAGGCTTGGCGGCATTGCTGGCAGGGGAAAGGGTGTCTAAGCTAAAGTCCAGCTTGCCTGGCGCTTTAAACATAGGAGAAGTATTCAAAACATTCCCGTTGGCGCTAAAGCGGTCCTTGTAACGCTCGGTGCGCAATAAGTTATTCTCCACCTCCACTAGGCCTTCACCTATCTCTATCATTATCTCATCCCGTACGCTCTCGCTGTAGACAATCGAGTTGAGGAGCCTTAGGTTGGTTGGCTTGCCCTCTGCTCCTTCAGATTGCAGGTAACCAGTAACTACAAAGGCCGCAGAAGAACGTAGTGCTCTGTTATTATAGTTAACAATGGTAGAGTAAAGCACCTCATAGTTACCGCCGCCCCGTCCCCCAAAGCTATACCCGCCACAGTTGTATATAAGCGTGTTCACCAACCTTACATCTGCATCAGAAGCCATAATACCGCCATCAAAGGCATACTTTATAAAGCACCCTTCCACTAAATTACGGCTTTGGCCTGTGTTGTTTATGTATAAGGCGGTTCTGGCATTGCTGATATCGGTATACTTGATGCTGTTGTTTCCATTTTGCCCTAGCAGCCTTATTCCATGCCATTGCCCAGGAGCCGTAGCATATTCGGGCTCATGCCGATAGCCACTAAAAGATACCCGCTCGTCTGGCGTGCCTTCTACCGTTATGTTACCGTTTACAAGTAAAACCGCTTTATTAGCTGCGTATATACGTGCTCCTTTCTGTATGGTAAGCGTAGCACCTGGCTGCACCTGCACGGTATCGAGTAAAACGTAGGGCTTATCATTTGTCCAGGTGGTGGTGCCGAGAGAGCTTTTGCGGTAAAACACAGCATTCTGACCGTAGGCCACAAGTTTTACATCCTGCTGCTGCCCATTTGTGTTAAAAATAATAGAATCAGCTACAAGAAAAGGAAGGTCCTCATCTGAAGGATTAATCTGCACCTTTACCAATATGTACAGGCTATCCTGCCCCCTCAGCTCCAGATTGCTTACTACTGGTCCCTCAACCCCATTAACTGTTAGTTGATAAGGTGAACTAGCGGCACCAGCCAATGAAATGCTGTTGATCTTAACGGCTTTTCTATTTGAGTTATATACCTTCAGCCGCTTCGTGACGCTGCCTTGCTGCACAAACACGGTATCAAACAGCACGGTATCTGTAGAGAACTCCAGCACCGCACTGGCGTCAGTGGTGAGCACCTCATCGTTAGGTTCGCAGCCAAGCAAAGATAACAGCAGGAGCAGGGGCAATATGAGAAGCAGGTACTTCAAATTAATATTAAGCGATTTAGAAAAAGCGTATACTTGATGATTTTTGGTTGGCCTACTATTAGTGCTCGATAATAACTATTCCTAAACGGTTAGAGTTTCTTTGGTGTTAATTAGCTGCATTTAGCGACGTAATAACGTTATACTTCTTATACTCTTTTATTCTAGGATCGAAGTATTCTTGCTCTGTATAGTTTAGCCTTACTTTCTTTTTCAGCAGTTTTTTATAGCCATCTGCCAGATTAACATCAGACAGGAAAAAGTTTAACCAGAAGAAGTTATTTGTTTTACCTGTCGCATCTTTCAAGGTAAAAACAACAAACTGCTGATCAGTTACGCTTACAATCTCTCCTACAAAAGAACTCTCTACACTTATAGCTTTCTTATCCTCCTCCAGCATAGTTGTAAGGGCAATAAAGGCATTCGGGCACTGCGTAGCAATACGCACTCCCATTACTTTGCCAAGTTCTTCGCCTTGCTCATCAATACGACTCAGCTCAATGTTGTAATCTCTCTTTATCTGCTTTTCATAAGGCTTTGCAGCATACATAGTCCTAATCTTATTTCAAGATTTTTTGTTTCATTGTTGGCCACAAGGTTATCTATGCAAGCACAAGAGTTTTCGGCAATAGCATCCATATAGTCCTGAGAGAAGGCGCTAAGAGAAGCTGAAAACAGAAACAAGCTGGTGATAAGGGCGACACGGGTAAAGCTTTTCATTTTAGATAGGTAATATATCAATAGCCGAATGTAAGGACATTCTGGCAATTGTGTAACAAAAAAATAGGAGTGCAGCTTCAGCTTTTACAGCCTCACTGCACTCCTACATTATCTATCTCTTTTGACTATACCTATTCTGCCGCAGCACCTTCTTTCAAGCGCTCAGCGTTTTCGGCGATTCTCAGTTGCTCTACAAAATCTTCTATACCACCATCCATCACGTTTGGAAGGTTATAAACAGTATACCCGATGCGGTGGTCTGTAACACGGCCTTGCGGATAGTTGTACGTGCGGATTTTATCAGAACGGTCGCCGCTACCTACCATTGTTTTACGTTGCGCACCTTCAGCCTCATTCTTCTTAGCCAGCTCTATCTCGTAAATACGAGAACGTAATACTGCCAAGGCTTTGTCGAAGTTCTTCAGCTGCGACTTCTGGTCCTGGCACTGCGCCACAATACCTGTAGGAATGTGCGTTAAACGAACAGCAGAATATGTAGTGTTTACTGACTGACCACCAGGACCAGATGACATAAATAAGTCTTTGCGTATATCATTCATATCCAGCTCTACATCCAGTTCCTCCACCTCTGGCAGCACTACCACCGAGGCAACCGAAGTATGGATACGACCTTGCGTTTCAGTGGCTGGTACACGTTGCACACGGTGCACACCTGACTCAAACTTAAGTTTACCATACACATCTTCGCCAGACATGTTCACAATAATTTCTTTATAGCCACCAGAAGTACCCTCTGTCGCGTCAATCAATTCCATGCGCCAGCCCATGCGCTCAGCAAAACGGCTGTACATACGGTATAAGTCACCTGCAAAAATAGAAGCCTCATCGCCACCTGCACCTGCACGAATTTCCATAATGATGTCTTTGCTATCATTCGGGTCTTTCGGGATTAGGAGCTCTTTCAGTAGCTCTTCCATCTCCTCACGCTGCGGAAGCAACCCATCCAGTTCTTCCTTGGCCATCTCACGAAAATCTTCATCTTTTTCGGTAGCGATAACCTGCTTCGCGTTTTCGATGTTGCTCAGTATGTTCAGATATTTTTTATATTCTACAACAATCTTGTTAAGATCTTTGTACTCTTTATTCAGCGACTTATACTTCTTCATGTCGCTGGCCACGTCAGGCTGGATAAGCAACTGGCTTACCTCTTCAAAACGCTCATTAATGGCTTCTAATTTATCTAACATTGTTCCGCTATGGTTTTAAAGTGCGAAGATACTAAATTGGAGCTTAGTTTCTTTAATACAAATTTGGCTAAAAAGATGTTCAAATGCCTTAATATCTTCGCTTTTATAAAATTGCGGCAGCATGTGTAGCTCTAGGCCACGAAGTAAAGCAGACTAAGGGAGGCAAAAGCAAAGCGCGTAGTCCAAATCTATATACTGTAGGCAACCCAATTACAGGTGATTCTACAATAACTATTCAGGCAGTAGCTGGTTAAGAATGCTCAGCAAGCACAAAAGAAAAAAGAAATAGAAACACAAACAACTAAAAAGAAAGCTGTAACAATAGCTTCAATTCATAAAACATGAAGAAAGCTACATATTTAGGTATGAAACTTTTACCTTTGTAGCTAGTATGAATAAAGTATACTTTATTAGATGTTAAAACTTAAAAACAGATACTATGCCTGTTATTAAAGCAACAGATACCGATTTTTCGAATATATTAGGCGCTAACCAGAAAGTGGTAGTGAAATACTACGCTGACTGGTGTGGAAACTGCCGCCTTTTTTCGCCAAAGTTCAAGCGCCTGTCTGACGACGAGCAATTTACAGATGTAGCCTTCGTAGACGTAAACGCAGAGAACAGTCCTGAGGCACGTAAGTTGGCTGGCGTAACTAACCTGCCTTTCTTTGCTGTGTTCAAAGGAGGCCAGTTAGTAGATACCGTTGCAGCGAGCAAAGAAGAAGCTGTAAGAGATTTGATCCACAAACTTGATGCGTAAACTATAATGAAGATACCAGCTATAAAAAAACTAGTAGAAGCTCATTCTCTAGAAACCCTTATGGCAGCTGAGGCTGCCATTGTAGATGAGCAACCAGTAGCTATTGAGGTGGAAGGTGATGACGAAGGAGAGCAGCTAACACACGTATTAGCTGCCGTTTGGATTCTGAACCACATGGAAGACAATGGTACCGACTTTAAGACCGCTTTGCGAGAGTATACCAAGAAGGTGCGTGTCTCTATTAGCTAACTAACTCTTAACATATATAAAAGCAAAGGCCTGATGATTATCTTCATCAGGCCTTTGCTTTTATAAGTCGTTCTTTGAAAAGTATTCTTCTGCCAACCGGCCGCCGCTATCTGTACAAATGCCGCGAATGTAATATAGAAAAGTGCTCCGAAACACTTCTGGTAGGGAATAACGGTTTGGAGAAAACACAGCTGGATTTAATACCATCCGCACCTGCTCCAACATGATTTTAGTAACCAACTGTATGTTGATGTCCCTCCTGAACTGGTTTTGCAGAATACCTCTATTTATTATTTCTGAAATCTGGTGATAGGAATAGCTGTCTAAATGATCGAGTTTAAGCTGCCATGCTTCAGGGTAGTGCTGCTGCAGATCAATATAATATTTAAAGTTAATTTTTTGCGTCCTTTCAATTCCGTCTTTCAGAAGATACATAATCTCCTCTACAGGGCTGTTGGCTTTTGCCAAGTTTACACGGTGTTCTTCCTCATTTAGCTTAACCTCATGCTCCACTACCTGCTTTACCATATCTAGCCTGTCTTTGAAGAGCTCGTTATAAGTCGAGGCACTCATATTCAACCTGCTTACAATGTCTTCCTCAGAGTGAGCCTCTATACCCTCTTTGTGAAATAGTTGGAGAAGATCCCCTAATATGGTTTCTAGATATGTCATTTAGTATGAAACAGCCTTATGTACCTTTACCTGATATAGCCTACAAATTACGCTAAAGCTACGTAAAAGTATATCTTTTCATGACCATTTACCTACAAAAGGCTTAAAATTAAAAGTTTATGCAATCATAAAAAGCTAAAAAGGCTCATAAAAGAAAAACTATATCAGGTACACAAGCGGGGACAGTCTGTGTATCTTGTAGATTGGTAAAACATGAAAAAGGACCTGCAATAGGGCTGCTAATAAACAAGATTACTGCCTAACGCTTGCCCTCAAAACCTATTGTATGAAACAGAACTAGTATAAAAGCACCACCCACAGCTTATAGTTCTGTGTGGCAGGCTCGGTTTTAGGAATGACTTATTTTTGTAGAGAGTGGCACAAGTTCTCCTACAATTTTAGCAGATAACAAACATAATGGAATACCGCCACCAGGATGCACACTTCCGCCACAGAAGTATAAGCCTTTCAGCTTCGAGCTAAAGTTCGGATGCCGCAGGAAAGCTGCCATTCTATTGTTAGAGCTACTACCATACAAAGCGCCAGCATAAGAAGAGGTGCGCTGCTCGATAAGAAGAGGGTCCAGCACCTGCTCTTGCTCAATTAAAGAGGCTATATCAGTGTGCAGCATCTTACTCAGCTTATTCAGTACGGCTTGTCGTGTCTCAGCTTTCAGCTTTTCCCAATCCTGCCCCTCATTGTGCGGCACATTTACCATCACAAACCAATTCTCACACCCTGCTGGCGCATCCTCTGCCGATAACTTAGAGGTGATGTTCACGTAAACCGTAGGATCGGGACTAATAGTTTTATGCTGAAAGATGTGCTCAAACTCATTTTTGTAGTCTTGGCTAAAGAAGATATTGTGCAGGTGCAGCTCAGGAAATTCTTTTTTAATGCCCCAGTAATAAATTAAGGCTGAACTAGAGCGCGGCTGCTGCAATGTTTTTTCTGGTGCAGACTGATTAGGTAGTAGCCTGCGGTACGTAGGCACCACATCCATATTGCTTACCACCACATCTGCCTGATATGTCTCTTTTATAGTTCGGACACCTGTTATTTTGTTGCCAGCTGTGGTAATCTGCTCTACCTTCTCGTTATATCGGAACTGCACGCCTAGCTCCTCCGCCAGCTTTACCAAACTAGCAGCTATGGCATAAATACCGCCCTCAGGGTAAAATGCTCCAATGTTGTGCTCCAGGTGCGGAATCAGGTTGAGCGTGCCAGGTGCCTGGTAAGGATCGGAGCCATTGTAGGTGGCAAAGCGGTCGAGCAGCTGCACAAAGCGTGTGTCTGAAAATAGTGCGCTGTTGGCTTCGTGCATGGTGGTGGTAAGGCCAAGGTCGGAAAGGCAACTGAGCGCCTTCAGCACATCGGTACTTAAATAGGTACCAGCCTTGTGCAACGACTTGTGCAGAAAAGTATCTGCGGTGCCGTTGTAAAGCCTACTGCTCTTTGCCAGCACCTGCTGTACGTCTTGTTTCGGCACATCTAACTGTTGCTCTACCTCTTGTGCAAACGCAGTAGCATCAGCATAGGCTTTTACTTGGCTGCCATCAGGCCAGAAGTAATGCGTAACAGGGTCTAATCTAGTATAGGTAAAATAATCGGAGGGGGTGCGGCCTGCCAGCGTAAAAAGCTCGTCTACAAGGTGTGGCAGCGTGAACAGCGATGGCCCAGCATCGAACCTATAGTTACCCAGCCAAAACTCCTGCATTTTACCGCCAAAAGTGTCATTTGCCTCAAAAACGGTAACATCATAACCTTTCACAGCCAAACGAATAGCTGCTGCTATGCCTCCTATTCCTGAACCTATAACGGCTGCCTTTGCCATTTTACACTTAACCTGTTTATGTTTCTCCTGCACTAAACTAGAGTGAGGGGGTAAAGGTTTTGCAACAAATGTTATTAATTAGAATCCCTCAGGCCGAATACTTTCCTGTAAATTGGCTTCCGCATACTAAACTGAGACAGCATCAGCGGGTAAAGCAGCAGGTCCAGTACTTTGTTGCCAGTGCTATAGTTAATTATATCGTGAATAGTAGCACCATTACCATTCTTTGTAATGAGGTGCTTGTGCCGCCATTGGCGCAGGGGAGAAGGTACTTCCTGGCCTTCATCTATAAAATAAGCTTCCGTAGCTGTTATATTTCGTTCTGTAATCAAACTTGTCCAGCGGTGGCAGGAAAGGCCTGTCTGCAGCTCCAGTGCCACCACATCTCCTGGCTCACTTCCATCAAAACGCAGCAGCTTCGTTTTGGGGTAAGGCGGAGACAACTTCCGAAATAGTTGCTCATCAAAAGCATGAAATACTTTAAGATAATCTTGCTGCACATTTGTCTGGAGATGAAGCTGCATGGGTTTAGCCTTTAAATATAATACGATTAAGTATTTCCGAAAGCTCAGCTCTAGCCAAAGGAATTTATATGTTAACACACTCCTAAACCTATTGTTATACCGCTGCAACAAAAAAGCCGCTGCATTTCTGCAACGGCTTTCTAATAGATTTCATCATCAAGAAAACAACTAATCTTAACTCAATAAGTTGTCGATATCTTCTTTTGTAAGGCTCTTAATGATAGTTTCGTCGGTGCTGATAAGCTCTGTCACCAGCTGTATTTTGCGGCTTTGCAGGGCCAGTATCTTTTCTTCTACAGAGTCTTTGGTGATGAACTTATAGGTGAACACCGTGTTCTGCTGCCCAATACGGTGCGCACGGTCTACAGCCTGAGCTTCTACAGCTGGGTTCCACCATGGGTCAAGTATAAACACGTAGTCGGCAGCCGTTAAATTGAGACCTACGCCACCTGCTTTTAATGAGATCAGGAAAATCTGCACCTGCTCATCCTCCTGAAAACGCTCTACCTGCTGCTGGCGGTTTTTTGTATTGCCATCCAGATACGCATAGGTAATGCCACGCTCATTTAAAGCAGCACGTATAATCTCCAAATGCTTTACAAACTGACTGAACACTAATACTTTGTGTCCTTTCCCAACAATGTTCTTCGTCATTCGCAGCACCTCTTTCAGTTTGCCAGACTCTCCTTCGTAACCAGCATCGGTCATCAGCGGGTGGTTGGCAATTTGGCGGAGCTTTACTAGGCCCTGCAAAAGCATAAACTGTGTATTGCCTGCGCTACCGTTTTCCTCCAGGCTCTTGAGTATCTTGTTGCGGTAGTAAGACTTTGTTTCTTCGTAGGCATGCTCTTGCTCCTCTGTCATATTGCAGTAGGTGGTATGCTCTATTTTTTCGGGTAGCTCCCGTGCCACCTGCGATTTATGCCTGCGCAAAATAAATGGCTTAATAAGCGCATGTAGCCTGCGTGTTTTCTGCTCATCTTTTGACTTCTCGATTGGCTTCAAGAACTCTTTGCGGAAGAACTGCTTATTGCCCAGCAAACCAGGATTTATGAAAGACATCTGCGACCATAGGTCCATCGTGCTATTCTCTACAGGTGTACCTGTCAAGATAAGGCGGTGGCGCGACTTAAGCGATCGTACAGAGCGAGAGGTGTTAGAGTCGGGGTTTTTAATAGCCTGCGACTCATCCAGTATGATGTAGTCGAAGTAGTATGATTTTAGCAGTTCAGCATCTAAGCGTACAATACCATAGGAGGTAAGCACCACATCATAATTAACGAACTGCTCTACGTTTTTATCGCGGTAGGTGCCCGTATAAACTAATATGCGTAGGTTTGGCGTAAACTTTTGAGCTTCGTTTTGCCAGTTGTAAATGAGCGACGTTGGCATTACCAGCAGCGATGCGGCTTCTGCTCCGTTTTCTTTTCGGTGCTGTAGCATTGCCAGCGTCTGCACGGTTTTCCCCAAGCCCATGTCATCAGCAAGGCAGCCCCCGAACTTATAATCCTGCACAAAATGCAGCCAGTTATAACCTGCCTTCTGGTAAGGGCGCAACTCACCTTTAAAGCCACTAGGCAATGGGTGATCCTGAATCTCTTCAAAATCGCGCAGCTTCTCCAACTTGCGGCTCATGGTAACAGTAGCCAGGTTACCATTTTGAAGGTCATTTACGAGCGCCATATGGTGCTTTCTCAGCGTAAGGTTGTGCTCTCCCTCCGAAAAAGCAAACAGCTCAATGTACTGTGTAAACCACTCTTCAGGTATAATCGCTATTTGTCCGTTTGGTAGCTTAAACTCATTGTTCTTCGTCAGAATATGTGTTTTCAGCTTTATAAACGGAATTTCAAACTCTCCGAACCGAACGATACCATGTATATCGAACCAGTCGTTGTTTTCAGAAATTCCTACCTCTACAGAAACCTCACCTATAAAGTAGTTTTTGCCGTTCTTTTCTGTCTGCTGTACGCTAAAACCTAGCTTCTCCAAATCCTGCACATGGCTATTCAGCCATGCAAACGCAGTACTTTTATCTAGAACAGCCTTCCCGTTTTTTACCTCTAGGGCTCGCTTCGACAGCTCTTTTACAAACTCCTTCTCATGGCTTATATCACGTATCAGGCGATGAAACACATACGACTCATCCGTCTTCTCCACGCTCACGCTTACACGCTTCGCCTCTTCTGTCTGCACTACATGGTCACCGTACTTAAAGGCAAGCTCAAACAGAATCTTCTCTGATGCTGCTTTTTCTGCTTTCGTCTCGGTTCTTCCGCTTAGTTGCAGCACAGGTACCTCTGTCGCCTTCACCTCCGAAAAAGAAAGGTAGGGACTCGGGCTAAATCGTTCAGACTTTATATCGAAGCCTTTGGCATATACATCGAAGGATTCTACCAGCGGCGCTACAAACTTTTTGAAGTAATTCTCCTCTACCGAGCGGGGTATAACTATAAACTTCTTGTTCAGGAAAGGCTGTAGCTTTTTACCGTCTATAGCTTTCTCAAAGCTATAAATGGTATCGTTCAGCATTAACCAGGCTGGCTCGTAGCAAACAAGGGTAGCGTTCTGGTACTGAAAGTCCAGTTTGACGCCTGCGTATTTTATAGTTGGGAAATAATGGGTATTGTCGTCATTGCGCCTGAAGTGGAAAAGCACAGTAGCTTTCTCTGGAGCAAGTGTTATCTGCTTCCAGGTTGGCTCACCGTCTTTGCCCATGATAAAGGTCATCTTGTTTTGCAACAAGCTCAGGATCTTATCCATCCGCACCTGTATGTAGTGTGCTATGGCTTCCTGGAGTGTTTTATCTCCTCGTTCAGCATCGTATACTTTCAGGAAGAAATCGGCAGGAGAAACTCGTTTCGGGGAGAACTTCTTCAGCACCGCATCCTGCTGGATCTGATCTATCAAAGTGATCAGTTTAAAGTCTTCTGTATCGAGGCGCGACGCAAATTCATCAGCATTCTTTGCCGAAATATTCTGATGTTGCAACGTAAGCTGGCCCTTGGTATTTACCTGCACCACAAAGGACTCAAACAAGTAGCCCAGATACTCGTGCTCAAATAACGAGTATACCACCTGAAAAGGCTGCGTGGTGTATACTTTCATGCCAGTTACATTTTTTGGACACCAAATTTAATTGTAAAACAGCTAATATCCTATCTTAAATTTCCATGAAATTGATAAACAATAGTTCATTTTAAGAGATATTCAGCAGCCTCTCCACCCACCACTATTTATGGCCGTAATACATTTATAAGAAGAAGAGGCAATAATTAAATTAGGAGTGAGTTGAACTAGAGGTTATCTGTTACAGACATGGCGGCAGCTCTTTGTGCAGGCCTGATGGATACTAAAATGGTAATGACTACGATGGCTAAACCTGTTAACGCAAAATCTCTGACCTCCATTTTAACAGGGTAGGAGTCTACCACCGAAGTGGCCATACCCATCGACACCAGCCCGAATGTCTGTTGCAAATTGCAAACCAACATACCCAGCGACAGACCATAAGCTGCGCCTATAAATGCCACTAAAGCTCCTTCTAGCAAGAAAATATTACGGATGGTAGTAGCCGTTGCTCCCATAGAGGCTAGTATAGCAATATCTTTTTTCTTATCGATAACTAGCATAGAAAGCGAGAAGAAGATATTAAGAGAGGCAATAAGCAAAATAAAGGCAAAAGTAATGAACACAAAAAGCTTCTCTACCTTCACCGCTCTTAACAAGCTTGTATGTTGCTCATCGCTGTTCAGTACATTAAAATTTTCGCCTAGCAACTGCTGCAGCGAGCGCTTTACATCTGCTACTCTAAACCCATCTGCTACCTTAATCTCAAGGGCTGTGCGGCGGCGACCATACTCTAAAAGCTCTGCTGCAAAATTTAGCGGCACAAACACATAGGCATCGTCATATTGGCGCTCGATGGCAAATACACCGCCAGGCAATATGTTCTGCTGATTAAACGCCCCCTCAGGGTTAAGCGGGTTAAAAGGCGTATTGCGAGGGTACAGAAACTGTAATGGAATAAAGCTATTATTAGGCCTTATAGAGAGTTGGTACTGTATGCCGCGCCCTACGAGCGCATGGTAATCATCATCTTTTATAAGCTGGCTGTGCCCCTCTACCACCGAAGAGTCGATCTCGTTCTGCTGAAAGAAATTTTCGCTAACGCCTTTTATCTTCACCACCATCTGCCGGTCGTTGTAGCGCAGCAGGGCATTATCCTCTATCACCTCCGATACTACCGCTATGCCTGGCATGCGCCGGATGCGGTTCATAAATTCTGTGTCTGTCTCAAACGACTTGCCCTCCACAGAACTTATTTTCAGATCAGGGTCGAAGCTGCTGTAAATCTCGCGGATAAGGTCTTCCAGGCCGTTAAATACCGACAGCACAATAATAAGCGCCATCGTGCCTACGGCAACGCCTATCATAGCAATGTTAGATATAATACTAATGATGCTCCTCTTCTTTCTAGAGAAAAAATATCGCTTCGCTATCAGAAAAGGTACATTCATTTATTTTCGTTGATCGTTGTCCGTTTATCGCTTACGAAGCAACTACTGCAATTATTGTATTTAGGTTTATCGTATACACAACTCGTAGACCAGAATTATTCTGCCGTAACTCGAAAGTTACTTCCATGCTTTTACGATCAAGCCTGTACCTGAAGCCTGCTTGTTGTTTACATCCATCCAGTTCAGCACCAGGCTAATCGGGAATGTGAGGAGGTAATAGAACGGCAGCAGTATAAAAAAAGCTTTCGAGGCATTTAGCATTAGCAGCGGGTATTTCATAGACAAGCGCCACGATATTTGCCCTGGCTTTCCATAAGAGTATCGTGCCTCAGTTTTTCTGAAACCTGCTATACGTAGCTTATCCTGAATTTCCTGTATGTTGTAGCCGTCTCTTACGTGTTCTTCTATAAAAGAGGCTTCGCTATCGCCATGCACATCGGAGCCGCCTTGGTCGGAAGGAGTAGAGATAACCAGCATACCACCTGAACGCAAAGAAGCATAAATGTTCTTAAACACTTCCACATCTTCCAGTATATGCTCCATCACATCTACCGACAGTGCCAGATCGTAGGTGTTTGGCTGCCTAAACTGCACCAGGTCTTCAATCTTGAAGAGTACATTGTGCCTGTTAATAGCCCTGAAGAACTTATTGTTATCTGAAACCTGCTCTTCTTTTACATCAACAGCTAAAATATTCCACTTGCTACTCATGCTGGAGAGGTAGTACGTGTACTGCCCAAAACCAGCACCCGCATCCAGAATGCACTGTTCTTTATCTTTTCTGTTAGCGGCCCAGGCACGAAGCTCTTTGTGCACGTGCCACGAGCGAAGCAGTAACAGGTCTAACAGGTTAAAGAAAACTTGGCGCAGAAAAGGCGTCTTGTTGAACATATCGCCCAACACACGCTTTATCGGATCATACTGCATAAGGGTGAAGCAAAGCTTTATCTGTCGGTATAAGTATCGTCCTCTGCATCGTCATCCTCACTCTCTTCAGGAGCGGGAGGAATCTCGAGGTTCTCAAACAGTTTGTCCATGCGTGAGGCGTATTCTGCGGTATCATCCAGGTGAAACACCAGCTCAGGTATAACGCGAACCTGGCTTTTAATGCGTTGCGCCAGCAAATGGCGTATTGTTTTGGTATTCACGCGTACCTCCTGCAACAACTCTTCGTTGTTATTAGCCATCATCACGCTTAGGTACACACGTGCCAGCCCAAGGTCGGGCGACACACGCACTACGCTAATTGATATATAAGCCCCTCCGAACAAGTGCGGCACCTCTCTCTGAAAGATCTCCGCCAACTCCTTCTGAATAAGGCGCGAAAATTTCTGTTGTCTTTTACTTTCCATATGAAGATGCAAATATCATATTAATTTTGCATTTTTACCCCTAAAGCGCCTACTCATTTCGCATAGGCAGGTGTTTAGTTCTTTAACTCCTTCTTTCCTTGATTCGTTACTTCCGAAGCATATTACCTTCCCGACTTATCTTGCTGGTATTGCTGTACCTTGCGCTACGGCTACCGCTTATCTTCTTTGGTTTTCCTACTACAGCGCCAGAACTGTTATATATGCTGATAGGCGAACGCATGGCAGACGGCTTTGAGATGTACCATGACATTTACGATAACACGGCTCCACTCTCAGCTATGTTTTACTGGCTGATTGATTTGGTTGTAGGCCGTTCTGTAGTTGTTTACAGAGTAGTGGCTACTGTTTTGCTCTTGATACAATGTTTGGTATTGAACAGCACTTTTAACAGGCACAATGTTTACGGAAGCCAAAACTACCTGCCTGCGCTACTGTATTTGCTTTTAGGCAGTATCACGTTTGAGTTCGATATGCTTACGCCGTTGCTTATTGGCAACACGTTTGTGATCATGTCGCTGCCGTACTTTTTAACGCTATCGCGGGAAGGATTAGATAGCCACAGGCTATTTGTGGGTGGTTTTATGTTGGGCTTAGCTGCTTTAAGTTATTTGCCGCTAGCGCTTTTCCTGCTGATGGGCTTGTTTGCCGTTATACTTTTTGCCTCCAACTCCTTCCGCAGTTTTTTGCTAACGCTGTGCGGTTTTCTGTTTCCGTATGCTGTGCTCATGACCTACTACATGTATGTCGGTTCTCAGCAGTTTTTCCTGGACCTACATCTCCTGCGTCCCTGGAGGTTTAACATCAACTTTTTACTCCCTCCTGATGACTTGGCTATTCTTTTGGCGGCACCTGCGCTGGTTTTGCTTTTGGGGCTACTTAGTGCCGCCTCGCTTCCGCAACGCCTGGTTTTCCAGGTAAAGTTTCAGCAACTTATGTGGGTTTGGCTTATCGTAAGCCTGGTGGTTATCTTTACAAGAGAGGAAGTATCTGCAGGCACCTTTGTGATGGCTTTACCTGCCGTTGCTTATTTCAGCGAGTATATTTTTACTTCTTCCAGAAAAGCATGGATTTTGAATACCCTGTTTTTGCTTATAGTAGCCAGTGTTGTTCTTTTACGCTATCGAGATCCGCTTAAAATTGATGGCCTTATAGCGTTAGAGGAGTCTGCTTTACTCTTACCACAGGCTCCTGCCACACCAGCAAATGCTACCGTGCTTGTTTTAGGCAACGACAGAAGCTACTATATCCAAAATAAACTGGCTACGCCTTACCTAAACTGGCGCTTATCCCAAAGGCACTTCGCCCAGCTCAACAATTATGAAGCCGTGCATGCCATTTACCTCAACTTTATACAGGAAAAGCCTACTTATATTATTGACAAAGCAGGCATGATGCAGGAGTTGCAGTATAAGCTGCCTGGCATTTTTGAGTTGTATAGCCCAACAGCTACACCAGGCGTGTTTAAATTAAAATAAAATTGCCGCTTAGCAGGCGGCAATTTTATTTACTCTGTTTTGGTGGCGACCACCTTCGAATTCTGTTTCCAGGAAAACCCGTAGCATTTCTTTTGCAACTTCTTCTGATACAAAGCGCGCAGGAATACAAAGCACGTTTGCATTGTTGTGGCTGCGGGCAAGTGCTGCTATTTCAGGCTGCCAGCATAGTGCTGCGCGTACTCCCTGGTGCTTGTTTGCCGTTATAGCAACACCGTTACCGCTTCCGCAAATCAGTACACCTAAATCTGCCTCTTTGTTCACCACTGCCTTTGCCAGCGGATGCACATGATCAGGGTAATCTACAGACGCATCAGAATCGGGGCCAAAGTCCTGTATGGTATGACCAAGTTCTTCCAACACTGTTTTCAGCATAGCCTTATAAGTAAAGCCAGCATGGTCTCCTCCTATAGCAATTTTGTTAGCCATTATATTGTATTGTTTTCGTTCAATCTCTTTAAATCTGCATTTCTGATAGACCTGGAAACACTGATACTTACTTCGTAGAGCAATGTTAGCGGGAGCGCAATGAGTATTTGGCTTATTACGTCTGGCGGCGTTATAATAGCCGAAATTACAAGTATAACCACAATGGCATGTCGCCTGTACAACTTCATTAACTCAGGCGATAAGATACCTGCCTTTGTAAAGAAGTAAACTATAACAGGCATCTCAAACATAAACGCACAAGACAGGCACAACGTTGTGAGCGTAGAGATGTACGAAGACAGGTCAAACTCATTTAAGATTGTAGGGTCGACCTGGTAGCCTGCCAAAAAGTTGATGGAAATAGGGGAGACTACATAATAGCCAAACAGTAGCCCCATTATAAACAACACAGACACAAAGAAAACAGCCCCACGCGAGTTCTTTCTTTCCTCTGGGTACAAGCCAGGGCTTACAAAGCGCCAAATTTCCCAGAAAGCATACGGAAAAGCACAGGCCAGACCAAGTATGGCAGACACCAGCAGGTGCATGGCAAACTGCCCACTCATTTGGCGGCTTTGTATTGTAAAGCCCATGTCAGTTATACAAAGCGCCGTAGAACCCATTCGCTCGCCTAACTCACACATCAGCCTATAGCTAAGAAAATCAGTGCGCGACGGAGCTAAAATAATATCGTGGAACACAAAGCCCTTCGCTAGAAAGGCTATCGTTCCGAATACAAATATAGAACCCAGGGCTCTGATGAGATGCCATCGCAGTTCCTCGAGATGATCTATAAAGGTCATCTCCTCCTGTGGCTCTTGTTCTCCTATGCGTGGTTGGTCCATCAAAGTGGGCAGTTACAGATATTAGTATGCGAAGAGTGGATACTGGTTCATCCAGGTATTTATCTCTTTGCGCACAGCTTCGATCTTGCTCTCGTTTTCATTGTTAAGCAATACATCATCGATCAATTCAACAATGCGTGCCATGTCATTTTCTTTTAAACCTCTTGTTGTTATGGCTGCTGTACCTACACGCATACCCGATGTCACGAACGGTGATTTATCATCGAAAGGCACCATGTTTTTGTTAATGGTAATATCAGCTTTCACTAATGTATTTTCGGCTAGTTTACCTGTCAGCCCTTTTGAGCGAAGGTCGATCAGCATCATGTGGTTGTCTGTGCCTCCTGATATGATATCGTAACCGCGCTCCAGAAATGCTTTTGCCATTGCCTGTGCATTCTGCTGCACCTGCTTCACGTATGCCAGGTAGTCATCAGAAAGTGCCTCGAAGTAAGCAACAGCCTTTGCAGCGATAACGTGCTCTAGTGGCCCGCCTTGTGTGCCAGGGAACACAGCGCCATCTAACAACGACGACATCATACGTGTTTCGCCTTTCGGTGTTTTGATGCCGTAAGGGTTCTCGAAATCTTTACCCAACATAATCATACCGCCACGTGGGCCACGCAATGTTTTGTGGGTAGTGGTGGTTACGATATGGCAATGCTCAAACGGGCTGTTTAACAAGCCGCGTGCAATCAGCCCGGAAGGGTGGGAGATATCAGCCAGCAACAGAGCGCCTACTTCATCAGCAGTCTGACGCAGTTTTTTATAGTCCCAGTCACGGGAATAAGCCGAAGCTCCACAGATGATCAGCTTTGGTTTTTCGCGGCGAGCTATTTCTACTACTTTATCGAAATCTATCAAGCCTGTTTCCTGCTCTACACCATAGAACGTTGGGTTGTACAGCTTACCAGAGAAGTTTACTGGCGAGCCGTGTGTCAGGTGCCCACCATGCGACAGGTCGAAGCCTAATATTTTATCGCCTGGTTGAAGCAGGGCCAGCATAACAGCTGAATTAGCCTGTGCACCAGAGTGCGGCTGCACGTTTACCCACTCTACGCCGAAAAGCTCTTTTGCACGATCAATAGCCAGTTGCTCTGACTGGTCTACTATTTCACAGCCACCATAATAGCGTTTGCCTGGCAAGCCTTCTGCATACTTATTCGTCATTACGCTTCCCATAGCCTGCATTACCTGCTCCGAAACAAAGTTTTCAGAAGCAATCAGTTCTATTCCGTGCGTTTGTCGGGTTTTTTCTTTTGCTATAAGGTCAAAGATGGCTGTGTCTTTTTGCATCGTATGTATATGGTTTTTAAGCTCCCAAAATTACAGTATGCTTCTTAATAAACCAATGCTTCGGTATTTTAATAAGCACCACTTACGCAATCCTTCCTTTTCCAGATTGCTCTACTTTTAAATATTTGCAAAAAGCAAAAACAGGAGTACTATTTAGCCAACAAAAAAGCCTGAGGTTGTTACCCCAGGCTTTCTTATTAATGCTTCATTCTTTATCTCTTCAGCACTTTTGTTTGATGCAGTTTACCGTCTACTTCTACTGTAAGTATGTAGACGCCGTTTGGTAGCTTATCGTAAAGCGGCAAGCTTACCTCGTTTTCTCCTGCAGTTACCTCTACATCTTTAAAGTATACCTGCTTACCCGCTATGTTGCTCACACGGAGTATGGCTTTACCATCGCTGTTAGCCATGATGTACACTTTAGAGCTATAGTTAATTGGATTAGGAGCAACTGTTAACACTTGCACTGCCTCTGCAACAGCTTCCACAGCCACTACACTGCTGTAAGCAAATGTAACACCGTCTGTATCTATCTGCTTCAGTCTATAGTAGCGTGTGCTGGCCTCGCCATTGTAGAAGTGCGTGTATGTATAGTTTGTAGCCGTAGAGCTAGTACCTACCTTACTCTTAACTTCACCTATTTTGCTAAACCCTTCCATAGGGTTATAAGCCATTTCTATCTCAAAGCGATCGTTGTCTTTCTCCGAAGCAGTTTTCCATTTAAGAACCGTACCGCTTGACTGCTGCTGAGCCGTGAAAGAGACTAGTTCTACTGGAAGATCATTTGCCGTGCCTTCAAGTGCAAGATACCTCGTTTCTGCATTGATAGAACTATGCACTAATCTTTCATTATGTATATCACTAGTACTAGCTTCCGCGCCTGGTACGTATCTTACATAAATTTTAGTTGGGCTAACTTCACCATCTGTATTAACCTCTAAAGTAATTGGTGCAGTAATAAAGCTAACGTTGTCTTCTGAAATTTCGAAACGATGCGCAACCCCTACTCCTAAATCTTCAAGTGAGATGTTAATGTCGCCATTTAAATAAATACCACTCACTGAATAGGTTTGCGTTGCTGAAGTATCTCCAGGAGCAGCTTTGAAGTAAAGCGTAGTAGGAGTAAGGGTGATTGTTGGCTCTACTCCAGTTGTTCCCGTCACGGCTAACAACTCATTCTCTGCTTCTGTGTTATGGCTTATAAACTCATTATGTGTGCCTTCTGTTGTTGGGAGGTACCTGATATAGATAGGCGTCTCGTTAAGCGTACCAGTTGTAGCGTTTGAAAGAGGTATGTTTAACTGATACTCAAATGGCCCTGCCGCATCAAGCGCTATTTGAAAATTCTCTGGAGCTGTTACAACCACCTCTGTTTCGCCAACTGCAAGATTAGAACCAGTTACAGTATAGGTTTGAACTGCTGATGGCTGGTTTAAAGTAGATGTGAAAACAGTTAACTCTGCATTCAGTACTAGATCAGGTCGCAACACCTGGAAGTTCTCATACTCTGCAGTTCCTTCAAATGTTGTAAGTTCAATTGTTCCAGAAGCAGCGTTAGTAGGTACTATTACTGTTACGGATGTTTCAGTAGAAGATACTATATCGCCTATCGCACGAGCGTCTCCTACTATTACATTATTGAAGGTTACAATTGGGTTCTCATTATTGTACCTTAACCTGGTACCTGTGATTGTTATTTGCTCTAACAGTCTTGCAGGGTTAGGAGAAACAACGTCAATATCAACAGCTGTAGCTGTTCCATTCACTACCAGAGCCTCACTCTCGCCTACAGTAATATGATCTATTGAGCCAGTATGTGGGGCTTCTTCGGTTGCTTCGGTTGGCAAATACCTTACATAAATTGTAGTAGGCTCAAGCATTCCACTCTCAAGGTTTGTTAAAGGTAATTCAAGAGATGCCCCCCATTCGCCATTAGGGCCTGTAGCAATCTGGAAATGTTCAGGAGCTGTTATTGCTAAAGATTCTTCTCCAACTGCAAAGTTTGTTCCAGATACAACATATGACTGAACGTTAGAAGTATTTCCAACAGCAGCAGTAAATTCACCAGTAAAATTATTAGTATTTAAAACTACGTCAGGTCTAAGTACTTCAAAGTTATCATAGTCTGCAGGTCCTTCTGCCGTAGTAAGAGTTAAAGTACCAGAAGCAGCGTTAGTAGGCACTATTACTACCACGGATGTTTCGTTAAAAGAAAAAACTTCTCCTACCAAACGAACCTCTCCTCCCTCTATACTATTGAATGTCACAGTTGGCGCAGTTCCATTTGTACTTAGTCTGGCACCTGTGATTGTAATTTCCTGGTTTAGTCTTGCAGGATCAGGAGTGACGCTTGTTATTGTTGGACCAATTACAGTGAACACCTCGCTTTGGCCGCTGCCCTGCGGGTTGGTGACCGTAATAGAGCCTGTCTCGGCGCCTGCAGGTACTGCCACCTGCACATAGAAGCTTTCACCGTCAGGAACTATGACGATGTTCTCTGTGGCAACGGCAGCCCCACCGCCGAATACCACCTCTGTCACATCGCCCAGGTTCTCGCCGTAGATCGTCACAAGGTCGCCCACCTCTCCAGAGGTAGGATTGATAGTCAGGTTCGTTGGAACACGCTCCAGCACAACGAAATTAACGGAGGCCGTGCCACCACCTGATGTCGTCACCTCAAGAGGGCCTGTCTCGGCACCCTCTGGAACCACCGCGTAGATCACAGTGTTACCGTTCTCGTCTGTGACTGCCCCGAAATCTGCATCAAGGCCATTGAACGTCACGCGCTCAGTGTCCTCCAGGTTTTCGCCCGATATAACCACCTCGTCACCAATATAACCCTCCGAAGGTGAAACAGACGTAATGGTTGGACCAATTACGGTGAATACTTCGCTCTGGCCGCTGCCCTGAGGATTGGTTACCGTGATACGGCCTGTCTCGGCGCCTGCAGGCACTGTCACCTGCACATAGAAGCCTTCGCCGTCAGGAACTATGACAATGTTCTCAGGGGCAACCGCAGCCCCGCCGCCGAATACCACCTCTGTCACGNGCCGTGCCACCTGGTGTCCTCACCTCAAGAGGGCCTGTCTCGGCACCCTCTGGAACCACCGCGTAGATCACAGTGTTACCGTTCTCGTCTGTGACTGCCCCGAAATCTGCATCAAGGCCATTGAACGTCACGCGCTCAGTGTCCTCCAGGTTTTCGCCCGATATAACCACCTCGTCACCAACATAGCCTTCCGAAGGTGAAACAGAGAGATTAGAAGGTGGCACTAAAACTTGAAAGATGCTGCTACTACTACTATAAGTACCTGCGTACACTGTGATAGGACCATCTACTGCACCTGCAGGTACTATTACTCTGATTTCCGTATCACTCACAACACTAAAATCTAGGGCATCTACTCCAGTTGCAAACTCTACTCGATCTACGCTTGTAAACCCAGTACCAGTAATTATCACTTCTGAACCTACTAGCCCACTATAGGTAGATAGGCTGGTTATATTTGGTTGAGAAACAACTGCACTACCAGAAAGATAGATTACAAAAGGACTCTCATCTAAATCGTCCGATAAAATCTGTACTTCAGCGCTTTTATTGCCGAACCTTGTTGGGCTAAATATTACACTAGCAGTTGTTGACTCACCAGGTTCTAAAGTAAGATCGACACCTGTCAGGTCTATTGAAAAATCATCAGGGTTTATTCCTCCAAGAGTTGCTCCAAGGTTAAGAGTACTTGTACCATCATTACGTACTGAAAAAACTACTGGTGCAGAAGAAGCACCAACTGTTATAGTACCAAAGTTTTGTGTATAACCATTAGTAATGCTACTACTACCCACTGATACGTTTATCTCAGGGCCAGCAGGCGCTTCTGCTGCTTCTGCTAGGCTAACTAAGTCAACATAAACTGATCCAGATGTTCTTTTTGACATATACAGGCGCACCGATCGGGTTGTGGAACTAAGATTCCTTGTATACTGCACCCCCGTAAGACCAAGAGCAGGATCTCCACTAGCTGTGCTAAGCTGACTTCCAACCCGTTGTTCAAAAGTTCCTGTTGAACTAGTGGCCTCCCGTACTTCAAAAGTTCCTCCAAAGGTTGGTCCACTACTACTCGTCCCCGAAGATCTAGCATAAAACGATAGTTGCCCAGGAGCTGAATCAAAGTTTATTTGTATATACTCTCCTGTAGCATTGAACTCCGCCGCACCACCTGTAGTTGATGGACTAAGATTTGAAGTTCTGTCAGATACACCTACGCTTGTCCATCCCACAGGTAAATTTGAGTTATCCCACAGCCCTTCATGGCTGGTTGGTAACGTAGCCGTTTGCCCATACCCCACCGATACGAGCCCCATCATCAAAACACACTGCAAGAGCAGTGCCTTTAGAAGCTTAGTAAAGTTTGTAGTGTGTAATGCTTCTATCATAATCATTAATTGTATAAATTCTCAAATAAACTCTTAGGTTAGGGGTATATTTATCTCCAATATAACACAATACAAAGTAACGGCTTTCTTGGGATTTTTTATGATATTTTATGTAGTAAAGTTAATCTGACAATTTTAGCAGTTTTTCCTGCTAAGTAATTTTAAAGTGAAACTGAGCTTTAACTATTCAGTTATAAACCTTACCTTTTTTTAAGGCGCTGCATTACATAATTTTACTGACATATTAAATTCAGGCTCCAGCAAGCCATTGTTGCACAAACTGTTATACGCACCTTCTTGCTTAACTATAAGGTACAAGCTTGTAAAACAGCTAGAATAACTAGTAAATGCTATAAAAAGGGCTTCACTGCCCCGTAGACAGCAGAAATCACTCAGGCACCTCTTTAAGCTGATTATAATTAAAAGCAGATGCGTTGCGCCACATGCATACCTTGGCCGTACAGGAAAATCAATGAGCTTGGAAGTTTATATACAAATCCTTTTTAGTAGTGCCGTATATGCGGCTAATCTCTACTCCGAAGCTGCACAAAGTCGCAATTCATAAAATCCTAACATCAGGAACTTTCTGCCGCCTCTGCTTAACTACTGTGTAAAGTTATTTTTGTTTCCTTTTCAAGTTTTTTGGCAAACGAAGAACAACACAATATGTTGTAAAAATTATATTGGCATATTCAAATATTGAATTTATTGCCGCTGTGCTGATCAGGTTTATGCTCAATTTCTGAATAAGTACTGTAGAAGAAGATCAATAGATAATTGATAGATAACCCAAGTTGCGATTTAAAAAGGCAGGATAAACGTGCTATGCAGCTTACCCACCCCTAGCCCCTCCGAGGACTAATCTTGTAGGGTTAAATGTGACATCCCCTATTTAACTCTTAAAAACCCGATAACATGCTTCAAGTTTTCAACTTGCGTAGCGAAATTTTCCAGCCAGCACTTCTTACGAAAGTTGAAAACTTTCCCCATTTTAACCACAAGATGAAATCTTGCGGTAGTTTATTTTCCCCTACAAGATTAGATCTGAGGTGGGGCTAGGGGTGGGTTGTATTTCAAGACATGAAATAAACCGTAATTTGAGTTATTTGAGAAGTAAAAACTCAGCAGAGTTTAGCTTTTGCGGGCCACGGGGTATGGCCTATCTGTGTTCGGCTGCACTAAGAGCTCGTAAGTATCCATGTTTAAAGCCACCATATTTCCGAACGAGGCGTTGCGGTAGTATACACACCCAGCATCCAGGTTTAGGCGGTCTTCATTATGAGATGTCGCTTTTTTTATAGTATGTAACGGAGTAGGTGTATGGCCGTGCAGCAGGCCTTTGTTGTACAGCTTATCCCAGTTAATTTTATAGTCACGGATGTTTAGCATGGCATCTGTGTCTTTAAAAATATCGGTTTGCTTAAAGTCGAAGCCTGCATGAACGAGAAAGAAATCTTTTACTTCCAGGTAGTAAGGAAGGCCTTTTAAGAAATTTATGTATTTTTTAGGAAGCTCTTTCAGGTGAACGATTTCAAAGTTCTCTAGCAATAGCTTCTTTTCGATGGCTGTAAGTTTGATTGCGCTATCTCCTTTTTGGCTGGCTTTTAGCAGCATCTGGTCGTGATTGCCCCTTAGGCAGAACACCTGGTAATCCTGCTTTTGTAAATGTAGGATAAAGTCTATCACACCTTTACTGTCGGGCCCTTTGTTTACCAGGTCACCCAGAATATACAGTTCGTCTGTTTTCTGAAGCTTCAGTTGATCTTGCACCATGGCTTTTAATGTGCGTGCGCATCCATGGATGTCAGTAAGGGCGTATCGGGCCATCAGCTTGTGTTTTGGCTTTGCTAAAAGTAAAATAAGCTACTAAGATAAAAAAGAAAGCACCTGCTTCTAAGCAGGTGCTTTCTTTTTTATAAAACTTAATCAGTCTTAGTTATACTTGTTGTTGTCAATGCCAGGTTTGTGCAGGTTGCGGTTTACGTTGTTTGTACGTATACCGTCTGCTAACTCGTCTGGTCCTTTTGTGTACTTTTCTTTTAATTCTTCGTGTTCGTCACGAGTTTGGTTCGGATCTACTGGTTTCGCTCCAGCTTTAGATTGTCCTCTTCCAGATGGATTTCCTGAATCAGCCCCACCAGGCTGTGTATGCTTATATGGCATGATGTCCTCCTTTTTATTTAAATTAAACATGCGGTACAAGAGCCTATTTTGTTCTTATACCTGAAATTTGAATTCACTCACAAGGCTAGGCTCAAGTGCCTCGCCCTTCTTCCTCAGTTCTAAAGTTATCTTTCGGCGGTGTGCCATCGTCAGAGAAATCGTTTACGCCTGTGGCCGATGGTCCCTGACCTGCTGTATCGCTTCCATATCCTTCTTTACCGTCGCGGTTACCAAAACCGCCACGCTGATGTTCGTTCTTAGGTGCATCAGCTCCTGGCACTATATGTCCTGCACGCATTTCCTGCTCTGATGTATCTTCATCAATCACACGCACAGGCCTTTCCTCAGGCGGTACACCCTTAAGCGAACCTTTATGCTCATTATTTTTATCTTCAGCCATTATTGTTGCTTTAAGTTTGAATTGCACCAGTTTGCAAAGTGCTTTACAATTAGTTTTACTCCAAATTGCACGGTATGGTTGGCTATTTTACGAACCAATTAATTCGCCACCGTTCACATGTATTACTTGGCCAGTTACATAAGATCCATCTTCTGAAGCCAGATACACATAAGCAGGAGCCACTTCAGAAGGCTGGCCTACACGCCCCAGCGGCTGGCTCTCACCAAACTCAGCCACTTTATCGGCATCAAACGAAGCTGGGATCAGTGGTGTCCAGATAGGGCCTGGCGCTACGGCATTTACCCTTATTTTTTTGTCTGCCAGGTTAGAGGATAGCGATCTTGTAAAGCTTGTAATAGCACCTTTTGTGGCTGCATAATCCATCAGGTGGCTGCTGCCGCGGTAAGAGGTAATAGAGGTGGTATTAACAATAGCACTGCCTTCTTTTAAATGGTTAAGGGCAGCTTTTGTCATGTAAAACATTGAGAAGATGTTTGTCTGGAACGTGCGCTGCAATTGTTCTTTTGTGATGTCCCGCAGGTCTGTCTGCTCGTGCTGCTCTGCGGCATTGTTTACTAACACATCCAGCTTACCGAGCTCTTTTACAGTACGCTCAACAGCCTCTTTGCAGAAGTCTTCTTCTCCTATGTCACCTGCCATTGTCAGGCATTTGCGACCTTCTTTCTCTACTAATTCCTTCGTCTTCTGCGCATCTTTTTCCTCGTCCAGGTAAATAATGGCAACATCAGCTCCTTCGCGGGCAAAATGCACGGCCACAGCACGACCTATGCCGCTGTCGCCACCGCTGATTAAAGCTACTTTTCCCTTTAGCTTGTCGCCACCTTTATAAGAGTCTCTTATAAATTCTGGCTCTGGTGTCATTTTATGCTCCTTGCCTGGCTGGTGCCCCTGCTCTTGTGCTGGTAAAGATTCTGGTTTGTTTTCCATAGTTTTATAGTTTTACGTCGTTAACAAAAGTGACACACTTACCACGACATAGGCCAAACAGCTCTTATAAAGCTTGAGCGATGTACGTGATGTGTGTTAGATTTAACTATACGCCTGCATCTTAGGCTTGTTTCTGTAGTATACCTGTTAGTACTAATTTTAAAACTATGTGGAGAGAAGAAGACAATGCTTTAAAGTGCAGCCTGCGCTTTAAAGATTTCAACCAAGCGATGGCCTTCATGAACCAAGTGGCCAAGGTTGCCGAGGAGCTAAACCACCACCCCTGGTGGAGCAACGTGTACAACAAAGTAGACATAGAGCTAACTACCCACGACGCTGGCAACACCGTAACAGAGCTGGACCATAAGCTGGCTAAGCGGATTGAGGAAATATATGGGAAGTTTAGGAGTTAGAGATTTAGAGCGTTAAAGTATTTGTTAATTTGTTACACTGATAATATATCTGGCGTAGCTATAGTTGATACAGAAAACACCTCTCTAACTCCCAAACGCTCTAAATCTCTAAACTCAGAATAACTCTTTAACCCTCTAACTCTTTAAATCTCTAACTCTACCCGTTATCTTTACCTCATGCAGGAACAGGAAAAGACAAATTTATACTTGGTACCTACACCCATAGGTAACCTGGAGGATATTACGCTTCGGGCTATTCGGGTGCTGAAGGAGGTGGATGTTATTCTGGCAGAGGATACGCGCACCAGCGGCAAGTTACTGCAGCACCTGGGCATCGAAAAGCGGATGCATAGCCACCACCTCCACAACGAGCATAAGGCAACAGGGCATTTGGTAGACAGATTAAAGGCAGGAGAGGTGATGGCTTTGATTTCTGATGCGGGTACGCCTGGCATTTCCGACCCTGGCTTTTACCTGGTGCGGGAGTGCCTGAAGCATGACCTTAAAATTGAATGTTTGCCTGGGCCTACTGCTTTTGTACCAGCCCTGGTAAAATCTGGCTTCAGCACCGACCGTTTTACATTTGAAGGATTTCTGCCTGTTAAAAAAGGCAGACAAACACGTTTGCAGAGTTTGGTACAGGAGGAGCGGACCATGATTTTTTACGAATCGCCGCACCGCCTGCTTAAGTCGCTCACGCAGTTTAAAGAGTTTTTTGGCGGGGAAAGACAAGCATCTGTTTCACGTGAAATATCTAAGATGTTTGAAGAAACCATCAATGGCACACTGGATGAACTGGTGGAGCTTTTCACGACGAAGGCTATAAAAGGGGAGTTTGTGTTGGTAGTATCAGGTGCGGGAGCAAAAGGAGGAAAGGCAAGCTCTGAGGAGTAGTTGAGGGGCATTGTGTTTTGCAAGTGTTTTTCAACCACCCCCAGCCCCTCCTTGTCTAAGGCGGGGAGCTTTACTTACTCCTTTGCCCGTCTTGCGTGTTGTAACGGCATGAGCTAAGTGATGATTTATTAATTTGTGCCTTAGTCACAAATTAATTTATACCTCATAATTTATAATTTAACTGTTAGCTACAGAGCACTACAGAGGAAGTAGCAGCAGCAGACTCCCCGCCTTAGATAAGGAGGGGGCAGGGGGTGCTTGAACAAACTACTGCCACAGTAAAAAAGCAAGTATATAGAACGATACCAATCATTTAATAACTGAGCATCCAGAGGCACCAGCGCCTCGCTAACTATATGAAAAGATATTTTAAACACATTGGGCTGCTGCTTCTGGTGTGCCTGTGTACATTACAGGCGCAGGCGCAGTTTGAAGGCATGCGTATATCGCCTGATGCCAAGATCAGCCTGATAACCTGCTCCAGCGGTGATGATTTGTATGCTGTATTCGGACACAGTGCGGTGCGGGTAAACGATCCTGCCCTGGGCCTGGACATTATCTTTAACTATGGCACCTTCGATTTTAACGAGCCGAACTTTTACCTGAAGTTTGCCAGAGGAAAGCTGAACTATAAACTCTCTGCCGCTTATTTCCGCGATTTCGTGTACAACTACTCGATGGAGAACCGCTCTGTGTATGAGCAGGAACTGAACCTGACACCAGAGCAAAAGCAGCAGTATTGGCTATTCCTGACAAACAATTACCTGCCAGCCAATCGCTTCTATCTGTATGATTTCTTCTTCGATAACTGTGCTACCCGTATCCGCGATGGTTTAGAAGCTACTTTTCCTGGTCAGATCGAGTTTAACATTGCGCACTTCGACAAAGACTATACTTTCCGCAACCTGATTGATTTGTACCTGCCGCCGCAGCCCTGGGGCGACTTCGGTATCGATTTAGCTTTGGGTGCTAAAATAGACCAAGAAGCAACTCCTTACGAGTACATGTTCCTGCCTAATTATCTTTCGAAGGGTTTTGCCAACGCCACCATTATGCGTGATGGAAGGGCTGTACCTTTGGCAGGAGAGCCGCAGCCTGTTTTCCTGCAGACACCACCGCAGGAAGAAGGCTTTTCGCTGTTTACACCAACCATACTTTTCTGGGTGTTCTTTGTGGCAGTTTTAATCGTTACCATACTTGATTTTAAGAACCGCCGACGTACCCGCACATTAGATACAGTTCTTTTCTTTGTGGCAGGGCTCTTAGGCATTGTATTCCTGCTGCTGTGGTTTGCCACCGATCATCAGGCTACTGCGAACAACTTTAACCTGTTGTGGGGCATTCCTACACATGTGGTAGTGGCTTTCTTTTTGGGCAAAAAGCTTCTCCCAAACTGGATAAGGCTTTACATGACGATAACGGCTGTTATTACAGGTTTGCTGGTAATTACCTGGTGGGGATTACCACAGGAACCGCACGCCGCATTTATTCCTATTGCTTTAACCTTAGCACTTAGAGCAGAGTACATTGTATGGTCTTTTAAAGAAAAAAGAACTTTAACAACAAAGGCCAAAGTATAAAAACCAAACTATGAACTTAGAACAGTTATCAAACAACCTAAATGTAATTGCCCGCAGTGCAGGCGCTTTTCTACAGCAAGAAGCCGCAAACTTCGATCGCTCTAAAATAGAGATGAAAGGTTTCAACGACCTGGTATCTTATGTAGATAAAGAAACAGAAAAACAGCTGGTAGCAGACCTGAAGAAGCTGTTGCCAGAGGCTGGCTTTATTACCGAAGAAGGTACCGAAACCACCAAAGGCGAACGTTACAACTGGATTATAGACCCGCTGGATGGCACCACCAATTTTACGCACGGCCTGCCCGACTATTGCGTAAGCGTTGGCCTGGCTGATGGCGACGAGGTAATATTAGGCACCGTATACGAGCCAAACCGCGACGAGTGCTTTTCTGCCTACAAAGGGGGCGGAGCTTATTTAAATGACGCGCCTATAAAGGTTTCGGATGCTCCACAGCTAAAAGATTCGCTTATCGCGACGGGCTTTCCTTATTTCGATTTCGGCCTAATGCAGCAGTACCTGCAGGTAATGAGCAGCTTTATGCAGAAATCGCATGGCGTACGCAGAATTGGCTCTGCCGCTTTAGATCTGGCTTATGTGGCCGTTGGGCGCTTCGAGGGTTTTTTTGAATACAACCTGAACCCTTGGGATGTAGCCGCAGGCGCTATTATTGTAAAAGAAGCAGGCGGGCACCTGACAAAGTTTACAGAAGAAGGCGATGTGGTATTTGGGCGTGAGATGGTAGCCAGCAACGGCAAAATACATGCTGAGATGATGGAAACGATAGGCGAGTTCTGGAAAGGCAAAGCAGAGTAAACTTTTCTTATCTTTGCGTAGTTATAAAAGCATATGGTACAGCACATTCTTATACTGATCATTTTTTTAGCGGCAGCGGCATACATGGGCCGTATGCTTTACCAAAGTTTTAGCGCTAAAAGCGGCTGTGCCAAAGGCTGCGGCGGCGCATGCTCTACTATAGATTTCAACAAGATTCAAAAAGAGCTGCAAAAGAAGCAGACCGCTTCTTCGTAGTCCTCTTGTTCTTGCATACTATTTATAAATAAGGTACAACTACAGAGTTGTACCTTATTTTTTTATACCTATTGCCAGTATCGCTTGCTTTGGCTCTATATCAATCTTAGCACTTTTTCGTATCCTTAGTTAGTTTCTGCGTATAGAGGTATGTAAAATACCCCAACAGATATTCATTTAAAAACCGTAACGCTATGGAAGATAAAGTAGAATTAACATCCTTGGTTAGTGTAAGTAACAAGCTACGTAAGGAAGGATATAAAACTGATTTCAAGATTAATGACGATGGTCGCCTTAGCACCATGGACGATAAAAACACGTATGGCCCAACTGAGGCTCGTATCATAGATTTTTATCGTTTTGAGGGTGAAACGAACCCTGATGACATGGCAATACTTTATGTATTGGAAACTGTGGATGGCCTGAAGGGATCTATCACTAACTCATATGGCCCTTATGCCGACGAGAAAATAGATAACTTTATGAAGCAGATAGAAGACCTTGGCAAAGACTTAGATAAAGAAAGTAAATAAGCAAAAAGGGCCGATATTGTATCGGCCCTTTTTGCTGTTCTAATATTATTCCTTCCTACCGCTCCGTATTTCCTCCCAACTGCTGCCCATTCTTCATAGAGGCAGTTATATTTTTCACTTCCTCGTTTAGTTTCACGCCTCCCTTTATACCAAAGTCCAGCGTACGAATTGGGAACGGGATCATAATATCGTTCGCATCAAAAGCCTTTTTGATGCGGATAACAGCATCACTCTTGGCAAGTACATAATCTACCTGCCGTTTATACGAAATCCAGAATCTAGCTTTGAAGTTGATAGAACTGTCGCCGAACTCATGGTACAGCACCTCAATGTCGCGTGTGTTGATGCGGTTCTTTACCTCTTGCAGGGCCTCGATAACTACTTGCTGCACACGCTCCAGGTCTTCACCATACGAGACACCTACATCTAGATCTACGCGGCGGGTGCCATAGATAGAGTAGTTCACTGTCGGGTTCTCGAAAACCATTTTGTTAGGAATATGCACCACCTCGCCTGTTACCTGCCTTATGTTTATGGTGCGGAGGGTTATCCGCTCAATTACGCCAAAGTAATCATTCGTCTCAATCATATCGCCTACTCCGAAAGGCCTTTGCACGGCAATGATAACTCCTGAAATAAAGTTGGCAGCAATATCTTGAAAAGCAAAACCCAAAGCCAGACCAATGATACCGACACCAGCCAAGAGCGACATCACTACTCTATCAAGATTCAATATGTCCAGCACAAAGAAGAAGCCCACCAGCAGCATACCGATGTACAGTACCGTCAGGACTAAGTTGTTGATGGCGGCACTATGAGAGAACTTACTTATAGCTTTTTCCAGCCAATCCCTTACTACCCTTGCTATATAAAAGGTAAGAATAAGAAGTATAATTGCTAAGAAAATATTGGGAAGCATCAGGATGATCTCGTCGCCCCATGTTTCCAGCTTACCCCACAGCAGCTCTAATTCTTCGTTCAGGTTTTGCATATAGTTCGTTAGTTGATTCTGTTCCTCTTTATCAGGCCCACACTTTGGTACCCTCCGTACAGTTTCGGCACATTTCTATTTCGGAACGAGAACGCAGCACCGACTGCCTAAACTGCTTATACGCGGGCCCACGCCACACCTGCTGAAAACTTTCCTCTTTTAAATCACCCATTCTGTACTCGGCGTCTTTATCGAAGCAGCAGGGCACCATCAGGCCATCCCAGGTAATGACACACGAATGCCACATCTTCCAGCAATGGTTCAACAGCTTATTTTTAAGGCTGTAGCTGCCATCTCCGTTGTTCTGGTACCGAGAATAATAGTCTATCGTCGGGATAAGCGGCGAACCTTGCGCATAGTCGTAGATTTGTGCCGTTTTAAAAACTACCTCATCTACGCCCAGCTCCTGCGCCAGCTTCTTTACGTCATCCAGCTGATGCTCGTTAGGCCGTACTACTAAAAACTGAAACATGATGTGTGGTGTTTTCGATTTTAACTCTTTTTTCCACTTCACCACATTTCTTGTTCCCTCCAGCACCTTCTCCAGCTTACCGCCTATACGGTAAGCCGCATAAGTTTCCTGTGTAGTGCCGTCTATCGATACAATCAGGCGATCCAAGCCCGACTCTACCGTTTTGCGGGCATTCTCATCATCCAGAAAATGTGCGTTGGTAGAGGTCGCAGTATAAATGCCCCTGCTGGAGGCATACTTCACCATCCGTAAAAACTCTTTGTGCAGGTAAGGCTCTCCCTGAAAGTAGAAGATGAGGTATAGCAAGCGCTTGTGCAGCTGCTCTATCGTAGTCTCGAAAATATCCTGCTGCAGCATACCTGTAGGGCGGGTAAAGGAGCGGAGGCCACTGGGACACTCAGGACAACGGAGGTTGCAAGAGGTGGTGGGCTCTATAGAAATGCTAAACGGATAGCCCCAATGTGTAGCCTTGCCTGTTACTTTAGAAACTATATAGCTGCTCACTACCTGTAGTGCATTTAAGGCACGAAGCGGTGTTAGTTTAGATAGAAAGTTAAGCCCGTCGGTTAGGTGTGGCACAGTAACAGTATAAGGTTGATAGGTAATTTATGGTATTCTTTTAAAAGAACTGCAGCCGCTATAAATTGTTTAGATATAGCTTGCTACTGGCTTTTACTCAACTCACCAATATTAAATACCGAGTGAGGTAGTGGGTATGGTTTTCTAAAGCTGTCTACCTCTGAACGGCTTGTTTCCGTAAAGCTGCACTTCTTGTAAAACTAGTCTGCTGCCTCGTTTGCTCGTTCACATTAGCCCTGAGCTTTCTTTAAGTTGAGCGGCATATTTGTAGTGTAAGCTTTAAAAAAATGGGGTAACCTGTTGGCTACCCCACTAAATTATGCTTTCTGGCTCGAAAGGCCAAAATTATGCGTTTTAGTATCTGAAAAGAGCTTTAACGTTACCCTGTCCGTCGCTTACCTCAGCCATGCCACCATAGTTGCTTACAAACACTCTACCGCCCTGCGATATAGTTTTTATAGCAGCCAGGTTAATTAGGTCATCGTCGCCCTGGTGGTATTCATCGTGTATCTCGGCAGTAGCTTTTACGGCATCATAAGTACCCCAAACTGGGTCGCTTGGTGCAATAAACAAGGTATCTACACGGCCGTGCACGGCTTCGGCTGCCACTGTGGCAATATCATCGGAAGTAACGCCCGTACCTGCCACATTTTGGTAACGGTCCAAAGATTCGACGTGGCTCTGGTGCATGAGCGGCTTCATAATGTCCACGGCTTTTTCATGTATGGTTTTCATGCCGTCTACACCTTCATTCACGTTAATATTTTGCGGCACTATGTTTTTGTACTTACTTGTAGTGCGGAAAATACTGCAGTAGTGGTCTACACCAGCCAGAATAAGCGGTTCTGTGGCATCATGCAATATTTCCTGCATGCTGCTGTCTATATCCTGCATAAACTGGTGTACGCGATCATATTGTTGGTCGCCTTGCGTAAAGCCTTGAGCGGTATTAAGTATACCTGTACCGTTTACTGCGGTTCTGCTAAAATTATAGTCCTGGTCATTGCCTTTTACGTCAAACTTCAGCGACTCATTCATAGACTCTGGCACAAAAGAAGTAATATCAACTTCTCGGATGCTATCGATAGTTGCTTCGTAGAATCTGATTTTCTCACGGTATAGCCACAGCACAAAGAAGCGACCGTTCTGGCTTAGCAAAGGTAGTATTGGGGTAAAGTAGAACTTATTCATCACATACACTGCCTCAGGCATTACAATAGGTAGCGTGTAGTGTGTAGAGAAGCCTTTCGTGATAAACACAGCCAAACCTTCGCCTTGGTGGCGCCAAAAACCATTAGCGTGCAGTAGTTCTTCTGCTGGCTTTATATATTCGTCTATCTCCGCTTCTGATAAATTACGTACTGCGAGTAATTTTTTTACTTCGTTTATTTTGTTCTTGAACAACGTGCTGTCCTGTCCGTTCAGCGTTTCGGCTCCAGCACGGTGTGTAGGTATGAATATTGAAATGCACAAAGCGTTTTGTGTATTTTCCTGTACATTAAGCAACGTCTCAATGTCTTTCTTATTTATCAATGCCATATATATAGTCGTTTGGTTAAATAATCATTAAAAAGAATGCTTATCTCAACACCCTCTGTAAGCAAGGGGTGGTAGAGATAAAATACGCATCTATTATATGAACGGTTATTTACAGGCAAAGGATAGGTTTTTATAAAGCAAAGGCTGTAAAAGCAAGCAGCCCGACGCTAGAAGCATCGGGCTGCAGGAATATGTGAACGATAAACTATTTTAGAAACATGGTCAGCATCGAGATGCTGTAGAAGTCCGTTGGCTGCTTCTCAATTGCCTGGCCGACGAAAATTGTATTGATTGCCCCCTTCACTCCTCAATGAAGAAGCAAGCAGATATATTTTGTAGCTCGTGAAGTTCAGTTTTACTACTAAATCCAACTCTAAAACACCAGCATCCATGTGATTATTAGCATTTATAGGAGTTACCAGCATTTGCTACATAAACCATAACTAGCCCACTAGAAGTTCAGACAGACCAACTTTATTTTTATATTTTTTAAAGAAGTAGGCACAAAGCTTTTATTGCATTGTGGTTCCAAAACCCTTACCCAAACAAGCTGCTGAACACTTCTTCCAATCTGCCAAGAGCATGTATATTGATGGAGAATTTGCTCAAGTCAACGCCTTTTTTGTTGTACTTAGAGATATAAATGTCTTTGAAGCCCAGTTTTTCTGCTTCCGTGATACGGTTCTCGACACGATTAACGGCTCTTACTTCGCCTCCCAAACCTACTTCTGCTGCAAAACAGGTGGTACTTGGTATAGCCATGTCCTCGAAAGAAGAAAGGATAGAGGCACACACTGCTAAGTCAAGCGCAGGATCTTCCACTTTAAGGCCGCCAGCTATGTTCAGGAAAACGTCTTGAGCACCTAAACGGTAGCCGCCGCGTTTCTCCAGCACTGCCAGCAGCATGTTCAGGCGTTTGCCATCGAAGCCTGTGCTGGTGCGTTGCGGAGTGCCGTAGGTAGCAGGGGTTACAAGGCTCTGCACCTCTATCAGCAGCGGACGGTTACCTTCCAGCGTTGCACCTATCGCAATGCCGCTAAAAGAATCTTCGCGCTGCGATATCAGTATTTCCGAAGGATTACTTACCTCGCGTAGTCCTGTGCCTAGCATTTCGTATATACCCAATTCTGAGGTAGAGCCGAAACGGTTTTTGGTGGTGCGCAGGATGCGGTAGGTCATGTGGCGATCGCCTTCGAACTGCAACACTGTATCTACCATGTGCTCCAGAATTTTTGGGCCTGCCAAATTTCCTTCTTTGGTGATGTGGCCGATCAGGAAGACAGGTACACCGCTTTCCTTGGCAAACTTTAGCAGCTCTGCCGTACATTCCCGCACCTGACTTACACTACCTGCTCCTGCCTCTATAAAAGAGGAGTGGAGAGTCTGGATAGAATCGACAATGAGTACCTGTGGGCGCAACAACTCTATCTGCTTAAAAATATTTTGTGTACCTGTTTCAGTAAGTATAAAGCAGTCGGAGGTTTGGGCTACAAGGCGTTCGGCGCGCATTTTAATCTGCTGCTCGCTTTCTTCACCGCTCACGTACAGTACGCGCAATCCACTCAGCGAAAGCGCAATCTGCAGCATCAGCGTTGACTTGCCTATACCTGGCTCGCCACCAATCAACACCATAGATCCTGGCACTATACCTCCGCCCAACACACGGTTCAGTTCTTCGTCCTTCGATATAATACGCTGCTGCTCCTGGTAACTGATATCGGCAATGGGCTTAGGCTTGCTCGAAACTTGTGCAGAACTAGTGCCTACTTTCCAGGCGCTGGTAGGGGTTACCTCCTCGCGCTGCACCACTTCTTCTACATAAGTATTCCACTCGCCACATGCTGGGCACTTGCCAATCCATTTGGCAGATTGGGCGCCACAGTTCTGGCAGAAGTAAGACGTTTTTATTTTAGCCATTAAATGTCGCTGTTCGTTTTTTGTAGATTGTTTTAGGATGGAATGTCCTTAGATCAGAACAAAGTTAAGGGGCAGAAAATTGCCAATAGCAGCATTATCTTCACTTTTTAGAGCGGAGCTAGCTGAATCTAAAATCTCGTTAAAAAGTAATTTTGCATGGGTTTGTGTTAGCAGCTGTTAGACTTTTTGTGCTTCTATAGGCACCTGCTTAAAGCGTACTTTGAACGTAGTGCCTTTGCCTAACTCGCTCTCTACTTCTATGCGCCCTCCGTTGTTTTCTATAATGCGCTTTACAATATACAGACCTATGCCTGTGCCTTCTACATGGCTGTGCAGGCGCTTAAACATGTTGAATAGTTTGTGCTGCTGCTCTTTTTTTATACCCAAACCATTATCCTGCACCTCCAGCACAATGTATCCATCTTGCTGACAAGTGCTTAGCTGCACCAGCGGCTGGCGTGTAGGGTCTCTGTACTTAATGGCATTCGACACAAGGTTGTAGATGATGCTTCTCAGGTTTTTTCGGGCATATGTAATGTTGTCAACCTGAAAATCTGTTTCTATAATAGCATCGGCTTCTTCAATCAGGCTGCTGATATCGGCTTCTACATCCTGTAGTAAGCTTTGAAATGAAAGCGGCTCTATGCTTTCCTGCAACTCCTTCTGCACCTTCGTTATTTCTGCCAGATCGGCTACCGTAAGCTTTAATTTGTTGATGGAGTTGCCAACCATATCCAGCACCTGACTGTCTTCGCCTTCTAGTTTGCCTTGTAAAATATCACGCAGCAGCGTTATCAGCCCTTCCATATTGGCAATAGGCGATTTTAAATCGTGGGAGGCGGTGTATACAAAGCTATCGAGGTCATCGTTAATGCGCTGTAGTTCCTGGTTTGTCTGGCTTAGCTCCTCGTTTGTAGCTGCCAGCTTTTTGCGGGCTGCCACCAGTTCTGTAACCTCTACGGCAAACAACAATACAGCTTCTACTTTTCCTTTACCATCTAACAGCGGCTGGTACACCAGGTTAAAATAAGCCTCTTGCAGGTTGCCATCGCTGTTTCTATCTATCGGAGCTGTTACTTCCTGCCCCACATAGGCTTTGCCTGACGAAAAAACTTTATCTAAACGTTCGAAGAACCCTATCCCTTCCAACTCTGGATGCGCCTCCCGCAGCGTTTTGCCAACCAAAGGCCTGCTTCCGTACAGCTTGCGGTACTGTGGGTTTGCCAGCACATATTGCTGATCGGGCGCACGAAGCAGCGCCACCAGGGCAGGTACTTCCAAAAACAGCTTCTGCAATAGTTCGGCGTTCTGCTTTATTTTACGCTCTGCCTCTTTTATTTCGGTTATATCTAAAACAGAACCTATATGTCCTAAAAACTCATTGCTAGCACCGAAACGAGGCGTGCCTGTATTTACTACCCAGCGCTGCTGTCCATCACTGCGTTTCATGCGGTACTCTACTCGGAAAGGTGCTGCCTCGGCGCATGCTTTTTTGTAAACATCTTCGTAATAGGTACCATCTTCTGATGCTATAGGCTGTAGCCACCCAAAGTTTATATTTTCTTCAAATGTTTTGCCTGTAAACTCCAGCCACTGGTCGTTCACGTACATGCACTGCCCCCAGGCATCAGCCATCCAAATCATAACAGGGGCACTATCGGCCATGGTTCTGAAACGAGCCTCGCTCTCCAGAATAGCCTGCTGCACCTTTTTCTCTTCTGTTATGTCGCGCACTTCTATAATCGTACCACTGGGCACATTATTTTCCATGATAGGCTTGGCGGCGATTACCACATCAAAAAAGCTTCCGTCTTTCCTGATATACACATCCTCATGCGCCCTTACATCAGTGTTTGTTGGTAATACTTTGCCTATTGAGCATTCTTCCACAGGGAAAGGGCTACCATCTGGGCGGGTGTGATGAATCATCTCGTGCAGCGGCTTTGCCTTCATTTCTTCCAAGGTATAGCCCGTCATTTCTTCCGCCGCGGGGTTCATAAAAGTACAGTAGCCTTTTCCGTTTATCATAAACAGGGCTGCAGTGGCATTGTCTGTTATACTTTGCTTGATGCGGTTAGAGCGGCGGCTGTTAGAGAGCGACCACACAATTAAGAATATGAGCAAGCTCATAATGCTACCGCCCATCAATATAAAATAAGGCAGGCCTACATCGGTAGCGTTTCCAAAGCTGTCGTCGGCAGAACTGTACACGCGCCAGATCCTGTTGCCTACCCTGATGGTGCTTAGCTTACTAAAAGGGCGCTTCTCTTCGCTATGGTAGTGCAGCGTGCTATCGGTGCTAAAGAGCACAGAAGCTTTATCCATTGTATTGCCATCATACACTTCGATATCCAGATCATCGTAATTTTTGCCTAGCACGGCAGACATGAGATCTTTTGCACGGAATGGGCTGTATACAAAGCCTTTTATTTGGAGCTGGCGTTCGCGGATAGATTCAGGGTCAGAGTTATTTTTGTAAATAGGTAGGTAAACAAGAAACCCAGCCTGCTCATCTTCTCCGTTCTCCTGCACTAGCCGAACCTTTCCTGTCATGGTTGGCTTCTTGGTATCGCGGGCCATTTTCATGGCAGAACGCCTTACGGAGTCGCTGTACATGTCGTAGCCAAAGGCCCTGAGGTTGCGGCCTACAAACGGCTCCAAGTATATAATAGAGGTGTAGAAAGGCCTTTTACCTTCGGGCCACAACTTAAAGTTTTCAAATCCTTCTGCTCGCAGCAAGTTGTTGTGTTCTTCCAGCTGGTCGGGCCACACTGCTACTGCATATCCTAAACCTTGTATGCCAGGATAGTTCTTCTCCAGGTTCAGGGCTTCGTAGTATTGCTTCCAGGGTTTCCGCTCTATTGTATCTGATGCGATAAACAATGCCTTCGCACCTATTAACACCTGCACGTAGTCACGCATCTGAAGATCTATTGCTTCCACAGCCTGCGACGCAGTAATATCAAATAGCTTCGCTCTCCGTTCTGCGGCTTTCTGCTTTGTTTCGGAATATACAAATAGGGTGAGCAGGAAGATTAGCAAAAAAGAAACTATAGCCAGAAAGTAATCTCTTATAAAAATGACCAGTTTGGTTACTTTCATTTTAATAATTTAAAAGCTCCAACATCAAAGATCCCCCTCATACCACACATAATTAGAAGTTATACTTTTACCTGAAGCACCAATTTTAGTTGAAAAGATAGTGAAAATCATATTAAATTAACCTTCTTTTCTTAAAACACCTACAGTCTTTACTTGTTGGCCCGCCTGGTTATTAGGCTTTATTTACAGAAAATTAGGTATACCGTATTACCTTTGCGGCATACCTAATTTTTTATGCTCGAAATAATTAAAAGTCTTTTACTGAGTTTCTTTGCAGTGGCTGTGCTGTTGCCTGTGGTGCGGTTTGCCATTCGCAAATTATCCCCTCCAAAGGCGACAGCCGAAAGTGTTACCGCCGATGAGATAAAGTATATCCAGAAGCAGGAGTGGAAGCTGACTCTGCTGTACTTTTTGTTTGCTACCATCTTTGCTGTTTTCAGCGCAGGTATGCTGGCTTTAGTTACCAGCATGATACACATGACTGGCAATGCTATGTATTTGCTTACGCCTAACTTCAGAGCGCTTTTTGCCCCTGGCCTGCTTCTTGGTCTTATATTAGGCTTGCTGCCACTGCGAATAGTACAGCAGTCTGTGCTAGGCCACGATTACCAGTTGTACAGAAAGTATGTTGTTAACCAGGAGGGGCATCGCTCTATGCGCTACTACTATCTTCTATTTGCAATACTCCTCCTGATAGGAGGGACTGTTGCCTGGTACTCCACCCGCTGGCACGTTACTATCGATGAGCAACAAATGCACATTAGCAGCTTATTGCAGGAAGATAAAACTTACCAACTGACCGACATCAGTAGTATAGAGTATCTGGGTGCAGAAGGAGAGTACATGATTACTTTTAACGACCAAAACGTACTGAATACAACATATCTGAAACCTGTGGAGTTAGAGATGATTGCTTTTCTTGCACAGGAGTCGGGCAAACGGGTCATAAGATGATGAGTTCTGAGCCTTGAGTTCTGAATGATGAGTTACGGCTGTAAAAGCCCATCGTTCCTAAACGTATTTGGTAAAGTGTGGCAACAGAAAGTTACAGCAGAGTAGTCTTTTATCTTATGTTCTGCATCTTGAAGAGCAGAACTTTAGCTACAGAAAAGTGGTGCAGTAGATTTAGCAAAAGCCCTACTCAGCACTTAAAATTCGGAACTCGTAACTAAAACAAAAGTTTTGTAGCTTTGCTACAGACAGATAATTCTTCAAACTAACTATAGATTGATATGCAAGTTCGCGTAGAGAAAGACACTATGGGCCCGATAGAGGTGCCTGCAGACAAATACTGGGGCGCTCAAACACAACGCTCAAAAGAAAACTTTACGATCGGTGGCCAGCAAATGCCGCAGGAGATTATAGAAGCTTTTGCTATACTTAAGAAATCTGCCGCGCAGGCCAATGCCGAACTAGGCGTGCTGGCGCAGGATAAAGCTGACATCATTTCGCAGGTATGCGATGAGATTCTGGATGGCAAGCTGAACGACCAGTTCCCGCTGGTGGTGTGGCAGACTGGTTCTGGTACGCAGTCTAACATGAACGTGAACGAAGTGGTGGCTAACCGCGCGCACGTACTACTAGGCGGCGACCTGATGGACGAGAAAAAGAAGATCCACCCGAACGACGACGTAAACAAATCGCAATCTTCGAACGACACTTTCCCGACAGCCATGCATATTGCCGCTTACAAAAAAGTGGTAGAGCACACGCTGCCTATGATTAAGAAGCTACGCGACACGTTGCAAAGCAAATCGGAGGCTTTCATGGATGTAGTGAAGATTGGACGTACGCACCTGATGGATGCTACGCCGCTGACGCTAGGTCAGGAGCTTTCTGGCTATGTGAAGCAGCTGGAGTATGGTTCAAGAGCACTTGAGAATACATTAGATCACCTGAAAGATTTAGCCTTAGGTGGTTCTGCGGTAGGTACAGGTCTGAACACGCCTGCTGGTTATGCTGAACTGGTGGCAGACAAAATCTCTCAGTATGCAGGCCACGAGTTCCGTACGGCTCCAAATAAGTTTGAGGCACTTGCTGCACACGATGCTATCGTAGAAACCTCTGGTGCGTTAAAACAACTGGCGGTAAGCTTGATGAAGATTGCCAACGATATCCGTTTACTGGCTTCTGGCCCACGCTCTGGTATCGCTGAAATCACCATCCCAGAAAACGAACCAGGATCTTCTATTATGCCAGGCAAAGTAAATCCAACCCAGGCTGAGGCCATGACAATGGTTTGCGCTCAGGTAATCGGTAACGACGTGGCTATCTCGGTAGGCGGCATGAACGGCCATTTCGAGCTGAACGTGTTTAAGCCTGTAATGATTTATAACCTGCTGATGAGCGCCCAACTGATTGGTGATGCCTGCGATTCTTTCGATAAGCACTGCGCCGTAGGTATAGAGCCAAATAGAGAACGCATTAAGCACAACCTGGAGAACTCTTTGATGCTGGTTACAGCCCTGAACCCGCACATTGGTTACGACAACGCTGCTAAGATTGCTAAGACTGCTCACAAAGAAGGTACTACCCTTCGTCAGGCAGCCATCGACCTTGGCCTGCTCACTAACGAGCAGTTCGACGAGTGGGTGAAGCCAGAAGAGATGATCGGCAGCTTAAAATAATAAGACGCTACATTCTAAGTACATAGGCCTCTGCCTGTGTTTCATATAGATGAAAAAGCAGCTCCTGCGGGGGCTGCTTTTTTTGTTGTGCCTGCATAGCATACTAGTTCAAGAATATAGTATATTCGTTAGTCCAGTTACGTTTAGCCAAAAGTTAGGCAAAATACTAGCAACTAATAAAATATTATATATATATAAGTAAATATAGAAATATGAAAACAAAGCTTGCAATTATTGGAGACTACAATGATACTTTTAGACCACATAAAGCGACAAACGAAGGAATCGAACATTCTATTAAAAAGCTTGATATCCAACTTCAGTATGATTGGATTGCAACGGATACAATTGAAACAGATTTTGACAAAATTATTACCACTTACAATGGCTTTTGGATAGCACCAGGAAGTCCGTATAAAAGTATGGCAGGAGCATTACGAATTATCAAGTACGCAAGAGAAAACAGTATACCAACGCTTGGTACTTGTGGAGGATTTCAACATATGGTAATTGAGTTTGCCAGAAACGTATTAGGAATTTCAGACGCAGAACACGCAGAATACGACCCTTACTCATCCAAACTTGTTGTTAATCCATTAAATTGTTCACTGGCAGGACAAATTCTTGAGATTGAACTAACCGACAAAACTTCCAAAATATTTGAAATTTTCGGAACAAAGAGAATAAACGAAAGATATTACTGCAATTTTGGGCTTAATCCAGAGTATCAAAACCAACTTGACGGAAAGGGATTTAAAATTGTTGGCACAGACATACATAAGGAAGCAAGAATTTTAGAATTGGAGAATCATCCTTTCTTTATTGTTACACTTTTTGTTCCACAGGACAACTCATCCGTTGAAACACCCCATACATTAGTGACAGAGTTTTTAAGAACAGTAACAAAAAATAAAAGCACTTATGCCTAATCCCGTACATAAGCCAAGCTTCAGCTACGCCTCGCTCGCCTTATGTACAAGCCGTTGTGTGTTATATGAGGTAATCATTAGTTTTTTTAAATATGGAAAAATGGAAGGTTATGATTGTTGCATTACTTCTTTCAGCAGCAATAACATCTTGTTCTACTGAAAAAGAATTTGAGCTGGTAATTGAAAATAATACTGCTTACGTTTTAGATAGTGTGCAATTTAGTTGCGCTGTAAACAAGCAGTTTCAAAGCGTAGATTCTAATAGCTCAACAGGTCCTTTTTTTATCAAGTATAAAGCTCCATTTCTGTCTTTATCCGAACCATTGTTGTGTTTGAGCATTTTGA
Source organism: Pontibacter harenae (assembly GCF_020907245.1). Classification (GTDB taxonomy): domain Bacteria; phylum Bacteroidota; class Bacteroidia; order Cytophagales; family Hymenobacteraceae; genus Pontibacter; species Pontibacter harenae. The sequence goes on along the minus strand of NZ_JAJJWH010000001.1, from coordinate 220,287 downwards.
AATATTCAGATACACAAACTAGTTACAAGAACACATATGGGCGTACCTTTTCAATTAATGATTTGAGCAGGAGAAAAACTAATTATCTGAAAGTCGAAGTAAATCCGTCTCCCCATTATCCTACAAATATTTTTGATATGACGGTACATAATTAAATGAAAAACATAATCTTAATCTTTCTAGGTCTACTAATAAGTTGCAAAACAGCATCTGCACAAAACAACTTATCTGAAACTGAGAAACTAGCGGCAACTGCCAAAATCTGGGGCTTCCTGAAATATTACCACCCGAATGTTGCAAAAGGAAAGTTAGACTGGGACAATCAGCTATTGGCAATCTTACCCTCTATAGAAAAGGCAAGCTCAAAAGAAGAGTTATCAGGCATCTATCTAACCTGGATTGAGTCTTTAGGCGGCATTAAATTGTGTAAAAAATGTCAATCCAATGCTAAATCAGAGCTTTTCGATAAAAACTTCAATCTGACTTGGTTCGAGAACAATAGTGTATTCACCAAAGAGCTTACTGAAAAACTTAAGTTTATTGAACAAAACAGGTTCCAAGGAAAACCTCATTATGTAACTACCGAGGGGCGAAGCTCCATGCTTGTTATCACCAACGAAAAATCGTATGATAACTTCGATTGGACAAACAAACCATTACGCCTGTTGTCCTTATTTAGATATTGGAACACCATTGAGTATTTCTATCCCCACAGGTATCAACTAGATACGGAATGGGATGAAGTTCTCTCCCAGATGCTGCCTAAGTTTTCCTCCCCAAGTTCAGAGTTAGATTATCACTTAGCAATGTTGGAGCTAGTGGTAAAAATTGATGACAGTCATGGCTATTTTACAAGTGATATACTAGAGGAGCACTTCGGATTGAAACAAATTCCAGCCGCTTTCAAAATCATAGATGATCAAATAGTGATAACGGGTATTTATGATAATTCTCTGGCGGAGTTGAATGACATAAAAACAGGGGATATAATAAGCAAAGTGGAAGGAATCGAAGTAGCCGAGGTGTTAAAGCAAAATCTGAAATATGTTAATGGCTCAAATTATAACACCAAACTAAAATATGCTTTTAGCAAAGTTTTAAATGGCTCTTCAGATAGTGTCGATGTTGAAATTAATAGAGGAGGAGAAACTAAAGTCCGAAAGCTAGCAAGATATACGTCTGATCAATTCCAGTATGGCGCTAACCGTAAAGCATGGGAGATTCTTCAAAACAATATTGGCTATATCAATTTAGGAATCATCAATGGAAAAGAATTAACAACCATTCTTAATAGTTTAGTAAGCACCAAAGCCATTATTATAGACCTGAGGAGTTATCCGAAAGAATATTTTGGAAATAGATTTAGAGATTTTTTGGGAGCAAAAAATGCGGTAGTGGTTAAACAAATAAAGCCTGATTATACATATCTTGGTAAATATGTTTTATCCGACCAGACTATAATTCCTAAAAGTGATCCGAAATTTAAAGGGAAAGTGGTAGTTCTTGTAAATGAATACACCCAAAGCAGGGCCGAATATACCGCCATGTGGATTCAAAATGGTTATAATGTAACCACTGTAGGCAGCCAAACTGCTGGGGCTGGCGGAGTGATGATTCGTCAGAAATTTGTAGGAGGTTATGAATCCTATTTTACTAGCTCTGGGATTTTTTATCCAGACATGTCTCCTTTACAAAGAGAAGGTGTCAAGGTAGATATTGAAGTAAGGCCTACACTGCAAGGAGTTATTGCTGGGAAAGATGAAGTACTTGAGAAGGCTATTGAATTTGTGCAGAACCATGAATAAATACTGTTGCATGAAAAAGCTTTACCTGCCTTTTTTACTGTTGCTAGCAGCATGCGCCCAAATTCAGGAAGCAGAAGAGGAGCCTGCTGTTATGCAGGAGCCAGTTATAGAGAACGCCACATCATCAGAAGCCTTACTACAGGATACTACCGTTACGGTACTTTGGCGAGAGAATATCTATAATGCAGACGCAAAGGATTCGGTTAGTACGATTACCTTAAACGACAGCTACTTTAAAACTATTTCTGATCCTGAGAGAGCGGCCATAGGTTACGTTGCTACTTTTGTAGGCAGTGATTGCGATTGGGACGGAGAAGCCAACGAAAGCTTCAGCAACCTGAACTGCAAAGTTATTGATGCCTTGAACTTAGGCTACCAATGTTCCGATAAGCATCTGAGTTTCCTACGGCATTGGCTGCGGAACACCCCCAAAGCTTTGGAAAGACTTGAAAGCTGCCCTGTAGTGCCGTTTACTGCAACATCCCAGAAAACCTTTACAAGCCTTGCTGTAACCACAAAGGCAGATACTATAAAGGTAAACTACGAAGCAAGCGGCATGAACCTACGGGAAGAGGCATTTTGGGAGTGGACGGAAGAGCTTATCTTCAAAGTTGTAGATGACAGACTGGAATTGGTAAGCCAGCAGAAGACCGAAAAATAACTATTCTCGAAAGCAAAACTCGTAAAAGAATAACAGCTACCGTAACGCAAAAGCTATCTGGCAAAGAAACATGAACGGAACATACACAGCAGATCAGGAATTTAAAGGAGTAGATTTTACTGAGACAAAGTTGCCCAAAGGCGAATATGAGAATTGCACCTTTAACAACTGCCTCTTCTCAAACTCTGATTTAGCATACATCACTTTTGTAGAGTGCAAGTTCAAAAATTGCGATTTAAGTATGGCAAACGTGGCCAGTGCAGCTTTCAGAAATGTACAGTTCTCAGCTTGTAAGCTACTTGGGCTGCACTTCGAAAACTGCAACAAGTTTTTGTTGTCTATAGATTTTGATGGCTGCCAATTGAACCTGTCTTCTTTTTACCAGCTAAATCTGAAGGGTAGGAAGTTTACTAATTGTAGCTTGCAGGAAGTGGATTTTGCGGAGGCAGATTTAACGAACGCAGTCATTAGTAACTGCAACTTAGCTGGAGCAACTTTCGATAACACCTTGCTGGAAAAAGCCGATTTACGCGCCTCTCATAGTTTTTCTATTGATCCTGAAAGGAACCGCATCAAGAAAGCCAGGTTCTCAATGACAGAAATACTAGGCTTGCTAGATAAATATGACCTGAAATTTGAATAGCTTCTGAAGCTCTTGAAACGTGCTGATACCACTGCATAAAGAACCATGCTAGTTTTAAAAGTGGTTACCTTTGGCTTTTCGAAAACAAAATAATGGATACAAAAGACAGCAACGGCAATATACTGCAGGATGGAGACGCTGTGCACGTGGTAAAAGACCTGAAAATAAAGGGAATGCCTACCACCCTGAAGCGCGGCAACGTAATCAAAAACATCCGACTGACAAACAGCCTAGATGAAGTAGAATGCCGCATTGGCAAAAGCCAGGTGGTACTCAAAACAATGTTTCTGAAGAAGGCTTAGTAGCAGCACTACTTTTTGCTTCCGCCACTTCGGCATGGCAAACCCTTTTGGTCTGTTATTTGTACATAAGTATACACGACTTATAGAACCATCAGACAAAATATAGATATGAAAGTAGCGAAAGACCCATCAGAATATAACAAGCTTACAAGAGACGAAGAACGCATTATAGTACACAAAGGCACCGAATACCCAGGCACAGGCAAGTACGACAGCCACAAAGCCGAGGGTTTATACTTGTGCAAGCGCTGCAATGCGCCGCTATATACTTCGGAGTCTAAGTTTGAGTCGCATTGTGGCTGGCCAAGCTTTGATGACGAGATAGAAGGAGCCGTAAAGCGCGTACCTGATGCTGACGGAAGACGCATAGAAATTGTCTGCGCCAACTGTGATGGCCATCTAGGCCACGTGTTCCAGGGCGAGTACCTGACCCCGAAGAACCTGCGACACTGTGTAAACTCCCTCTCACTTACCTTTGTACCTGCAGAGGAACTGAAAAAGCAATAGCATTAAAAAGGGCAGCTGTGAAAACGCAGCTGCCCTTTTGGTTTGTATCCTTAATTTATTAGCACACTTTCTTAATCACCTTTCTCTAAAGTGCCGTTAGAACGCATAATAAAGGCGTTGCTGTTAAACAAAAGCGTTGCCATACTTACCATACCTCTTACTTTGGCTGCCGCCTCATAATAATGCCCGTTCAAAAAGTCTTCGCGATTGATCGTTTCCTGCCTTGAGAGCAGTTTAGGATCTTTCGGGCCATTATAGTTCATCTTAATCAGAAATTCATTTGCGGCTTTGTTATCTATCACATCAAAAGTAAAGCTATGTGTCGCAGCGCTATACTTCGTCTTAGGCAGGGCGTTTGGATAGAAAATAAAAGTATTCTTGTTAGATCTGTGTCTCGTCTGACTAGCCACAAAAGCGTTGTTAAAAATACGCATCAGCGATTTCTTTTGCCGCTTCTTAAAAACGGAGGCAAAATGGATAGTATCTATGGCTACTGTAGGTCTGTCTGGCACATCAGGATTAACAGGTGCAAATAACTCATGCGCAGGCATAAACCTTCTGGATGCACCCGCTATCGTAATGCTGTCTCTGTAAAATATAGGCCCATGCATAAAGAAGTTTTCCTCAGGAGAATATAGCTTCACTTCTACATATCTATTATGTAACTGGCCCGTCTTCAACCTCCCAATGCCACTGTTGGGCGTAAAGAGCAGCTGATAGTACAGGCCTGGCTTGTCTTCAATCACCATTTTCTCCAAAGACATTTCTAAGGTATAGTTTAGCTTATGAAACTTCTTTTTTAAATCGGTGTCAATCACAAAAGAGTTGTTTTGCTCCCGAACAGAATCGAGCATGAGCATCTGCCACTCATTAATCTTCTGAAACTTCTCTTCGTATTCCGCGCCTGCCAGGTTTTTAAACTCTATCCGATCAACTGTCATCGGCCTTTTGTAAACATCCCTGGTGCAAGACGATAAGCCCCAGGTAACAAAGAAGCAGAGCAAGGTATAAAAGTGCTTTTCCATGAACTTATATTTAAGAATATAACATTAGTACACAACACAATAGCTGCAGCAGCTTAACTATACACAAGTAAACTAAATTTTTAGTTATATCAAAAAGAAAGGAAAATTCTTTTTTAAGAAATTTGCTTGTCGTGATGAGCTTTTTTGTGTTAAAAGCTAATCCACCTTTAGCCTCTCAAAGGAGGGGAATAAAAGTTGCACCTATAAAAATTGACCTCTCGGGAGGACATAGGGGTGGATTTAAGTTTGGAAGTGACTAGCGTAGCACACAACATTGCAACATTACAAGCTGTACATTCTTATAAACATAAGCTTGTAAAACAGAAGCTATGGTCAGAAACCAGAAGATAGAACCAACACTGCAAACAGAAGGGCAGGGAACATACGTTTGCTCCAATTGTGGCAATAGTCTGTTTCTGCCAGAAGAGAAATTTGATGTAGGCTCAGGTTTTCCCAGCTTCTGGGGCCAGATAGAAGACCATGTAAAGCACAAACCGCTCGATACCTACGGCAGGCACAGAATACAGCTCCTATGCAGCCAGTGCCAGCAGCACCTTGGCCACCTTTTCGAAGATAGCAGAACACCTACCAACGTAAGGTATTGTATTAATGCCGATGCTATACGACTGAAACAAAAAACCTAATCTCACTCCCTAAGCTTTTGCTATAGAGCTCTACCCGTTGCACCTTATCTCTTTGGGTGCATTTGCATTTTGCAACAGCAATTCTTGGGCAACTGGGGATAGGCCGAAGCTACTAATTTCCTGCAAAAGCTTTTCTCTGTTGCCATGGCCGTAGAGGTAACTATTAATTTTTGCAGTGGTGGTAGCATTCACAAAATCAGAAAAAGTTGTGAACTGTTCCTGCAGCTCTTCCAGCAGCAAAGGCTGCCGCTGTAGTTTATACTTTTGGTGCCTGTCTTCGGCCAGGTAAAATGCTTTAAGAGGATAAATAGCACTAAACAATTGCTTTCCTAGCTGCTCTTCTTCCTGCTGCTTTGCCTCTGTTACAAGCTTTTCCTGCTCTTGGCTGTGGTAAAACACCGCCGACATGTACTGCCTTTTCCAAGGTTCTCGGGTAGCTTTGTGGCTAGCGAAAAAGATGTTGAGCAAATCCTGGTAACTAATTTGGGCAGGATCGTAATCAAATTGCACCGTTTCTATATGATCGGCTAGCGTCCAGTAGGTGGGGTTTGCGGTGGTGCCACCCGCATAGCCTACTCGCGTACGCACAACGCCACCTACGCTTCCAAACAGTGCATCAGGGCTCCAGAAGCACCCCATGGCAAAAGTTGCCGTCTCAAAATTAGTGTGGTTCATAAGAGGTTGGGCTTTATAGTTTCAAAACAAAGCTATAACACTATAGTTCAAATTAAACCAGGCTAGACTTTTCTGCTACTAAAGAACCTCCCCTTCATCCTTTGTATTCGCATGTATTCGCACGTTACGTAAACTAAAACCAACTAATTTCTACCAACTCCTCTGGTAGCAGGTCGTACTACAAGTATAAACTATGAAAACAGAAAGCGTGAAAGATATGTCGAAGAATCAGAAAAGTATAGCCGTAGGAATGTTAAAAGGAGCCATAGCTGGAGCTGTGGGAATGTTTGCAATGTATAAAGCCTCTTGGTATCTCTATAAAAACGAGAATCCTTTGGCGTACAAAAAAGAGAAAGAGGCACAGATAGAAGGTAATTATGTTCCGCACGAAATGGCGAAAAAAGCCTCAGATGCCATGGGTGTAGAACTTACAGACCAACAGTTAGACACAGCAGGCAAAGCAGTACAGGTTATACTTGGAATACTGCCTGGCATTATATACGGTACTCTGTACCACAAAGCCGATAAACTTGGCTACTGGCGTGGTTCGGCATTCGGAATAATAGTGTTTGCGCTGGTAGATGAGCTTGCGGCACCACTGGCTGGTTTTAGCTCAGGGCCTACTGCTTATCCGTGGCAAGCACATGCCCGTGGATTTGTAGACCACTTGGTATACGGTGTTACAACAGACAATGCTCTCCGTTTAATAGATAGAGTTACGCCTGCATAATATAATTTAAGAAGTATATACAACAGCGTTGAGCATCTAAAGGCTAATGTTTGTAGAGAACCAAACATTAGCCTGCTCATCCTGTTTACTGTATTAACTTCTTTAAAATTAGAAACTACTCTTTATGAGATATAACTTCTTAGGTTATTTTATAGCTGCTGTACTTCTGATTAGCTGTTCAGAACCTGCCGATGCCCAGTACAGTCTTCAGGAGGTGTACCCTGATGTACAAATTGACAGACCTGTAGAAGCTGTAGCGGAACAGGGCAAACTATATGTCGTTAGTCAGGCAGGAAAAATTTATCAGCTTCCCAGCAAAGAGGCAAAAGCATCTGAAGAAAACCTGCTCCTGGACATTTCAGACAGAGTGGTTTCTGGTGGAGAAAGAGGTTTACTGGGGCTGGCTTTCCACCCTGATTTCGCGAACAACCGCTACTTTTATGTAAACTATACGGCTGGCGATCCGCTAGAAACCAGAATCTCGCGGTTTACTGTAGCAGCAGGTAACAAGGGGCGGGTAGATCCGAAAAGTGAGCAAGTGTTACTAACCTATAGGCAACCTTACTCGAACCACAATGGCGGTAAAGTTGCTTTTGGTCCTGATGGTTACCTATACATTTCGGTAGGCGATGGTGGCAGCGGCGGCGACCCTGAGAACAACAGCCAGGACAGAACAAAACTGCTAGGCAAAATTCTTCGGATTGATGTGAACAGCACCTCGGGTAGCCGCAAGTATAGCATACCTGCCGATAACCCTTATGCCAACAACTCCGAAGGCTTTCGTGAGGAAATCTATGCTTACGGGCTACGTAATCCCTGGAAGTTTAGCTTCGATAAAGAAACAGGTATGCTGTGGGCGGCTGATGTCGGGCAGAATAAATTGGAGGAAATAGATATCATTCAGAAAGGTGGCAACTACGGCTGGCGTGTTATGGAAGGCACTGATTGCTATAACCCATCCTCCAACTGTGACCAAACTGGGCTGATAAAACCCATACATGAGTACAAGCGCTCTGAAGGCGTTTCTGTTACAGGAGGATTTGTGTACCGAGGTAAGAACATACCTGCGTTGCAAGGCAAATATATCTACGGCGACTATGCAACAGGAAAAGTTTGGGCTATTACGCTGAAAAAAGATGGTACCATGGCCGACAATGCCTTGCTGCTAACAACAGGATTTGCCTTGTCATCTTTCGGAGTCGATGAGAATAACGAACTGCTGCTGCTTAGCCATGGCAGGAACGGCAAAGTATACAGGCTCAGCCAAAAAGCAAAGTAATGAGTATGTAGACTGCCACCGTTTGAGGTGGTACACTTTTTGCCCTATCGGTGTTACTTCAAAGGCTCTAGCATTGCAGCAGGACCTTTAAAGCAAGAACAGTGAAGCCAACAGTAGGCTTCACCTCAACACAAAAAACAACCATGGATATAGCAACATTTGGAAACGGATGCTTCTGGTGTACAGAAGCTGTGTTTCAGCAATTAGAAGGCGTAGAGAAAGTTGAATCGGGTTATGCAGGCGGACATGTAGAGAACCCTACTTACAAGCAGGTTTGCACAGGCAACACAGGCCACGCCGAAGTACTTCAGATCACCTACGATCCGCAGAAAATAACGTACGACGAACTACTGGAGGTATTTTGGGAAACCCACGACCCAACAACTTTAAACCGCCAGGGCAATGACATTGGCACGCAGTATCGCTCGGTTATTTTTTACCACAACGCAGAGCAAAAGCAGCTGGCAGAAAAATACAAGGAGGAATTAGAGGCTTCTGGCGCTTTCGCCGATCCTATTGTTACCACTATAGAACCACTTCCTGAGTACTATCCAGCAGAAGACTACCACCAGAACTACTTTAACCAAAACGGCTTTCAGCCCTATTGCAGTTTTGTAGTGCGCCCGAAAGTAGAGAAGTTCAGAAAGGTGTTTAAGAACAAGCTGAAAGCTGAGTATAGCGAGAAGTAGGAGTGAGGCAATCAGGCATCAAGGCTTTGGCAGAACCCAGGGCCCTCGCCGTAGTTGCGTCTTTTAACCAACAACTAAGGGAGAAGTAGTAAACCTAACTTTGAACACTATTCTGGTTGTTGGTGAAAACACACAACAACGGCTGCTGTTAGGCAGCTTTAGCAGCACAATTTAAGAGTAAAGGCTGAGCTTCATCAGAAGTATACATCAAGCGTTAGTTACCTCATTGGTAGCTAACGCTTCTTTGTTTATCCTGTTCAAACTTTCAGAGTTGATGCAGTACCGCAAACCAGTCGGCTCGGGTCCGTCGGGGAAGACATGGCCTAAATGGCAGTCGCACACGTTGCACATGGCTTCCATGCGGTGCATGTTGTGGCTATCATCGAAAGCATATTTTATGGCACCTTTGGTGATGGGCTGCGTGAAGCTAGGCCAACCTGAAATAGCGTGATACTTTTCTGTTGAGTCGAACAAAGGCTCACCGCAGCCTATACAGACATACACTCCAGGCTCATACGAACGGCAATAAGCATTTCTGTAAGCTTTTTCCGTACCCTTTTCACGTGCCACTTGGTATTGTGCAGGTGTTAGTTGCCCTTGCCACTCTTCCTCTGTTTTCTCCACTCGGCGGTATGGCTCAGGATTACTGTACTTGGCATACTTTATCACGTCAATCCAGCGCAGCATAAGGTATTAATTTAGATGTTAGATGATTATTGCTCTTATGAAAAACAGGTGGGTTAACAGTTAGGTTCAGTTGTGATTTGGGGCATGAAACAAAAGACCTTTACCTCTTATTCATTGACAATAACTTATCAAGCATTATGCCCTTGCTGCGTGTTCTCACCAACAAGCGAAAAGCCGTTACCAATGTTAAGTATATTTGAAAACACACAACAACGGCAAATTTACTGCAGGTCTAACTGTTAACTAACTATTTTTACAAATTCAATGTGTTGCAGCTAAAGCAGGAAAAAGCAATGGGTAAGCTTTAGTTCAACCAGGCAAGCCTTAGCCAAGTATACCTACTTCATAAGTTGTAATTAGAAATTCGTAATTCCTTTGCAGACATACTTCAAGAAACGGTACAACAGTTTTAAGTTTGCCTTACGGGGCCTGAACTCTGCTGTTAGATCAGAGCCACACATGCGCCTGCATGTACTGTCAGCTATAGGTGTAGTAATAGCGGGCTTTTTTTTTGACGTAACGAAAACGGAGTGGTGTGCACTTGTCGGTTGTATTGGGCTGGTTTTTACAGCTGAGATTATTAACACCTCCATAGAAACACTTACCAACTTAGTATCGCCTGAATGGCATGATTTGGCTGGTAAAACAAAAGACTTGGCAGCTGGTGCGGTATTGGCGGCTTCTATTACTGCTGCTATCATTGGGCTTATCGTTTTTGTACCTTATCTGCTGGACTTCGTAAACCCATACTTTTAGAAGTTTCGTTTACAGAAGCTGGTTTGCTACATTTGCGACAAAACGCGCTGTGCAGCTGCATGGGTACAAAAGAATCATACTTTAAGAGCATACTCCTGCTGCTTATCTGCCTGATGAGTGCCTGCAAGCCAGGTATATCGCTTCAGATAACAGACCGTGAAGTAGTGAATGCACAGAGTGCACCGTGGCTAAATGAGTTGATACAGCAGTTGCAACAGGAAAAGCCAGTTGATCCGCCTGCCAAAATTTATCGCTATACTTATAACGATCAGGAGGTGTTTTACCTTACTGGCCGCTGCTGCGATTTACCTGGCAAAGTATACGATATGTACGGCAACGTACTATGTGAACCAGACGGAGGCATAACAGGCAGGGGAGATGGTCGCTGCACCGACTTCTTTGAGAAGCGAACGAATGAGAAACTAATTTGGAAAGATAACCGACAACCATAAATAACATGACAGGAAACGACGTACTCAAAAACCTATCGGAATATAACATCTGGGCAAACAAAACTATGCTCGATGTTTTCAGCAGCCTACCAGAGGTGCCTGCAAACGCCGCTCGTTTATTCAGCCACGCGCTTAACGCACAAGCCATTTGGATTGCCCGCATCACTGGCACAGAAAGCCCTGTAAAAGTATGGCAGGAGCATAACCTGGAGGAGTTAAAGAAGCTGCACGAGTATTCTTCGTACAAAATCGCAGAACTAGTAGCAAACGCCGACGAAGCCGAATTCAACCGCCTGATCGACTATAGCAACAGCCTTGGCAACCAGTACAGCACACGCGTGCTCGACATCCTGACACACGCTTTTAACCACGCTACCTATCATCGTGCGCAAACTGCCACAGACCTGCGCAAAAACGGCCATAACCCGCCAAACACAGACTACGTGACGTATGTGCGTGAACTGATGGGACAAGTGTTTTAGATATTAGACACTAGATATTAAACTCTAGATTAAGCAAAGAAGGAGCAGCTGTTGTACCAGTTGCTCCTTCTTTGCTTATAGCTATTCCTGCTGAAGTTTTATAACCAGCTGGGAATGATTGCACCTACAACAATATGTTATATAACCATGCCGCAAGTTTAGCGACAGTGCAACTTGTGGCTTTGTGCATGCATGAGACAAGTCTGTGACTGGCGTTACTCAACATCCATACTCCTGCAAGTTATAAACTTGCTATCATACACTACCGCCAGTTACCGCTTCGCTCAAACTGGCGGTATACCTTAGCCAAGCATTCTGAAAGTACAGCTTATCAGAATCTTCTAAAACAAAGAGAGGCAGCTAGAACAATCTAACTGCCTCTCATTCTCTTGCCCCTCCAAAGAGAGACTTTTCTCTAATATCTAAAATCTAGTATCTAAATTCTAATTACTTGTAGTATCTGGCTTAGCGGCGGGTTTGGTTCCCATCTTTAGCAAATCACCTATTTTATTTGTGGCCTGCTTCCTAAGCTTCTCTTCGGCTTCGCGGCGCTTCTTTTCCAGCTCCTCACGTGCCTTCTGCTCGGCTTCGGCCTTTCTTCTGTTCAGCTCTGTCTGCAGGCTGTCCTGCACTTGCTGCTTGCGCTGCTCTAGCTGGCCTTTGGCATCGTTTACTTTGCTCTGCACTGCATCTTGTACAATGCTTGTAGCCTGATCTTTAACAGATCCTCCAGCCAGAGCCACTTTAGGTTCTTTCAAGGTGCCGCCAATGTTCAGGTTTAGCGTAACACGATCAGCGGCCTGCACATTGCTTCCAATCATACTAGCTAACCTAGCATTTACCTCACGGCCCACTTTGCCAGTTGGCACATTTAAAGCAGCTACATAATCTATCTGGCCGTTGATGTTGTTCGAACCGCCTACTTTCATATCAATGTTTCCAACCTGCACATCAAAAGGCTCTACCACCAAGCTGCCATTCACAATCTGAGCCTTTAGCCTTCGGTTCTCCACTACCAGGTTTGTCAGTTCTTCAATGTTGGTCAGGTTGCTGATTTTTTCTATAACAGGCACATCGCGCACAGCGGCTTTTATAACGTCAATTACTCCTTTGCCATCCATGGTGTTGAACACAGGCACCATATCCTGGCCCAGCACACCAGCAAAGTTGAAGTTTGTAGAGAACCTACCTTCCAGCAAACCAGCAATTGGCGCTACGGCACGTATGGTATTAAAGGTATTGAAGGCCTCTTTGAACTCAAGATTTTTAATATCCAGGTTAAAGTCGAACAGCGGCTGCTGCAGGTCTTGGGTATTGTAGCTACCGCTAGTGGCAAAAGTACCGCCCAGCGTATTAAAACGTACCTGCTCCAGGCTAGCGACCTGATCTTTTAGTCTCACACGGCCACCCAAATTATTAAGTTTTAGGTTGCTGTAAAGTACCTGCTTGGCATCTACATTTAAAGTCACATCTAAGTTCTTAGGCACTTCCACTACGCCTGTAGCGGTTTCTTCTGTTGGTTCGCCTGTGTTCTCATCCACCATCCACTCGTTTACATCAAATGTGTTGGAGCTCAGGTTAAAGTTGCCGCGCAGCGATTGGTTATCGGCTAGCGTGTAGCCTAAGTAATTAGATACAGTGCCGTTTGCCTTAAAATCGCTTTTACCGAGGTAGCCGTTCAGGTTCTCCAGGTTAATGCGCTCGTTGTTGAATTTAGCATTGGCACTGTTGATCTTTATGCCCTGCGGCAAATCGGTGCTTACATAATTCAGGTCATTGATGGCCATGGTACCAGTGGCTGTGATGTTATTATACTTCTCAGCCTCCACATCACTCATCTTACCTTTCGCAGCCACATCAGCATTTATACGGCCTGATACGGTCATGCCTTCCTGCGGGAAAATCTTTGTTAGTTTCGTCAGGTCCAGTATGCCTTTTATGCGGGCATCAAAAGCGGGCTTGTCTATACCTTCCACCAATACACGGCCTTCCAGCGGTTCGCCATCCAGATTCATGTTAAATTTTTCTATGTTGATACGGGTATCGTCGGTGTTGCCAGTGGTGTTGCGCACGTTAGCTACCATGTTCAGGCTCTGGATAGGCGCAGGAAAATCCTTCGACTTAGCATAGCCGTTGGTAAGGTTAAAATCTGCGTCGATGACAGGCATACTGGTTTCGCTGTAGGTACCTCTGGCATCGGCATCTACTTTCAGCAGGCCGCGCAGCGTCAGGCCCTCCACGGGAAACACCTTTGTAATTTCATCCAAATCTATACTTGCCTTCACATTTCCGTTTACCTGCATCGGCTCAAGGCCCTGTACCAGCACTTTAGCATCTACAGGATTCTTGCCTAAATTCAGATGAAACTGGCGCACATTTATAGTAGTGTTGTCCACGTTACCGTCTATGTTGTCGATGCTCATGTCCACGTTAATGTTACGAGCAGCCTGCGGCAGGTCGGGGTACTTGAACATACCATTTATAACCTTCAACTCCGTACCGAAGCCAGGCATCAACGTGTCGTTTAGGCGGCCTTTCAGGTAACCGTCAAAGCTAAGCTTACCTTCTGTAGAAATATCTTTAAACTGCTCAGTATACATACCTGGCACCACTGACAGCACATTTCTGAAATCCGTTTCGGTGGCTGCAAAGGTTAGGTCCAAGTCAATGTCATCGGCAGGCATCAGAATGGTGCCGTCAAATTTAAAGGGTAGTTCGTTTAACCTAATGTTATTATCCTTGAAAGTATAAAGCGATTTATCCAGGTCCATAGCCATAGTTACATCACCTGCCAGTCTGCCGTTTTCGATGTAGTTCACACCATCATAGGTCATGATAAAGCGGTCGGAGGTGGTGTGCGATTCCATATCAAACACGTTCTGCTCAAAGTCGCCGCTACCTGTATGGTTTACATTATAGGCTGCTATGCCAAAGGGTATAGTCAGGTCATCGTAGAAAAGTGTACCGTTATTAATTTCCCAGCCTTTTATAGCTATACTGAAATCTGAGGCCGCTGTATCGGCGGGTGTTTCCACGGCGGTGGTATCCTCAATAAAAATATCCCAGTTGGCTTTTCCACTCTTCAGCACAATAAGTCGTATAACGGGTTCGTCTAAGGTAATAGAGTTTACCTTCAACTCATCGCCGCTGACAACACTCATCAGGTTCAGTCCCATTCTAAAAGAAGGAATTTGTGCCAGAGTGTCCGTTTGAAAAGAATCCTTTCCTACCACGGTAAGATTATCTATACCTAAGGAAAAGTTAGGAAAGTCACGTAAAAGCGAAAGACTGACATCATCAGTCTCATAAATAACGGTGGCATTAATATTCTTGGCTATTTCTTTGTCAAGGGCTTCTTTGATTTTATCTTTGAAAAGAATGGGTACCAGCACTGCTGCAGCAAACAACAGGGCAATAAAAATAAAAAAGCCAATTACTACTTTTTTCATATAGGTGGTTTGTAAATGCAATAGATGTTAAAGCTAAACTATATAATTTATAGCTAAAATCGTGCACAAAATTAATTGTACTAAATTTTCAAGTATAAAGCGTGCACGAGATAGCTTTAGTATAAACATGAGCATAAAAAAGGCGTGCCTGTTTCTAATGTATTGTTTGTACAGCCTGGTAAGTAACGCACAGGACGTACAGTTCACGCAGCAGTATGCCAACAGGTTATATCTGAATCCTGCTTTTACGGGCCTGAACCACGACTGGAGTGTTTCTTTTGCCCACCGAAACCAATGGCCTGCTCTTAATGGCTCCTTCGTTACAAACCAACTCACAGCCGATTTTAGCATACCTGGTCAGAAAGGAGCAGCAGGCTTAATTCTTCAGCAAGACCGTGCAGGTATAGGCGGTCTTCGGAAATTGCATGCGGCGCTGAGTTATGGCTATCATACGACTTTTACTAAGAAATGGGCCATAGCAGCTGGGCTACAGGCTAGTATAACGTCTTTAGCCCTCAGTTATGATAACCTCGTCTTTGGCGATCAGTTATCTGATAACGGTATGGTGGCTGTTACCTCTGCCGAAATTAATAGCTTTGAACCTACTAATTACCTGAGCGTATCTGTAGGGGGTTTGGCTTTTACAGATCAGTTCTGGATTGGTTTAACGGCTGCGCAGCTTAACAAACCCAGCTATGGCTTTGGCCAAAACACAAAACTGCCTATACAATTTACGGCAAATACTGGTTATAAATTTTATGCACGATCTTACGTTAAGCAGGGCAAGTTGTTTGAGCTAAGTTTTTCACCTGCTGTAACTTATACCAGGCAAGAAAATTTTAGCAGAACAGACATAGGTTTGTATACTATCTTAACGCCTCTCACGTTAGGATTTGTATATAAAGGTGTGCCAGTTAGCGATTTAGAGCAAGACCAAACGCTTGCTCTAATAGCAGGCTTGCAGCTGGAGCAATTTAAAGTTGGCTTTAGCCACGATGTAGGTATTAGCGGCTTTAGCAGGCAAGCAGGAGGAGCAAATGAAATTTCACTTATTTTTGAACGATTAGACGTTAACAAATTGTTTCCTAGCCGCTTAAAGTACAAAAATATCAAGCATATTATTTGCCCTGCATTTTAATTTTATCTATAATTGCAAACTAAATTACCTTACAAGAACCTTTTCTAAACTAGGTGCTATTTTATGAAGTTTATTAAGTATTTATCAAGTGTGGTTGTAGGAGGCCTGATGCTGGCAGCCTGTAATAGAGGAGGGCAACCATCCAGCACTAACCCTGGTGACTATAGCACGGCTACAGGTATAGCCTATAGCTACGATGATGAAGATTCGTCCTATTATCGTGTAAATGATTTTGCAGAACTTCCGCAAGGACCTGGATTGGTATTTATTGAAGGAGGCCGTACAACATTAGGTTCAATGGAAGAAGATATCGCTTTAACACGCGATAATATTGAGCGTACTGTAACGGTAGCATCTTTCTACATGGATGAGGCAGAGGTAGCCAATATTCACTGGCTGGAATACCTGCACTCTCTAAAAAGAGACTCTGCTCATGACCTTTCTATTTATACAGCAGCACTTCCTGACACACAGGTTTGGTCAAGACAGCTTTCTTTTAACGACCCATTTGTAACTTACTACCTGCGTTACCCTGGCTTCCGTTTCTGGCCAGTAGTTGGTGTAGACTGGTTACAGGCTAACGATTTCTGCATCTGGCGTACAGCTAAGGTTAACGAGAACCTGGCCATGCAAGCCGAAGGCGGTAATGGTGGCCGTGGTCTTTTCGGAAGAAGAAGCGCACCTGAACCTGTAGAGGGCGAAGAAGCAAAACCAAAACCATCTATCGAATCTGGCTATGTATTGCCGAACTACCGCCTACCAACAGAGGCTGAGTGGGAGTATGCAGCACAGGCAATGATCGGAACACAGTATTCTGAAGACGAAAACCAAAACAACAGAAGACTTTACCCATGGGATGGCCACCAGGTACGTAATCCTTACGGTAAAGAAATGGGCCAATTTATGGCTAACTTCAAGCGTGGCCGTGGTGACTATGCAGGTATAGCAGGTTCGCTTAATGATGGCGCCATGATCACAGATTATATCTACAGCTATCCTCCAAACGATTTCGGCCTTTACAACATGGCTGGTAATGTAAACGAGTGGGTACAAGATGTGTACCGTCCGCTTTCTTTCCAGGATGTTGAAGATATGAACCCATTCCGTAGAGATGGTGCGAAAGATGATAGCACATTCTATGATCCGCAGCACTCTCTGTTATCTGACGAGGTTCGTATTTATAAAGGTGGTTCTTGGAAAGACGTAGCTTATTGGTTATCTCCAGGCACACGTCGTTTCACACACCAGGATTCAGCATCAGCTACTATCGGCTTCCGTTGCGCCATGATTAACGCTGGTTCAAGCAGATAGTCAAACATATTATAGCAATACAAAAAGCCCAGAAGCAGTTCTGGGCTTTTTACTTTTATAGCCAAGCAAGCATAATGAATAATACTTCACAACACGAAGAAATAACCATCAAGTTTTTCAGCGAAATATTTGACAAGGAAATGGAGGAGCCACTTTGGGCAGTTGTAGTTGACAAAGAAAAAGGACACTACCGAATTGACAGCCTTCCGTTTTATGCGCCACTTATAGCCACTAATGATGTAGTGCTAGCTACTTTCGATGAAGAAAATCAAAGGCTAGTATACAAAAATACCGTTGAAGCATCTGGCAATTCTACAATACATGTTGTGGTAACTAATGATGCCCAAGACATAGAAGAAGTAAGGAATATTTTCACCAAGCTCGGCTGCGTATCTGAAAAGCTAAACGAACATTACTTTGCCTTAGAAATTCCTTTTAATGCGGACTACAGCCTGGCAAAAGCAGAACTTGATAAACTGGAAGAAGAGGAGATAATAGAGTATGCTGAACCAAGTTTATCTGAAATTCATCAGAGACAAACATCTTAAAGCTGCGTCAAAACATTTGTTATAACTAAATAACATGCCTGATAGACTGATCCTTTGAGGGGACTAAAGGGGCTTTAATGCTTGTGAAGCGAAGGAGTAACTGACTCAGGAAATATCTGCAGTTGTAAAATCCTTCCTGTACCCCTCGGAGGGAGCGCTAGTACAAACTGGTAGATCAATTGTAAGAGCACCATCCATAATAGAGAAGCCCTGCTACTAATAGCAGGGCTTCTCTATTATGGATATCAAATAAAGTAACTAATTAGAGAACTTAAAACTTGATCTGGAATTTAGGGAAAACTGCTTTAGCCATTCTTCAGCTTTTGGCCTCTCATCAAAAACCTGTGTTTGAAACGCTTTTAAACGGGAGTAAAAGTTAGAGGCCGTAGATTCTGCAAACGTTTCGGGGGTTACAATCATGGCAAAATGCTTTAAACCTGCACGGGCAGCACGTGGTGCCCATTCATTTACAACCCAATCTAAAGAATGATCCCATGAGCCAAGTATCAACCTTGTATCATTCAATACACAATTATAGCCTGACTTAGCCAGTTCTTCTGTATAAGCTATTGCTCCAGTCTTTATATTTTCTGCAGTCAGGTAGCCCATCCAATTTACATGGATCCACTTGTTTCGCTCGTCTTTTTCAATTTTCAAAAAAACTCTTCCAAAAGAATTTTTTAGTTCTTGTGCCATCCTTTGTGTGCCTCTACTTTAGTGTCTATAAGGTTATTCATCTACCTATAGTTCCTAGAAACTTGTCTATTAGTAAGCAACCAGAGAAACTTCAATGGTTTCCAGCGTCTTATATTTACAATATAGGCAAAGCTCCTATCTTATCAGGAACAATAGTTACAGCAAAAATCAGGCCGAAGCTATTGTTGTCACACTAATCTCCGTAGCTCCTTCTGCCAGCAATGCTATAGCACATGCTTCTAAAGTAGCTCCTGTGGTCATTACGTCATCAACTAACAATATTCTTTTGCCTTTTACTTCTGATGGCTGGTTTACCTGAAACACCTGCTCCACATTTTGCCAGCGATCAATGCGAGTCTTTTGGGTTTGCGTGCTGGTATTTACATTTCTAATCAATATTTTGTTGCTCCAGGGCAAGTGCATAGCGTCAGCCAAACCCTTCGCAAAGGCATCAGACTGATTGTAGCCGCGCTTGCGAAGCTTTAGTTTGTGCAGCGGCACTGGCAAAATTAAATCGAACTCGGTAGCGTAGTGGTGGTCGGAGAGGAGGGAACCGTAAAGTTTGCCTAGGTGCTCGCCTAGCTCCTGCGCTCCTCTGTACTTTAACTGATGCAGCAGGCGTTGCACTCTGCCCTTTGGTCTGAAGTATAAATAAGCAAATGCAAACCGTACGGGTACCTTTCCCCAGAAACGCCGCTGTAGTGGGTTCCGTTCTGTAGCGCCATGTACATGAAAATCGGTATAAGGCAGTTTCACGCTACAGTCGGTGCAGATAAATTTCTCTCCACGAGCCAATGCTCCCTGGCAAGCGTAGCAGCTTTCAGGGTATAGCAGGGCCAACAAGTCATCAAACACCTCCAGGAGGCGCTGGTTTAAGGTATTCTTGATAATTTAATCTAACTTTATAGTTATACTTTATTTCTACTTAAAATAACAACAATGAGTCTTATAGAAGAATTCAACGACTACCGCATGCGCATGAACGAGCGTATTATGACTTACGACAACAAAGTAATAAAGCGTTTCTTTAATTTGGATACGAACACCTACATGGAAGGTGCTCTGGATGTGAAAACGAAAGAAATGCTAGGCTTGGTGGCTTCTATGGTTTTGCGCTGCGACGACTGCATTAAGTACCATTTAGGCAAATGCCATGAAGAAGGCGTAAACGACGAGCAGATATTTGAAGTGTTCTCCATCGCCAATCTTATAGGTGGCTCTATTGTGATCCCACACTTCCGCCGTGCTGTGGAGTATTGGGAGGAACTAAAGAACCAGGAAAGCGCGTCTTAAAGTTAGTTTGCTAATAGTTGGTGGCTGATTGTATTTACAAATTAAGCATGAGCAGATATACCAACAATCGGCAATTAACAATTGAAAATAAAGATGATAGAGCAATCCGATAATTTTGAACATAGATGGACCAACCTGCGGGCGGCGCTGATGAAGCAGTTCGGCAAAAAACCCGACCTGAACGCCATTCTTTTCCTGATCGGAATACAGGAGTTGGGCAGAGGCATCAGCAACTTTACAAAAGAAGAGAAGCAGGACTTGATGCACATCGCTACCTGCAAAGTATTTAGCCTGTCGGGCTACTACGAATTGTCGCATGTAGACGAAGAAGGTTGGCCACACTATAAATCCGTGAAACCAATACCTTTTGCAAACCTGAAGGAGCAGGACAAGATGCTCCGCTGGCATATACTGGAGTATTTCGATCAACTGGATTAGGTGTGACATTCGTATTTTGTGTGCCGAGTTAAGTTCAACGATTTTGAATAACGTGAGCTAAAAGTAAATTCATACCTAATCCTCCAGGAACCCCTATGAAGGGGAATTTTCTCCTGTAGTTGGTTGATCCCCTTCATAGGAGTAAGGTCGTTCATTCTAACTTATAAGGTAAAAACCTGCTGTCATTCTGTTAAGAAACTTAGTTGAAGGGAGGTTAAGCCTTTACCATTAGCCGACAAGATCCTTTCAGGATGACAACAAAATAGAATGAAAACCCTACTCCTGGAAGAGGTGGGTAGGCTTTAACTACAACCACATATCAAGAATAAAAACCATGAAACTGAAGCTCATCAACCTGATCCTCCTGTCATCATCTCTCTTCCTCTTAACCCGCGACTCAAGAGGAAAATCAAAATAAGTATAGAACAGAAATTTATAACCGACATACCAAACGCGATCAAGGTATTGTGTCTTGATACGTGCTACATGTGTCGCAAGAAATAGTATGAAAATTATAACCTATAACGTGAACGGCATTCGTGCCGCTCTTACCAAAGGCTTCCAAGACTGGCTGAAGGCGGCAAACCCTGATGTGCTTTGCCTACAGGAGATTAAGGCGGACGAAAGTAAGTTTGATAAAGCCCTTTTCGAGGACATGGGCTACAACGTTTACCTGCACCCAGCCGTTAAAAAAGGCTATAGCGGCGTGGCTATACTTTCTAAGGAAAAACCAAAGCATGTAGAAGTTGGCTGTGGTATAGAATGCTACGACAATGAGGGCCGAGTACTGCGCGCAGACTACGATGATTTTTCGGTGATGAGCGTCTATATGCCTTCCGGATCTAGTGGTGAAGAACGTCAGAACTTCAAGTTCCAGTGGATGGACGACTTCTACGGCTATATCAACGACTTAAAAGAAACATTACCAGGATTGGTAGTAAGCGGCGACTATAATATTTGCCACCAGCCTATAGATATACATAACCCAAAGTCAAACGCCAATAGCTCTGGTTTTTTACCTGAAGAACGCAGTTGGATGAGTAAGTTAATAGATAGTGGCTTTGTAGACTCGTTCAGGCACTTTAACCCTGAGCCGCACAACTATACTTGGTGGAGCTATCGTGCAGGAGCACGCAACAAAAACCTGGGCTGGCGTATCGATTACAATATGGCCACTAACAACCTGAAGGATAGGCTGAAACGGGCGGCAATCTTAACCGAAGCCAAACACTCTGACCATTGCCCTGTGCTGCTGGAGATCGAGTAGGAACTATATACTAAAGCACAAGCTTTCATAGTTAGTATTTTAGAGCAAATCAGGAAGTTTTCGTACTATAGCTTAACGAGTTAGAGATTTAATCTTAACTTATACCTTGAGCTATTTTGACATAAAGAATAGGAGCAGAAGAGCATGGAACAGTACAATGCACTCGACAGGCTGATACAGCAGCTACAGGATTACAAAAAGAAGTTTTACCTAAACCTGTTGCTTAGGGGTAGCATTTTTGCTGTAGGCATGCTCCTTTCTATCTACGTTATCTATAGTTTGCTGGAATACCTTTTCTACTTCCCAGCTTACGTAAGAGCCTTCCTGCTCTTCTCTTTCGTGGCCATTGTTATTTATGTTTTTGTCCGTTGGATCGCTTTACCGCTTTCGGCTATAACAAAGCTGAGAAAACTGCTCTCCGATGAACAGGCGGCTGAGCGGGTAGGGCAGTACTATCCCGAAATAAAAGACAAACTGCTGAATGCGATCCAACTGAAGGATTTCGACAGGACAAATGAATTGATCGCAGCCAGTCTGGAACAACGTACAAGCCAACTTTCTTCCTTCAAGTTTGAAGAGGCTGTTACTTATCAGGAAAATAAGCCACTACTAAAGTATGTTGCTTTGCCCGCAGTAGTTGCCTTGCTTATTGCCTTAGTATATCCTGCCATTTTTGTGCAGGGAACGGAGCGCATCATCAACTATAAAAAGTTTTACGCACCTGCCGCGCCTTTTCAGTTTGTGGTGCAGAACAACCAACTGCAAACCTACCGCGGCGAAGACTATACCTTAAAAGTAGGAGTGGAGGGCACCTCTGTACCCCATGAGGTTTACATTAACTATAACGGCCGCCGCCAGAAACTCACCAAAAGTGCCGATGGCTATACCTATACTTTTAAGCAACCGCAGAAGTCTGTAGCGTTTCAACTGGAAGGTTCAGGCTTTATGTCGGATGAATATAACTTACAGTTGCTTTCCCGCCCTAACCTGAAAGATTTTAGTATGCAAGTGGCTTACCCTGCCTACCTGAAGCGCAAGCCAGAGGTGGTGCAGAACACAGGCAGCACTACCGTTCCTGAAGGCAGCACCATTACCTGGAACTTCTCTGCCACCGAAACCGACAGTGTAAATCTTACTTTTGAAGAACCCAACGAAAAACTGGTTGCTGAAAAAGACGGCAGCAGCTTTAGAGTTAGCAAGAAGTTTAGCCAAAGCCAGAACTACAGTGTCAAGCTGCAGAACCAGCACAGCTCTAACAAAGAGCAGATCAGCTACCAGGTTACCACTATTCCAGATCGCAACCCTCAGATCAGCTTGGAGCAGTATCAGGATACGGCACTTTATAGTTATATGGTGTTGGGCGGCGATGTATCGGATGACTACGGCTTAACCAGACTCGCCCTTATCTACCGCATCAGCAACGATAAAAATCCTGACGCAAAATATAAAAGCCAAGCACTGCCGCTAAACGCGCAGCAGCTGAGCCAAGCTTATTACTACCAATGGAACACTGCCGCCCTTAACATGCAACCTGGCGACAAGCTAGAGTATTATGTGCAAGTGTGGGACAACGATGGTATACATGGTGCTAAAAGCGCCCGCACCCGCACCTTCGAATTAAAGGTACCCGATAAGCGCGAACTGCAGAAAGAACTTGACAGCAACGCACAATCTGTAGCCAGCCAGATGAGCAAGTCATTACAGAAAGCCTCTAAACTGAAAGAAGATGTTGCCAAATCAGAAGACAAACTGAAGACGAAGCGCAACCTTACTTGGCAGGATAAGAAGCAGCTCGAGGAACTGGTGCAAAAGAAAAAGCAGCTGGAGCAGGACATTAACTCTATGAAGGAGATGTTCGACCAACTAAATAAAAAGCAGAACATGCTGAGTGAGCAGGACAAGCAATTGGCTGAAAAAGCACAGGAACTGCAGAAGCTCATGAACGAAATGCTTGATCCTGAAACAAAGAAACTTTACGAAGAACTGGAGAAACTTCTGCAGGAAAAACAGGCCAACGACCCCGAGCTACAGAAACTACTGAGCAAGCTTGACAACCGCGAGCGCAATTTAGAGCGTGAGCTAGAGCGTGCCCTGGAGCTATTTAAGCAACTACAGCTAGAGCAAAAGGTTGGTAATATGACCAAGCAGCTAGAGGAAATGGCTAAAGAGCAGCAGGACCTGGCCGAGAAAACAGAACAGAAGCAGGCAAATAACGAGCAGTTGCAGGAGGAGCAAAAAAAGCTTCAGGAAGAATTTGAGGAAATGAAGAAAGAGATGGAGGAGATGAATGAGCTGAACAAAAAGCTTGATAACCCTAACTCTCTGGATGAGCAGCAACAGAAGGAGGACCAGGAAAGCATAGAAGAGCAGATGCAGCAAAGCCAGGAGCAACTCCAGAAAAAGCAGAATAAAAAAGCCAGCGATTCACAGCAGAAGGCAGGGGAGCAGATGAAGCAGATGGCGAAAAAGATGCAAGAGATGATGGATAGCCAAGGCATGGATGGTATGCAGCAGAACCTGGATGGTCTTCGTGACATACTTGAGAACCTTATCAAGCTTTCTTTTGATCAGGAAGATCTGATGAAGCAGTTCCGTGGTGTGAACCAAAGTGACCCGCGCTTTATAAACCTATCGCAGCAGCAACTTAGCCTTCGCGACAATTCAAAAGTTATTGAAGACAGCCTTTATGCTTTGTCGAAAAAGGTGTTTCAGATAGAATCGTTTGTTACACGTGAGGTGGCTCAGATGAACGAGAGCATGGATAACAGCATGCAGCAGATCAAAGACCGCAACGTTGGAAAAGCCACCGTACAACAACAGCTTGCCATGACGAGCATGAATAACCTGGCACTTATGCTGAACGATGTATTGAAGCAAATGCAGGAGGCCATGCAGCAAATGAACGGCAGCATGGCGGGAAAACAGAAGGGAAACAAGCCGAAGCCAGGCGATATGGGCCAGATGCAACAGCAATTGAATAAAAAAATAGAAGAATTGAAAAAAGGTGGCAAGTCAGGTAAGGCACTATCTGAAGAATTAGCTAAATTAGCTGCTGAGCAGGAGGCTCTCCGAAATGCCTTAAAAGAAATGGAAAAACAGCAGGGGCAAAGCCCTGGTGAAAAAGGAGAAAACGGCAATCTCGGAAATATTAGTAAGATGATGGAACAAAGCGAGACTGATCTCGTTAATAAGCGTTTGACTGAACAAACCATCATGCGCCAGCGCGAAATACTGACTCGCCTGCTTGAGGCAGAAAAGTCGATGAAGGATCGTGAACTGGACAACAAACGTGAAGCTAAAACGGCACAAAATACACAGCGCAAAGTGCCAGCTTCTTTTGAAAAGTATTTAAAAGCAAAAGAAAAACAGACGGAATTACTTAAGACAATACCTCCAGCGCTTTCACCATACTATAAGCAAAAGGTAAACGAGTACTTCCAAAACATTAGCAAATAAAACGCACCTATATTTTACACTTAACGAGTAATATGAATCAGGTAAAAATTCAGATTCCTTCCTTAATCGAGAACATCCGCGTAATCGAAAGCTTTATTGATAATTCTAAGGAAGAATTCGAGTTTGAGGACGACATTTACGGGAACATCATGGTAGCCGTAACAGAGTCAGTTAATAACGCAATACGTCACGGAAACAAGTTCGATAAGGATAAGAATGTGTACCTCACACTCCAGGTAGAGGAGAATAAACTAATATTTGAAGTTGAGGACGAGGGTCCAGGTTTTGATTATGAAAACCTTCCAGACCCAACTGCACCTGAAAACCTAGAGAGCCCTGGTGGCCGTGGTATATTTTTAATGCATAACCTTTGCGACGAAGTTAATTTCATGGATAGCGGCAAAAAGGTTCAGCTAGTATTTAACATCGTCACCTCTCAGAATGGAACATCCAATTGAGTTCTTTAGCGAAGAAACTGACTTCACCTTAGAGAACCCAGAGCAAGTATCAGAGTGGATTGCAAACGTTATTGAGCAACACAATCAGGAGTTAGTAAACCTTACCTATATTTTCTGCTCCGACGAATACCTTCACGAGATCAATGTTGAGTATCTCGATCATGATACACTCACAGACATCATCACCTTCAATAATGCCGACATAGAGGGCACTATTGAAGGTGATGTTTTTATAAGCGTAGATCGCGTACGCGACAATGCTGCTGAGCTCACCATTCCTTTTAAAGATGAACTACACCGTGTAATCATTCACGGCGTGCTGCACCTGCTAGGCTTTAAAGATAAGTCTCCAAAGCAGGAGGCAGAAATGCGCAAACAAGAAGATTCTTGTTTATCTTTGCGTAACTTTTAATTAAAAAAGGAATTACCAATCCGTTTCTGATGTTTCACGTGAAACATCAACAAATCCGAAGTACATGTTTCCAGAATACGATATTATAGTAGTAGGCGCAGGGCATGCTGGCTGTGAAGCCGCTGCCGCTGCCGCTAAAATGGGTTCAAAGGTTTTGCTAGCCACCATGAACATGAACACTATTGCCCAAATGTCTTGCAACCCAGCCATGGGTGGTGTAGCCAAAGGACAGATAGTTCGTGAGGTAGATGCGCTAGGGGGTATGAGTGGAATCATCACCGACCAAACCATGATCCAGTTCCGCATGCTGAATAAATCAAAAGGTCCTGCCATGTGGAGTCCACGAGCGCAAAGCGACAGGATGAGATTTGCTGAAGCATGGCGTTTAAGTTTAGAGCAAACAGAGAACGTTGACTTCTGGCAGGAGATGATTGTTGGGCTGGAAGTAGAGAACGGAAAGGTTGCTGGTGTGAAAACTAGCTTGGGGATAACTATACGTTCAAAGGCTGTAGTATTAACGAACGGCACATTTTTGAATGGTATTATCCACATCGGAGAGCGCCAATTAGGAGGAGGTAGAGCTGCTGAAAAATCAGCTAAGGGTATTACCGAAAATCTGATTGAATTAGGCTTTGAAGCAGGGCGCATGAAAACAGGAACGCCACCAAGAGTAGATGGACGGAGCCTGGACTATAGCCGCATGGAAGAACAGTTCGGTGATGAGAACCCATCAAAATTCTCTTATACTGAAACTGAGCCTTTGCAAAACCAGCGCAGCTGCTACATCACCTACACTAACTCAGAAGTTCACGAGATCCTAAAAACAGGCTTTGAAAAATCGCCGATGTTCCAGGGACGTATTCAAGGTTTAGGTCCACGCTACTGCCCAAGTATAGAAGATAAAATCAACCGTTTCGCTGACCGTGACCGTCACCAGATTTTTGTGGAACCAGAAGGATGGAATACTGTAGAGGTATATGTAAACGGTTTCTCTAGCTCGTTACCAGAAGACGTTCAGTTTAAAGCCTTGCGTAAAATTGTAGGCTTCGAGAATGCAAAGATGTTCCGACCAGGCTATGCCATCGAATACGATTTCTTCCCACCAACCCAGCTGAACCTAACACTGGAAACAAAGCTAGTGGAGAACCTATACTTTGCAGGCCAGATCAACGGGACCACAGGTTACGAAGAAGCAGCTTGTCAAGGATTAATGGCAGGTATAAACGCTCACAATAAGATAAACGAAAAAGCACCGTTTGTATTAAAGCGTTCAGAAGCTTACATTGGTGTATTGATTGATGACTTGGTAAATAAAGGTACAGACGAACCTTACCGTATGTTTACTTCACGTGCTGAACACCGCATCCTGCTACGCCAAGACAACGCAGATATCCGACTTACAAAGCTGGGATATGAGCTAGGCTTAGCTGATGAGAGTCGCCTAAAATCTGTGGATAAGAAGATAGAGGAAACGGCTGAAATCATTGCTTACTTAAATAATAAGCCGGTTGAGCCAGGAGATATCAACAGTTTGCTAGAAGGTTTAGGATCTGCTCCGATAGTAGAAAAGCAGCGTGCAGGCCAACTGATTAAAAGACCGAATATTGAAATAGCAACTATAGTAGCGGCAGTACCAGCAGTGGCAGAATACCTGAGCAAGTTTAAGGCAGATAGCGTAGAACAAGCCGAGATTGCGGTGAAGTATGAAAGCTACATCGAGAAAGAAAATGTGATGGCTACGAAAATGAGCGATCTCGAAAACTACATAATCAAAGACAAAATCAACTACCGAAGCATACCTGCTTTATCGGCAGAGGCGAAAGAAAAGCTACTGAAGATACAACCAGAAACAATAGGCCAGGCATCCAGAATAAGCGGAGTTTCGCCAGCAGACATTTCAGTACTTATGGTATACCTTGGAAAATAAATGAGCTACGAAAGACTTGAGAACTGCCCGATATGCGGCAAAGATGACTTCAAAAATTTTTTAGTAGTAACTGATAACGCGGTATCGAAGGAGAGCTTTGTGCTAGTAGAATGCGAGAACTGCAGCTTTAAATTTACGAACCCTCGACCAGATGCTGCTAGTATAGGAGCCTATTATGAGTCAGAGGAATATATTTCTCATACCAACACCAAGTCGGGCATTATCAACAGAGCGTACCATGTGGTACGCTCTATTACTACAAAGCAAAAAGTAGAGCTTATCAACAGGCATGCACCTACTAAAGGCACAATACTGGATTACGGTTGTGGCACAGGAGTTTTTCTTTCAGCCTGCAAAAAAGATGGCTGGGAAATAAGAGGTGTAGAACCTAATGAAAAAGCGCGAAAAGCATCCTCTGAGGAAACAGGTGAAATAGTAGCATCAGAACTACAGCAAATAAGCGGCGAGAAGTTTGATGTAATTACGCTGTGGCATGTGCTAGAGCATATACACACATTGAATGAAACAATGGCAGAACTGCTGTCGCTGTTACACGAAGACGGCACCTTAATTGTAGCCGTACCTAATGCAGACTCACACGATGCACAACAGTATAAAGAGAACTGGGCTGCTTATGATGTGCCGCGTCATCTTTATCACTTCACACAAGGCACGATGAAACGCTTCCTGAAGAAACACAAGATGAAACTGGAAGAGGTGTTGCCCATGAAGTTTGATGCTTATTATGTAAGTATGCTAAGCGAAAAACACAAAGATGGTAAAGGCAATATGATCAACAGCGTAGTGAATGGATTTAAATCGAACAGCTATGCTGAGAAAAATGGGAATGATTATTCGAGCCTAATTTTTGTAGCGAAGAGAAAATAAAACACAATTATTACTGTTAATAACATTGAACAAGGCAAACGAGAGTTTGCCTATTTTTCTTTTAAACGACCTTTACATGAAATTTATCAACATCGTAATGGCTACGGCAGGTATAGCTGCATTCGTATCATGTGCAACAGTAAGTAGCCCTGTAGGTGGACCAAAAGACATAACCAAACCAACCTTAATAAACAGTAACCCTCAAAGCCAACAGCTGAACGTTTCGACAAGTACTATCACCTTAGAATTTGATGAAGCCGTAATGCCTAATTCACTACAGCGAGAATTACTTATCACTCCAGCTGTAGAAACAAAATACAGCATCAGAAACAAAAAGAATTTGATTGAGCTGACCTTTGAGAAGCCACTGGACGATAGCACAACCTACACCTTCAACTTTAGAAAAGGAGTTCAGGATATAACAGAGAAGAATGTGGCAGAAGGTTTAACCTTAACTTTTAGCACAGGTACTTTTATCGACTCTAGCAGAGTAAGTGGGCAGGTAGTTGATCTGATGACACAGCAGCCGCAAAAGCAAGCTGTAGTAGCTCTTTATCCAGTTACAGATACTGTCAACATCAGAAAAAACAGACCTTACTATCAAACTGAAACAGATGAAACTGGAAGGTATGAATTTAGAAATGTGAAAGAAGGGGACTATCGAATTTTTGCGCTGGTAGAAAAAAACAACAACGCCTTCTACGATAACGAAAGTGAAAAAATAGCTTATCTGGAACAACCAATACGGGTTACTCCACAAGAACAGGAGATAAGATTGCAGACAGTAAGATTAGATACAAAGAAGCCAATATTGCTGCGAAGAGAAACTTACTTAGACAGGTTTGGTGCAAACTATAACGAAGGCATTAAAGAAGTAACTGTACAGCCGCTAGAAGCTAATGTAACAAGCGTGCCTTATAAGGTAAGCCAGGATGGCAAAATAGTAGACTTGTTCAAAACGCAGAACTACCAAGGCGGAAGAGCAGTGTTGACAGCAACAGACTCCGCTGGCAACGTGGCAACAGATACTTTGAATATAGCTTTTGAAGGAAAAATAGCTGCAAGGGTAGAGGGCGCACAGTTAAAGCAAACAAAAACAGGGAACAGAGAATACTCAGCAGGCCAACCAGTCGTGATTATACTACAGACGCCAGTGCGGATAACCTCACCAGAACCTATTACCATATTCAGAGATTCTGTAGCTATCAGCACTGTTAATTATCCAGAAAAAATATCCCTTGATTCAACTAGAACGGAATTAACATTTAACTTACCAACACTTCTTAATAGGATAAGACAGGTTGAAATAGCGTTAGATAGTGCGGCTATTATCCCCTTAGAAGGAGGAAGACTAAGGTATAATAACATAGCCTTAACGGTAGCCGAGGGCAATGGAACAGGTAGTATAGAAGGTAAAATAATTACGTCCGAAAATTCTTACATTATCGAGTTGCTGAACAACTCAGACCAAAAAGTAGCAGAGGTAAGAAACCAACGTACCTACAGATTTAATAATCTGGCTCCTGGTGCTTACAAAATAAGAGTACTAGTAGATGAAAATGAAAATGGCATTTGGGAAGGGGGAGATCCTACCTTCGAAAAAGAACCCGAAAGAGTTTATGTTCATCCGAAAGTACTTGATGTAAGAGCGAATTGGATAATGGAAGAAACAAACATTAAATTCTAAACACCATAACTTAAAAGGAAAGGGAGACAAATTGTCTCCCTTTTTTATTGCTTTCTACTTTCAAAAAGTCATCGAGATTCTTAAGCCTAGCATGGTCAGACTGAATTTGTAGGGCCAAATAAGAAGAGCAACATCAAGCTCCATGAAAACTTCAGGCTTTTAGGTCATTCTTCCAATGGGGCTTCTTTAGAAAAAATGATGCATAGATCTACTTATAGCAAAAGAACATTCCTCATAAACGGGTGCCTCTTCAAAGTATGATGACTTTCGGTGCAGAGCGAAAATACAGAAAACAAACATTTTTTATAGCTGCTTATTTAGGTATGAAGTAGTGTCGTTATCTGCGGTATACCATACTGTACTTCCTTGATCTTGGGCCTTCAATGATTCTTGCTCATAGAACATTTACACTAGTCAATTTACGAGGCTTAGTAAATTCTGGAGTTGCAGCAGTACAGTTACGCCTAAGCTTATAGGCTTCGAATAAACATACATTAAAAACTACTATATCATATCAATTCAATAAAGGACCTCTCAAACAAGCGCCTGGTGTTCTACTTTGACTTGAGGTTAGATTTTACGATGTAGCTACTCCAGATAGAACTCAATACAAATTTCCTCTCGAATCCTTTTATAGCTTTTTGAACACCAGATATAGGTGCAGTCAATTACCAAACTTTCTATCATTTCTAGCTATTATCTCATTCCAAATTCATTTCCACATTCTTCGCAAGCATTATTGATCATCATAGGCTATTGCATTTTTCTGCAGCCGTGCTTTCTCATTTCGCTTTATGAGTTGTTAGCTAAATCTGACTCACTACTACTCTTTACTATTCGCATAACAGCATCAGGTAATAAATAGTATTTGTGTAATTCCCAGCAGGTGGCTCAAAACCTTAGGCGTGTAAAAACATTTTCTATTTGCCCTTATTTGTATAGTGTAAGTTAATCCACAAACGTGTGGGTATAACTGTGGAAAAGAGTGGGTAAATGGTGGTAAAGATTACACACCCTTAGAAGCGGGTGACAGAAAACAGCTGAAACAGGTGGCAAAAGTGGAAACTGGTGTACAATAGTGACCCTAAAAAAGCATTATCAACGTTTGTGTGTAGTGTTGGAAAAGAAATACACATAAATGGGCATAAAGTGGATAAGAGGATTAATAGACTGAGAAATAAAAAGATACCAAAAAAGAAAATGTGGAAGAGTAGTAGACAAGGTGACATGTGTAAACAATTCATGCACAGAAACAGAGTTGAGTAAAAGTTATCAACTTGTAAACACCCTTGATAATGAAAGAAAGATTTATTTAAAGATTAGATAATTTTAAATATTAGGAAAGGAAAGATGTGGAAAGACTGGAAAAAGGAAGAAAAGGGAAGGGCTGAAAAAAAGAGAACTCGAACCAAAAGAGAGAAAATACATATATTTAGAAAAGAAAAAGCAGCTGACGCAAAAAAACTATGACGCTATTAATGTCTTTGACACTTCCGTTTGAAGAGCCAGTACTAATATTTACGCTGGTACTACTTGTGATACTAGTGGTGCCCATAATCCTGAACAAGTTTCGGATACCAGGTATAGTAGGCTTAATTGTGGCTGGGGTGGTACTAGGACCAAATGGATTTAACATACTGGCAAGAGATGCAAGTATAGTGTTATTTGGAACTGTAGGCTTGCTATATATTATGTTTCAGGCGGGTCTTGAAATCGATATGATCGATTTTAAAAAGTATAAAGTAAGAAGCCTAGTTTTCGGAACACTGACTTTTCTTATACCCATAATAGTAGGAACAGCGGTATTTCTATACATACACGGCTATGACATAAAGCCATCTATTCTGCTGGCAAGTATGTTCGCGCCTCATACATTGCTTGCATACCCAATCGTGAGTAGGTTCGGCTTAAGCAAGAATGAAGCAGTAACACTAACAATAGGAGGAACACTAATTACAGATACAGCTGTACTGTTTGTGCTAGCGGTCATCATAAATTCTACACAAGGAAATACAGACGTTTGGTTCTGGATATTTATGATAGTCGAGATGGCCATATTTGTAGCCGTTGTACTATGGATCTTCCCGAAGATTGCAAAATGGATGTTTAAGCAGTTAGAAAGCGAAAAAGGGGCACAATACATATTTGTATTGACAGTAGTGTTTGCTGCTGCGTTCTTATCAGAAGTGGCAGGTATGGAGGCAATCATCGGAGCCTTTTTAGCAGGTTTAGCACTAAACCCTCTGATACCGCATACATCGGCATTGATGAACCGGATAGAATTTGTGGGTAATAACATCTTTATTCCCTTCTTCTTGATAAGTACAGGTATGCTTGTCGATCTGACAGTGTTATTTACAGATACTAATGCAATGCTGATAGCTGGAACCATAGTGGTATTAGCGCCCATCACGAAATATGCAGCAGCATTTGTAACTCAGAAGCTTTTTAAGTTTAGCGTACTACAACGAAACCTGATATTTGGATTGAGCAGCGCACATGCTGCTGCAACACTTGCGGTAGTGTTAGCAGGATATGAAATAGGCCTAATAGGAGAGAGTGCCTTGAACGGAGCAGTTGTACTGATCCTAATATCAAGCATGATCAGTTCTTTCTCTACAGAAAAGGTGGCAAGAAAACTGGCAATCATAGAAAGCAGAAGAAAGCCTGACATAAGTGAGAAGCCGGATAGAATTATGGTGCCTATAGGAAATCCGAAAACTATAGAGAGCTTAATCGACTTGGCTGTGATGTTGAAGAATCCATCTTACCACGAGCCGATATACCCATTGGCTGTGGTGATAGATAATGAACATGCGGAGGAGGAAATATACAAAAAAAATATTATGCTACAGGAAGCTATTGTACATGCCTCAGCAACAGAAACAGATGTACAATTGGTGTCTAAAATAGATGTGAACATAGCCAGTGGCATGCTGAGGGCTATAAAAGAACTAATGATTACGGAAGTGGTTTTGGGATGGAATGCAAAAAT
The DNA here is from genome assembly GCF_020907245.1 of Pontibacter harenae. Lineage (GTDB taxonomy): Bacteria > Bacteroidota > Bacteroidia > Cytophagales > Hymenobacteraceae > Pontibacter > Pontibacter harenae. The sequence continues at coordinate 186,987 of NZ_JAJJWH010000001.1, read as the reverse complement.
TACGACCAGAGATCGCATCTTTGGAACAATACTGGACAGCTTGCTCGAAAACACGGAGCAGATGATACTAGTTTGTAAAATCATTCAACCACTAAATACCACAAACCGATTGGTAGTAGTAGTACCTTTGAACGCTGAATCGGAAAGAGGCTATATAAGATGGATTAAAGCAGTTAAACTGCTTTCGCAGCAGTTAGGGTCTAAAATAATATTCAGAGGCCGTAGAAGGACTCTGAACAAGCTTAAAGCAGCAGTACAAGGAACGAAACCAGAAGTAGAAGCCGAATACATTCCGTTTATGAAGCTGGAGGAGTTTGGCAACATAAAGTCGGAGCTGAAAAAGGATGACATGGTAATTGTTATCTCAGCCCGAAAGCACACTGTTTCGTATGATAGCAACCTGGATAATGTGCCACGGGTACTTTCAAGAAACTACAAAGACAACAGTTTTATCATTGTATACCCAGAACAGTATCCGCAGTACCAAAGTGTGCCGATAAAGCCTATGGCAAGACTGCATGAGAAAACCAGAGGCGATCAGAATGAGTTCTAAAAAAGAAAAAACGTGTAGGAGGAGTAGAAGTTACATGGGCGGAAATTATGTTCAAGCAGAAAGTTAATACCTTTTATGCCTACTAACGTAAAAGCAAAATCATAAGAAAAAGCAGATTAAGTAATTGAAATACGCTAGTTTCTGTAGATATTAGCCAGCATAAAATCGTAGGTAAAACTAAACAACACCATCATGGTGTAGAAAGTAAAACCTATATCTTTGCACAGAAGAAAACTCAAATAAAGTAATGATCAACAAAGACATCAGGTTAGGAAAAGGACTTGGTAAGATTAAGTTTGGCCTAACAAGGGACGAAGTAGAAGAACTATTAGGAGAACCAGAAGAGGTTGAAGAATCGGAAGAGGACGATGAGTTCGAACACCAGGCATGGAATTACTGGGAAGACGGCTACTCATTGTACTTCGATAAAGAAGACGACTACAGGCTGAGTTGCATCGAAACGGCTAACCGGGAAGTACAGATCTGGGGTGAGCGCGTGTTTGAAATGAGCAAAGAGCAGGTTCAAAAACTTTTCGAAGATAACAACATTACTGATGTTGAAGAAGAAGAAATGGAAACTGGCGAAACCAGGATATCTTACGAAAGAGAAATGGTAGATCTTTATTTTGATGAAGATCAGCTAATAGCCATCAATTTCGGAGTGTTTATAGATGATAACTTAGAGGTGCTTTGGCCTGAAAAGTAAACATAAAAGATAGGTTAAAGCAAAAGCCCCAGCAGTACATACTGCTGGGGCTTTTGCTTTAATTAGGAGCTTGTAAACCTCTTATTCGAAAAGGAAGTTGATCAGTTCTTCTTGTATAACAGGGTTAATGGCAATAGCCAGAATAACAGAAACAATTAGACCAATGGTAACTGAAAGTATGTCTTTACCAATCAGCCTGAAAGTCTTGCTGAACTTTTCGCCGCTATCCTGCGCACGCAGGCGTATTCCTAACTCACGTCCAGCCAACAAACCAACAAACACCCAGGTAGTACTCATCGGAATGTTGTTTACTTCTTTAAAATAATAGAGAATAACAGAGTAAACTAAATCTATGATTGTAGCGCTTCGTACGTCCCGCACGTCAGACTTTTCGTTAATGATATTCTGGATTTTCTCGCCGCGCTTGTAGAACATAAAGCCTAGGCCTAAGAAAATAAAGCCTGCAAAGGCTATAAACTCTGTTACCTGTAACTGGCGTGGCAGGTAAACAGCAACGTTTGCTAAGTCCTGAGACAACCAGGTGTGCCATAAAAAGCCACTGATAATCCATTGTGCCCATATCCAGGCACCGTGTGCTTCACCTTTAACTAATTTTTTAAGGAGTTTGGAAAGCAGTATGTATATAATCAGGGCAACACCAAAGGCAGCTACATATCCCATCAAACTCTTAGAAACCATGCTAACAATAGCACCAGAGTTGATAGTGAAAACACTAAGCAGCATGAATGTGGTTGATACCGGAATACGGAAGCGCGTCATCAGCAACAGGATGATAGGTGCTGCCAGCTGCAGGAAAACAAAGCTATCAGGTGTTTGGTCGAAGCCTTTAGAAGCCAGGCGCTGATACGTAACATCGCCGTTGAACATATACCAGCTATAAAAGACAGTGCCTAAGAAAATCAGGCCCATAAAGAGCCACTGCCAGTACCATTTTTTATTTTCGTTAGAAACTATAAATGTACCAAGCGTCTGGATACTATCGTTTGCAATGGCGGAATAACCAGCAAAAGCGAATCCTACCCACATGGCAATAGAGGCGTAAGGATATATTATTCCTGCTAGAATAAGAGAAAATGCTATAAAGTATAGAAACTTCTTTTCCTTCTGAAACACTACATCAGAAAGCGCATAGCGTTTTCTGAATTTATATGGTTGGGTGGGTACTACTGGCTTTTTACCTTTTTTAGACTTGGCCATTTTTAAGGATATAGGTGAGAAATAAAAAGTTGCGCAAGTTAGTCTAAAAACAAACGAGGCTGAAGGAGGCAATGTTAAGAAATTGTTAATACACCTGCATTGGAGATAAGAATCAAAGCGTTCTAAAGGAGATGTATCCGCTTCTTCTGCACAAATTCACAGATAGAATTACCATAGTAAAAATCTAAAAACATATCTTTGCTGCATGGCAACAAATGGAAAAACTACTGAAGAAAGCACAGATTTTAAAGATATAATTTCGCATGCCAAGGAATATGGTTTTGTATTTCCTTCAAGCGAAATTTATGATGGTCTGCAAGCTGTTTATGACTACGGCCAAATGGGCGTGGAGCTGAAAAACAACATTAAAACACTTTGGTGGAAATGTATGACGCAGCTGAACCAAAATGTAGTAGGTTTGGATGCAGCCATCTTTATGCACCCGCTTACCTGGAAAGCCTCTGGCCACGTGGACAGCTTTAACGATCCGATGATTGATAATAAGGATTCGAAGAAGCGTTACCGTGCTGATGTACTGATTGAGGATAAAGCAGCACAGTACGAAAGCGAGGGCGATGTAGAAAGAGCAAGAGCCCTGACCGCAGAAATGGGTAAGTTGCTGGAAGTGGAAAACCTGGACGGTGTACGTGACTTAATCATCCGTGAGGATATCAAATGCCCTATTTCAGGAACAGCTAACTGGACAGAAGTACGCCAATTCAACCTGATGTTTTCCACACAGGTTGGCTCTGTAGCAGAGGAGTCCAGCACCATTTATCTACGTCCTGAAACGGCACAAGGTATTTTCGTTAACTTCCTGAACGTGCAGAAAACTGGGCGCATGAAAGTGCCTTTCGGTATAGCCCAAATCGGTAAAGCTTTCCGTAACGAGATTGTGGCGCGTCAGTTCATCTTCCGTATGCGCGAGTTTGAGCAGATGGAGATGCAGTTCTTTGTTCGCCCTGGCACTGAAATGGAATGGTATAACCAGTGGAAAGAAACCCGTAAAAAGTGGCATGAAGCTATTGGTATACCTGCCGAAAGTCTGCGTTTCCACGACCACGACAAGCTGGCTCACTATGCTAATGCCGCTGTGGATATCGAGTATAAATTCCCGTTCGGTTTTAAAGAAGTAGAAGGTATACACTCCCGCACCGATTTCGACCTGAGCCAGCACCAGGAGCTGAGCCGCAAGAAACAACAGTACTTCGATAACGACCTGAACGAGGAAGGTAAGCCGTACGGAAATTATGTACCTTATGTAATTGAAACGTCTGTTGGTGCCGACCGTCTGTTCCTGATGGTGCTGTGCAGTGCTTATCAGGAGGAGGAGATTACCGAAGGAGAAAGCACGAAGTCACGTACTTTCCTGAAGTTACACCCAGCCTTGGCACCAGTAAAAGCAGCTGTATTACCGCTGACTAAAAAAGACGGTTTGCCAGAGAAAGCAACCGAAATATTTGACGCCCTGAAGTATGATTTCAACATCATTTACGAAGAGCGCGACAGCATTGGTAAACGCTATACCCGCCAAGATTTGATCGGAACACCGTTCTGTATAGCTGTAGACCATCAGACTTTAGAAGATGATACAGTTACCGTTCGTGACCGTGATAGCCGCGAGCAGGTGCGCATGCCTATCAGCGAACTCAGAAGCTACATCGACAAAGCCGTAAACTTCAAGAGCATTTTTGAGAAGCTGGCGTAAGTATAAAATATATTATAGCGAAAAGCGGTGCTGCCTTGGCAGTGCCGCTTTTTTTATGGCTACTAGCGCTAGTGCGAGCTTGCAGCTCGTTTCAATTTGCTTCTTATATTATCTCCTGAAAAAAATGGTAAGTAATTGTGTCTTTTATGAGCAAGTGTTATTTAGTAGGCTAACATCAAGAGTAACTTAAAAGCGATACGAGCTATAAGTTCGCACCAGCACCTAGGGTTTAAATTTCCTACAATATACCCCTTCAGATGAGTCAGAAGTGGGTTAAATTCCAAACTTGTACACACAAAGAAGCATCATCCGCAGCATAATATATCCAATAAAAGCCACTGTGGATTAAAGTATAAAAAAAGCAGCTACAATAGTCCATGAACCGCTTTTATACTTTATCAGCAACACTAAAAACTAAATAAGTGCAGCTACATACAAGTAATGGCGTAAGTGAGTAATTTGGTAAGCTGGGAAAACTCAGCTTAGACAGCAAAAGCATGAATATTAACCTGGAACAGCACTTTCCTGAGTACTTTCCCGTTCAGGATCCTGTACTTATCTTCTCTTTGATGCTTTTCATCATTCTGCTGTCGCCTGTGCTGCTGCAGCGGCTGAAAGTGCCAAGCATTATCGGGCTGATACTAGCTGGTGTGGCAATAGGTCCGAACGGTTTCAACATCCTGCTGCGCGATCAGGGCATCGTGCTTTTCGGAACAGTTGGGCTGCTATACATCATGTTCCTAGCTGGTTTGGAAATCGATATGAACGACTTCCGAAAGAACAGGAACAAGAGCTTGATCTTTGGCGCTTTCACGTTTAGTATACCCATGCTGCTGGGGGTGGTGGTTTCTATTTACGTGCTGAACCTGAGCATGATCTCATCTGTGCTGTTGGCGAGCATGTTTGCCTCGCACACTTTGCTGGCTTACCCCATAGCTAGCCGCTTAGGTGTCACCAAAAACAGGGCGGTAAACATAACGGTAGGAGGTACCATTATCACTGATACACTGGCTCTCTTGGTACTGGCAGTCATCACAAAAGCAAGTACAGGTGAGCTAGATACTCAGTTTTGGATTCAGTTGGGTATATCCCTGGCTATATTTTCATTTATTGTGCTGTGGGTGTTTCCGCGGGTTACGCGTTGGTTCTTTAAAAGCTACGAAACCGATGGCGTGGCACACTACATCTTTGTGCTCGCAATGGTGTTCCTGTCTGCGTTCCTGGCCGAGTTAGCAGGTATAGAACCTATTATAGGATCCTTTGTGGCTGGCCTTGCGCTAAATCCGCTCATTCCGCATACCTCGCCACTCATGAACCGCATCGAGTTTGTCGGCAATGCTTTGTTTATTCCTTTCTTTCTGATAGGAGTGGGCATGCTGGTAGACCTGCGGGTACTGTTTAATGGTCCTGAGGCTTTGCTCGTAGCAGGTGCCATGGTAGTGGTGGCTACTTCTGCCAAATGGCTGGCAGCTTTTATAACCCAGAAAGTGCTGCGGTTCAGCAACACAGAAGGGTTGCTGATGTTCGGACTAAGCAACGCACAGGCAGCCGCGACTTTGGCTGCTGTGCTAATCGGCTACCGAATTGGGTTGTTAAACGAGAACATTCTGAACGGCACAATCCTAATGATATTAGTTACTTGCCTCATTAGTTCTATTGTTACGGAGAAAGCCGCCGTGAAACAAGCCATTGTGGATAACAGTCAGGCACCAGACCTCTCAGAGGCTCCAGAGCGTATTTTGGTACCAATCGCCAACACCGAAACCATGGAACAACTGCTGGACCTAGCTGTGCTGTTGAAAAACGCAAAGTCCGTGGAGCCGATTTATCCGCTCATGGTGGTGAATGATGATCAGCAGAGCAGAGGGAAAATTATAGAAAGCAATAAACTGTTGGAGAAGGCAAAGCGGCATGCAGCGGCTACTTCTAGTGACGTAACGGTACTGACCCGAGTCGACCTGAGTATAACAAACGGTATTATCAGAGCGATTAAAGATCGTATGATTACAGAGGTGGTGATTGGTTGGAACCCGAGAGTAACCACAAGAGAAAAAATATTCGGGGGTATACTAAACAACCTGCTGCTGAAAACAGGGGAGATGATACTGGTGGCAAACTTCATACAGCCTGTTAGCACTATAAAAGCCCTGAAAGTTGTAGTACCGCCACTTGCCGAATTCGAGCCAGGGTTTGTACATTGGGTGCATACTGTCAAAACCATTTCAAAGCAAACCAACGCTGCTATCACCATATATGGTTCCGAACTTACCCACAGTCGCATTAAGCAGGTTTTAAATGAAGCAAAGGCTAATGTAGCAGTAAAGTATAAAGTGTTCGAAGATTGGGACAGTTCTTTGCTACCAGAGCGTGATGTTGCTATAGACGACTTGCTTGTAATTATTAGTGCCCGCACTGGCAGCGTGTCCTATAGTTCGTACTTAGCTGATGTGCCTAAGAAATTATCCAGATTGTACGAGGGAAGTAACTTTATCATTATTTATCCAGAGCAGCAGGGAATTGTTTCCTCCAACGATCCACGTTTGTCGCCTATACCTGCTTATTAATTGAATATTGTTGTGTGGATAATTTTTTTAATAATAAGCCTCAGTAGCGTTAAAAAGTACTTTTTTAGAGTTTATGTAAACAGAAACATCTTTATAAGCTGCGCAAAACATGATTTATTTTACAGCTATAACAGGAGATGAAGATGTAAGGAAATTGGATAAAATGTAGTATCTTCCGTTTTTCAACATCATTTAGTCATCATGAAATTGAAGCTACTGATGTGGTTGTTCATCTTAACCTCAGCCACAACGGGATTCGCTCAGTCTGATTCCACCCTTTCCAAACCTGCAGGTGCACCTGTAGTCCTTTACCAGGACACGCTGTTCTATTTAAACAACTCCGAAGGTTCTTTTTCGAAAGAAGAACGTGCCGCCGCCATAAGTAGCCGTATTTTAAAACTGGCAGAAGACAGATTCTTTATTTCTGATTCTGTTAAAGTACAGGAAGGCGCTCTATTCGCGCATGTGATGTACGGCGGTAAGTCCATATTAATCATCAATGAGGCGGATGCAAAGCAGGCAGAGAAATCTAAAACAGAACTAGCCAATTTGTATGCTTTCAAAATAAAAGAAAGTGTGCTGAAGTCTTTGGAAGAGCATAGCCTAAGAGCTATACTGCTGGAAGTGGGGTTAGCTCTATTGGTATTAGTTGTTTTCTTTCTGTTGATAAAATACGTCAACAAGCTTTTTAGATTCCTTTTCCTGAAAATACAGCGGCAGCAAAACCAGCGTATAAAAGGCGTAAAGGTAAAAAATTACGAGTTGTTAACACCTGACAGGCAGGTGGCGATGGTGCTAACGGTGGCAAAATTTATGCGGGTGCTGGTGCTGTTCATGATGGTATACTTCCTGCTGCCAGTGCTGTTCAGCATCTTTCCCTGGACCGAAGGCTATGCCGATACGCTCTTAGCTTATATCATCAGTCCGCTTCGTAAGATTGGCTTAGGCCTGATCAGCTATGTGCCGAACATGCTCACGATACTCGTTATTGTGGTAGTTACGCGTTATGCTATTAAGTTGCTCCACTACCTAGCCGAAGAGGTGGAGACAGGCAAGCTAGAGATTCCAGGCTTTTATGCGGACTGGGCGAAGCCAACCTACAACATCGCGCGCTTCCTGCTGTACGCTTTCATGTTCATCGTAATTTTCCCGTACCTGCCAGGCTCAAATTCTCCCGTCTTTCAGGGGGTGTCGGTGTTTATAGGTATACTTTTCTCGCTGGGTTCTTCGTCGGCTATTGCAAACATGGTGGCAGGTATGGTGCTCACGTACATGCGTTCCTTCAAGATCGGGGATCGTATCCGTATAAACGATATTACAGGCGATGTAGTAGAGAAAACACTTTTGGTAACCCGCATCCGTACAACCAAGAACGAGGACATTACCATTCCGAATGCGATGATCCTAAATAACCATACCACTAACTACACCACCTGCAGCACCGATGCGCAGAAAGGGTTGGTACTTTATACTACTGTTACCATTGGTTACGACGTACCTTGGCCCAAGGTACACCAAGCTTTAATTGATGCTGCCTTGGCTACGCCGCTAGTGTTGAAAGAACCGAAACCTTTTGTACTTCAGACTAGCCTCGACGATTTTTATGTAAGTTATCAACTAAATGCTTACACTTTGGAAGCAGGTAAGATGACCATGATCTACTCAAATATCCACCAGAACATACAGGATAAATTCAATGAAGCAGGCATCGAAATTCTGTCGCCACACTACCGTGCCCAACGCGATGGCAATGCTGTTACTATACCTGCCAATTATTTGCCAACCGATTACGAAGCTCCGTCTTTTCGTGTGGAACAGGTAGTACAACCGCAGCCTCCTATAACAGTATATGAAAATTAAAATTTAATGGCTATGGCTACTTTGATAATTAAAAGAAGCTCTGAATGGAGCAGCAGGATCCGTGACTATCACATTTATGTAGATGGGAAGAAAATAGGGGAGATTGCCAACGGAGAAACAAAAAAGTTTACTGTACCTGCAGGTTTGCATACAGTTAAAGCCAAGATAGATTGGTGCGGGAGCCAGGAGTTTAAAATTGAGCTAACCGAAGAAGAGGTGCAGGAGGTAGAGGTTTCTGGCTTTGCCTTCGGGAAATGGATGATGCCGCTTCACCTATGCATCCTAGCCCTGTACGTTACACTCAGGTTTTTTGCAGGTGAAGAGTTGGCTAGCATCCTTTTGATACTGGTGCTCCCTATGCTGTTATACTTGCTTTACCTGCTAACGTTTGGCCGCCAAAAATTTCTAAGGCTGAAAGTAGCCTAGCTATCGTTTTCTCTACTTTTAAAGCGAAGGCTTCTGAATGAGATTTTATCATATCTTACGGAGGCTTTCCATTCCGTAAGCGTCACCTCTATAGCTTTTTCAGATATTTTTTGCAAAGAGGTACTCTGTAGGTAGAAAAATAAGGCGTTGCTAATCTTGCCTCTACACCTTCAAAACTATGCTTCAAGTTTTCAACTTGGAGCTTTTCATGAGGCAAGTTTTCAACTTGCGTGGTAGTGCTTTATAATCTGTTATCTATGCCTTTACAAACTGGCATTTATACAACCGCATTTATGTTATCGCTAGGCATGCTTTTAGGTTTGTTCTTGGCTAGAAGAATTCTGCCGTTTTTGGTGAGAACACGCAACAACGGCAGGAGACTTTTGTATTCAGAGTACCTTTTACAGTTGTACCCATCATATTTCCGTCACATCTAATCCTACTCCTAATTCCATTTCCCCCTGTCATTCTGAAAGTATTTTTTGTGAGGGAGGTTGAGCAGCAGTGCAGATCTTATACTTTGTCTCTAAGTTTAATAATTATGTAAAATAAATTTTTGGTAATATTAGTCTCCTTAAAGCTATAAGCTGTGAATAAATGAAAGCATAAAAGCTTTAAAAGCTGCCTAAAACAAGAAGCAAGTGTAGCTTTCCACAAGAAGTAAGAATAAGCAACAGCAGGAGTGAAGGAGGTGACAGTAAGCTCTAAGCAAAATTTAGAAAGCTTATAAGGCTGTGGGAAAAGCAGCTGAAAAAGGCCTCTTACCATAACTAAGAGAAGAAAGGCAGATATTTATAAACAGTTGTAAGTATACGATTTAACAATCAAATGTAACCTGCTGCACCTGAATGTTTTAAGCTTCGGCTAAAGTAAATCGGCCTTCACTAAACCTCTTGTCTGCCTTAAGAAGAAAGCCGTATCTATAGGTAAACCAACAAACTAGAAATGGCAAACAACAAGAACGACAAAGAAAAAGACCCCTGCTGGAAAAATTATGAGCAGGTGGGTATGAAGGAGAAGGATGGGAAGCAGGTGCCGAACTGTGTGCCGCAGAACGACTCAAGCAAATCATCTTCATCTGAAAGCAAATAGTCTCACCTTGGCTGAGGCTATTTGCTTTCATCATAAATAAAGTGTGCAGGAATAATTGGTTTTTAAAGTACTAAGGCTGCAGCAGGCAAAGAAGCACAGGCAATTTTATTACCTTTGCCGAATTGTAGCTGATCATGTGGAATAAGATTGCCATTTTCATTATCAAGAACAGGCTGAGGCTCATCATCCTGTTAAGTATACTTACTGCGTTCATGGCTTACAAGTCCAAGGACGTAGAAATGAGTTACGATTTCGCCAATGTGGTGTCGCCCGACGATCCCGATATGGTTTACTTTACCCGCTTTAAGCAAACGTTCGGCGAAGACGGCAATGTTCTGGTGGTGGGGATGCAGGATAGCAAAGTATACCAACTGCAGAACTTCCAGAAGCTACAAAAGCTTTCGCGAGAGCTAACGAAAGTAGAAGGCGTGAAGGCAGTCATTTCGCTGCCCAACTTGGCGCAGGTACAAAAAGATACTGCAGAGCGTAAGTTCATCACCCGAAACATCTTTGAGCCTTTTCCTACAAACCAGCAGCAACTTGATTCGCTGCTGCAGGAGGTGCGTAACCAAGGCTTCTACGACGGGCAAATTATCAACGAGAAAACAGGCGCTACACTTCTGGCTATAAGTATGGAGCCTGCTTACCTTAACTCTGCCCAGCGGGTGGAGGTGATGGACCAGATACTGGAGCATTCAGCAGCTTTCGCCAAAAATACAGGTATACAATTACACTACGCAGGCCTGCCTTTTGTTCGCTCTGTAATGACGACCAAGGTAGCGGCAGAGATGAAGCTATTTCTGGTGCTGGCCCTACTCGTGACAGGTGTATCGCTGTTCCTTTTCTTCCGATCGTTTTATGCCGTACTGTTCCCGCTGCTAGTTATCAGTGTGGTGGTGGTTTGGGTGCTGGGCATCATCTCGCTGCTCGGTTTCAAAATCTCCCTGTTAACGGGACTTATACCTTCCATCATAGTGGTGATCGGAATTCCGAACTCCACCTACATTCTGGCGCGCTACCACCTAGACTACCGCAGGCATGGCAATAAGATCCTAGCGTTGGCCCGTGTCATCAGCAAAATCGGTTTGGTGAATTTAGTGAACAATACTACCACGGCCATCGGCTTTATTGTGTTCACGTTTACACATATCGCGGTGCTGTACGAGTTTGGTGTGGTGGCAGGCATCAACATCTTCGTGACATTCTTCATTAGCATGATTCTGATACCAGCGGTATTCTCATATTTGCCAGCACCTACCGAACGCCAGCTGCGCCACCTCGATGCCAAGCCACTAAACAAACTGCTGGAGTTCTTCGATTACATCGTGCACCGCAAGCGTCACCTGGTATACTTCTTCCTGGTCATTGCACTGGGGCTCTCGTGCTGGGGTATTTATAAGGTGAAGACTGTCTCCTATATGGTGGATGATCTGCCTGCGGAAAGTAGTGTAAATGCCGACCTTGCTTTTTTTGAGCAGCACTTTAACGGGGTAATGCCGCTGGAAATTATCGTGAATACTGGCACGAAGCAAGGCGTGATGCGCCTGCCGAACCTGCGCAAGCTGGAGAAGTTGGAGGATTTCCTGCGCACGCAGCCAATCCTTTCTGCGCCTATCTCTGTGGTGGGTTTAGTGAAAACTGCCACACAAGCTTTTTACGAAGGCGACCAGCACTCGTACCGCCTGCCCGATAATACCGAGCGCAACTTCGTCTTCAGTTATTTGGCCAAACAAGACAAAGGTGAGAATCAGCGCCTGCTCCGTTCCTTTGTAGACAGCACAGGCCAAAGTGCCCGCATCTCCTTAAAAGTAGCCGATGTGGGTTCAAGAGAACTTGACACGCTTATCCAGAAAAAAATAAAACCAGAACTTGCCGCCATATATGGTGGTGAGGGCGTAACCGTAACCGAGGAAGGCAACATTACTAAATTTACTCGCGATGACACGGGCAGCGAAACATCTGTGAGCCTGACAGGTACAACACTGCTTTTCATCAAAGGAAACGAATACCTTATCAACAACCTGAGCTCCAGTTTGGTTTTAGCATTTGTGTTGGTAACTATAACCATCGCTTTGTTGTTTAAATCTATTCGGGTAGTAGTTATATCGCTGATTCCGAACATGGTACCGCTGCTGATTGCAGGTGGTTTGATGGGATTTTTCAACATACCGCTGAAGCCAAGCACAGCTCTTATTTTTAGCATTGCCTTAGGAATAGCCATAGACGACTCTATACATTTCCTGGCAAAGTATAGGTACGAGCTGCAGCGGAACGGTTTTAACGTGAGCCGCGCAATCACGGCAAGTTTACAGGAAGCTGGTACAAGTATGATTTATACTTCCATTATCCTGTTCTTCGGATTCGTTATCTTTGCATTCTCGGAGTTTGGGGGCACAAAGGCATTAGGCTTGTTGATGTCTATCAGTTTATTGATTGCATTATTCACAAACCTGATTATCTTGCCAACCCTGCTGATGAGTTTCGACAATGGCAAGTATGCCCGCGACCCTTATGCTTTAATAGAGCAGATAGACGAGGCTTATTTTGCGGAGGATGATGAGGAACTGGACCTGGATCAGCTGGAATTAAAATTAGAAAAAGAAGAACCTGAAAATGGTAAAGTACAACGAGTATAAAAATCTGAATTACGCCAAGCTGGGCGATGAAGTACTGGAGTTCTGGAAGCAGCAGAATATTTTCGCGAAGTCAGTTTCGACGCGCGAAGGCCACAAGCCGTTCGTGTTTTACGAAGGACCGCCATCGGCTAACGGTACGCCAGGAATACACCACGTAATGGCGCGTGCCGTGAAAGATATTTTCTGCCGCTATAAAACCCTGAAAGGTTTCCAGGTAAACCGTAAAGGTGGCTGGGACACGCATGGCCTGCCTGTAGAGCTGCAGGTAGAAAAAGAACTGGGCATTACGAAAGAGGACATCGGTAAAACCATTTCGGTAGAGGAGTATAACCAGCGCTGCCGCGAAACAGTGATGCGCTTCAAGCACCAGTGGGACGACCTGACCGAGAAGATGGGTTACTGGGTAGACTTGGACAACCCGTACATCACCTTCGAGAATGAGTATATCGAGTCTTGTTGGGCCCTGCTGAAGCGCCTCTACGACAAAGGCTACTTATATAAAGGCTACACCATACAGCCGTACTCGCCAGGGGCAGGTACAGGTTTGAGCTCGCACGAGCTGAACCAGCCAGGCTGCTACAAAATGGTTAAAGACACCACCATCGTAGCGCAGTTTGAGGTGAAGAAGATCACCCGCAACATGTTCCTTTTCGAGAACGAAGACGAGAAGGTACACTTCGTAGCCTGGACAACTACGCCATGGACGCTTCCTTCTAACACGGCGTTGGCTGTGGGCAAAGGCATCAAATATGTGAAGGTGAAAACCTTTAACCCGTATACGTTTGATGCGATTTCGGTTATACTGGCCAAAGACCTGGTAAGCCGCTACTTCAGCGACAAAGCAAAAGACCTTGCTCTTGAGGACTACAAGCCTGGCGATAAGCTGGTGCCTTTTAAAATAGTAGAAGAGTTTGTAGGCAGCGACCTGGCAGGTGTGGAATACCACCAGCTAATGCCGTACGTGCAGCCAGATAAGCCAGCTTTCAGAGTGGTGGTAGGTGATTTCGTAACAACAGAAGACGGTACAGGTATTGTGCATATCTCGCCAACCTTTGGTGCAGATGACTTTAGAGTTGCAGCACAAAATAACATACCTGCGCTGTTGGTAACCGACGAGAATGGCAAGCCAATGCCGCTTGTGGATAAACAAGGTCGTTTCGTGCCTGAGGTAACAGATTTCGCAGGAATGTACGTGAAAAACTACACAGGCGAAGACGAGACAGGTGCTGATTACAAGCCTACAGACGTAAAGATTGCCATCAAATTAAAAGAAGAAGGCAAAGCTTTTAAAGTAGAGAAATACGAGCACACGTACCCGCATTGCTGGCGTACCGATAAACCTGTTCTTTATTATCCGCTGGATAGCTGGTTCATTAAAACCACAGCAGTTAAAGACAGGCTGATCGAGCTGAACAAAACCATCAACTGGAAACCAGAATCTACGGGTACAGGCCGTTTCGGTAACTGGCTCGAGAACCTGGTGGACTGGAACCTTTCCCGTTCGCGCTATTGGGGAACGCCGCTGCCGATCTGGAGAACAGAAGACGGTGAAGAAGAACTTTGCATCGGCTCTATCGCGCAGCTAAACGAAGAAATGGCGAAAGCGGTGGAAGCAGGTGTAATGGACGCCGCTGTAGACATACAAGACCTGCACCGCCCGTACGTGGATAACATCGTGTTGGTAAGCAAGTCAGGGAAGCCAATGCGCAGAGAAACAGACCTAATCGACGTATGGTTCGACTCTGGTGCGATGCCTTATGCACAGTGGCATTACCCAATCGAGAACAAAGAAATATTTGAGCAGAATTTCCCAGCCGACTATATAGCAGAAGGTGTAGACCAGACACGTGGTTGGTTCTTTACGCTGCACGCGCTGGCGGTGATGCTGGAGGACAGCGTAGCCTATAAAAACGTAGTCGCAAACGGCCTGGTGCTGGACAAGAACGGTAACAAGATGAGCAAGCGCCTCGGCAATGCTGTCGATCCATTTGAGATGATTGGAAAGTATGGCCCTGATGCGGTGCGTTGGTACATGATCTCGAATGCGCCACCTTGGGACAACCTAAAGTTTAATGCTGATGGCGTGGTAGAAACACAGCGTCGCTTCTTCGGTACGCTGCAGAACACGTACTCTTTCTTTGCGCTGTACGCCAACCTTGACAACTTTACGTATGCCGAAGCCGATGTGCCGCTGGAAAGAAGAACCGAAAGCGACCGCTGGATCATCTCGAAACTGAACACGCTGGTGCAGGAGGTAGACAGCTATCTGGCGGATTACGATCCGACCAAGGCTGCCCGTGCGATACAGGATTTTGTGGTAGATGATTTGAGTAACTGGTACGTGCGCCTGAACCGCAAACGTTACTGGAAAGGTGAGTACAACGAAGATAAGATCGCTGCTTACCAAACGCTTTACACTTGTTTGGAAACTATCGCAAAGCTGGCTTCGCCTATCGCACCATTCTACACCGAACAACTGTTCCGCGACCTGAATAGCGTGAGCGGCAAGAACAATGTTGAGTCTGTGCACCTGGCCGATTTCCCTGTAGTAGCCGAAGGCGCGGTAGACAAAGACCTGGAAGAGCGTATGCAACTGGCGCAGACTGTTTCGTCGCTGGTGCACTCGCTACGCAAGAAGCACATGATCAAAGTTCGTCAGCCGTTACAGCGTATCCTAATTCCTGTACTGAATGATCATACAAGAGAGCAGATACAGGCGGTGGAAGATCTGATCCTGAGCGAGGTGAACGTGAAAGAGGTGGAATATATCGACGATACCTCAGGCATTTTGGTGAAGAAGATCAAGCCGAACTTCAAGAAATTGGGTCAGGTTTTTGGTCCGAAGATGAAATTAGTAGCCGCCGCCGTGCAGCAAATGACGCAGGAGGATATTGCCCAACTGGAGCGTGAAGGTGGTTTTGAGGTGCTTTTGAATGATGATGAGCGTGCGATATTAACACCAGAAGATGTGGAAATCTCTTCGGAAGATATACCAGGCTGGCTTGTTGCTAACGAAGGCAAACTGACCGTGGCGCTGGACATCACCATTACGGAAGAGCTGAAGCAGGAAGGTATTGCCCGTGATTTGGTAAACCGTATCCAGAATCTGCGTAAAGATAATAACCTGGAAGTACAGGATAAGATACATATTGCGTTACAAGTATCTGATGCAGACGTAAAAGCTGCCGTAGAAAACTTCCGCGATTATATCTGTGCCGAAACGCAGGCGCTTTCGCTGAATTTGGTGGAAGAACTGCAGGGTGCCACGCTACTGGATATAGATGAATACCAGGTGTTCATCCAGCTTCAGACAGAGGCCAACGTAAACGCTTAGACACAAATGAGGCGCAGCGGTAAGTAGAAGCCTGCCGTTGCGCCTGCATTTGCTCATGAAGTATAGGTACAGCCATCGTTTAAATATAAAATGGCTGTTTAATTCTTTTTTATGAAATATTGGAAGTATTACCTGGCGAGTTTAATCGTCATTCTGATTGATCAGGCTGTGAAGCTCATCGTGCATTACAACATGGAGATGGGTATGCCAGGTGAAATTCATTTGATTGGCGATTGGTTGAAGCTGCACTATACCTTGAACCCAGGTATGGCCTTTGGTGTGGAGTTAGGCTCCGACTACGGCAAACTGATCCTGACGCTGTTCCGTTTGGTTGCCATGTTCGGTATCAGCTATTACCTGTATTACCTGGCCAGCCACAAAGCTCCTAAAGGCTTAATCTGGTGCATAGCGCTTATCTTAGGTGGTGCTATTGGTAATCTCATCGACAGTACCTTTTACGGTGTATGGTTCGATAATGCGCCTTATGGTTCGTCTACGCCTTGGTTTCATGGGCAGGTAATCGATATGTTTTATGTGGATATATGGGAAGGTTACATACCTGAATGGGTGCCGTTACTTGGTGGCCGTCCTATGTCATTATGGCCAATCTTCAACGTTGCCGATTCTGCCATCTTTATAGGTGTGCTGTTAATCCTGTTAAACCAGAAGCGTTTCTTCGGCACAAATGAAGAACCAGCACGGCAACATCAACCTACTTTTGAGCGAGAGCAGGAGCAAGGACTGTAGTGCTGCGCTTAATTAAGAATTAAAAATTATAAAATAGAAATGAGGCATACACTGCCGCATTCAATAGTTGACCCAAAGCATAAAAATAGAAGGGGCTGTTCCACATGGAGCAGCCCCTTCTA
The DNA here is from genome assembly GCF_020907245.1 of Pontibacter harenae. GTDB lineage: Bacteria > Bacteroidota > Bacteroidia > Cytophagales > Hymenobacteraceae > Pontibacter > Pontibacter harenae. The sequence goes on along the minus strand of NZ_JAJJWH010000001.1, from coordinate 170,021 downwards.
TTTTTATATGATGCCGCATGACCTCACAGTGTCTTCCAGACCTGTTAGTGTCTTGCCAGCTACAGAGCAAAATGGTTTTGATCTTTTACGCCAGTACTCCTTTTTCCTGCAGCGCCTCCCGTAAGGCCTCAGGCGAAGTGAAATGTATAGACGGTATACCTATTTCCTCAGCTGCTTTTATATTGCGCAGGTTATCATCAATAAACAGCGTTTCCTCTGGCTTTAGATTATACCTGTTCAGTAGCGTGTTGTAAAAACTAGGGAAAGGCTTGCGGTCTTTTTCAGTACCCGACACCACAATGCCATCAAACCAGTTCAGGAATTCAAAACGTTCCTGCGCAATTGGAAACGTCTCCTCTGACCAATTCGTAAGAGCATAGAATTTATACTTGTTTTTTTCCTTCAACTCATTGAATATCTCAACTGTACCTTCAATAGCACCGCCTAGCATCTCCTCCCAGCGGCCGTAAAAAGCCTTGATGTTCTCCTCATGCTCAGGACACTGTGCTACCAGCAAATCAGTAGCTTCCTGCAACGAGCGGCCAGCATCCTGCTCCTCGTTCCAGTCGGGGGTGCAGATATTTTCGAGGAAGTGCAGCATATCGGCTTCTTCTTTAAACAGCTTGCGGTACAGGTAGTGCGGGTTCCAGTCGATCAGTACAGCGCCCAGATCGAAGATGATCGTATTTGTCATAGTTTATATTTTATCACTTTAATATTGTGGCTAAAGATAGCACCTCCTGTATCGGCTATCAAGCTTCAAGGTTTCAAAATCTAGGATGGAATTAAAAGCTTCAGTATAAAAACTCTTACTTTTACAACAACACAAACTTTCAACAAACTTGCCCAAAACAGCACCTATACTGCAGGTAAAGCACCTCCAAACTACTTTTTCCACACCGCATGGCACTACAAAAGCCGTCGATAATATTTCGTTTGAAGTATATCCTGGCGAAACAGTGGCGATAGTGGGAGAGTCGGGATCAGGGAAATCGGTAACGGCTTTGTCGCTGATGCGGCTGTTGCATACGCCACCAGCTAAGATAGCGGCAGGCGAGGCTATTTTTCAGTCGCAGAAGCTGGGGCAAGTGGACTTGTTGGCTTTACCTGAAAAGCAGATGCAACAGGTGCGGGGCAACGAGATTTCTATGATTTTCCAGGAGCCGATGTCGTCGCTGAACCCCGTTTTTACCTGTGGAAAACAAGTGGCAGAGGTACTGTTGCTTCACAAGAATGTTTCCAGAAAAGAGGGCAAAGAAAGAACTATAGCGCTTTTTGAACAGGCTAAGCTGCCAAATCCAGAGAAAATTTATGCCGCTTATCCACACCAGATTTCGGGAGGGCAGAAGCAGCGGGTAATGATAGCCATGGCCATGGCCTGCAAGCCCAGCCTACTTATGGCCGATGAACCCACCACTGCTTTAGATGTAACGGTACAGGCACGCATCCTGCAGCTGATGGATGAACTGCGGGTAAAGGAAAACACAGCGGTGCTGTTTATTTCGCACGACTTTGGGGTAGTAGCCGAAGTTGCGGATCGTGTGCTGGTAATGTATAAGGGCAAAATAGTAGAGCAGGGAAAGGTGCTGGATATCTTCACTAATCCGCAGCACCCTTACACTAAAGGCTTGCTGGCTTGTCGTCCGAAGATGTCGTTTAAGCCGCAGTATATACTTCCTACCGTTTCAGATTTTATGGAGGAGGATGCGTTTGGGAACATCATAAAGCAGACAAGAGAGGTACGGGAGCCATTGCTGGTTGGTGTGGTGAGTAACCATGAAAACATGGTGACAGACCTAAAGCAGCAGCAGGAGAAGCGCCTACAGCCGCCTTTATTGCAGGTGGAAAACCTGAAAGTATACTTCCCCCTCAGGAAAGGCTTCTTCTCCCGCACCATTGACTACACAAAGGCTGTAGATGGAGTCAGTTTTGAGATAAAAACAGGTGAAACAGTTGCCTTGGTAGGCGAATCAGGTTGTGGAAAAACTACCCTAGGCCGTGTGCTTATACGGCTTATAGAGCCTACAGAAGGAAATATTCTTTTTGAAGGCAGAGATCTTACAAAGCTTCAGGCAGAAGACTTGCGCAAAAGCCGCCGTGATTTTCAGATTGTTTTCCAGGACCCTTACGCTTCCCTCAACCCGATGCATACGATAGGCGAGGCTGTAATGGAGCCGATGCACGTGCATAAACTGTATGCCAGCACAAAAGAACGCCGTGGAAAAGCAATGGAACTGCTTGAGAAAGTGGGACTTTTGCCAGAGCATTTCGATCGTTATCCACATGAGTTCTCGGGTGGGCAGCGGCAGCGGATAAGTATAGCCAGAGCCTTGGCCCTGCAGCCGAAGTTTATTATCTGTGATGAAGCTGTTTCTTCCTTGGATGTTTCGGTGCAGGCGCAGGTGCTGAACCTGCTGAACCAGTTGAAGCAGGAGTTCCAGATGACATACCTTTTCATCACCCACGATCTTTCCGTAGCTAGGTACATGGCAGACAGCATCCTGGTGATGAACAAAGGGCAGATCGTGGAAAGCGACACACCAGATCAGATCTTTCAGAATCCGCAGCAGGAATACACCCGCACCCTCATCAGTGCCATCCCGAAAGGGGAACCAGCAGATATTATGGCGGCACAGGAGAGACGGCAGGCGATGCGGGTAAACTAAACCTGTCACCATTGCTTTTACGAGAGCGTTCGATATACCATAAATTGATATCTTGCGGCTGTACTAAGCATATCCGAAGTAATGTTTTGCTGTTGTTGTGTTTTCGTCACCACTTCCTTCCGCATCACTAATTCCCCTACAAAACCGTTTATATAGAAATTTCTCTATAACTTCACCTCAAATTACCCGCCTACTTTAACCTAAGCCCCTGCCTAAGGCGTATAGTATCTAAACTGCTTGGGTTAAAGAATTTTGGATTCGGCTGTCACATTGAAAGCCATCCATAGAGATAATATTGATACATGAGAAGTAAAAAAGACAACAAAGGCGGCAGAGACAAAGACAGCCGCAACGACAGAAGCAGCTCCCGCAGAGGAGATTCAGCCTCTAACAGAAGTTCATCAGGTAAAGGAGGCGAATCATCCTCCAGAAGAGGCGGCTCTTCTAAAAGGGGCAGCTCCCGTAGCGACAGAGAGCGCAAATCGGCCAAAACCATTGTGCTGGAGTCATTCTCCGACAGCCCTGATACCGTTTTCACGCAACGCCAGATTTTCCGCCGCTTAGGCATCGTAGATCAGAAAGGCCGTGAGTCGGTAACGGAAATACTCAAGAACCTGGTGCACGAAAACAAACTGCTGCTGATAGACGGCGATAAGTACCAACTGAACTTGCGCGTGAACATTATTACGGGCCGTGTGGATCTGGCTAACAGTAAGTATGCCTACATTGTGTCGGAGGAGATGGAAGAGGACGTGCGTGTTTTCAGGGAGCACCTGAAATATGCCATGGACGGTGACCTGGTGAAGGTGGAAGTGCTGCCAACTGTTCGCGGTGGTCGTGCCGAAGGCATGGTAGTAGAGGTGCTGGAGCGCTCGCGCACCGAACTGGTAGGCATTATGGAGCTCTCTAAGAACTTTGGTTTTGTGGTGCCCGATTTCAAGAAACTATATTTTGATGTGTTTGTGGGCGAAAGCGGCCTAAACGGGGCACAGGCTGGTGATAAGGTATTGGTGAAGATTGTGGAGTGGCCAAAAGGCGCTGGCAAAAACCCGACAGGCGAGGTAATTCGTGTGTTTGGTCCTGCTGGTGAGCACGAGGCCGAGATTCACTCTATTATGGCAGAGTTCGGTTTGCCTTTTGAATTTCCTGAAGAGGTAGAAGAAGAATCGGAAAAGATATCGGAGAAGATAACAGCAGGCGAGATTGCAAAGCGCCGTGACTTTAGAGATGTAACCACCTTTACCATAGACCCTGCCGATGCGAAAGACTTTGACGATGCCCTATCGATACAGAAGCTGGAGAACGGGCACTGGGAAATTGGGGTGCATATTGCCGATGTAACGCATTATGTAACACCACGCAGCGTGCTGGAGAAGGAAGCTTTCCACAGAGCCACCTCGGTTTATCTTGTGGATAGAACGATACCAATGTTGCCTGAGCGCCTCTCAAACGGCCTTTGCTCCCTTCGCCCGAACGAAGAAAAGCTGACTTTCTCCGCTGTTTTTGAACTCGATGATAACGGTAAGATTTACGACCAGTGGTTTGGCCGTACCATTATCTATTCCGACCGCCGCTTTGCTTATGAAGAGGCGCAGGAGCGTATCGAAACAGGCGAAGGCGACTTTGCAGAAGAGATCAACATTCTGAACAACATTGCACATAAGCTAAAAGACAAGCGCTTTAAAAACGGTGCTATCAGCTTTGAAACAACAGAGGTTAAGTTTAAGCTGGATGAGAACGGAAAGCCGCTGTACATCTATGTGAAGGAGCGCAAGGATGCACACAAGATGATTGAGGAATTTATGCTACTCGCAAACAAAAAGGTAGCAGAGTATGTTTACAACCTCGGAAAAGGCAAGCGTCGCCCTACCATGGTATACCGTACGCACGGAGCACCAGACCCAGACAGGCTGAGCACTTTCTCGTTGTTTGCCCTTAAATTCGGCTATAAAGTCGATCCTGAAGGCGACATTTCGGAAGAGTTGAACAACCTGGCCGAGGAAACAGTGGGCAAGCCTGAACAGAGCGTACTGCAGAACTTGGCCATCAGAACTATGGCGAAAGCAAAGTATAGTACCGAGCCAGAAGGGCATTTCGGTCTTGCCTTCGATCATTATTCACACTTTACATCGCCTATTCGTCGTTATCCTGATATGATGGCGCATCGCCTGTTACAGCATTACTTAGATGGTGGCAAGTCAGAAGACAAGGAGGAGTACGAAGAGCGTTGCCGCCATTCTTCGGAGATGGAGAAACGTGCCGCCGACGCAGAACGTGCCTCAATCAAATACAAGCAGGTGGAGTTTATGAAAGATACCATCGGCAACCAATACAAAGGCATTGTGTCTGGTGTAACAGAATGGGGTATCTTTGTGGAGATCGAAGAAAACAAGTGCGAAGGCATGGTGCGCTTATCCGACCTGAACGATGATTACTATGAGCTGGATGCAAACAACTACCGCATTATAGGTCGCCAGAGCAAACGCATTATTTCGTTTGGCGATGAGGTGATGGTAGAAGTAAAAAGTGTGAACATGAACGACCGTACCATCGATCTGGAACTAGTAGAGACACTAAAACAACATTAAAATTTCTGTGGATATCAGCACCCTTTCTGACAAGATAAACTATACTTTATCCACCCTCCGCTACGGCGAAAATCCTGCGGAACTGTACGAACCGATCCGCTACATTATGTCGTTGGGCGGAAAGCGCATAAGGCCTTTATTGGTGCTTTTGGCTGCAAAAATGTATGATGAGGATGTGGAAAGCGCACTTTTGCCCGCTGCGGCAGTAGAGGTTTTCCACAACTTCACGCTGATGCACGACGACATAATGGATAAGGCTCCGCTGCGACGTGGGCAGCAAACCGTGCACGAAAAATGGAATGCCAACATAGCTATTCTGAGTGGCGATGTGATGCTGGTGCAGGCTTACCAGTTGTTGCTGGGCGTAGAGCAGGACAAGCTGTCGCAGGTGCTGAAACTCTTCAGCAAAACCGCCGCCGACGTATGCGAAGGCCAGCAGTACGACATGAATTTTGAGCAGCGCGAGCAGGTAAGCATACAGGAGTACATCCACATGATTACGCTGAAGACGGCAGTGCTGCTTGGGTTTAGTTTAGAATTAGGTGCTGTACTACAGGGAGCACCAGCTGCCGATGCCGAGCACCTGCGGCTTTTCGGCAACAACATTGGCATTGCCTTTCAGCTCCGCGACGACCTGCTGGATGTGTACGGCGACAAAGACAAGTTTGGAAAGCAGGTGGGCGGCGATATCCTCTCTGATAAAAAGACTTTCCTGATGCTAACGGCGCTGGAGCAGGCGAACCAGGAGCAATTGCAAACGATAGTTGGCTGGCGCAGCCATACCAACGAAAGTATAGCCGAGGAAAAAGTACGAGCCATTACTCAAGTATACGACCAACTCAACATTCGTCAGCAAACCGAACAGCAGATAGAGCTATACTTCCAGAAAGCTATTGAGCATTTAGATTCGGTGCAGGTGCCAGAGGGGCAGAAAGCAGTTATCCGCGGCCTGGCTCTGCAGCTGATGGAGCGGGATAGCTAATCGCTAACTTGTTGTTAAATGGTTGGTTCTCTGAAATATTAGAACCCTTCATGAACCGTTTAACTATGTATCCAGTCAGTTATTCAATCATTCAGTCATTCAAAATTTAAAAATGAGCGTTACCATAATTCTAATTATCATCACCGTAGGCATCTCTTGGTATGCTTGGCAAAATGCTGACATTATGCATAAATGGATTTTCCAGCCCTATGCCGTGCAGCGCGATAATTCCTGGTACCGCTTCATCACCTCTGGTTTTCTGCATGCCGATTTCACGCACCTGCTGTTTAACATGCTAACGCTGTTTTTCTTTGGAGATGCTGTAGAAATGACTTTTAGTATGATTTTCGGCCCAACAACAGGTATACTGCTGTACCTTTTGGTTTATTTGGGAGGTATTATTGTAGCAGATATTCCTACTTATATCAAGCACCGTAACAACCCTGTTTATCGTGCCTTGGGTGCTTCTGGTGGAGTTTCTTCTGTGGTATTTGCTAGTATTCTTTTTTACCCGACAAATAATATTTGTCTATACTTTCTGCTTTGCCTCCCTGGGTTTATACTTGGTGTGCTGTATATTATGTACTCCTATTACCAAGACAAGCGTATGGGCGACAACGTGAATCACAGTGCGCACTTGGTGGGTGCCCTTTACGGCTTTGTGCTAAGCCTGATACTGGTGCCACAGGCCTTGCCTAACTTTTTTGAGCAGATCAGTAACTGGCGCATGTTTGGGTAATCAGTAATATCTTAATTAGCGGCTGGTAGAAGTATGAAGCTTGTTCAATATAAAAGGAGTATGGCTTTTGCTGCTCCTTTATAAATGTGATCTAGATAGGCATATAACACAGTGTAGATTAAGCTGTGTGGTGGGCTAAGCAGGATAGAAAGTTTGGTTGCTAAAGCATTAAAGTACAATAACTTTTGTACGGTTAAATGGTGTACAGTATATGTATAGTATTGGTTTTTTGCAGCTTAATAGCAATATTTATAAAATAAGTCTAATTTTGGAAGGAATAATATAATCCATTTTAATACTATCCACGTAAGAGGATGTAAGATTATGTACAACTCTAACATCCAGATATCCCAAGAGAAGTCTATAGTACAGGTTGCCCAAAACCTGTGCTACAAGTTGCTATACAACCCTAGCAAGAACAGGGTTTATTTCACTATTATTGGCTATTGGAAAAATAAAGATGCTGTGCCAGAGTTTTTGCAACATTGGAAAACAGCGTTACGTCTTGTTAAGCCCAATTTTACTATTCTTACGGATATGAGCTCAATGATTACTCATCCGCAAGAGCTAAACGATCTACACGCTCAGGCGCATAAACTTGTAATGCAAGCAGGTGTTGCAAGAACAGCCCACGTTATACCTGCCGATAAAATTGCTAATCTCCAAGCTAAGGCTATAGCCGATCATACAGGCTTTGTTGTAGGAAACTTTGCTACATTAAAGGAAGCTGATGAATGGTTGAACAAGGTTTCTGTGGAATATTAATTCATAAAACTTTACTCATCATCTCTGCTTTTATCTTTCCCTTATTTTACCGCCCGTGTAACCGTATCTGATTAATTGAAGTTATAGTTACCATTTTAATGGTTACGCCGCTATCAGGCTATTTTCTGCGCTTTTGTATATTAGCAAAAGAACAAAGGCAGTTTTTGCTAAACTATAACTTACCACCCATGTATGACTCTTGAAATTTGGCTGGTTCTAACCATTATAGGCATAGCTGTAGCACTTTTCGTAAGCGAAAAATTGCAGATAGACACGGTGGCAATGCTTACCATGGTGCTGTTTATGGCTACGGGTGTGCTTACTCCTGCCGAAGGATTAGCTGGTTTCAGTAATCCTGCTACTATAACGGTAGCAGCCATGTTCATTATCAGTACAGCTATTTTCAAGTCTGGGGCATTGAATAGCATAAGCACCATGCTCACGCGCGTGGGCCGCAAAAACTATCTGTTTTGTTTGTTGTCACTTATGCTAATCGCAGGAGGTTTATCGGCATTTATAAACGATACGGCTGTTGTGGCACTGCTTATGCCAGTTGTAATACAAGTAAGCCAGGAAACTAAAATTAGTCCATCAAAACTCTTGATACCTCTATCTTTCGGAGCACTAATGGGAGGTGTCTGCACGCTTATAGGTACTTCTACCAATATTTTGGTAAGCGGCATTGTACAGGCACATGGAGAGGAGTCTCTAAAAATGTTTGAATTTGCTCCCTTAGGCATTGTTTTTCTACTCTCTGGAGTTGCTTATATCTTTTTTATAGGAAGGCATTTGTTGCCAAACCGTAAATTATCTAAAGACCTTACAGAAGACTTTAAAATGGGCAAATATCTGACAGAAATCATTCTGCTGCCCGATTCTTCTTCTGTGGGGAGTTCTATAATCGATTCAAGCCTTGTACAAAATCTAGATATAGAAGTGCTGCAGGTAACACGTGATCAGGGCAAAGTACTTAAGGCATACCCATCTATGGTACTGCACGCAAACGATGTGCTGAAAGTACGTTGCGATGTAGAAAAACTGAAGAAGCTGAAAGCAGAAAAGGGCATAGAATTAAAATCGGAGCGTAAAATCAGAGAAAAGGATCTATACCTGAGCCACACGAAACTTTTTGAGGCGATCATACCCCCAAACTCTTACATAGAGGGAAAATCTTTGAAAGAGTTAAACTTTAGAGCCTATAATTACGGGGCTTCAGTTCTTGCCATACGGCATCGTGATGAGATTCTGCATGAAAAGTTAACACATGTAAAGCTTTCGCCAGGAGACGTTCTTTTAATTGCTGCTGATGCCTACCAGGCGGAGAAGCTTCGGATGAATGAGGATATTCTTTTAATATCGGAAACAGAACGTAGCTCTTACGACTACAGTAAAATTATTCCAGTGCTGTTGATCAGTACAGGGGTTATACTTACTGCGGCCATCGGTTTAGTTTCTATTGTGGTCAGTGCTTTGGTGGGTGTCATGCTGCTGCTTCTTTTTCGTTGCATCCGTGTAGATGAAATCTATAAAGCAATAGACTGGAAGGTAGTTATTATGCTGGCAGGCGTGCTTTCTATGGGTGCTGCTTTAGATAAAACTGGAGCTTCAAGGCTTTTGTCTGGCTTTATGGTAGAAGGAATTGGCAAGTATGGACCTCATGCGCTTCTATCGGCTTTTTTCTTTATTACGTTTATGGCTACCAACTTTATGTCTAATAATGCCACGGCAGCCTTGCTAGCTCCTATAGCTATTGTTGCAGCAGAGCAAATGGGGGTAAGTGTTAAACCTTTCCTGATGGCAGTTACCTACGCCGCCTCCCTCAGTTTTATGACGCCCATGGGTTACCAAACCAACACCATGATCTACGGCCCAGGCAACTACAGATTCTCTGATTTTTTAAAAGTAGGAACTCCTCTAAACCTCCTGTTCTGGCTGATCGCTTCTCTACTCATACCTTTTTTCTTTCCGTTTTAAGCAATGTTCCACGTGTGGCGTTGTAAAGGCAGATCACCTTTTGTTTTCACTGTGGTTGATTATGTGACTAAGTGCTAGAGTTGTTAGAGGCTGCTTTAGAGATAATCTTCTTTGGTAGAACTTAGTATTCTCTATTGCCATTTCAGATATCAACCGTGCCTTCCTCTTTCAATTCTTTATGTTATAGCTATACAAATTTCACCTTTACAAGCCTCACTTTTTCTGTAAAGTAACTCTAACCAATCATTTGATAGCTAAATATCAATTTATATCTTAACAATTTATGTTAAGTTAACGTTACTAAAACATTAACAAATCATTAACTAGCATAGTTGGTAACAATGCCACGCCTGAAGCATTTGCTAAGGTAAATTTTAGGGAGCGTGTACTTTTCTAAAAAATTACCAGATGTTATAACAATTAAATCCTACTGTTTGTTGGTAGAGGAATTAACTGTATTCAAGCCAGCTAATGTTTCTAATGCATGATACAGTGATGAAGGCTTGTTGTGAAGAGGAGTAAGAAATAGCATTAGTTAGCTATACTTATTGAAAGCAGAATAAAGAATACTATATTTTAAGATACCGTTTTGACATAGTTAGAAGAGTATATTCAACTATGTAGTACACCTTTTGAAAGCTCTCTGAATTCTCTAACTGTTATGAAAATATCTTTACAAGTTAAACCTTCCTCCATCTACCTCTTTTTGCTGAAAGTATTGGCAGTACTTATTCTGCTAAATTTCGTCTCCATCTTTGTAGATTCTTACCTAACCCGTATAGGTAAAGCCACCATGGCAGATAGCTTCACGCTTAAAACCTATGTGGTTCTTCTCTTCGATTTTAATGCGGAGAGAAACCTCCCAACCTACTTTAATACCTTGATTTTGGCTGCCAGCGCAGGGCTGCTATTCTACGTCTCCAAACTTACAAAGAGACAGGCAAACCCTCAATATCATAAGCAGTGGCTTTATTTAGGCTGCATTTTTGCATTTTTAGCTCTGGACGAGTTGTTCATGCTGCATGAGTTGTTGGGAACACCTTTCAGCTCCTTTTTAAGGAATACCTTTCAGCAGCAGGAGCTAGGTGTGCTGTACTACGCCTGGATTGTACCTTACCTGGTTATCTGCGCCTTTATAGCAGTATATTACTTCAAGTTTATTTTTTCCTTACCCAAGAAAATCTCTGTCAACTTTGTTATAGCAGGGACCATGTTTGTGACTGGAGCTGTAGGAATGGAAATGATAGAGGGCTATCTGGCTGACTTAGCAGGAGGTGATGCCGTGTATTCCGATATTTATTTCAAGTTGTGTGTAACTGTAGAAGAAACATTAGAGATGCTCGGTATTATCTTCTTTATAAGAGCCCTGCTTTCATACCTGGCTATGCAAGAGTACCCTGCCTCTCTTTCTTTAAATTTGGATATTGCCAACAGAAGTAAGCAGCCAAAAATAAAGCTTTCAGAAGTGGAGCAAATAGCTTTGAAAGATAAAGAAGTAGTATTAGGACTTTCTGATAACTAAAAAGCTGCCACTCTTCAGCCTACTAACTCTTTAATCCTCTAACTCTCAAAATCTCTAACTCAAAATAACATTTTACCTTACAAGTACCCCCTCGCTTGCAGCGTAAACAGTTCAGCATACTTGCCATTCTTTGCAAGCAGCTCCTCATGTGAGCCTAGTTCTTTTAACTGGCCCTGTTCCAGAAACAGGATACGGTCCGCCATACGCACGGTAGAAAAACGATGGGAGATGAGCACAGCTGTTTTACCCTGAATAAGCTCCGAGAAGCGCTGAAACACCTCGTGTTCGGCGCGTGCATCAAGGGCAGAAGTAGGCTCATCCAATATTAGTAACTGGGCCTCGCGCATATAGGCACGGGCTAAAGCTACTTTCTGCCACTCGCCTCCAGATAATTCTACTCCTTTGTTGAAGCGCTTACCCAGCACCTGCTCATACTTACCTGGCAGGCGTTGGATTACATTATCAGCGAGGCTTTTGCGGGCAGATGTTTGAATACGTTCGCTGTCGCTTATGTTGCTGATCTGGCCTATGGCGATGTTATCGGAGGCCGACATCTGGAAGCGCACGTAGTCCTGGAAAATGATGCCCACCTGGTGGCGCAGGTCGTTCAGGTCATAGTCGCGGAGGTCGGTTCCGTCCAGCAGTATACGTCCTTCTGTTGGTTCATACAGCCTGGCCAGCAGCTTTACTAAAGTGGTTTTGCCTGCACCGTTTTCGCCTACCAAAGCTAGTTTTTCGCCTGCTTTTAAATGAAACGACAGGTGGCGCACCGCCCAGCGTTCGCTGTTATGGTACTTAAAACCGACATTTTCGAAGGTAAAGCCGTGCTGTATAGGGCGAGGGATAGGCAGAGGGTTGGCAGGAGGCGTAATCTGCGGCTGCAGCTCCAGAAAATCAAACAAATCCTGCAGGTATAAGGCGCTCTCCGCAATCTGGGAGAAGCGTGTCATGATGCCTTGCAGCAGGCCACGCATATTGTTGAAGGAGCCTGCCAAAAAGGTTAAAGTACCCACCGTTATTGCGCCTGCCACCGTTTGGAAAAGTATAAACACATAAGCTCCATAGTAGGCAAGCGTTCCTATAGCAGAAAGTAAAGTTCCCCATATTGCTCTGCGCACAATCAGACTTTTGTTCAGATAGTAATATCTATCCGAGAGTGTTTTGAAACGCCCTGATAGAAAACCTGAAAGGTTAAATGTTTTAATCTCTTTGGCGGTTTCGTCGCTGGCCCCAATGTAGCGCAGGTAATCCAGTTCACGGCGTTCAGGCGTCCAGGAACGTGAAAGGGAGTAGGTACGCTCATTAAAATGACTTTCTCCCAGAAAAGAGGGTACAACGGCTACTAAGAGTATGAGTATAAGCCACGGGTTAAAGGCCACCAAACCAACGGCCAGAAAGGCAATGGTAATTACATCCTGCACCTGCGAGAGCACCTGCGACATAAGTACCACCCGCGTAACTGTTTGCCGCCTGGCCCGCTCCAGTTTGTCGTAAAAAGTGGCATCTTCAAACTGCGCCAGGTCCAGCTTGGCGGCATGTTCTATCAGGGATATAGAAGTTCTGTTAGAGAAAAGATCGCCCAGAAGGCTGTCCAGCAGCGTTATGCCTCTGTTTATAATATCTGAAAGCAGCGCCAGCCCCAGCTCTAGCGCCACCAGTATCCAGAGGTAAGATAAATTACCGCCATCTGTCACGTCTATCAGCCTGATCACCTCATCAATAATCAGTTTTGCCACATAAAGCATAGACAGGGGAATGGCCGCTTTTACCAGGCGCAGCAGCAGGTTGCCAATGGTCATGCGCTTGCTCGTTTCCCAGATCAGGCGAAAGAACTTTGGCAGATTCTTCAGGGCTCCCAGCTGCTCTTTAAAACTCTTTTTCTCTTCTCCTTCGGTTGCCGCGGAGGCTCTTCTTCCTTTTTTAATATCACTCATTACAGTTATAACAGCTGCTGTTCCAAACTTGTTCTTTCTGTACCTGCTCCTGGTGCTAATATTTTGATAACCAGAACAGAAAAATCATGGCGCGAAACAACAGTATACCAAAATTAAATTATATTTAGAAAGAAATATAGCTGTAGGAAGCATGAAGCATTTTTACCCCCTAAACAAACTTAACGGTGCCCGTTTTGCCTTTTTATTACTGGCCTTTTTCTGGCATTTCTCTGCCTTAGCGGCACCTCGCCATGTAAAGCATGCACCAGAGCCTACCTGGGTTAAAAAGCTCCCGCACAATATTCAAACTAAAATAGATCCGAAAAATGTAAACGGCGGCTATTATTACCTGCTGCTCGACAAGCAGTACGAGGTGGAGCAGGAAGAGGTGTTTTATCACAACATCTATAAGATCACATCAGAGGAAGGCGTTCAGAACAACTCCGAGCTTAGTTTTTACTTCGACCCGAACCACGAGCAACTGTTGATGCACAAGGTAATAATCTGGCGAAACGGTAAACCGCTCGATAAGCTGAACATAGACAAAGTGAAGGTGCTGCAGCGGGAGGAGGGAATGGAAAGTAAAATTTACGATGAAAGCCTGACAGCTGTGCTGGTGCTGGAGGATGTGCGCGTGGGCGATATTGTAGAATATGCAGCTACGATAAAAGGGGCAAATCCTGTTTTTGGAGGCAAGTTCTTTAATGTTTTTAACCTGCAGAACTACGACCCGACAGATGAACTGTTTGTACACATTGTAGTGCCGCAGCAACGCAAGCTTAACTTTAAGCTTTACCTTTCAGATCAAAAACCAACCATAGCCACTGCCAACGGCAAAACCAGTTATACCTGGCATGCCAAAAACGTACCTGCCACCGTAGTGGATGGAGAGGTGCCTGAGTGGTATGATCCCTATCCTGGTGTTTATGTGTCGGAGTTTAGTTCGTGGGGGCAGGTGGCGGAGTGGGCGCTTCCGCTATACGATATAAAAGCAAAGCCAAGTAAAGCACTCTCTGCCAAAATTGATAGTATAAAAGCCCAATATAGTACAGAAAGCGATCGTATTGTAGCAGCTTTACGCTTTGTACAGGACGAAGTGCGTTATTTGGGTTTGGAGGCAGGTATAGGAGGCTTCAAGCCACGCGATCCATCGGTGGTATTTGCGCAGCGCTTCGGCGACTGTAAAGACAAAGCTTTGCTGTTGTGCACCATGCTGCGGCAGATGGGTATTACGGCTTATCCCGCTTTAGTAAGTTCGTCTTCTCAGAAGCATGTTGAGGATGTTTTGCCTTCGCCACACGCTTTTAACCACTGCATTGTGCAGGTAGTGCAAAAAGGAAAGACGCTATGGTACGATGCCACCATGAGCAAACAGCGTGGCACTTACTATAATATTTACCTGCCCGAGTACGGCAAAGCACTTGTGATAGCGCCACATACCAAAGGCCTGGAAACAGTGCAGAGCAATGCTGCCAAAACAGCCAGGGTGAAGGTGCAGGAGATTTTTAACATCAACAGCGTAGGAGGTGCAGCAGAACTGGAGGTACACACAGAATACCACGGTTCCCAGGCCGACTACCAGCGCAGTTACTTTGCCTCTACCAGTTTAAAAGACATAGCGAAGTCTTACCTAAACTTTTACGCCAGCAGTTATCCCGAAATTGAAGCAGCAGCGGAAATACGATATGAAGATGACGAAGCCTCTAATACTTTCACCACCATAGAAAAATACAATGTAGCCGAACTCTGGGTGGAGCAGAAAGAGAACAAAGAAATAGTAGAGGCCAGTTTTTACCCGCAGGTACTGCGCGGCTATGTTAGCCTGCCAAAGACAACCAAGCGTACCATGCCATTGGCCCTAAGCTATCCGACAGCTGTTGAGCATAAGATAACAGTGTTGCTGCCCGAAGAATGGCCAGTAGCTAACGAAAACTACAATGTAGAAGACGATGCTTTCACCTTCACAAAAGATGTACATTATGGCCCTGATGGCAGAGAAGTAAATTTACTTTACACTTACCAAACCTTACAGGATCATGTGCCTGCTGACGCAGTAGCTTCTTTTGTGAAGAAGCAGAACGAAATACTGGATGAAATGAGCTATGGCCTTACCTATAATAAAGCCTTGACTGGTGGTGGCACCGCTACAGACTTTAGCTCAGTGTCTATTCTCTTTGCTTTACTTGTACTTGGTGCTGCCGCTTTTGGAGCCTACAAACTATATTATTATGATCCAGCTCCAGCACCCAGCTACAGTTTGGCCGATGGAGAGCCGATAGGAGGATGGCTTATTCTGGTAGCTATAGGATTGTTTTTAACGCCGCTGCGCATGCTGTTTGTTATTTTTGACGAAGTTTACTTTCAGCAAACAGTGTGGGATGGGTTTTGGGGGAACTCTGCTGCGGTCTCTGGTGCGTTAGCTGGAGTTGTAGTAGCTGAATTGGCATTCAACATAGCGTTCTTTGTGTATAGCTGTATACTTGTTTACTTGTTCTACAGGCGTAGAACAAGCGTGCCGCGCCTTATGGTTATCTTTTACGCCTCTAACTTTGTTTTTATAGTTGCAGAATACCCGCTAATGTACTTGCTAGACTTACCCTTGGATGGAGGAGGAGATGACACTACAACAGAAACGTTTCGTGCCTTTATAGCAGCGGCAGTGTGGATACCTTATTTTTACCTGTCGCATCGGGTTAAAGGCACTTTTGTAGAGCAATTACATCCTGCGCCAATTATAGAACCTATTATAACAGATGAGGCTGAGCAAGCAGGAGTACTAAACTAGCAGAGTAGTTAATTGCTGAAAATCAGGATAAATAGTACCTTCGTGTGTTGTAACATCAGAATTTAGCATCAACATCATTAATAGGGAAAAGTGAAAAAGATAAGAATGGCTATAGCCATAATAGCCACCATTTGTTTAGGGACCTCTGCCCAGGCGCAGGAGGTACGGTATTTCAATAGATGGAATCAGGAGGTGAACAAGGCTGAGGCTGATCATTATGATGTGATTGATGTTCAGAGTGACGGTTCAGCAGTTGTAAAAAGTTATACCTTGGGCGACACGCTTGTAAAGGAGAGCCATTTTAAAGATTTTGTACAGAACAGGAGTGGTAAGTGGGTTAGTCACGGCTTATTCCGAGAGTGGCACACGAACGGGCAACTGAAAAGCGCTGTCAATTATCAGCATAATAAAATTGTGGGGCAGTACACCTCCTGGTACAAAAACGGGCAGAAGCATTTTGAGAAGCGCTATGTAAATGGGGAGTTGCAGGATACCCTGAAAGGTTTTTACGATGATGGAGCACTCCGCCGATTGGAGATTTACCTTTCTGGTAAAATGATGAAAGGGGAGGTGTACGCGAAAGACGGTAGTATTTTGCCTTATTATCCTGCCGAGGAAATGCCTGAGTTTCCAGGAGGCATACCGCAGCTAATGAACTTCATAAGGTCTAATGTTAATTATCCTAAAGCTGCTCGCAAGGCTAAAGCTTCGGGAATGGTAGTGGCTTCTTTTATTGTAGAACGAGACGGCACGATAGGAGACATTATGATAGTGAGAGGTGTTCATCCTGATTTAGATGCAGAGGCGGTAAGAGTGGTGAAAGCTATGCCAAGGTGGAGAGCAGGTTCGCAGGAAGGAGAGCTTGTGCCTGTTCGTTATAATTTGCCAATAAGGTTCTCGCTATAACACGGCATTAAAAACATCATAAAGCCCATCTTCTGACTTGCTTTTGGCCGTGGCTTATACCTCTTTAGCACGGAACAAAGTTTTTAAAAGCTACAATGGATTACGAATCAAGATAAGTCAATGTAGATCAGCGCACTCGTAGCTATACTTTATTGGGTGCCTTTTTGCTGTCTTGAATGTGATGATTAGCATTAAGTTGAAATAAGTTTACCAGGAGCGTGTGTTTCTGAAGTTACAGGAGGATAACTTGTATAAGGCTCTGGAAACTTCTAAAATATATGCTATACTCAAGTTACCTGTCATAATGAAGAAACAGATTTTAATTTTTATTCTTGCCCTGTTCGTGCAAACAGCTCTCTTTGCTCAGGAAGTATTATATGTTTGGAGTCTGACAGGAACTGAATTAAAAAGAATGCCATCACAGGCAAGTGAAACACTTGAAAGCTTTCCATTTTCAAGCAAGGTAGTATTCAAATCAAGAAAGGAAGATTCAGTTCCTACCATTCAGTCAAGGGAGAGCGGATATTGGCTGCAGGGCTACTGGATGAAGATAGAATCGAAAGGTTTAGTAGGTTATATTTTCAGTGCAGATTTTTCAGCAACAGCTCCACCCAAGGTTATAGAAAATGGATTCGAAAGAATTAATATGGAAGCAATACTTGGGAGTAAACTTTCCGACACCTTGATCCTTGGTTCCACAACCATAGAGTCACAGGTGTATCAGACAGAGAATCACCTTACCAAATTCCAAAATGGCAGATATACTTATGAACCCTTTGATGGGTGCTTTGACCATACCTATACTTTTTATAGCTTAGATAAAGCTCAAGTGTTTCATTTAGCTTTGAGCATGTACCGTTCTAAAGTTGGTGACCAGTTGGCTACCCTTCAATTTTTTGAAGAACAGAATGGAGAGATAAAATTCTGGGGAACAGAAGCCACTGTGGAAGTAAAAATCAGCAAGTCAGATTTGGGATGGCAGATATTCTCCTACGACTGTACTTGATAAAATGACATCAGGTAACACGACACAGGCTTTATACTCGGCTTTGCCTCGTTCACAGCCTGTCCAATTCCGTTATAGAAAGCTACAGAAATGAGAAAAGCCCCACCAAAATGGCTGGGGCTTTCTCTCACCTCAAACAAACTAAACTAATCTAAACTTTACTAATCTTATCTTTTGCCTTGATAGGCTTTGTACTCAGTTACTCAAATTTTGATTTTTTTAGGGAATGGCAGGAAAAAATCAAAATAAAGCATCTCGTAACTTGCTTTATTAAAATCTGCATTAGATATTAACCTGCCGAAGTGTTCCTTCCCTTAAATCGGGTGCAAAATTACACTTTCTATTTCCTATTAGAAAGTAAAAAGCAAAATATTTTTCATTTTCTGAGAAACGGCGTCTGGAGAGCGTATAACCGCTCTTTTAACACAGATTATATATCTGCAGAACCTCTACGAACAGAGCCAAAAGAAAGAAGGAGGAATAGGACAGGTGCTGTTATAAAATTAAAACTGTTGTGTAGCTATTTGGAAAAAGGTTTTCGAGAGAGAAGAAGTGGATGAGCAGGAGGGTGTAAGGATATAACAAAAGTAAGGCAAGCGCCTTAACTTTTCATTTGCTTTTTTACACCTCTTGCACAATCAGATGCTCTTGCTACCCCAAACAATGTTCAGCGAAACACGCGCCGCAATGTACAGTATTTCCTCTTATACTATAATATCTGCCTGTTCAACACAATTAGGCGTAATCTCCTTCAGTTGTATCTTATATATATACTATATTTCTAATATTTTTTATATTGTATTAGGTTAAATATATTTAAAAGAACAAAAAGTAGTGGTTTGAGTATAGTAAAGTTCTGTTGTTAGTGTCATTTACGCTCTATTCGCTTCTCGCATGAAACATGTCTACACTATTCTGCATCCTTTGGCTGTTTTTGTTATCGCTGTGTTAATGCATTATGCCCGCACCGAAGCTTTCTATGCGGTTCCGTTAGTTGTTTTAGGGCTGCTGTATGTAGTGGGAATGGTTTGCGGAACAATGAGACATTCCTACTCCCTGCGTACAGAATAGATTACTACGAATTGTTGCTGCCTTTTCTCCCTCTTTCAGCAATTGGAGTAAGGCCTGACAACAGGCTCCAGCTAAAAAAGAGTATAGAGCCAAGGTTTCGCTAGTACGTTCTCCTGTCTTTTTAGCTGCTGCCTAGCAGCTTTCTTTTAATGAGCCTATACAACTTAGCAGGCAGTTTGGGAGTAAAAAAGAAGGATATGTAGTTTTGGTGCCAAATAAACCTGCAATGCTCTACGATTCAAGTCCTCAAAAAGAAGTTGTTTGTCCGAACTGCGGAAAAGTAGTGCCGCCCACTAAAAGGTGCCCGAACTGTGGCAATTACCTGCCGCGAAAAAAGAGGTTTGATTTTGAGAAGCTAACCGTGGGCGAAATACTTTTATTGATACTAGGCGCGATTATGTTGGGAATAGGCTTCGTGGCGCTTTAATTCTATCTAAAATATAATGAAGACACTGTCCCATCCTGTCTTCCTGGTCTGTTCATTCCTTTTCTGCCTTAACCGATTACTGGAGTTCAACGAAGTTTACCTGTGGCCACTCTACGCGTACCTCGATGACTTGCTCTGCATGCCTCTTTCTCTTTCTGTTGTTTTAGTAGCAGAACGCCTATACTTTAAAAACAATGACTTCATATTAGCCAATCGGTACATTGTATGGGCGGTGGTACTTTTTGCTTTTTTCTTCGAGCTGCTGCTGCCCCTCTTTTCCAATAAGTATACTGCCGATGTTTTCGATATAGTAGCCTATGCTGTTGGGGCGGTAGTATTCAATATAAGCATAAATAGGCCTATTTTAAAAAAGGCAGAGAGTTGAAGTAAACAAAGGTTTCGGGCTTCTTCTGTAGTTTCTGAATTATAAATTTTATAGCCTCAGGCAACCTTTCTGATTTTACTGCATCTTTAGATTGAGAGTCGCAGCTTACTTATACAATGCCCTTTCTTTTTCTAAGAAAATCAAGTTAAATCATAAATCAAGAAACTATGAAAGTCATGAAATCTCTTACCTCTTCTTTGGTTCTTTCTCTGATGGCCTTACTGTTTTTAGGTGTGCCAGCCTTTGCCCAAACCTTAAAGGGGAATGGCAACTTAAAATCTCAGACAAGAAAGGTTTCTGGTATTAGTGGTATAGATGTGAGCGGAGGATTTCAGGTAGAACTGACGCTAGGCAATAACGAGTCGGTGAGGCTGGAGGCAGAGGAAAACCTGCTGAGCAACATTAAAACAGTGGTAAGAAACGGGGTGCTGCATATCTATAACGACAAAAGCATCAGTTCCTCCAAAAGCATGAAAGCCTACATAACCTTGCGCGACCTGACGAGCATTGATATAAGCGGTGGTGTGAAAGTAGTAGGCAAATCGGTGTTTAAGCCGAGCAAGCTGACGCTAGATATGAGCGGCGGCACATCTGTAAAGCTGGCGGTAGAAACCAGCAGCATTAATGCCGATATGAGCGGCGCGAGCAAGATAGAACTTACAGGTAGAACGAATACTTTAGTAATGGATATGTCTGGTGCCTCTAACGTGAACGCAGAAGGTTTACAGGCTAAAAGGGTAAGTGTAGAGGCAAGCGGAGCCAGCAAAATAAGGGTGCATGCCACAGAGTCTTTAGATATAGATGCCTCTGGTGCATCCAACATCGCCTACAAAGGTAACCCAAGAGTCACTTCTGATACTTCTGGCGGTACTAAAATTTCAAAGATTTAAGCAAGAGAATACAACCGAAATACAACCGAAAGCTAATGAAAGGAGCAGCCTGCTGGGTTGCTCCTTTTTAGTGGCTGATGGTATACTTATCCTTCGGGAGTTGCAGTGCGTATAGGTATAGCAGAAATCAAAAAACTGTAAAACTATGAGCGAAGCTAAGAAAACAACTAACCATGATGAGATAAAGAAGTGGGCTGAACAGCATGGGGGCAAGCCTTCCATTATAAAAGGCACCGAAAAAGACGGGGGCGGCGAAGGCGTACTGCGCATCCATTTTCCAGAGAAGAGCGACAGCAACGGCAGCTTTGAGGAAGTAAGCTGGGATGAGTTCTTTGATGAGTTCGAGAACAGCAAGCTAGCCCTGCTCCACGACCCAAGCGGCAACTTTAATAAGCTGGTAAGTCGGGATTAGGTTCTTTGACAAAGGATGATTTGAAAAAAGACAGTTTGACAAAAGACTTCTTATAAATCATAAAGGCCGATGCAATCCAGCATCGGCCTTTATGATTTATAGCATTTCCCGATCGTTTGATTAACGAACAACGTTCAACGAAAATCTATCGCACAGGCGTTGGCAGCACAGGTAAACTTGCATTGCCATCAGCATCTACAGATTGTACTGCAAAATAGTAGTTGTCTTTGGAGTAAGGTAGCGTAACCGTAGTGCCATCTACAGCAAAAGAGCGCTCCCAAGTTGGGGCAGATGTTTCACGCATCAGTACTACATAACCTGCTGGCTTTTTTCCTTTGGCAGGAGTTTCCCACTTCAGCTCAGTTTTATTCGTCAAGCCAGAAGTAACCACTCCTACTTTTTCTGGAGCATAAGGAGCCATAGCCAAGCTTGCCATACTTGCCAGGTTTAGGCCAGCATTTTTGCGCAGGTAATTAAAGTCCATGTACTCTACCAGGTCGCCGTACTGCACACCGTTTTCTTTGCGCACGTTCTGGTGCTGGTGGTCAAAGTCTTCGTTCATTTCGCTCATGCGTACTGCGGCAAAGCCCTGCTGATTGAATGGTGTGTGGTCGCCGCCACGCAGGAAACGGTCAGCACGGTAGCCTAACACCACTTCAATCTGGTCTACATATTTTTCGCCTACCATTTTCATATAGCGGGCCAACTGGCGGCTGTCGCCATCATTTTCAGAGCCCAGAGTTCTGCGCATTCTTGCTGCACGCTCGTCTTCAACAGAAGGAGTGGCCTCGCTGAAGATACGTACACGAGAATTGTCATGTATGCCCATCTCAGAAGAGAAAGAGTTACCTAAAATGTCGTTGTTTTGCATGGCGATCAGGTTCCAGCCTTCTTCTTTAGCTCTTTTTGCTAAGTGGCTGGAGCCGTACAGGCCTTGCTCTTCACCCTGAAAAGCGACAAACTTAAGAGTTGCAGGAAAGTTACGAGAAGCCATTACGCGTGCCATTTCCATTACCAAGGCTACCCCAGAGGCATCGTCGTTGGCACCTGGAGCTTTGCTTTTGGCATCCATTACGTCAGTAGCACGAGAGTCTAAGTGCGCGCCGACTATAATTACGCGGTCATCGTTCGGGTCAGAGCCTTTTAGCGTAGCGATTACGTTGGCCATTTCGGTGTCGTTGGGTACGCGTCTGCCGTCGGCTTTCACCACGAACTTGTCCATCTCTACGGTCATGCGTCCGTTAGAGGCCTGGGCATACTTCTCAAACTCTGATTTTACCCATTCACGTGCAGCGCCTATACCGCGTTTCTTATCGGTAGTGGTGCTTAGAGTATGGCGAGTCTCAAACGACACCATTTTCTCTACCAGCGCCTTCAGGTTCTGGGCCGAGATCTCGTCCACCATCTTTTTGATTTCGTTATCCTGGCGGGCAATGGTTTGTGCGGTACTTATAGTAGTGCCAGCAATAGAGAAAGCTATTAGCAGCAAAACGGCCTTCAGGTGGGCAGTTAAATTAGTTTTGGTCATATTTAGAGTGTTAAGCTTAGTTTATCTTTTAAAGATAAGCCTAATTCTAAAAAGAGGCAAAACGACTTTATCCTATGTTAGAGTGAAAGTGGTAGGCTTAAGAGTAGCAAAGCCTGCATCGCTCGTTCTCCAGCTTGTATAGTTCCTGCTCCACGCTCAATACGCTTTTAGCCTCCGATAATTCAGTTTGGTAACGGCGGGAGAGGTCGCGGCGGCGGATAGCTTCCAGAAAGCGGCGGGTATCTTCGCGGTTTTCCAGTACCAGGCCAGGCACCTGGGCAGGTTTATCGTCTTCGCCTTTGGCCACCAAGGTAAAGTAAGATGTGTTAGTATGTTTTACAGTGCCTTTCTTTACGTTTTCAGCAATTACTTTTATACCTACCATCAGCGAAGTATTGCCAACATAGTTTACAGAGGCCAGCAAAGACACAAGATCGCCTACCTCCACGGGTTGTAGAAAGTTTACGGCATCAACAGAAACGGTGACACAGTAATTGCCCGCGTGTTTGGCGGCACAGGCGTAAGCCACTTTGTCCATCAGGGAAAGCAGGATACCGCCGTGTATTTTGCCACCGAAGTTGGCGTAGCTCGGTATCATGAGTTCAGTAAGTGTGGTACGGGAGTAGGAAGCCGTACGGAAAGCTGGTGTTGTCATGGGAGCAGAGAATTTAAATATAAGTATGACCCTATACTTAGTTTTCTGCTTTTCGGTTGTGCTATAGTTTACAGGAAAATTACATCTTTCACCACCTCCGTGCCAGCCTCACGGTTTAGCAATTCTATCACTTTGGATTTAGACATGTTCAGCTCGTGCTTGAGTGGAGCAGAGGTGAGCCGCACGAACAGTTTATGGTCTTTAAAGTATAGCTGCTGCGTTTTAATAGCAATTGGCTTGCCCATAATCCTTTCCCAGCTTTGCACAATATTTACCTCGCTCAGTTTGCCATCCAAATGGTACGCCTGCAGCAAGGCTTTTATACTTTCACCGATCGGTTGTGTATCGGCCTTGCGTTTGTCAATCGCCTCTTTCTTCTTATAATAGCGCACAGGGGAGTTTAATTTTGAATAACTGAATTTTGAATGACTGAATAAGGCAAAGATAGGGGATGTATTGTTAATCTTCGGTTTCCAGTGCTTTTATTACGGTTGTCTTCAATGGTAATAAATAGCGTTTTAGAATTGCCCAAACAATGGTGTTATCCATACTATCATAAGCATGAATCAATCTGTTGCGGAAGCCCACTATTTGCCGTGCATTGTCAAGAATTGTGTGTTGGCTCAATTTGTCAAATCGGTTTACGGCTTCGCCTATAATGCTTAGCTGCCTTTCAACAGCGCTTTGCGTCTTGATGTCCTGAACGTAAGATTCGCAAGTAGGTGTATCCTGAACAAAAAGCTCAATCTTCCTGACCGTTTTAATATATCAGACAAGTACTTTTTTCTCCTGATCCGTCATAAACAAGTACTTTTGTTTCGTCTATTGATTTTCGTAAGAAAGGATTTTTGATAGATGATTCTGTTAGCAGGTCTACCTTTCGTTGAAACAAAGCTTCCAGTGCATCCCAAAGAGACATCAACTTTTCGCCTCTTTCCACAGGATCAGGCGCGTCAATATCAACTAATAAATCAATATCGCTCGTGTCATAGTTGAACCTCTCTGTAACAGAAGACCCAAATGCATAAATATACTTTACCCAGTGGCTTCTGCAAAGTTCCAGAAAGCGCTTTTGGTTGGCTTTTATCTCTTCCTGTATGGTCATGGGGTTGATAAGAAAGGTTGATCAGTTATTGTTATACGTTAGTTATAGTTGCGCTTGTTGGTAGAAGTAGAACAAAAGTAGACTTTCATACCAAAGCAGTCTCACACGGCTTCTCGATGTTTAAAAGTGATTAATTTCCTGCTATTTTTAAAACGGCCACTACCATATTTTAGCTACTAAAATATTAAAAAGTAATTAGACAACTACCCAATTACCTTCACCGCTCCTTCCTTCACATCAAACCTAAGGATACTCTCCGAAAGTCCTTCCAAAATTTTATCTGTCCGCTCTAAATGCGTGTCAGTCAGGAAAATTTGGCCGAAGGTGTGGGCGGCAACCATTTCCATGAGTTTGGTGATGCGCTTTTCATCCAGGCGGTCGAAGATGTCGTCGAGGAGAAGGAGGGGCTTGTGCTGCTGTCTGTCGGCCATAATCTCGAAGTGCGCCAGTTTTAGGGCAATCACATAGCTTTTCTGCTGCCCCTGCGAGCCAAAGTTCTTTATAGGGTTTCCGTCCATCAAAAAAACAAAGTCGTCTTTGTGCGGACCTACCGTAGTGCGTTGCAGCGCTAGGTCTTTTCGCTCCGCCTGCTGTAGTTGGTGGGCAAAATCCGAGCCTAATAATTGGCTTTTATAGGTAAGCGTAACGTTTTCGCTACTGTCGGAAATGTGGCGGTAGTGCTTCTGAAACAGCGGAATAAACTCATCCAAGAATGCCTGCCGCTCCTGCGCCAGCTGCACCCCATACGGCACCAACTGCTCGGTAAGTATAGCCAGGTAATCGCGGTCGAAGTAGTTGCGATCGGCAAATTGCTTTAATAGCGAGTTGCGCTGCTTCAGAATGTAGTTGTACTGAATCAGCTGCTCCAGGTAGTGGTGGTTCAGCTGCGACATGAGGCTGTCAAAATATTTGCGGCGTTCTTCGCTACCCTCCCGAATCAGGTCGGTATCGTAAGGCGAAATAAGCACCACAGGAAAGCGGCCGATGTGGTCGCTGATCTTATCATAGATGGCTTTGTTGTGGGTAACGGTTTTTTTCTGCCCCTGCTTTAGGCTTACCTGTACCGTGTGCTTTTCCTCCTCCACTAGGAAACGCCCCTTCACCATAAAAAAATCTTCGCCTTGTTTTATGTTCTGTACATCAGAACCCATAAAAGCGCTTTTCGTGATAGAAAGGTAATGTATAGCGTCCAGCAGGTTAGTTTTGCCGCTTCCGTTGTTGCCGATAAAGCAATTTATATGCGAAGAGAAACTAAGCGAGGCTTCGTCGTAGTTCTTGAAAAAGAGCAAACTGAGATTTTCGAGGAGCATTAGTTTCTACTTTGATTTCTTTTTCCTTAATTTCGCATGCTAAACCCGCGAAAGGCTTTCAAAGCTACTGCTTTTAGGCTGTTAAACCTGCCGAAAATGCTAAACGGGTAATTTTTAACATAAAGACATTTACCAATGGCTGATACGAAAGATAAGGCACAAGCAAAGAAGCCTGCAAAGGCAAAGGTACAGGCTGAACCAAAATTTTCAAAAGAGACCTATATGTGGTGGTATGAGTCGATGAAACTTATGCGCCGTTTCGAGGAGAAGACAGGTCAGTTATACGGGCAGCAGAAAATCAAAGGCTTTTGCCATTTATACATCGGCCAGGAGGCAAGTGCGGCAGGTGCCGTTAGCGCGCTAACCAAAGACGATAAGTGGATAACAGCTTACCGCGACCACGCACACCCGCTGGCATTAGGCACTAGCCCGAATGCCATTATGGCCGAGATGTTCGCAAAAGCTACTGGATGCTCTAAAGGCAAAGGTGGTTCTATGCACATCTTCGATAAAGAAGTAAATTTTGTGGGTGGCCACGGTATTGTGGGCGCTCAGGTGCCAATAGGCGCTGGTATCGCGTTTGCTGAGAAGTATAACAAAACCGGCAACGTTTGTATTTGCTATATGGGCGATGGTGCTGTGCGCCAGGGAGCTTTCCACGAGGCCCTGAACATGGCCCAGACCTGGAAGCTGCCAGTTATCTTCGTAATTGAGAACAACGGCTACGCCATGGGTACTTCTGTGCAGCGTACTTCTAACGTAACGGAGCTTTACAAACTAGGGTCGGCTTACGATATGCCATCTGAGCCAGTAGAAGCCATGAGTGTAGAGAATGTACACGAAGCAGTGGCAAGAGCTGCTGAGCGTGCCCGTGCGGGTGAAGGGCCAACTTTGCTCGAGTTCAGGACTTACCGCTACAAAGGCCACTCTATGTCTGACCCTGCCAAGTATAGAACCAAAGTAGAATTAGAAGAATATAAGAGCCGCGACTCTATAGAAGCTGTAAGAGCAACTATTCTGCTAAATGAATGGGCGACAGAAGAAGAGCTTGACGCGATAGACGAAAAGATTAAAGAGCAGGTGGCTGAATCTGTGCAATTTGCCGAGGACTCTCCGTATCCAGACCCGAAAGAGCTTTACACAGATATTTACGTTGAAAGCGATTACCCTTATATTTTAGACTAATTTTATAGCAAGATTAAAAATTAGGAATTAAAATAGGTAAGTTGGTTGTTCATCAGTTAATTACCGAAAAAGGGAATCATTTTTAATACTAATTTTGAATTTCTAATTCAATTTATACTAATGGCAAAAGAAACAGTAAAGAAACACAATGATTTTGAGGAGCTGGTAGAGAACCCAGATGTGTTGGCAGATCGCCTTACAACGGGTTCTGAGGACTTTGTGAAGAAAAACAAAGCCACGCTGCTCGGTGTGTTTATCGCGATTGCCGCTCTTATTGTAGGAGGTTTCCTCTATTACAACTACCGAAGCACTCAGAACCAGGAGGCGCAGGAAGCCATGTTTCAGGCTGTATATTATTTCGAGTCTGACTCTCTTGACAAAGCTTTGAACGGCGATGGCCAGTACGATGGTTTGCTTTCGATTGCTGATGAGTATAGCGGAACAGATGCTGGCAACCTGGCTAATTTTTATGCTGGTGTGGCTTTACTGAAACAAGGACAATTTGCCGAGGCTTACAATCACCTGGAGGATTTCAGCTCTGATGATTACCTTTTGCAGGCCCGCGCTTATAGCCTGATGGGCGATGCGCAGTTAGAGCAAGGTAAAAACCAGGAGGCTGCTAACCTGTATACGAAAGCTGCTAACCACAATGCAAACCCGTTCTTCTCACCACAGTACCTGATGAAGGCTGGTATAGCATACGAGGCTGGCAACGATTACAGCGGAGCAGTAAAAGCATACGACAAAATCATCTCTGACTTTGTTGCTTCTGCCGAAGTGGCTGATGCCAGAAAGTATAAAGCACGTGCCGAAGCTTTGGCTGGAGGCACTAACTAAGATTTAAAAGGCTTCTGCCTGCTTATAAAAGCACCTTTGCCCTCTGGCAAAGGTGCTTTCTTTTTTACGTATACTTTATTTATACTTTACCTGTGCTTAGTTTTGCCTTTGAAGTATAAATATTGCTGTAGATGCCTGTTAGCCGTAAAAGCTTGTTCAGCACATCAGCTCATGAAATAAATTAGTACATTAAAAACAGCACATAAACTATGGCTACTGCTCTAAAGAACCTGAACGATTATAATAAAGAAAACTTCTCCGACATTTCTGAAAAGAAATTCGGTATTGTGCAAGCCGAGTGGCACAGCGATATAACCGATGTGCTTTGCCAGGGAGCTATTGACACACTTCTGGAGCACGGAGCGCAGAAAGAGAATATCTTCCGCAACATGGTGCCTGGTAGCTTTGAGTTAACATTAGGAGCACAGCTATTGGCGCAGCAGGAAGAAATAGATGCCGTAATTTGCATAGGCGTAGTGATAAAAGGAGATACGAAGCACGACGACTATATAAACAATGCTGTAGCCAACGGGTTAACCACTGTCTCTCTGAAGTATAACAAACCTGTTTCTTTTGGCCTTGTAACCACCAACAACCTGGAGCAGGCACTGGACAGAGCAGGTGGCAAACACGGTAACAAAGGCATAGAAGCCGCTGCCGCCGCTATTCAGATGCTATCTTTTTAATATTTCGAATCAGGATTCACAGGATTAAAAGATTTTCAGGATGTAGCGAACAACTGAAAATCTGGAAAAAAGCAGGCCAGCTATACTTATAAATATGTAAGTATAGCTGGCCTGTCTGTTCCTGCATTTCTAGTTTCTGACTTAGCGCAACATTAAAAGCTGTACCCAACAGTTAACCCAGGTCTGATGCGGAAACCGCTGCCGAGAATATCTAGCCAGCCTGTGTCGAAGTCTTGTTCTGTGCCTGTGTTCACTTGTAAGCTACCTCCGTTGTAGCCTCCCCCCAAGAAAATATCAAGCGCAATGTGGTTGTTAAATATCCACTGGTTACCGATGGCAACACCTGCTCCAATAGGTTTATAAGTGGCAGTATACTCCTTATCTGCGGATTCATCCTGTACCGTTAGTTTAAAGTTCTGGATGCGGCTATAACCAGCTACATAAGGTCCTGCTGGCGCTTCCTTATTTTCAGATAAATAATAACGTACCTCAGGCGTAAAGCCGTAGCCTTTAAAATTTACATCCGAAATAGAGGCACCAGTTACAAAAGCACCTATTTGCCCGCTGATACGTGGCGAAAAAGCATGTTCTATAAAGCCTGACCCAGTTAATACAAAGGGGCTTAGCACATTTACTTTTATAACTGTATTAGGTGTGTTAGAAGCTGCCTGAGAGCGTTGCGGGGCACGTCTGGGCGCACGATATTGCGCGGTAGCTTCCTGTGCCAATCCTGCTCCTAAGAGCACTGCTGCTATACAAGTAAAAAATAGTTTCTTCATAAGTATGCTGTTCGTTAGTAAGAACCAATTTGGTCTTGTGCTACTATAGCAACATCTGTTCCAGAAATCGGTTGCCTCATTTTCAAACATTTAGCACATGTTAAGAAACTATAAAATATGGCAAAATTACAGGCGACAGTAGTGAAGTATAAATAATACTTATATTTTTGCACGAAAATTAGCTAAACATGTTTGGAGTAAAGCATATTAGCCAGAGCCACTTAAGAGAATTGCAGCAATGTAAACTAAAGTGAGTTAATGGCTGTTATGCGGCAAAGAACTTCTAGTAAAGCCAAAGAATTGACTTACCTGCTGAAGGGTATCAAAAGATAAAGTTCTATAACAACATAATGAGCACAAACGAAGAAAAACAGCGTTACTCTAAAGAGGATCTAGCAGAGTTCGAAACCATCATTCAGGAGAAACTCACGAATGCAAGAAAGGAAGTAGTCTTTATTAAAGAGACCCTGAGCCGCAAAAACGATTCTGGTACCGATAATACGGCTTCTCCTACAAAAGTGTTGGAAGATGGTGCTGATACGGCAGAAAAGGAAAGCCTTAATCAGTTAGCTTCGCGCCAGATGAAGTTCATCCAGCAGCTAGAAAATGCTTTGATCCGCATTAAAAATGGCACCTATGGCGTTTGTATCGTAACAGGCAAGCTTATCCCGAAAGAGAGATTGCGTGCCGTGCCGCATACACAGCATACCATAGAGGCTAAATTGCAGCGTAACGACTAAGCGTAAACACCAGATTACATTTACCACTTGAATATACTCCAAAATCATATTCAGGCACTCGTTTTTTGTGCCCAATCGCCTATTAGTATAGAAGAAATTCAGCGCTGCTTGCAAGAGTCGCTGGAGATGGAAGTGCTTGTAAGCGATGTGTTGGAAGCAGTTGAAGGAATAAACGAGCAATTAAGGGAACAGCATTTCGCATTCCAGATCTACGCGATCGGGGGCGGCTACCAATTCCTGACCAAGCCCGAGTACCAGGATTCTGTTAGTACCTATCTTAAGCACAAGTCCAAGAAAAAACTGTCAGCGTCTTCGTTGGAGACGCTGGCAATTATTGCCTATAAGCAGCCTATTACCAGATCGCAGGTAGAGCAGATACGTGGGGTGGGCTGCGACTACGCCATTCAGAAACTCCTGGAAAAAGAGCTGCTGGAAATAAAGGGCAAAGCTGAAACAATTGGCCGCCCCGTGCTCTACGGCACCTCTCAGAAGTTTATGGATTACTTTGGCATCAACCACATCAAAGACCTTCCGCAGCTAAAAGATTTCGCCTCAGAAGAAAACGTGATAGGCGAAACAGCTGATTAAAGTTACGGCAAATCAGACATTAGAAGTTAAAAGCTATCTATGAGATGAATAAGAGGCCATTCATCTCATAGATAAGGCTTATTCTAAAGTTTATTTTGATTCGGCACCAGCATCCCTTAGCTAAACTTTATAGTATACATTACAATAACATTGCAATACTGCACATACAAGGTACAGTAGAGATACTGCATCATTAACATTAACATAATGGCAAGAGATAACGAAAGACCTGACCGCGATAGCGAAGGAACAGGTAGAAGAGGCTCAGACAGAAGCTCGTCTGACAGACCAAACAACGACAGGGGAGAAAAGAAAATTTTTAATAGAAGAGATAAAGCCGAAGGAAGAGAGGGCGGTGAACGCCGTAGCTTCGGAGGCGAAAAACGTTCTTTCGGAGGCGATAGAAGAGAGGGTGGTGAAAAACGCTCATTTGGCTCTGACAGAAGAGAAAGTGGCGAAAGACGCTCTTTTAATTCGGATCGTAGAGAGGGCGGAGAGCGTCGTTCGTTCGGTGGCGACCGCAGAGAAGGCGGAGAAAAAAGAAGCTTTAACAGTGACCGACCAAACCGTGAAGGTAGAGAAGGAGGCGAGCGCAGGTCTTTTGGCGGTGACCGTAGAGAGGGCGGCGAAAGACGCAGCTTCGGTGGAGACCGTGAAAACCGTTCTTTCACACCAAGACGCGAAGAAGGCGACAGAAAACCTTTTAACAGAGATCGTAGAGAAGATGGCGGCGAACATCGTTCTTTCAACACTGACAGAAGAGAGGGTGGCGACAGAAAACCATATGGTGACCGCCGTGAAGGAGGCGAAAAACGCAACTTCGGAAATGACCGTTCAAAGCGTCCTGAACGCGAGGGCGGCGAAGAGCGTCATTCTTTTAATTCTGAAAGAGGAGACAACCGTTTTGGTTCTGACCGCAGGGATGATAGAAGAGAAAGCGGCGAACGCCGTAGCTTCGGAGGTGAAAAACGTTCTTTTGGAAACGATAGAAGAGAAGACGGCGAAAGACGCTCTTTCAATTCAGATCGTAGAGAGGGCGGAGAGCGCCGTTCGTTCGGCGGCGACCGCAGAGAAGGTGGCGAGAGAAAAAGCTTCGGCGGCGACCGTGAAAAGCGCAGCTTTAGCCCGAAACGCGAAGAAGGCGACAAAAAGTCGTTCGGCAGTGGCGACCGCAGAGGCCGTTTCAACGACGGCGAACGTACTCAGGAGGCTCCAAGCTATAACCTGAGCCGCTACGACAACAATCCTCGCATTAAAAAATCAAACATAAAAGATAAAGATGATGACGGTACAATCCGCCTGAATCGATATATAGCCAATGCAGGTGTTTGTTCCAGAAGAGAGGCTGATAGCTTAATCGAATCTGGTGAAATAAAAGTAAACGGTGAGGTAATTACGGAAATGGGCTATAAGGTAAAGCCTTCAGACACCATCCAGTATGGTAAAAAAATACTGAACCGCGAAAAGCTGGTGTACGTGTTACTGAACAAGCCAAAAGATTTCATTACCACGACAGAAGATCCAGAAGGAAGAAAGACAGTAATGAGCCTGGTGGAGAAAGCTTCTAGTGAGCGTATTTTCCCAGTTGGCCGCCTGGACCGCAATACTACAGGTTTACTGCTATTTACCAACGATGGCGAACTGGCGCAAAAGCTAACGCATCCGTCTAACGATGTGCGAAAGATTTATCAGGTAGAGCTTGATAAGCCGATCACGAAGGAAGACTTTGCCAAAGTAGCAGAAGGTGTGGAACTGGAGGATGGTAAAGCAGAAGTAGATGACGTGGCCATGCTGGGTGATACGAAGAAATTTTTGGGACTGGAAATCCACATTGGCCGTAACCGCATTGTGCGCCGCATTTTTGAGCACCTGGGCTACGAAGTGGTAACTCTGGACCGCGTACAGTACGCTGGCTTAACCAAAAAAGACCTTCCTCGTGGTAACTGGCGTTACCTAACCGAGAAAGAAGTTGTACGCCTGAAGTACTTCATGTAAGCATACATGCGCAATTTGGTTGTAGACATAGGCAACACAGGCACGAAGTATGGTGTCTTTGAAAATAGCCAGCTGGTAAAGCAAGGTTATTTTGAAGCGAAAAGCCAGTTGCCAGAAGTAGTGGCAAACTCTACTTTTGACAATGCTATAGTTGCCTCAGTAGCCAAAGAAACGCAAAATATAAGGCAAGAGCTGTCTGTGCGGGGTAAGTTGTTAGAGCTTACACCACAGGCAGCTTTGCCTATTAATATTCTTTACAAAACCCCCGAAACCTTAGGGGTAGACAGAATTGCAGGAGCAGTAGGAGCTAAATTTCTTTTCCCGCAGCGCAACTGCCTGGTAATAGACGCTGGCACCTGCATCACCTACGATTTCACCGATAACCAGGGGCAGTACCACGGTGGAGGTATTTCGCCAGGCATCAACATGAAATTCAAAGCCCTGCATACTTTTACAGGGCGCCTGCCGTTAGTACAGCAAACCTCAGAGCATTTTCCTTTGACAGGCCAAACCACTCAAGAATCTATACTAAGCGGTGTGTTAGCTGGAACTTGTGCCGAGGTAAACGGCATCATTCAAGCTTACGAGCAAAAGTCAGAAGATTTGCTTGTTATACTTTGCGGAGGCGATGCAGGATTTTTTGAAACTAACTTAAAAGGACGCATCTTTGTGATTCCCGAGTTAGTTTTATTGGGGCTTCACAGAATATTGATACATAATGCATAAAACATTTCGTGTGCTGATTTGTGCTGTATTGCTAGGCTTTACACATAGCTTACAGGCACAAAACATAGGTAACACACCTTATTCCCGCTACGGTTTGGGCGAGTTAAATACAAACCTCGGCACTATACGCAATGCAGGTATGGCAGGTGTGGGAATAAGTGCAGCGAATAGCTTTCAGCCAAATACTGCAAACCCAGCCTTGCTGTATTATAATAGCATAACTGTATTCGATGTAGGTATTGGGGGGCAGTTTAAAAGCCTAAGCGATGGCAATACGTCGCAGTTGGACGGTAACGCTAACATAAACCTCTTAACGATAGGTGTGCCATTATCAAAACGTTGGAGCACAGCCTTAAGCCTACGCCCTTACAGCTCTGTTGATTATCAGATTAATACTGTAGCTCCGCTTGTCAGTAATCCAAATGCTACTGTAAACGAGCAGTACTCAGGAGAGGGCGGTATTTCCGAATTGTACTTCGGGCACGGATTCAGAATAGTGAACGGACTTACCATAGGTGCCAGTGCATCTTACTTGTTTGGTACTATTGCAAAAGAATCTTCTTCACTTGTTCGGGATGAGACGCTGTCAGGTATAAACGAAGAGCGTGTAGTCTACAGTGAGCGCACTCGTTACAGTGGTTTGTTGTTTAGAGGAGGCGCAAACTATAGGCAGAAGCTAAAAGACAAGCTGTTTGTTAGTGCAGCAGGCCTTTACAGTTTAGAGGCTGACCTTAATGCAAAGCAAAAGTCGTCGTACGAGCGTAGGACTGTTTATGAAAGCGTACTCGCAGAAAATATTTTGCCAGACTCCTCTGAAACAACTCTTCAGTTACCAGCTAGCTTACGTGCTGGTATTAGCATAGATAACGGTTCTAACTTAACGGTTGGGGCAGAGTTCCATAGCCAGCAATGGTCACAGTTCAGGAGCTACAGCGGAGAGCAGGAGCTAGCTGACAGTTACCGTGTGGCTTTGGGCGGTGAGTATACGCCAAATGCAACATCTGTAAACAATTACTTTGCGCGTGTTACTTACAGAGGAGGACTTTACTATAGCAATACGCAGTACCAGATAGGAAACGAGCAGGTAAAAGATAAGGGGGCAACTATAGGATTTTCTTTCCCAATCGGTCGCTCATCTCTTTACGAAATGTATAACCTGAACACATCTTTTGCCTTCGGAAACAGAGGCACTACTGATAATGGTTTGATTTCTGAGAACTACTTGCAGTTTAATGTTGGCTTTACAGTTAACAGCAGGTGGTTTATCAAGCGTAGAATTGAATAAGTACTAAACTTATTTTACAAAAAAGAAAAGCCGTTGAAAAGCGGCTTTTTTTATGGCTCAATAGTTGGATAGGGAACAGAAACTTATAAATTTCTCTTGTATCTATTAATTTTACATTCTATTAAAATATCTATGCATATGCGCAAAGCATGGGTGCCAGTGCTTTTAACTATTTTAGCTGTTGTTGGCTTTGGTTGTAATAAAGATCTAAAGGACCCTGATAGCGAACTAAAATATTCAGGGCCGCTTATAGAAAACAAAAATGTTACAACCCTCTACAGCGACTCGGCTAAGGTGCTTGTAAAGCTGGAGGCTCCTGTGCAGCAGGAATTTGATGATGGAAACAGCGTTTATCCTGATGGCCTGTATGTAGAGTTTTACGAGCAGAAGCCAGGAGAGATTTCGTCTACCCTACGAGCAAATTACGGCAAGCAGGAGCGTAACAAGAGCCTGTACTTAGCCAGAGGCAACGTGGTGGTAGAAAATATCATTAAAAAAGAGAAGCTGGAGACCGAAGAGTTGTATTGGGACCAAAGAAAGGGCGATATTTATACCGATAAGTTTGTGAAAATCACAACCCCAGAAAGGATACTAATGGGCAATGGCCTCAAGGCAAAGCAGGACTTTTCTGATTATGTAATACTCAACCCGACTGGTACATTCGATTTAAAGCAACAATGAACCAAAGTTTAGTTAATACAATTTTATTATCATTGGCCTTCGTGGCGATGGTTATTGGTGTACATCAAAGTATAACTGGGGCAGGAGTTGCTGAGAACTACTGGATATTTATGATTGGCCTCGCATTTTATATAATTTATGGTTACCGCAAAAAGAATAAAAAGGCTTAACCAAATTATTTAAGTGTTCAGGTGACTGGCTCCATTAGAGTCATAAATGGAGCATTTAATACTGTGTGGCTACTAAAAGGAAGTAGTCAAGAAACAATGGAAATCGCTCTAAAGCCCTTTTGTAATATTATCATTTGTAAATGGTAGAACCCAATCAGCTTATTCTACTTCTTGTAGCTTTGTTACTTTCTGCGTTTTTCTCTGGTGTAGAGGTAGCGTTTATGACAGCGAACAAACTACAAATTGAGCTGGATGAAAAAAACGGACAGTTGTCAGGACGCATATTGTGGCACTTGCTGCAGCGGCCAGCGCGCCTGATGGGCACCACGCTTATAGGCAACACTATTGCGCTGGTATTATATGGCTTTGTGATAGCTGGCGTGCTGAACAACCTGCTGTATAGCTATTTGCCAGATCCGTTACAAATAACTGCCCTTATTCTAGTGCTACAGGTAATGCTGGCCACAGTAGTCGTGCTTCTTACGGCTGAGTTCCTTCCTAAAAGTCTGTTTGTTATAAACCCCAACTTTATGTTGCAGGCACTTGCAGTGCCTATCCTTTTCTTTTATTACCTGCTGTACCCCGTGGTGTTCCTAATTGTGGGCATGAGCAAATTGGTGGCAGAAAAGTTTTTCAAAATCGAGTTTTCAGAAGATAAACCCGTTTTCGGAAATACAGACCTAGATGCCTACATCAAGAACAGACTATATAAGCCTAGCCCAAACAATAGTGCCCCTGAAGTAGATTCTGATATCTTCCATAACGCGTTAGAGTTTAAGAACGTGCGGGTGCGGGAGTGTATGGTGCCACGCACCGAGATTGAGGCAGTAGAAGTGAACGACTCTATCGAAAAGCTGAGGCAGACATTTATAGATACAGGCCACTCAAAGCTGCTTGTCTACAAAAACAACATTGACAACATTATTGGGTATTGCCACCAAATGGCTATGTTTAAGCAGCCAAAAAGCTTGAGCGATGTTATAGCGCCAGTAAGCGTAGTGCCTGAAAGTATGCTGGCTAGCGAACTGTTTGTGCATTTCGTGACGGAGCACCGAACAATGGCGGTAGTGGTAGATGAGTTTGGCGGTACGGCAGGAATAGTTACAGTAGAAGATATCATAGAAGAAATTTTTGGGGATATACAGGACGAGTACGATGACGGAGACAAACTGCTGGAGCAGGTGTTTCCAGAAAAGAACATGTACCTGCTTAGTGCTCGCCTCGAAATAGATTACCTGAACGAGAAGTATGAGCTTGAATTGCCAAAAGGAGATTATGAAACCCTTGGAGGCCTGATCTTCTCGGTACTAGGGGAGATTCCTTTTCCAGGAGAAATCATTGAATTCGAACCTTTTACCATCGCAGTTTTGTCTATGGATGAGAACCGAATCAATTCTGTGAAGCTTATAAAGCGCTCAGATTTACAGACAGATGCAGGTTCTTAAGCATCATTTTATAAAATTTTGAATTTTAGCTCGATTAACCTTATTTTGCACATCCTTTTATAAGTTGTATAACAAATGGCATTAATTAACAAGATTAGAGAAAAGTCTGGTTGGGCAGTTGGCGCTATAGCCATCGGGCTTGGTGTTTTTGTGGTAGGCGGCGATTTGCTGGGCCCTAACTCAAGACTTTTAGGTAACAATGCAACCACTGTGGGCGAAATAGCTGGCGAAGAAATAGAGTATCAGGAATTTGACCTGGTATACCAGCAGCTAAGAGCAAACTATGAGAACCAATCAGGACGTGCTGCAACAGAAAATGAACTGGCTATGCTGCGCGAACAGGCTTGGAACCAACTAATCTATAAAATTGCGCTTCAGAAGGAGTACGACCGTTTAGGTATAGAAGTAACGGAAGAAGAGCTTGCCGACATGGTACAGGGTAATAACATTCACCCTTCTGTAAGACAGGCTTTCACAAACCCGCAGACAGGTGAGTTTGATCGTAACCAGGTCGTTCAGTATCTGCAGAACTTAGACCAGATGGGCCCTGAGTCACGACCTATGTGGGTTAATTTCGAGCAAGGACTGGCAGCAGAGAGAGCACAAACAAAGTACTCTAACCTGCTTTCTAAATCTGTGTACATAACAGATGCAGAGGCCAAAAACCATTACTACGCGCAGAACTCTTCTGCAAGCCTGAGGGTGCTTTATGTCCCTTACGGAACTGTATCTGATTCTACTGTGCAGGTTACAGATGCGCAACTGAGAGACTACTTTGAGCGCCACAAAGCCCTTTACAAGGTAGAAGAAGGTCGCTCTATACAATATGTTACTATTCCTGTTACAGCTTCTGGAGAAGACAGCACGTATTATCAGCAGGATGTTGAAAGCTTGACACAGCAGTTTGCTGCAGCATCTAACGATTCTGCTTTTGTAAATGCTAACTCAGATGTGCCTTATGATGGAACATATGCTCATCCAGGGGAGTTGCCTTCGCAACTGACGGATCAACTGCCATTAGAAGAGGGCAAAGTATATGGTCCTTTCACAAACAACAACTCTATGGCACTACACAAAGTAGTGGACGTTAGAGAAGGTGATGTAGCTGCAGCCAAAGCAAGCCATATCCTGTTTAAACCAGAAGGAGATTCTCCTGAAGCAAAAGCAGCAGCTCTTGCTAGAGCAAACGAAGTGTTGGCCCAGCTGAAAGGTGGTGCCGATTTTGCTCAGATGGCTGCGCAACATGGTACCGACGGAACTGCTTCTGTAGGCGGTAACTTAGGTTGGTTCCAGGAAGGCCGTATGGTGGCACCGTTTGATAAAGCTGTTTTTGGGGCTTCTTCTACTGGCTTGTTGCCAAACCCTGTAGAGACGGAGTATGGTTACCACATCATCAAAATTACAGCTCCTAAAACAAAGCAACAGTTTAAAATTGCTTCTTTAGAGCGAACACTAGAGCCAAGCGATGCAACTCGTGATGCTGCCTATGCAGTAGCTGACGAACTTTCTGGTACTAGCGAAAACTTGAAAGAGTTCGACGAAAATGTGGCTGCAAATAAATCTCTTGTTAAAGAAGAGGCTGTTAACATCGGAAAGAACAACATTTTAGTAAATAACCTGACAACTGCCAGAGAGCTAGTTCGCTGGACTTATGCAAAAGATACGGAAGTTGGTGATGTATCTCCTGTATTTGAAATAAATGATCAGTTTGTGGTAGCGGTACTTACAGGTAAGCGTGAGAAAGGCTATGCTGATATTGAGAGTGTAAGAGAAGAACTTACTGCTGCCGTTCGTGATGAGCTGAAAGCAGAGCAGATCATTAACAAACTGAAAGGTGCTACAGGCACTTTAGATCAGATAGCTGCTAGCTACGGCGCAGATGCTATTGTTAGATCAGTTGATAATATCTCTTTAACCAATGGTTCTATCGATGGTTTAGGTTTTGAGCCAAAGGTTGTAGGCAGAGCGTTCGGATTGAAAGAAGGTTCTCGTTCAGCACCAATTGATGGACAGGGTGGCGTAGCTATTGTAGAGCTGCAGAGCCTGAACAAAGCTGCAGAACCAACTAGCCTTGTATCTGTAAAAGAGCAACTGCGCAACATGCGTAGCAGCCAAGCGGAAAGCAACGCTTTCGAAGCAATTAAAGAAAAAGCTGAAATTAAAGATAACCGCGTAAGGTTCTTTTAATCTAAGCCAGCAAAAACAAAAAAGGCGCTACCTAAAGCAGGTAGCGCCTTTTTTGTTTTTGAAAGTTTAGTGCGGCTAAGTTGCTATCGGTACCCATCTTCCTGCTATAGCCTTAACAGCAGGAAGATGTGGGCGTTAGCATAATTTATTTATCTTAAGGGTAAATATAAACTTTGGCTAAGCGAACGTTGTATAGTATGTATGAATATGTTTAAGAGAGCCACATACTTAATTCTTGTGTTATTGGTGCTGGTAGTATCTACTGGTATGGCCCAAACGCAAGATTTGCAGTTGGCACGAGAATACCTTTCTAAAGGAGATTATACGAAAGCAGAGGCTATCTACAGCAAGCTTATCGATGATCAGCGCCTCTTTCATGTTGTTTATCCTGATTATCTGAAAACGCTACTGGCACAGCAGAATTACAAGGAGGCGGAAAAGCTGGTGAAAAAAACAACGAAGCGTTTTCCGGATGTAGTTGCCTATAGCATTGATCTTGGTACTGTGTATCATGCATCAGGCGACAAAGCCTCGGCAGAAAAG
The DNA here is from genome assembly GCF_020907245.1 of Pontibacter harenae. Taxonomy (GTDB): domain Bacteria; phylum Bacteroidota; class Bacteroidia; order Cytophagales; family Hymenobacteraceae; genus Pontibacter; species Pontibacter harenae. Next base: position 130,524 of record NZ_JAJJWH010000001.1, on the reverse strand, counting down.
TATTATGAGAAACTTATTGAGCAGGTGCAGCCCAAGGATGTCTTTGCAGTGTCTAATGCCTTTATCCAGCATGAGCTTTACGATTTTGCCGAGAAAACTTACCTGAGGGGCAGAACCAAGAGCAGCAATCCGCAGGAATATAACCGTCAGTTAATAGCGCTTTATACCTATACCCGCAAAAGTGAGAAGCTGATACCAGAAGCCATAAATCTGGTGCAAGAGGAGGAAAAGGAGCTGGGGTATGTCAGGAACATGCTGCAAAACAGCCTGCGGGAAGAAAAGGACCTGGATATGCTGGAGAAGGAGCTGATTGTGCGGGTACAACAGCACCCTGATAAAATAGCTATAAATGAGTTGCTGATCTGGCTCTATACTCAACGCAAGGATTTTTACAGTGCACTAATTCAGGCCCGTTCTGTAGACAAACGAGTGCGCAGCGGCGGTGCGCGTGTAATGGAGTTAGGAACAATCAGTGCCAAAAACAAGAACTACGAAGGAGCTATTGAGGCTTTCGAATATGTGGTAAGTGAGTATCCAGAGGGCCCTTACTACTTGGTAGCGCGACATCGGTTAATAAATGCACGTGAAGAACAGGTACAGAACACCTTTCCAGTAGATAAAGAAAAGATTCGTGCGCTTATAGCCGACTACGAAACGCTGACAACAGAGGTAGGAAAAAATGCGCAAACTGTTGAAGCTTTACAACATATGGCTGGCCTTTATGCCTTTTACCTTGATGAAAAAGATAAGGCCATAGATTTGCTGCAGGAGGCTATCAATGTACCTCGAGCAAATGCAGACCTTGTAGCAGAATGTAAACTAACGTTAGGTGACATCTACCTGCTAAAGGAAGAGCCGTGGGAGAGTACGCTCTTATACTCTCAGGTAGAAAAGTCGCATAAAGAAACCCATATAGGCCACGATGCCAAGCTGCGAAATGCCCGCCTTAACTACTATAAGGGAGACTTCGAACTAGCCCAGGCACATCTCGATATTCTGAAACTGGCTACTAGCCGCGAAATAGCGAACGATGCTATGGATCTGAGCCTGCTGATTACGGACAACACAGGTTTGGATACCTCTACAACGGCTATGGCAGAATTTGCAGCCTTAGAGTTGCTGGTTTTTCAGAATAAGATGCAGGAGGCGCTGACTGGCTTAGATGCTATGCTAAAAAAATACCCAGGCCATAGCCTTACTGATGAGATATACTACCAGAAAGCAAACCTATTAGAGCGTAAAGGTGATTTTCGGGAAGCTATAACCAATCTGGAAAAGATTGTGAGCAACCCTCAGTTCGATATTCTGAGCGATGATGCCTTGTACAGAATGGCTTTTATATATGAAGAGAGCCTGGATGATAAGGAAAAAGCGATGCAACTGTACAACGACCTACTGGTGAAACACCAAGGAAGTATTTATGTAGCCGATGCACGCAAGCGTTTCAGAAAACTGCGGGGAGACTCACTTGCAAATTAGCGTAGTAGCGCTAAAAAAATAGGAACAGGATCAGGAGAAAAACGATGAAGAACCCGTACATCAGCAGGTCCAGCGAATAATTCTTGTACTTGTCGAAAATTTCTTTTAAACGTTTCACTCTTAGTTGTATAGCTGATAACCTGCGCATTGCAAAGGTAAGAAACTTAGCTGAGAGTGGCACAGTGCGGTGCAGGCGCAGACTATAAATCCTGTACAATTGTGTACCTTTGCAAAAAGGTACGAGTTTAAGTATATGGAGAAACGGTGGGTATTTAAGCAGGATGCACCTGAGGAAGTTGTTGCAAATCTGTCGGAGGAGTTAAAGATTAGTCCAACGCTTGCCAATATTTTGTGCCAACGCGGCATCTGCTCTTTTCAAGATGCAAAATCCTTTTTTCGCCCTGCTCTAGATGACCTGCACGACCCCTTTCTTATGAAGGACATGGACCGTGCCGTTAACCGTTTATCAGAAGCCCTTCATACTTCCGAAAAAATATTGGTTTATGGCGATTATGATGTAGACGGCACTACTTCTGTGGCGCTTATGTACAGCTTTCTGCGCCAGTATACGCACCAGGTTGAGTTCTACATACCTGACCGTTATAAAGAAGGCTACGGTGTATCGCAGCAGGGCATAGACTGGGCTGCAGAGCATGGCTATACCTTAATCATTAGCTTAGACTGTGGCATAAAGTCAGCTGATAAAGTAGCTTATGCCTCTAGCTTAGGTATAGATTTCATTATCTGCGACCACCATTTGCCAGATGAGGATATACCACAGGCTGTAGCCGTACTAGACCCGAAACAAGTAGACTGCCCCTATCCTTACAAGGAGCTTTCTGGCTGTGGCGTTGGCTTTAAGCTTATTCAAGCCTTCTGCATTCAGAATAACATAGAAATGGAAGCTGTGTACCAGCTCCTCGATGTACTGGTGGTAAGTATAGCCTCCGACATTGTGCCCATAACAGGGGAAAACCGAGTGCTGGCTTACTACGGCTTGTTGCGCCTGAATAACCCACAGGCTTCTCGGCCTGGTTTAGATGCCCTGAAAGAACTGGCTAATATCACCAGCGACATGGATATAACCAGCATCGTGTTCGGCTTTGCCCCACGCATAAACGCAGCTGGGCGTATGGGCGATGCAAAGCGGGCTGTGAGCATGCTATTGGCGCAGACAAAGGAACAGGCTTTTCAGATGGCCGATGTTATAAACGAGTCTAATAAGGCTCGCCGTACCAAAGATACAGACATCACCAGAGAAGCCCTGCAAATGATTGAAGAGGATGACTTCCTGCGCATAGCTAATTCGACAGTATTGTATAAAGAGAGCTGGCATAAAGGGGTTATTGGTATTGTAGCTTCACGCTGCATCGAAAAATACTACAGACCTACCATCATCCTGACGCATTCGAATGGCAAAGCATCTGGTTCGGCGCGTTCTGTACATGGCTTTAATGTGCACAGCGCCATAGAGAGTTGTGCCGATCTGCTGGATCAGTTTGGAGGGCACATGTATGCAGCAGGTCTAACCCTGCCAATAGAGAATATTCCTGCCTTTAGAGAGCGTTTTGAGCAGATAGTAGCCAATACCATTACAGAAGAGCAGAAGATCCCACAGATAGAAATAGACGCCAAAATTAACCTGAACCAGATTACACGCAACTTCTATAACATCTTAAGCCAAATGGAGCCTTTTGGCCCAGGAAATATGCGCCCAGTGTTTATGTCGGAGTGCGTTTATGATACAGGAAGTGTGCGTGTTGTAGGAGACTCCCATCTGAAGCTGCGCCTGACCCAAGACGGTTATGCTACGATAGATGCCATCGGTTTTGGCCTAAGCGATCACTACAACGCTATTTCAAAAGGAATACCCTTCAATGTCTGTTATACAATAGAAGAAAACATATACCGCGGTAATGTTTCGTTACAACTACGTATAAAAGACATCAGGCTGCAGTAGTAGCTGTTGTAGGTCATACGATTTAAGCTACTACAAGTCACAAAGCTTTTGTCTAAGCATAACCACTCTCGCGCGCTGCACTAGAGAACAATCAACAAAAATGATTAACGGTTTTAAGGTAGCGGGTGCTTGTGCTTGAGCTGTGCCAGAGGGTTAATGTAAGGTTCGCTCGGTTCTGGAACGCACATGCCCGCAAGTGTCTCCATATCACCTACAAAGAAATTCATATCGACGGCAGATTTAATTCCTGATATCCTACCACTGTCGGTATACTGCCAAAACATCCACTTATCTGTATGGTGCGTTTCAGGTTCTACAGGGCTGTAGCGGGCAATCCAAAAATGGTAATCCTGAAAATGCCCTTTTAGCCAGCGGCGGTAATAATTCTGATTGGTATAGATGATGGGTTTGATGCCGTAATGCTGCTCAACTGCTTGTAGCCAGGTGTGCATTTTCTGGCGTAGCGCCTCAGCACTCACATTCTTATCCCATACTTCAATATCCAAAACAGGCGGTAAGTCGCCAGGCTCCAGGCGAACAGTATTGATGAACATATCAATCTGGCCTTCTATAGGTGCTTCAGGTATAAAAAAATGATACGCGCCGCGCTTAATGCCTACGCGCTTCGTTTCACTCCAGTTAGTGTCGAAGTAAGGGTCTAATCTAAAATCGGCTTGGGTGGCTTTTACAAAAGCAAAAGTAATTTCCGATTCCTTTACGAGTGGCCAATTCACCTCTTTCTGCCACCTCGATACATCTACCCCTTTTAAGGTAGTTGTTGTAGCCTTTGTACTGGCAGGGGTGGTCGGATCGTTAGTATTACCTGTATTACCCGGAAATGTAGCAGAAATATTAACTACCCCCACAGATAGCAATAAACCAGTACAAAACAGCTTTTGGCAAGCTGACGCGAGTATAGAAAAAGCCATAGAAATAAAAAGTTGGAATATGGAGTATCAAGCTATTAACTAAGAAGTTAAAAAGCAAGTTTCAAAGAGCAGGTTTATAGATATTGTTTAATTATTTCAAATGAACGAAGTGCTTTTACCACCCTCATACTATAGAGCACCTGCAGCCCGTTGCAGGGTGTGGCATTAATGTTTAACTTTAGCACGATGATACTGAGAGCAGACAACTTATTTAAAAAGTATAAGTCGCGCATGGTCGTGAACGACGTGAGCGTAGAGGTGAATCAAGGAGAGATTGTAGGGTTGCTGGGGCCAAACGGTGCTGGTAAAACAACATCTTTCTACATGATTGTAGGCTTAGTGAAGCCAAACAGAGGCAAGATTTTCCTTGATTCTGAGGATATAACTGACCTGCCTATGTACAAGCGGGCCACACGCGGAGTGGGGTATCTGGCGCAGGAGGCTTCCGTTTTCAGGCAGCTTACAGTAGAGGAGAACATTATGGCCGTGCTCGAAATGACAAAAAAGCCCAAGCAGGAGCAACGTGAAAAAGTAGAGGAGTTGCTGGAGGAGTTCTCGCTGACGCACGTGCGCAAAAACAAGGGTATTGTGCTGTCAGGAGGGGAGCGCCGTCGTACCGAAATTGCCCGTGCTCTGGCCGTAGATCCTAAATTCGTGCTGCTCGATGAACCCTTTGCTGGTGTAGACCCGATTGCCGTGGAAGAGATTCAGACGATAGTTGCCAAGCTAAAAAGCAAAAATATTGGTATCCTCATCACCGACCACAACGTAAACGAGACACTTTCTATTACCGACCGTGCCTATCTGCTGTTTGAAGGAAGAATACTAAAGGCTGGTACTGCCGAAGAACTGGCTGCCGATGAGCAAGTGCGCCGTGTGTACTTAGGCAAGCACTTCGAGCTGAAGCGAAAAGTCTGATAGTCAGTTGTTAATGGTGTTTCAGCTAACATTGCAGAAGGCTTTGGCCGTTATGGAAAGAAGGAGAAAGTATAGCTTTTGAGTTTACCCGACGTTTTGGTCATGAGTGCTTAGGCTGGAACGAGAAGTTCAGCACCAGGAAGCTACTAGTACTGTGAAGGGTATAACTACTTTTTCTTTATGCTGTAAAAGTTGCCCAAAATGCTGAACGGCAAAAAAAGGCAATTAATTTAAATCTACAGAAGTAGATTTCCATCAACTAACTATTAACAACAAGCAACCAACTTTGGAAATAATAAACTCAATAGTAACGTGGGTAATGAAGAAGCGGATTCATGACATAGATCTGTTTCGGAAGTACCCGCATGAAGTACAGGAGGAGCTTTTCCGTAACCTGGTTAGCACCGCTAAACATACGGAATGGGGTAAGAAGTATGGCTATAGCGACATCAAATCTGTAAAGGAGTTTCAGGAGCGCGTGCCAATCAGCACCTACGAAGATCTGTTTCCCTACATAGATCGTGTGATGAAGGGCGAGCAAAACCTTCTGTGGCCAAGTACCATCGAATGGTTTGCCAAATCGTCGGGTACTACCAATGCCCGCAGCAAGTTTATACCCGTCAGCCCTGAGTCTTTGGAAGACTGCCACTACAAAGGGGGCAAAGACATGTTGTCTATCTACGTAAACCTGTACCCCGACACAAAGCTTTTTACAGGCAAAGGTTTGTCGATAGGTGGCAGCCATCACCCAAGCGAACATAACTCCAAAATATCTTGTGGCGACGTATCTGCCGTAATCATGCAAAACCTGCCAGTTTGGGCAGAGGCCATGCGAACACCACCGCTAAAGGTGGCACTAATGGATAAGTGGGAGGAGAAGATAGAGAAGATGGTGGAGGTAACAGTACTAGAGAATGTAACCAGCCTGAGTGGTGTGCCTACTTGGACTTACGTGTTGCTAAAGCGTATTCTGGAAGTTACGGGTAAGCAGAACATACTGGAGGTGTGGCCTAACCTGGAGCTGTTTACACACGGTGCCGTCGCATTTGGGCCTTACCGTCAGCTGTTTCGGGATATCATTCCTACAAACAACATGCATTACCTTGAAGTATATAATGCTTCTGAGGGCTTTTTTGGCATACAAGACCAACGTGGTACAGAAGATGAAATGCTGTTGATGCTGGACTATGGCGTTTACTATGAGTTTATACCCATGGATCAGTTTGAGGAGGAGCAGCCACAAACCCTTACACTGGACCAAGTGGAGTTGGGCAAGAACTACGCGTTGGTAATATCTACCAATGCTGGTCTGTGGCGCTATAAAATTGGCGATACAATTCGTTTTACCAGCATAAGCCCTTACCGCATCAAAATTTCTGGGCGCACCAAACACTTCATTAATGCTTTTGGCGAAGAAGTGATAGTGGAAAACGCAGAGGTGGCAGTAACGAAAGCCTGTGAAGAGACAGGCGCTGTAATTTCTAATTTCACGGCGGCACCGATTTACATAGAGAGCGAAAAGCGCGGTGGGCACGAATGGCTTATCGAATTTGAGAAACAACCAGATAATTTGGAACGGTTTACTCAGGTGTTAGATGATACATTACGTGAGGTAAACTCAGACTACGATGCCAAGCGCCAGAAAGACATAGCACTGTTGCAACCTGTTGTGCATGCTGTTCCACAAGGAACCTTTATGAACTGGCTCAGCAAGAAAGGCAAGTTGGGGGGGCAAAATAAGATACCTAGGCTATCGAACACCAGAGAGTACCTGGAGGAGATTATGGAAGTGAACGGGCTTTAGTTTCTTTAACCGTAGATAGGCCTTGTCATCTAACAAATAAACTCGCTAAAAAGGCCACTCTAACAATTAAGAGTTGCTAGAGTGGCCTTAAATATGGGTTGCAGTGCTCTTTACTCGAGAAAGCTACTAAAAGTGCCGCCTTCTTTCTTTGCGTTCTCCCCGCGGGGCATCAATGCTTCAATTAGTTTCTTCACAGGCATAGACTGTAGCCATACTCTGCCTGTGCCGCGAAGCGTGGCCAGGAAAATTCCTTCGCCACCGAATATCATGGATTTTAAGCCGCCAGCGCGTGCAATGCTAAAGTCTATTCCTTCTTCAAAAGCAACCACACAGCCTGTATCTACTCTTAACGTTTGGTTGTTAAGCTGCTTTTCTACCACAGTGCCGCCTGCATGCACAAAAGCCAATCCGTCGCCTTGCATGCGCTGCAGTATAAACCCTTCGCCACCAAAAAAGCCAGAACCTAAGCGTTGGTTAAAGTGCACGCTTAACTTGGTACCCAAAGCAGCTGCCAAAAAAGCATCTTTTTGCGTAATAAGGCTATTGTTACGCATGCCGCTTAAATCTACAGGTAAAATAGTACCAGGGTAAGGCGCAGAAAATGCCACACGGCTCTTGCCATAGCCACGGTGCGTGAAGTGCGTCATAAACAACGATTCTCCAGTGATGAGGCGGCTACCTACCGAAACAAGTTTGCCAAAAAAGCCTTGGCTTGGGTTAGAGCCATCACCCATTTTGGCTTCAAAATCGATGCCTTCTTCCATGTATACCATGGCACCAGCTTCGGCAATGACAGTCTCGTTTGGGTCTAGCTCAATTTCAAGGACTTGTATGTCGTTGCCGAAAATCTTGTAATCTACTTCGTGTGAGTTTCTCATAGTCTTTTGGTCTGGTTGTTATAGAAGCAAGATAGTTTTTAATCTTATTTATGCAAAAGAAGAAACCTCCGCTTCACTCCTGATCTTAAAACTACCTCTTTGTAATTCATTCCCGACTTATAAGTTATGGCTCACGGCTCTAATTAGTCCTCATCCTCTTCGTCGCCCTTAGTACCCTTACGGCGGCCTTTAGGCAAGTCTTCGTCCTCATCGTCAGAGGTATTATTCGTGTTTTTGATGAAGTCCTCATCTGTTTCTTCTGCTTCTTCTTCGCCCTCCTCAATATGGTACTGTTCTTCTTCCTCACGCTTGGCACGTTCGGCGGCATCACGTTTCAGCAACTTCTTATCGTCCACGTTTTGGTTTAGAAAATCATTTATTTTATCGATGCTATAGTTCGAGATAATCTCGCCATGCTCATTTACTTTTATTTCGAAACCTTCCAGGTCCTTGTGTACTCTGGATTTTTTCTTGCTTTTGCCCTCTTTTTTATTTTTAGCCATGATTCTTTCAGGTTAGGTTACTGATGTATAAGCATGGCAGGACTAATTTGTTTCAGAGAGTGTAAAATTACCCATAAACAAGAAAGGCTGACCCTGAGGCCAGCCTTTCTTGTTTAAAGCTTTACTGTTTATGCAGAAGCATAAGCTGCTAGTTTTTCGATAGCGGCCTCTATTCTTGCTTTGGTCTCTTCCGCACCTATAATTTCAATGATGTGCATCAGGTCAGGACCAGCTTCCAGGCCAGTTACAGCCAAACGAAGCGCCTGCATTACCTGGCCAATCTTCATGCCGTGGCGCTCGAGCACATTGTTGAGTAGCTCTTTTATAGCATCAGCATTATAGTCAGCTAGGCTTGGCAGCTCGTTCTTGAAATCTTCGAACACGGCTACAGCCTGGCTATTCCATTTCTTAGAGGCTACTTTCTCATTGTAAGAAGTTGGGGCTTCGAAAAAGTAAGACGATTCACGCCAGAAGTCGCTCGGGAACGTTACGCGCTCTTTCATTAGGCTGCATATTTTTACAGCTTGCTCAAAAGAGCATTCTATATTATGCTCCTCCAGCGCCTGAAGCAGGTATTGCGCCAGTTCCTCATCTGGTTTTGATCTTAGATACTGCTCGTTAAACCAACGTGCCTTTTGCCAGTCGAATTTAGTGCCCGATTTGCCGATGCGGTCAACGCTGAATGCTTCAATAAGCTCTGGCATGGTAAAGATCTCCTGCTGTGTGCCAGGGTTCCAGCCCAAGAACGCCAGGAAGTTAACAAAGGCCTCTGGCAGGAAGCCGTTTTCACGATAACCAATAGATATATCTCCAGAGAAAGGATCTTTCCACTCTAGCGGGAACACAGGGAAACCGAATTTATCACCGTCGCGCTTGCTCAGTTTGCCATTGCCATCAGGCTTTAACAACAACGGAAGGTGAGCAAACTCTGGCATCGTATCTTCCCAGCCCAGGTAACGGTAAAGCAGCACGTGTAGTGGTGCAGATGGTAGCCACTCTTCACCGCGGATTACGTGGGTAATCTTCATCAGGTGGTCGTCTACAATGTTTGCCAGGTGGTAAGTCGGCATACCATCCGATTTCATCAGCACTTTATCGTCTATGGCAGAAGAATGTACCATTACCCAGCCACGAATCATATCTTTTAAGCGTACTTCCTCTTTGCGCGGTACCTTCAAGCGTATTACATAAGCCTCCCCAGACTCCAGACGACGCTTTACTTCATCTTCTGGTAGCGTAAGCGAGTTCTTCATCGTCATACGCGTAATAGCGTTGTACTGAGGAGTTGCCACTTTGGCCGCTTTCAACCGTTCACGCATTTCATCCAGCTCTTCAGAGGTGTCGAAGGCATAGTAGGCGTGGCCGCTTTCTACCAGCTGTAGGGCGTACTGCATGTACATCGGCTTGCGCTCTGACTGGCGGTAAGGACCATAAGGACCATCTTTCCAAGGACTCTCATCCAACTCTACGCCGCACCATTCCAGCGATTCTCGGATGTAATCCTCGGCGCCAGGCACAAAACGCGTTTGGTCAGTATCTTCAATACGAAGAATCATGGTTCCACCCATTTTACGGGCAAACAAGTAATTGTATAAGGCTGTTCGCACGCCGCCAATATGAAGTGGGCCAGTTGGGCTTGGGGCAAAACGTACTCTAACTTCTCTTTCCATGTATGGTTATTTCTATACAGATCTACTCAAATCAGGCACAAAGGTACAAAATATTGCGAGCTTGTGGCAACCCATTATGGCTGGCGGAGTTAAGAGTGAGCAGCTAAACGGACTTATTACATCAAAAAGCTTATCATAAACATAATCAATTAATTGCGTATGGATGAAAAACAGATTTGTGCCTTATGCTGCTGAAACGCTTAAATAAAATCTGGTGTCTGCTTAAAGAAACTGTTTTAGAATTTGTAGATAATAATTCCTTCCAAAAGGGGGCGGCTTTGTCTTACTACAGCATTTTTGCACTGCCTCCTATGCTAATCATCATTATCAACGCAACTGGTTACTTCTTTAGCGAACAGGCTGTTTCTGGCGAAATATACTACCAGATAAAGGAGTTGATCGGCTCTGCTAATGCGTATGAGGTACAGAAGATGGTGGAGAGTATTAACGAATTTACGGACTTCAACTTGGCTACAATGATAGGTGTTATCACACTTTTTATAGCAGCCACAGGTGTTTTTATATCCTTACAAGATTCACTTAACGAAATATGGTGTGTAAAGCCACTCCCTAAGCGTGGTTACCTAAAGCTGATCAGAGACCGATTTCTTTCCTTCGGGATGATTTTAGGTATAGCGGCGGTGGTGACCATATTCTTGCTATCAAATACACTGCTTGTCGCGATCGGTAATTTTCTGACCGATCGGTTTTCTGGATGGGTGGTATACGTGCTGCACTTTGCCAATTTCGTGCTAACAATGCTGATCGTGACCTTCCTGTTTTCTTGTGTTTATAAATTTCTGCCAGACGCTAAAATAAGATGGCGTGATGTGTGGGTTGGCGGCGTGGTAACAGCTTTTCTTTTTACTATTACCAGGAGTATTATCGGTTATTATTTAGGGTCTACTGGTGTAGGGTCTATTTACGGAGCTGCTGGCTCGGTTATCGTTATTCTTACCTGGGTGTTTTTGGTGTCGCAAATCATATTTTTTGGGGCCGTGTTCACTTTTGTCTACTCTAGAAAATACGGCTACAACATTTACCCTGCCGACTATGCCGTGCGAGTGGTGAGGCAAGAGATAGAAGTAGGAAAATCGGCGGTAAATGCGGAGCCTGGCAAGTATGCAGTAGAAATTTATGCCTCTAAAGAGGAGGAGAATGAGGGGTCGCAGGATGTTTTTATATCCGCAGGGCAGGATATTTAGGTATAAAACAAAATTACCAAAGCAGTACAATTAGCACTGCCTTGGTAATTCTAATTCTACTTCTGTGATGACTTATTTAGCTGCGATACATGAAATTTCAACGTTTACATCTTTCGGTAAACGACTTACTTCCACTGTTTCGCGCGCAGGCGGATTGCTAGAGAAGTAGCTGCCATAAGTTTCGTTGATGCGGCCAAAGTTGTTCAGGTCCTTTACAAATATGGTGCACTTCAACACATTGCTAAAGTTTAAACCTGCTTCCTCTAATATGGCTTTAACGTTTTTCATTACCTGGTGCGTTTCCTCTTCAATGCTTCCATTTACTAATTCTCCGCTTTCAGGATCGAGCGCTATTTGCCCAGACGCATACAAAATACCATTGGCCATGGTCGCCTGGCTATAAGGTCCTATTGGAGCTGGTGCGTTTTGGGAGTTGATGATAGTGTGTGCCATAGTTTTTAATTTGTTCGTTGCTTAAAATTAAGAAATTATCGTCGGAATTCCTTCAAAAGCTCATCCAGCGGCTTCCGATAATGCGTAACGCTTGCTTCTTTAAAAGCCGAACATTATGGGACAAGGGCAAAGAAAAAGGGAAGCTGATAAAGCTTCCCTTTCTTAATATTGGAGTGTATAAGTCTACTCTACAGTAACTGATTTTGCTAAGTTACGAGGTTGGTCTACGTTGCAACCACGCATTACAGCTATGTGGTAAGAAAGCAACTGTAGTGGAATAACAGAAAGCAGCGGAGCTAAATGCTCGCTTGTTTCAGGTACCTCAATCACATGGTCAGCCATAGAAGGAATAGTTGTGTCACCTTCGGTAACAATAGCAATCACTTTTCCTTTACGGGCTCTTACTTCCTGCAAGTTTGATACAACTTTTTCATAAGAGCTGTCTTTTGTAGCAATTACTACCACTGGCATGTGCTCGTCTATCAGGGCGATAGGTCCGTGCTTCATTTCCGCCGCAGGATATCCCTCAGCGTGTATGTAAGAAATTTCCTTCAGTTTAAGAGCACCCTCTAAAGCCACTGGATAGTTATAACCGCGACCTAGGTAGATAAAGTTTGTAGCATCTTTATACTGCGCAGAGATCTTTTCTATTTCTTCGTCAAGCTTCAGAATTTGCTCTACTTTGGCAGGTATATTCTCCAGTTCTACCATAAGCTGGCGAAGTTTGGTTGTTTCTAGGGTGCCGCGCTTACTTCCAACTATCATGGCAATAAGCGTAAGCACCGTTACCTGAGCCGTAAAGGCTTTAGTACTAGCAACACCAATTTCAGGACCAGCATGCGTATAAGCACCTGCATCTGTTGCTCTGGCGATAGAAGAGCCAACTACGTTGCATATACCAAATATGGTAGCACCTTTAGATTTAGCCAGTTCTATTGCTGCCAATGTATCGGCTGTTTCACCAGATTGAGAAATAGCGATAACAATATCTCTCTCACTGATAATAGGGTTACGGTAACGGAATTCAGAGGCATACTCTACCTCTACTGGTACACGTGCCAAGTCCTCAATAAGATACTCCGCTACCAGTCCCGCATGCCATGATGTTCCACATGCAACAATGATGATACGATCGGCATTAACGAACTTATTTTCAAACTCGCGTAGGCCACTCATTATTAATTGATTGCTTTCTACTACCATACGGCCGCGCATGCTGTCTAAAATAGAGCGTGGCTGCTCGTATATTTCTTTCAGCATGAAGTGCTCGTAACCGCCTTTTTCAATCTGCTCCAGAGCCATCTCCAGTCGCTGTACATAAGGCGTCTGCTTAACGTCTTCTCTAGAGCGTATTTCCAACTCTCCATCATGAATCATGGCGATTTCATGATCTTTCAGATATACGACATCGCTGGTGTACTCAATAATAGGAGTGGCATCAGAAGCCAGGAAATATTCTCCTTGGCCTATACCCAATACGAGTGGGCTTCCTTTGCGTGCTGCTATAAGCTGGTTAGGTGCATCTTTGGCAAGTACTACTATGGCATAAGCACCAACTACCTCATGTAAAGCCAAACGTACGGCTTCTACAAGCGTGCATTTGCTGTCAAGTCTGATGTCTTCAATCAGGTTGATGAATACTTCAGAGTCAGTTTCACTTTGGAAAGTATGGCCCTTGCTGATTAAGTGTTTCTTAAGCGTGGCGTAGTTCTCTATAATACCATTATGAATAATGGCGATATTGCGCGAAGTAGAATAGTGAGGGTGCGCGTTAGCATCGTTAGGCTCACCGTGCGTTGCCCAACGAGTGTGGCCCATACCTATAGTGGCGTGAGTATCTTTGTCAGCAATAAATGCCTCTAACTCACTTACCTTGCCCTTCTTTTTGTATACATCCAGAGAGCCATTCATCAGGGCAACCCCTGCACTGTCATAACCTCTGTACTCTAGGCGTTTAAGCCCCTTAATAACAATAGGGCAAGCTTCTCTATGCCCTACATATGCAACAATTCCACACATAGTTCGGAAAATAAATGTTAGTAGGTACCCACGTGGGTACCTACTAACATAAGGTTATGAATAAATAGTTTATTGAAGTTTTGAAAAGTACAGGCGTAGCTTAACAGGCTGTGCTTCTGTATTGCTGATAACTGCTCTGTAAGGGAACGGCTCTGTTACGATCTGGCGCGTAGATTGTCCAGAAACGGCTACTGAAACTCCAGGGGATAATAATAAGCCATTATTCTGCTTTTGACCCATCAGGAGGTTCTGTACATACGAAGTAACATTTATTGTATAGGCACTTTTCTCGCTGTTGTATGCAACAGGAGCTGGGTAACTTGTTGTATTGGCAGCACCAACGGCACTTAATTGTACAGCCAATGGTGTTCCACTAGAATTTGTAGCTATACGGTTAGCATTGGTTGCTTCATACAACACCAGTTGTGGCGATGGTGCTAATACATTTGTAGAGGCTGCTTTAACAGGAATGATAAGCTCTGCGCGGTTTACAATAATGTTGCCTTGCTCCTCTTTAAATTTATTTAAAGAAGGGAACATAAGCTTTGTCAGAAGCTGTGTATTCGCCTGTACGTAACTATCTCCGTTTGTTTCTTCGGCAGAAAGGTACTGGCCTTTGGTTTGCAAATCTGCTACAGCTGTGCCCGTACGGTCAGGAACTACATTGTTGAAGTAATATAGGCCTGAGGTAGCGAATCTGAAATCATGATGCTTTACTTCTGTTCCTGTTTTATAATGCAGCCTAAGCCTTGTATTCGTTGATGTTAAATTTATACCAATCACACTCCCAGAAGTAGTGCTGGTTGTAATAAATGCTAAGCCCTTTAAGTAGTTGTTAAAGTTTTCCTGCGTCCTTAATGGATCGGTGCCAGAAAGTGAAACTAGTTCATTAGCAAGTGCTGGGTCTAGCTTGATTTTTACTAAGACAGCCGAATCTACCTCCACGTTATTACGCTTGATAGGGATAAGCCTTGGGCGGAAAGTGCTAGACCCTAGCGGAGTTTCCTCATACGCTAAAGCTGAATTAGTGAAATAGGATGTTTTTTCGTCAAAGCCTTCTTGCAGTCTATGCACGCTTACAGAAATATCACTATCCCTGTTACCGTAAATTGTACTATAGTCTAACGTTAACACCAACGAGTCGGCTACAGCAGGATTATCAGACGACCCAAACATAACCGTGCTACCGTTCAACCCTAGTTGGGTGAAGGTATTAGTGGTAATGCTACCCAACACAGGATCTGTATACCTGCCGATAAGAGCAGGTTGCTGCCTGAACGACAAAATAGAGTCGTTTAGCAGAACAGTTCCTGTGCTTATGCTAAAGGTATCGGTATAGCTAGTCCCAATTTGGTTCTCATCCTGCAAGTTTAGCCCTATTTCGGTAGGGTCTTCGCAGGAGGCAAGGGTGGCGATAGAGAAGAAGAATAGAAGAAATCTTCTAGCGGCTAAGTTCATTATACAGGTTATAGTAAGAATCTAACAGGTCATCGTCTGCGCTAATCGTGTTAATGCTGTTTGTCTTTACAAAATCTGTAAATAAAGCATCAATGTTTTCGCAGAAGCTTTCGTTTGTCTTAATTACTGAATCAGCATATTCCATGCCGATTTTTATAAAGCTATCAACATCAGAAGACTGCAGGTTTGTCAGCATGCTGTCATCGATATCAAGCATTTTTACTTTTTCAGCTAAATCACCATCAAATTTCTGCTGACAGTTGTGGTTATAAACTGTAAACATAGACTTAGCATCTTTAAAGATCGGGTCCTTCTTGTAAGTCGTCTTCAGGTACATTGGTATTAAACCAGTCATCCAGTCGTTGCAATGTACAATGTCTGGTGCCCATCCCAGCTTCTTAACAGTTTCTAGCACGCCCTTGCAAAAGAAGATGGCGCGCTCATCATTATCCTGGTGGAATTTGTTGTTCTTATCAACAAAAACGGACTTTCTATGGAAATAGTCTTCGTTGTCTATAAAATATACTTGTAACTTGGCGTTCGGAATGGAAGCCACCTTAATTACAAGCGGTTTTTCATCGTCTCCGATGGCGATATTTATACCTGAAAGTCGTACAACCTCATGTAAGCGGTTCTTACGCTCGTTAATAAGCCCGAACCGAGGAACAAAGATTCGAATCTCCATTCCGCGTTCCTGCATCCCCTGTGGTAGTGTGTTTAAAAATTCTGCTACTTTCGTGGTTTGTAGGAAAGGAAGGATTTCTGTGGCAGCGTATAAGATTCGCAATTTAGACATGGATAATTATATTAAAAATTAATAAGCAAAAAGTATG
Source organism: Pontibacter harenae (assembly GCF_020907245.1). Lineage (GTDB taxonomy): Bacteria > Bacteroidota > Bacteroidia > Cytophagales > Hymenobacteraceae > Pontibacter > Pontibacter harenae. The sequence goes on along the minus strand of NZ_JAJJWH010000001.1, from coordinate 114,415 downwards.
GGACGTGCAAAATTAGCATTTTTTATTCTGATTTTCAATTTTCTGCGCTGCAACTTACATTTGCCAACTTTTACAAATTACAGAATAAGCCAAACATTGTATGCAAGTTATAGAGCAGGTTAGTGCCATCAGAGCCAAGGTGCAGGAGTTACGGTGCAGTGGTAAAACCATCGGCCTTGTACCCACCATGGGGGCTTTGCACGAGGGCCACTTGCAACTGCTAAGGGCATCGGCCCAACAGAATGATATTACCATCTGTAGTATATTTGTAAACCCCACCCAGTTCAATAATCCCGATGATTATAAGTTGTATCCTCGTACACAGGTGCAGGACGTGGCACTGCTACAAGCAGTAGCATGCGATTACCTGTTTGTGCCCGATGTGGAGGAGGTATATCAGCAACAGACACAATTAAAATTTAGTTTCGGAGCGCTGGAAACAGTAATGGAAGGGGCGCATCGGCCTGGCCATTTTAGCGGTGTTGCCACTATTGTAAGCAAGCTTTTCCATTATGTGCAGCCTCACAGAGCTTATTTTGGACAAAAAGACATACAACAGGTCGCTATCATCAGGCAACTGGTAGATGCGCTGAGTTTCGACCTGGAACTGGTTTGCTATCCTACAGTGCGAGAGGCAAGCGGTTTGGCCATGTCCTCCAGAAATACAAGGTTAAGCCAGGAGGAGCGTGAGCAGGCAGCGCATCTGTACAAAGCACTGCAACTGGCGAAGGAGCAATTGCTGCAAGGCCAACCAGTGGTTCTTGTAAAGGCGGAGGTGCAGCGCTATTTACATGAAATAAAACAAGTGGCGCTGGAGTATTTTGAAGTGGCAGATGCCTACACCATGCAGCCTGTGCAGGATGCGCACGAAACGCAGGAACTGGCGCTCTGTCTGGCCGCCAACGTGGGGCCAGTGCGCCTGATAGATAACATGCTGATGAATTTAAACGAGCGCAATACTGTTACGCTTGGTATAGCAGGCACAGGCGTGGCCTAGGTAGCTAATGTGCTGCTTATTATCTAACTTTGCGCCCAATTATAAAATAAACCATGTATATCGAGGTTTTAAAGTCTAAAATTCACCGTTGTAAGGTAACACAGGCGGAATTACACTACGTTGGCAGCATCACGATTGACGAAGATCTGATGGACGCGGCCAATATGGTGGAAAATGAGAAGGTGCAGATCGTTAACATCAATAACGGTGAGCGGTTTGAAACTTATGTAATAAAAGGAGAGCGCGGTACAGGAACCGTTTGCTTAAATGGCCCTGCTGCCCGCAAAGTACAGGTAGGAGACGTTGTTATTATTATCTCTTACTGCAGCATCAAGTTTGAAGACGCCAAAAACCACAAACCAACCCTTATTTTCCCTGATCAGCATAATAAACTGGTGTAGCCGCCGTGCATGAAGAAACTACTGTCTTTTCTAAAATATAGCTTGCTTTTGGCCCTGTCGGCGTTGCTGATGTGGTATGCACTGAAAGAGCTTGATTTTGAAAAGATGTGGGCAGAGCTTCGGAATGCAGATGTGCTATGGGTGTTAGTATCTGTAGTGATGGGAGCTGCAGCTTATTTTAGCCGCGCCTACCGCTGGCAAATGCAGATTAAACCTACAGGGTACCATCCCTCTCTCAGAAATACTTACAACGCCATGATGGTTGGCTACTTAGCTAACCTAGTGCTTCCGCGCATGGGAGAGCTAGCCCGCTGTAGTGTGCTGAAGCGTACAGAAGGCCTGCCCGTTGATACAGGGTTTGGCACTGTTATAGCCGAGCGTGTTATTGATATGGTGATGTTGCTGTTTGTGCTGGGACTTACCTTTCTGGTTGAGTTTGGCAGAATACAGGAGTTTTTCCTTGGTCTGTTAACAGATAGGTACAACAGCTTAGAGCAAACAGTAACATCCTTATATTGGCTGATTGGACTGCTTGCGGCACTAGCTGTCGTGCTGGCTGCTACTATGCTTGTTTTCCTGAAGAGACTGCACCGCAATAGCTATTTCAATAAAGCCGTGGCATTTATGAAGGGTGTCATAAAAGGCATCTTTAGTATAGGCAAGGTAAAAAACCAAGGCTCCTTTTGGGGACACACCATTTTTGTGTGGTTTATGTACTATGCTTGTGCGGTAGTGGTTTTTTATGCCTTGCCTAGTACCAGCGACCTGACTTGGCGAGCAGGCCTTTCGGTGCTTGTTGCCGGAAGCTTAGGTATGGCCGCGCCTGTGCAGGGTGGGGTGGGGGTGTACCACTTGGTAGTACAGTCAACGCTGCTGCTGTACGGAGTGCCTAAAGAGGCTGGCATGGCCTATGCGCTGTTAGCACATACTTCTCAAACACTTTTGGTTGTTCTGATGGGAGTCATTAGTTTTATGGCAACTATGCTGAAGCGCAGAAATCCTGTGGCTCAGGTAGCCAAAACTAAAGTGACCGCTGATGAAATCCACCGATAAGATCTATACTTTACCTCAACTTAAAGAGCAGCTGCAAAGCTGGCAAAACCAAGGCCAAAAAATTGTTTTTACAAACGGCTGCTTCGACCTTCTGCACCTTGGGCACGTAGATTACCTGGAAAAAGCCCGACAACTTGGCGATAAGTTAGTGCTCGGGCTTAACACAGATGCTTCTATTAGCCGTATAAAAGGGCCAACACGCCCGCTGCAGGACGAAATGTCACGCGCGCGCGTTATGGCATCTTTATTGTTTATTGATGCAGTAGTGCTTTTCGATGAAGATACACCGCTTGAACTGGTTAAGGCTGTACAGCCAGATATTTTGGTGAAGGGCGATGATTATACAGTCGAAAATATAGTAGGCCACGATGTCGTTATGGCTAAGGGCGGCGATGTGAAAACGGTGCCACTTGTAAAAGGCTATTCCACTACAAACATCGTAAAGAAAATTGAGAGTCAAGTTAAGTCTTAAAAAAAGGTAAATTCAAAATGGGTATATATGCAATTGTAATACTCTTCATGCTGCTGAGCATGTGGGTTAGTTGGCGCTTAAAAAGCAAATTCCAGAAGTATTCGCAGATTCCGCTTAGCTCTGGCCTTACGGGTCGGGAGATTGCAGAAATGATGCTGGCAGATAATGGTATTACCGATGTGCGCGTTATTTCGGTGGCGGGTAGGTTGACAGACCATTATAACCCTGCCGATAAAACAGTAAATCTGAGCGAGTATGTGTATGAGGCCAGAAGTGCGGCCGCAGCAGCAGTAGCAGCGCACGAATGTGGGCACGCTGTGCAGCATGCTAAAGCATATAGCTTCCTCAAGTTCCGTTCGGCCATGGTGCCTGCGTTAAGTATAGCTTCGCGCTACATGCAGTGGATCATCCTGATCGGTATTTTTATGCTGCAGACTACGCCAATACCGTTGGCAGTTGGTGTGGCTTTGTTTGCTTTAACCACCTTGTTTAGCTTTATAACGCTGCCTGTTGAGTTTGATGCGAGTAAGCGTGCACTAAACTGGATAAGCACAAATAACGTTGTAACACAGCAGGAGTACGGTATGTCGAAAGATGCGCTTAAATGGGCTGCCATGACGTATGTGGTTGCTGCCCTTGGTTCGCTGGCAACATTATTATATTATGCTTCGTTGCTGATGGGCCGTCGCGATTAAAAGAACCTACAGTTTATTACATATTTACTGCGCCACCCGTACTACAGCGGGTGGCGCTTTTTTTATGCTTGAGAATAAGCCTTACAACACCTCAAAATAAAGGTATCTGGTTTACGTTTTGTATTAGTTAGTTGTATGTAGCGAGGGCTTACTAGAAAGTTGCACTGATAATTCTAGAACCTATCACTAATTATATTTTTTAGCTTAGAAAAAGCTCTGCAAGCATAACATTTTATATGGTTATGGGAGTATATATACTGTATTTTTTACCTTTGTAAGGTCTAACTATAATCAACAGTAAACTTTTTCAGTTATAAATTATGAATTTTCAACTAACAGAAGAACAGTTAGCGGTGCAGGCTGCTGCCCGAGAATTTGCACAGACAGAACTGCTTCCTGGTGTTATTGAGCGCGATGAGCATCAAAGGTTCCCAGCGGAGCAAGTAAAGAAAATGGGCGAGCTTGGCTTTTTAGGAATGATGGTAGATCCGAAATACGGAGGTGGCGGTATGGATACTGTGGCCTATGTGCTGGCCATGGAAGAAATCTCTAAAGTCGATGCTTCTGCTTCTGTTGTCATGTCTGTTAACAATTCACTTGTTTGCTGGGGCCTGGAGCACTACGGAACAGAAGAGCAAAAGCAGAAGTACTTGACTCGCCTGGCGACAGGAGAGATTATCGGAGCGTTCTGCTTATCGGAGCCAGAGGCAGGTTCTGACGCCACCTCTCAACGCACTACAGCAGAGGATAAAGGCGATTACTACCTGCTGAATGGCACGAAGAACTGGATCACGAATGGTAGCACTGCATCTGTATACATTGTAATAGCGCAAACAAACCCAGAGAAGGGCCACAAAGGTATAAACGCGCTGATAGTGGAGCGCGACATGGAAGGTTTTGTGGTTGGAACAAAAGAAAACAAACTGGGTATTCGTGGCTCCGACACGCACTCCCTTATGTTCACCGATGTGAAAGTTCCTAAAGAAAATAAGATTGGTGAAGACGGCTTTGGTTTTAAATTTGCCATGAGCACCTTAGCAGGTGGTCGAATAGGCATTGCTTCTCAGGCACTAGGCATTGCTTCTGGAGCATACGAGTTAGCGCTGAAATATTCAAAAGAGCGCAAAGCGTTTGGAGTAGAAATTTCGAAGCATCAAGCCATTCAGTTTAAGCTAGCAGATATGGCGACAAACATTGAGGCTGCTCGATTGTTATGCTTAAAGGCTGCCCACGATAAAGACACACACCAAGATTATGGTAAATCAGGTGCTATGGCTAAGGTTTTTGCATCGCAGGTAGCAATGGACACCGCTGTAGAGGCAGTGCAGGTACATGGAGGGTATGGATTCGTGAAAGAATACCATGTAGAGCGCTTAATGCGTGATGCAAAGATCACCCAGATTTACGAAGGTACTTCTGAGATACAGAAAATAGTAATTTCAAGAGAATTGCTGAAGTAAAAACTGAAGCAAAACCTTATTTCCATGGTGCTTTTGAGGAAAATAGTGTTTCTTTAATTAAAACTTAATTTTTAGAAATAATTTGAATTTTATAAAGATTAGCCTTAGCTTTATGCCAAAATTTAATGGGTTTATAGTATAAAGTTTCTTCGTAACACACATGGAAGATTACAATAAAATTATTGAATCGCTTGGGGTGCGGTTCATTAAGGCTAAGAATCTGGTGTTGCAGCAGCCGTTTAAGGTTCGCAACTACTACGATGTTGGTAATAACTTGATATTGCTTCATAAAGGCAGCATCTTCTTTGGCGACGAGGAGCAAATGGTAGAAGAAGGGGAACTACTGTTTATTCCTGGAGGTCGAAGCACAAAAGTTACCTATGGCTCTATAGATGGAAGAACCATCTCTAACGACGATTTGATTACAAACAGGGAAAAGTTCTTTAAAAGCAACAACGATCTTGATTTGATAGGTGATGCTGAGGACAGCCACAGTTATGTTAGCTTCGAGGCGAAAGTTTTCGATTCAGTTAACTTCTTTGCATCCTTGGACCTACCTGCCTTCTTAATCTCGAACAATAACAAATTAGCCAACCTGGTTATAAAAGTTGTAGAAGAGAATATGCAAGGGTTGCCAGGTAAGGAGCGTCTGATTAACCTGTACACCGAGCAAATTGTGGTAGAGATTGTGCGCCATATTCTTAAGAACAGAATGTTTGTGGAGCAATTGGCTACTAACAGCACCTACTTCAAAGACCCTCGTTTGATCGACCTGTTCAACTATATCAAGGAGAATTTGGGTGGAGACCTTTCGAACAAAGTGCTTTCTAACGTTGCGAACGTTTCGGAAGACTATGTTGGGCAGTACTTCAAAATGCTGACAGGCATTAACCCGCAGGACTACATCGAGTACCAGCGTATGGAACGTGCAGTATTCTTGCTAAGAACTACTAAAAAGAGTATCCGTGAGATTGGTAAGGATGTGGGCTACAAAGATACAGCTTACTTCTGCCGTCGCTTTAAGATGATGTTTGGTATACCAGCTGGTAAGATGCGTCGCCGTGAATCAGCGATGAACATCTAAGGCAATATTGAAAGAAGCTACAACTTTAGAAACCTCAGCCAAAAAGCTGGGGTTTTTTTCTATGTGGTTCCCAATAACAACTACATCAGCTCCCGATGCTAGAGCTGTTCTTGCTTTTTCGGGGGTGTTTATGCCGCCGCCAACTATAAGAGGCACTTCTACTGCCTGGCGGACAGCAGCAATCATTTCGGGGCTAACGGGCTTCTGGGCTCCGCTGCCACCGTCTAAGTACATATAGCGCAAACCTAGCTGCTCGCCAGCCATGGCAGTGCAGGCGGCAATGGCTGGTTTATCATAAGGAATAGGAGTGGTGCCGCTCATGTAAGAGGCAGTGGTTTGCTTGCCAGTGTCTACAAGCATATAACCTGTTGGGTATATCTGTAGCTGGCTAGCTTTAAGAATGGGCGCGGCAATTACGTGTTGTCCTATCAAGAACTCAGGGTTGCGGCCAGAAATAAGGGATAACAGCAATATGCCGTCGGCTTGTTTGTCGAGGTGTAGGCTGCTGCTTGGAAAAAGTATAACAGGAATGCTGGAATTGTCCTTTATTAGCTGGATGAGAGCGCTCTGGCTTTGTGAGGTAATCAGGCTGCCGCCTACTAAGAAAAAATCTACCTGATGAAGCTCACTCAGCGAAAGGATCTGCAGGCAGGAAGCCTCATTTAAGTTATCTGGATCTAGTAGTACTGCAAAGTACTTCCTGCCTGGTGATGGTTGTTGTTGCTTGTTCTGGTAAAAAATATCAAATGGCATCCTTTTCGGGAATAATATACTCAGTAGTCTCTATTTCAGTAACCTCTACCTGGTCCGCTGCAATATCGTTATTTTCAGAGACACTACTTAAGTATTCTTCCACCTTTTTGGTAGCATACACTACCGCCAGAGCCATTAGCTGCTGCGATATAGCTTTGGCCACATCAGACTTAAAGAAGCTGTTAGACTTACTCTTCTTGTCCTTCTGAGACTTAGGCTGCTTATCGTGGTGTGCATGTGGCATACGCTCCGACGATAAGGTATAGTCATCTTCCTGGTCATGCGAGAAAGAATTATACCCAGCAGGGTTAGTGCCCATATCGCTGGAGGCAACATGCACTACCTCTAATTTAGATTTGTCTTCTTTAGAGCTTTTGCTTTTTTGCTTTTTCTTCTTTTTAGAGTCGCTGCTACCGCCACTAAAAGCACGGGTTATCAGAGCGCCTACCAATAAAACACCGCCAGCTATGGCCACTTTTTTGCCAATTTCCTGACTCTGTGTTTTGATGGTATCTACATCTCCCATTAGGGCATTTTTATATTCTTCCTTTTGGCGTTCCAGGAGTTCTCTTTCGCTGTCGAACAGGGGGTTGCTTAACTCGCTCATATAGATTTTTCTCTTTTGTCGTTCTTGTATAAGGTATTGTCAAATGTTTTATCGGCTAAGCCCTGAAATACTTTTTTGTCTACACCAATCACTAGGATCACCAACAGGATAATATAAAACAACGCCACAATTCCGAACCCCCAAAAAGAACTATCGAGCAAGTGATTTAGCAGTAAACCTAAAAAGATATTTACAAAAATAAGGCTCATAAAAGCAGCGAACCCTAGTAAAATGGCATGTATGGTGCCTACAAAGGCTCCTTTGAGCTTTTCTTGTATTTCGAGGCGAATAATATCGATACGGGTATCGATGTAGCCCATCAGGTTTTCGACGAGATTAGTGCTTTTTTCTTTTGTTCCGTTGTCTGGTTCGGCCATAGTGCTAAGCTTTTTAGTTTTTCGTATACGATGCTATACTTAAAAATTTACATTAAGTATAAGAGTTTATAGAAAAGTAGTACGGAATTTGAGCGGTCGTGTACGAATTTCGTTAATTTTATAGTTATTACTATTAGTAAAAAGCAAGGTTGGAACAGAATTTCTATACAATTTTAGGAATAAGCTCAAGTGCCACCACACATGAAATAAAATTGGCTTACAAAAAGCTTGCGCTGCAGTATCACCCAGACAGAAACCCAGGTGATGCGCAGTCGGAGGAGCGGTTTAAGCTGGTTAATACTGCCTACCAAACACTTTCTGACGCAGGAAAACGTGCTATTTATGACATGAAGCTGCAAATATTGCGGGAGCAAAGCCATATTCTGCAGCAGCAAGCCTATCAGAATGCGCGTTATTACCAGACAAGGCCTCCTGCTTCAGTTTCAGAGCGCCACTACCGTAACATACCGCGGCAGCAGAAGCGGCGCTTTTCCCGCAAAGACTGGTATATAACAGTTGCTTTTGTTGGTGGTATTCTGCTGTTCAGCTTTCTGCTGAAAGTTACAATGGATTATATTTCGGGGGAAGAGAATTATAAATCGGCTTTAACTTTTATGGCCGAAGGTAAATATAGCAGTGCCCATAGCTTTTTAACTGATGCCATCCATTTTCAGCCAGACCATGCAGAGGCCTACCTTACCCGCGCCAGCATTGAGATGAACGTGTATGAGAACTATGAAGCCGCTGTGCGAGATCTGAACCAGGCTATCGCCTTACAGGAGAATGTGGCTGGTGAAACGTACTTTATGCGCGGTAAGTGCTTATCAAAGCTGTCGCGCTACAAGATGGCAGAGAGAGACTTTTCTCAGGCTTTACAGAAGGATAGTACTCTTCATGCTGTATACCTGCAACGAGGTGAAGTAAGGCTCTTTTATCTGAAGGAGTACAAATCGGCTATTGAGGACCTCACAAAATACTTAAAGCATAACAAAGGCGGTGAGGCTTGGGCCACAGCGCTAACCTACAGGGGCTTTGGCTACTATAAAATAGGTGCTTATGCCTTATCTGAAACAGATTATAAACGTGTGTTGGCGGCTGATGCCAATAACGGGCGCGTGTACTATCTGCTTGGCCGAACAGAACTGGAGCAGGAGTTAAATGATACTGCCTGCGAGCATTTTGTGGAGGCGTATCGCTTAGGGTACTCCGCTGCTATGTTAGAAATGCGAGCGAATTGTTTGTAATATTAGTTCTGCCTTCTTAATTCTTTTATTGATTGCAAATGGCTCTTTCACTGACATGCCAGTCATTCTATTCAGAAGTATCTTAAAACTATATCTGTTTTAGCAAGCTCTAGTTCCGCTTGAAGAAGATGCGCGATTTTACCTGCAATAATTAGCGATGAACTTTATACTTGAAATAAAGTATATAAAGGCCTGTAGCGGTAGAAGAGGACCATAAAAATAAAAAACCCTCACCGTTAAAGGAGAGGGTTTCTGTGGTGATGATTGGAATCGAACCAACGACACAAGGATTTTCAGTCCTTTGCTCTACCAACTGAGCTACATCACCAGCTCTTGGTGTGCCCCTTTGTTCTGTAAGGGTATGCAAAAGTAGCAGGTTGTTTTGAAAAGTCAAACGTTAAGTCAAAAAAAATTTAAAAAAATACGCATACATGCATTTTAGCGCCAGAACAGCTATATTTAAGTGTTAAATGGTATGCATAACGAATAATTTGCCGTGATAGGAGTCGAAAATATTATCTTCTTAATAGTGGCCACCATAGGCATAGGTCTGTTTGTGTGGCAAATCAGAAACATCCGCAAGAACGTGCTCATGGGCCGCGATTTGGATGTCACTGATAATCCTTCGGAGCGTGTTAAAAAGACATTACTGGTGGCATTTGGGCAGCAAAAAATGTTTAAGCGCATGTTGCCAGCAGTACTGCATTTGTTTGTGTATGTAGGCTTCCTGGTAATAAACGTGGAGGTGATTGAGATTCTGATAGACGGAATAACAGGTTCGCATCGGGTATTGGGCTTTCTAGGGCCAGTATACACTGCCCTGATGTTTATAAATGAAATTCTGGCGGCGCTGGTAATTGTGTCTTGTGCCATTTTTCTGTGGCGCCGAAATGTAACGAAAGTGCCGCGCCTGTCGAGTGGGGTAGAGTTGCGCGCCTGGCCTAAGGTAGATGCCAACACCATTCTGGTTACAGAAATTGTGCTGATGCTGGCGCTGTTTGTCTTTAACATTGCTGGGCTAAAGTTGGTGCAGTTGCAAGGAGGCGAAGTGGCTGGTAGCTACCCGATCAGCAGCGCGTTCGTGAACATTTTTGGAGATAACCCTACTACATTGCATATTATTGAGCGTGTAGGCTGGTGGTTCCATATCATCGGTATCTTGGCTTTTATGAATTACCTGCCAAGCTCCAAGCACTTCCATATTATCATGGCATTCCCGAACGTGTACTACTCTAAGCTGCTGCCAAAAGGTAAGTTCACCACTAACCCTGCTATAACGCATGAGATTAAAGCCATGCTGGATCCAAGCTATCAGCCGCCAGCACCAGAAATGGATGCCGAAGGAAACCCAGTTATCCAGCGCTTTGGGGCAAAGGATGTGGAAGACCTGACCTGGAAGCAACTGATGGATTCTTACACCTGTACCGAGTGTGGGCGCTGTACGTCGGTTTGCCCTGCCAACATAACTGGCAAGTTATTGTCGCCGCGAAAGATCGTAATGGATACCCGCGACCGTATGGAGGAGAAAGGCGTGCATCCTGCTATCTTTGCTCCAAATCACTATAAAGAGTTAGGCGAGGAGCGTGTAGAGGTAACAGATGAAAAGACGCTACTACGTGGCTACATCACACCAGAGGAGCTTTGGGCCTGCACTACCTGTAATGCCTGCGTAGAGTCTTGCCCTGTTAACATCGACCAGTTGTCTACTATCATGGACCTGCGCCGTTTCCTGGTATTGGAAGAATCGGCTGCTCCTGCGGCACTGAACTCCATGTTCACGAACATCGAGAACAACGGAGCGCCATGGGCCTTCTCGCCTTCAGATCGCTTTAACTGGGCCGAAGACCTTTATGTACCAAGTAAAAACTAGAAGTTAGACCTTAGATTTATAGATATTAGATTTTAGACAGATGTTTAAGCAGAAGTTTAGGTGAGTCAGAACTGGCTGAGTTGCGCAGGAAAGTCAACGGCTTTAGTTGATTGTAACTTCAGGTGCAAAAGAAGTCTAAAGTCTAGCATCTACATAAAATATCAGATGGAAGAAAATAAAAGATTAGTAAAGGTGCCTACCATGGCCGAGATGGCTGCGAATGGAGAGGAACCTGAAGTATTGTTTTGGGTGGGTTGTGCTGGCTCTTTCGACGATCGCTACAAGCGAGTAACCCGTGCTTTTGTGCAGATACTGGAGCATGTGGGCGTAAAGTATGCTGTGCTGGGCACCGAAGAAAGCTGCACAGGCGAGCCAGCCAAACGTGCGGGTAACGAGTTTCTGTTCCAGATGCAGGCCATTACCAACATTGAAGTAATGAATGCCTATAATGTGAAGAAGATCGTGACGGCTTGTCCGCATTGCTTTAACACCCTGAAGAACGAATACCCTGACCTGGGTGGTAACTATGAGGTTATCCATCATTCTACCTTTTTGCAGCAACTGATAAACGAAGGCAAAGTGCATGTAAAAGGTGGCGAGGCTTTCCAGGGCAAGCGCATTACCTACCACGATTCTTGCTACCTGGGCCGTGCCAACGATATTTATGAAGCGCCACGCGAAGTGCTGGCTGCCCTTGATGCCGACCTGGTAGAGATGAAGCGTGTACGAGCCAACGGCCTTTGCTGCGGAGCTGGCGGTGCGCAAATGTTTAAAGACGCAGAGCCAGGGAAAAAGGAAATCAATATAGAAAGAACAGAGGAAGCTTTAGCTACTTTAGGTGGAGGCAACAGCGTGATAGCTACAGCCTGCCCTTTTTGTATGGTAATGATGAGCGACGGCGTGAAGAACAAGGAGCAGGAAGAAAACGTAAAAGTTTTTGACATTGCCGAATTGATCGCACAAGCAGAAGGACTAAGTAAATAAATGATTACCTGTTGGTTTAAGGTGCTGTTATTAGGGAAATACTAATAACTCAGTCATCTACTAATTTAGTATTGGAAAACCAGCAACAGGCAATCAGCAACCAACAATTAACCTAAACAATGTATATTCCGTTTGACCAACTGCCGCCGCACGCACGCCTCTGGATTTACCAGTCTAGCAGACCGTTAACCGAAGCTGAGCAGGCTGAAATAAATCCGCTTTTAGAACGTTTTGCTACCGAATGGAGTAGCCATGGCAAAGGTTTGCAGGCATCGGCAGTATTGCTGCATAACCAGTTTGTCGTTTTAGCGAATAACGAAACAGCCGCTTCTGCGAGTGGTTGCTCTATAGATGCATCTGTCAAATTTGTTCGGGCGCTAGAAGAGAAGCTGAACGTTTCGTTCTTTGACCGTACCCAATTAGCTTTTATGAAGGAGGGGCAGGTGCGGTTAGTAGGGCTGAATGAGCTAAAAAGTAAAGTAGCGGCTGGTGAGATAAATGAAAATTCGTTATACTTCGATACCTTAGTAAATAATTACGGAGAGCTACAGTCGGAGTGGCCGAGGCCTGCCCGAAACAGCTGGCTTTCCCGCTACTTCTGAGCAGGCTACTTATAACTCTAAAAGTTCATGTACTACACGACAGATACCAGGCCAAGGGCACCCAAAATAAACTTTATGGTTGTAATGCTGTTGGCGCTGCTGCTCAGCGCTTGCGGCACTGGCAGGTATATCAGCAAAGGCGACAAAAGGTTTGGGCAGGAGCAGTACCAGCGTGCTATTGAGTTTTATAAGCAGGCACTGCCAAATGCCGATAACAAAGGCGAGCTAAACTATAAAATAGCCGAAGCCTACCGCCTGTCGAACAGGATATCGGAGGCAGAGCCTTTTTACCAGGCAGCCATTAGTGGTAACTTCCGCAAAGAGGATGCTTACTACTACTATGGCCTGGCCTTAAAAGCCAACGGTAAGTATGAGCAGTCCCTAAAAGAGCTTCAGGATTACATTAGAGTGGGTAGCAACAACCGCCTGAAAGCACTGGCTCAGCAGGAGGTAGAAAACTATAGCAACTTAACTGAAATCCTGCGCAAGAACGAAAACTTTGAGGTGCGACCTATACCAGGGCTTAATACAGATGCCTCAGAGTTCGCGCCTTTTGTGCTCAACAATGAACTTGTGTTTTCGTCTACCCGTGGGGGAAAAGAGTATATGGGCAATGGCGAGGGCTTCTTAAACCTATATGCCGCCGCTTTAACTGATACTGCCGTTGGTGCTATTCGTCCTTTTGAAGGTGTAAACCAGGAGGAAATTCATGAAGCCTTTGCCACTTTTATAGACGAAGGCAGAACGATGGTATTTGCCCGAGGCAACGAAGGCAGCCGTAAAGGCCGCCAAAACGTAGACCTGTTCTGGTCTACTTTCCGCTCTGGAGCCTGGACCGAGGCAAAACTGCTGAACATAAACAGCCCACAAGCCTGGGATTCTTCTCCTGCGTTCTCTCCTGATGGCAAAACACTCTATTTTTCCTCTAACCGCAGAGGCGGGCAAGGTGGGCACGACATTTATAAATCGACTTTAGAAAATGGTCGTTTCTCTACACCCGTAAATCTCGGCCCTGAAATCAACACAAAAGGAAATGAAAGCTTTGTGTCTGTAGGACCAGACGGAACAGTATACATTGCCTCAGACGGACATCCTGGCTTGGGCAACCTTGATCTTTTCAGAATTGAGGACGGCAAACCTATAAACTTAGGCAAACCAGTGAACTCACCTGGCGACGACTTCGGAATTTATTTTCAGGATGAGTATACGGGGTATTTTTCCTCTAACCGTGAAGGAGGCCAGGGAGGTGACGATATCTATGCCTTCTCCAGGTCTAAGCGTAAAACAGTTAACTTCTTTGTAGACGGTACACTGTATCAACGTCGTGAAGGAGCCAAGCAAACAACAGTATCCAACAACGTAGTAGTGCTGCAGAACGAACAGGGCCAGAAAGTAGACGAAACAACAACCGATGCTAACGGTAACTTCACGTTTCCTTTAGATTCGGCTTCTACGTACTCATTGGTGTCAGAGAAGCAAGGTTTCTTTACGGCACGTCAGCGTGTAACAACCGTTGGTAAAATGCCTTCGCAGGATCAGTTGCCAGAGCAGGAGAATGAGGTGCGCTTAACGGCAGAACTGGTGCTGAACCAGATTGTGAAGGAGCGTGCAATTGTGCTGGAGAATATCTTCTACGACTACGATAAAGCCGACATCAGGCCAGACGCTGCCGAAGAACTGGATAAGCTGGTACAGATACTGGTAGATAACCCACGCATTTCGATAGAGCTTAGCTCCCACACTGATGCCCGCGGTAGCGATGCCTATAACCAGGATCTGTCGCAACGCCGTGCAGAGTCTGCGGTAGAGTACATCATTTCGAAGGGTATAGATCGTTCGCGCATTACAGCCAGGGGCTATGGCGAGAGCCGCCCTGTGGTAAGAAACGCGCAAACAGAAGCACAGCACCAGCGCAACCGCCGTACAGAGTTCAAAGTGGTTAGAGTGGACTAGCTTTGCTTAATTAAGAATTAAAAATTAAAAATGGGGGCTGCTTCAATAGTTTGAGCCCACAATAAAAAAGAAAAGGGCGGAGGCTATAGTTAAACAACCTATAGTCTCCGCCTTTTCTTTTTAACTTTCTAAATCTCTAACTTTTTAACTCTCTAACTCTCTAACTCCATCCTGTTTTCTTAAATTTGTAGGAAACCTAAGTAACTATGGAAAATAGATATTTGCGACGTGGTGTGTCGGCCTCGAAAGAGGATGTGCACAATGCTATCAAGAACATTGACAAAGGCTTATTCCCGAAGGCATTCTGCAAAATTATACCTGATATACTTACTGGCGATCCCGAGTACTGCGCCATTATGCATGCTGACGGTGCGGGTACAAAATCGTCTTTGGCGTATATGTACTGGAAAGAAACTGGCGATCTGGATGTTTGGAAAGGGATAGCACAGGATGCTGTAGTGATGAACACCGACGACCTGATGTGTGTAGGAGCCACAGATAATATTCTGCTTTCCTCCACCATCGGCAGAAACAAGAACCATATTCCAGGCGAGGTAATTGCAGCCATTATAAACGGTACCGAAGAGGTGCTGCAGATGCTGCGCGATAATGGCATCGGTATTTACAGCACAGGCGGCGAAACAGCCGATGTAGGAGATTTGGTGCGCACTATTATAGTAGACAGCACAGTTACGGCACGTATGCGCCGCGATGAGGTAATCTCGAACCATACCATACAGCCTGGCGATGTAATTGTAGGTTTTGCCTCTTACGGGCAGGCAAACTACGAAACAGAATACAACGGTGGCATGGGCAGCAACGGCCTTACCTCCGCCCGGCATGATGTGTTTCATACGTACCTGGAGGCCTCTTACCCCGAAAGCTTCGATCCTGAACTGCCTGCCGACTTGGTGTACGCTGGTACAAAACGCTTAACAGACATAGAGCCTGAAACAGGTGTAGAGGTGGGCAAATTGGTATTATCGCCTACGCGTACGTATGCGCCAATTGTAAAAGAAATTCTGAAGGAGTACCGTCCACACCTGCATGGCATGGTGCATTGCAGCGGCGGTGCCCAAACGAAGGTGCTGCACTTTACTCAGAACGTGCATATCATAAAAGATAATCTCTTCCCGACGCCTCCGCTGTTCCGCCTGATACAGCAGGAAAGCAACACCGACTGGAAAGAAATGTACAAAGTGTTTAACATGGGCCACCGCCTGGAAGTATACCTGCCAGAGCAGTATGCCGCAGACCTGATCGCTATCTCCAAATCTTTTGGCGTAGATGCAAAAGTTATAGGCCGTGTAAAAGACAGCAAAACAAACGAACTCACGCTAAAGAGCAGCCACGGAGAGTTTTATTACGAAGGCTGATTTAGGTGTACTAGTTAGAAATTTTAATTCAGGAAAATAGCCATGGACAAGTTGCCCATGGCTATTTTTTTTACAGCTCATGTTACAAAATATTGCTTTTGTGGAAGCACAATGAACTGTTGGAGCCTTTTTAAGCACTTCATGCTGAAAAAGCGTGGCAAAAGTGATGTTACAAATGGTTGTAAAATAGCCTTTTTTATATAGGTGTAGCTGGGTATATTGCTTTGCTGTAAAACATTGAAAGTCAAGGCGGCTTGACTAAACAAGCTGTTACCCTTCTGTGAAAAAATTGGCGGTTAATATATTTGCTCTTATGAAAACATACCTCATTTCCTTGTTGCTCTCATGTGTATTCTTTTCCGCGATGGCGCAACAACCTGCTGCTTCAGACTCAGCTAGTAGTAAGCTATATTTAGGCATAGAGCTCAGTACCATATCCTACGGAATGCAAAACTATGCTACAATGGTCGGAGGGAATTTTACTCCCATAGTCCATTTAAATGCGGGCTACAGGTTAACCAAGAGAATAAACCTACAGGTTGGCTTAACTTACGGGAGGGAGAAGGAAAGTGGTTTATCAGGAATTTACTATGGATACGGTGATACCATCATCTACGATCACAGAAGTTGGAATAACTATGGAATAGCTGTTCCGCTTACTATCCAATATACTCCTTTTAACCCAGCCAAACGTTGGAATCTTTATGCAACAGTTTCTCTAATTCCAGTTATAGGCGAGGTGAATCATCAGACTACTAAAACTTTTGAAGGTGAGACTAAAATCACTTATAAAGGGCATGACTCAGGCATATATTTACTTGGCACAGCTGGTGTGGTACTTAACTATAAAATAAGCAAGCGCTTTGAAGCATACGGAAAAGTAAATCTGTTTTATAAAGACATAGGCCACAACAGTTACTACGCGCAAAGAGCCAAATCTATAGGTTTAGGCCTTAACTATAACTTGTACTAGTCAATATTAAAGTAAATAACAATTATGACCACTAAACCACACGCAACTGAAAAGCGGATTAAGACGCTGGAGACACTTAGTGTGTTCTGAGCCATTTTACCAATAGGAATGGTTGCTTGGGCTGGTATAAAAGCTTTACAGATCGGGTTTGGAATAGGGCTCACACTGCAAGTATGGATTTATCTATCCTACAAAAGTATTGGGGAGGAGAAGAAGTATCTGAAGAATAAGCTAGGCGCTGTGCTTGGAGGTGTTCTGATAATTATTTACTTCGTTGTTAAAAAGTATTTTTTCACATCCTAGCCAATCACTACTGCTTAAAGCTGGTTCAGATACTAAAAAGAGGCCTATCTCAAAACGATAGGCCTCTTTTTAGTATCTGGAGTGTAGGTTGTAGAAAGGCATTGATTTAGCTACTGATCTGGCACAGAAATTGGTACGGCAGAAGTATAAGAGAAAACCTATACTCCTATGAAAAAGCTATTACTACTTCCGCTCCTGCTTGTGCTGCTGGTGTTGCCAGCAAGTTTACAGGCCTCTGTTATTACGTTTGCCACCCGCCACGGCGAGCCTTTTCAGGTGAGGCTGAACGGGGAAATTGTGAACCACAGAGCCACTAACTTTATCAGGATAGACCACCTGCGACCAGGGCAGCATTACGTGGAGTTTAAAGTGATGGGGCCACGTGGCGTGTATCGTATGGGAACTAACATTACTGCTGCGGTTGGTTATGAGCGCAACTTTGGCCTGCGTGTTACGGGCCGAAGAGGGAGAGTAGCTATAAACCTCTTGAGCCAGGTGCCACTGGTGCCGCCAGTTGTAGTGCCTGATCCAATGCCTGCACCCGTACCAGTGCCACTTCCGCCACGCTACCCCGACCAAGGGCCAATTAATCCTGAAAACCCATATCACAACCCAAACGACAGGTGCCGCAACCTGCTCACCAGCTATGATATGGACAGGCTGATTGAATCGATGAAGAGCAGAAGCTTTGAGAGCACCAGACTTTCCATTGCCCGTGAAGCGCTGCGCAATGCAAGCATTCTTTCCGAAGACCTGAAGTTTCTGCTAGACCAGTTCGAATATGAAAGCACACGCCTCGAGTACGCTAAGTTCGCCTATGATTATGTATGCGACAAAGAGCGCTTCTATTATGTATACGATGCCCTAAAGTTTGATATGAGCGTGCGCGAACTGGAGGAGTATACCAGAAGAAGATGATTCTAATGTGCTGATGTGCTAAATTTTTAATGTGCTAAAACAAGTAAGGCTTTAAATCAGCAAGGGCTTCTGTGTATCACAGAAGCCCTTGCTGATTTAGGTTCGTTAATTCAAACTACGTTTTGCTGACTGTCGTGTAAACTTACCCACCCCTAACCCCTCCCGAGAGGAGGTTTCGGGAAAGAGTATAAAATTCTCCTCCTTGTAGAGTTAGATAGGACTTCCCCTATTTAAATCTGATAACCCCGATAACATGCTTCAAGTTTTCAACTTGCGTAAGGGAAATTTCCAGCCAGCACTTCCACGAAAGTTGAAAACTTTCCCCATTTCAACCACAAGATGAAATCTTGCGGTAGTTTATTTTTTTCCTACAAGATCAGCCTTGGTGGGTTTACAGTGGGTTCACAGCAGAAGGTGCTATGTAAATGAAACTAAGTAAGGAGCCAAAATTAGTTTTACTTGAAGAAAAGTGTATCATGCTCTGTAATATACTGAACATCAGTACTGTCTTCAGTAAAAAGTCGTGTGTCTTGTGTCGTGATACTTGTGTCCCTTTACTTAGCACATCAGCAACCACCTAGCGTAATCGGTCTGCTGATCTTACCAGATCTTCGTCGCGTTTGATGAAGCGGTTGGCCAGCGCATTTAGCAACAGGGCAAGCAGTGGCATGTAAAAGCCAGCTTCGTAAGAGCCGTTGTCAGCTCCGGTTACCATTTCTGGCCCTACGTAAGCTGCGTAGTAAAAAGTAGTGCCTAGCAAAGCAGCCAGTATAATAGCGTTTAAGAGGCCAAGCTTCATTTGTGTAAGGCGGCTTTTGTATCTGAAAATCTCGACAGCGGCAATAACAGCGGCGGCAATCGCCAGCATGCCAATAGCAATGGTGCCTCGCTGTGGCAGGTTACCAGCAGTGCTAGGCTCTCCTTCAGCATCTAAAAAATAAGATTTTAAATTCCAGGCAGTAAGTACCGCCGTTTCGCCAGTAGTAGTATCGGTTTTAGACCACAGCGGCAGGAAAAGCATACACACCATCGCTATTACCAACAGGAACAGGAATACGGATTGAATTCTTTGTATCATAAGTAATTTTTCTAAATAGGATTTGCAAAATTAGCCAAAGACCTGTAAAACAAAAATCAATGATTTCTTCTGCCAGTTTTAGCTACGGCTCAGTGGTGTGGGGTTGGCTTTACTTTAGAAGGAAGTCTTATCTTTGCAGGCATGCGGTATTTTTTAGAAATAGCTTACGATGGCACCCGTTTTCATGGTTGGCAGGTGCAGCCAAATGCACTATCGGTGCAGGAGGTGCTGGACGATTGCCTGACCAAAGTGCTGCGCCAGCCTGTTAGTTCTACTGGCAGTGGCCGCACCGATACTGGAGTACACGCCAGCCAGCAATTTGTGCATTTCGATGTGGCGGAGGAGCTGGATACGGAGCAGGCGCTGTACCGCTTCAACCGCATTTTACCTGCCGATGTGGTGGCTAAGAACCTGTACTTAGTTCCTGACGAGGCACATGCCCGGTTTGATGCTTTTGCCCGCACCTATCACTATCACATCAGCTTAAATAAAAATCCTTTTAAACGCTACTACGCCTACTACCTGAGCCGCTCCGTAGATGTAGCCAAAATGAACGAGGCTGCTGCTGTACTCTTAAAGTATGACGACTTTACCACCTTCAGCAAAGTGAAAGGCGATACCAAGCACTACAACTGCAACATGTACGAAGCTGTTTGGCGGCAGGAGGGAGACGAACTGCAATTCACCATCAGAGCTAACCGCTTTCTGCGCGGTATGGTGCGGCTGGTGGTGGGCACACTACTGGATGTGGGCCGTGGTAAACTTACCGTAGCGCAGTTTGAGCAGGTAATTGCCAGCAAAGACCGCAGCAAAGCTAGTGGTGCTGCGCCTGCAGAAGGCTTGTACCTAGCCAAGGTGGAGTATCCAGAAGGATTGTTCTTGAAGTAAATTGTCTGCAGCATCAGCCTCATATTCTAAACCGATAAGCTTCCGTCGCTAAGTATAAAACCATTAACTTTGCAGTCGGTTAAGAGTATGTGCTCGTAAAGAGAAAATAGTGCTGTGGCGAGCGCTGCACTCTAACCGCTTTACAGTTTAGAAATAGCTTTGGAAGATAAACCTAAAAATACAGGACAGTTTTTTGATGCGGATATACTGCGACGGCTTTTTTCCTTCGTAAAGCCTCACATCAAGACTTTCTACTTTATTGTGTTCCTCACTTTTGCCTCGGCGGTGCTGGCTGCTATTCGGCCATTCCTGATTCAATACACAGTAGATAACGAGATTTTACAGAACGACTGGGAGGGCCTGAACAGGATGTTTGTGGTGCTGGCTGTGCTGCTGGTAATACATGCCATTGTGCAGTACCTGCATACCTATTTTGCCGGCTGGCTGGGGCAGCACGTGGTACGCGATATTCGCATCAAGCTGTACCGCCATATTTTGGACCTGCGCCTCAAGTTCTTCGACCGTACCCCGATTGGCACCCTCGTTACCCGAAACGTTTCTGATGTAGAAACCCTTTCAGATGTGTTTAGTGAGGGGCTGGCCGCTATGATCGGCGATATTCTGCAGCTTGTGTTTATAGTAGGCTTTATGTTCTACATCGATTGGGAGCTGACGCTGGTGAGCCTTTCTACATTCCCGCTCATGATCATCAGTACCTATATCTTTAAAGAAAAGATAAAAGATACTTTTCAGGAGGTGCGTACGGCGGTGGCAAGGCTAAACTCTTTTGTGCAGGAGCATATTACGGGTATGAGCATCGTGCAGATATTCAACAACGAGAAGCGCGAGATGGAGAAATTCCAGGCCATCAACAAAGAGCATACCCGCGCCAATATCCGTTCTGTGCTGTATTATTCTATTTATTTTCCTGTGGCTGAAATTATAGCGGCGGCTGGTTTAGGCTTGCTGGTGTGGTACGGTGCCCACGGCGTAATAGATAACGACACCTCGTTAGGCACGCTCATGGCGTTTATACTTTACATCCAGATGTTCTTTCGGCCCATACGGCAGATTGCCGACCGCTTTAATACACTACAGTTGGGGGTGGTAAGTACAGAACGCCTCATGCGCCTGCTCGATAGCCGTGAGATGATACCTGATAACGGCAACTATGCCCCCGAAAGAATAAAAGGCGAAATTAGCTTTAGGAACGTATGGTTTGCCTATAAGGAGGAGGATTGGGTGCTGCGCGATCTTTCTTTTGAAGTGAAGGCGGGCCAGACGGTGGCTTTTGTGGGAGCTACGGGTGCTGGCAAAACTTCGGTTATCAACCTGCTGAACCGTTTCTACGAGATTAATAAAGGAAACATTGTGATTGATGGGCACGACCTGAAGGAGTATGACCTGAGCGTGCTGCGCCACCATATTGGTGTGGTACTGCAGGATGTATTCTTATTCTCTGGAAGTATAGCCGACAACATCAGCCTCGGAAATAAGAACATAACCGAAGAGCAGATGTGGCATGCGGCAGATTTAGTTGGTGCCCGTAAGTTTATTGAGCGGTTGCCTGGCGGTCTGCATTATAATGTAATGGAGCGTGGGGCAACCCTATCGGTGGGGCAGCGACAGCTGATCTCTTTTGTGCGGGCCATGGTATATAACCCAGAGGTAATTATTCTGGATGAGGCCACCTCCAGCGTAGATTCCGAAACAGAGGAACTGATACAATACGCCATAGACCAACTGATGCACGGCCGTACCTCCATCGTAATTGCACACCGTCTGTCTACCATCCAGAAAGCAGATAAAATTATTGTGCTGGATAGGGGCGAGCTGAAAGAAATGGGTAACCACGAAGAGCTCCTGAAGCACGGTGGCTACTATGCCCAGCTTTACCAGATGCAGTATAAGAACATGATTGATTTATGAAAAAACTTTTCTACGTAGTGGCTGCCTTGGGCGTCCTGTTTCTAACATTTTATACGTACATCGGCGGTTTTACAGAGCCTGATGTAACAGTTGCCACTTCTGAGATAAGATATGTGGCAGGCCAACCCTTTTTAGGCTCTACAGATGACAGGGCTTTAGGTAAGGTTTTTCAGCGGGCGGCAGAAGTGCTGGATAAAAAGGAACTGGAGGGTATGCTGGGAAGCATCTATTACAACAACCCCGTAAAAAAAGGTGATACCATCAGTGCCTTCATAGGGGTTATCATTCCAGATACAACCGTTCAGTTGCCTGAAGGCTATGAGTTGAGAGTAGTGCCAGGAAACAGGAAGGTGCTAAGAGGGCAGGTAAAAGCGCATTATTCGCTGGCGCCAAGTAAGTTGTATAACGCCGTATTCGATTATGCCAAAGAAGAAAATATGGAATTAGAGCAGTTTTACCTGGAGTGGTTTCCGCAAGATGATGAAGCCATGCTAGAGGTGCCTGTAAAGCAGTAAGCTCGATAAGTGTTTAAGCTAAAAAAGCGCTAGCTCCTCGTAGAGGCGGCTAGCGCTTTTCTTTTTTCTTAGGTCTTAGACCAGGCTACTGCTCTTGTTGAGCTTTGTACTCATCTAGTTTTGCTTTCAAAGCGTCCACATCAGCATGATGGCCTTTTGCTACCTCAGCTGCGTCAAGCTCCACCAGCATATCTTTCATCTGTTGCAGGTAAGCAGTTTTATCTTTTTTCAGGCAGCCTTTGGCGCTGTCGTGGCAGTTGCCGTCTTCATCCATTGGCTTAAACATGCTGCCTTCGCCGTAAATCAGCCATTGTGAACTCAGGTCTGGGAAGTTCTTTATGATGGCAACCAGGTCATCCAGCAAGTAATTCTGCCCACAAATAATATTAGAAAGGGTTTGCTCGTCGCTGCCAGTTATGGATTTCAGCTGTTCCATTTCTAGCTCTTTCAGATTAGTGTAAAACCTAAACCTTTTGCCGATTTGCTGTAAGTCGATTGCCATACTGTTACGTTTTTAAGAATTTCTAGACTGCTATACGTACATATAACAGAATTTGTCCTAAAAAATTCCTGCCGATCGTTTTTAGCATGCCAGCAGAACCATATACCCTGTTAACAAAGCTTATAGCGTGGTGGAGTCCAAAAGACGACAAAGTTTTCCTTTCCTGAATAAATCTTCATATTAATGCGATACGCTTATTGGGACAAGATAATTATTGCGCCAGAATGTTGATGCTCAAAAAGGTCGTATGTCTTGATACGTGCTACCTGTGTCTGTTTAATCCAGATCCTCCGTCTGCAACTGCCGCTCGTAAAGCACTTTGTAAAGCCCCTCTACCTGTATCAGTTCCTCGTGGCTGCCATGTTGCACAATCTCACCGTCTTCCATCACCAGAATGCGATCTGCTAGTTTCACCGACGATACCCTATGCGATATGATGATAGAGGTGCGGTTATTCATAATGCGGCGCAGGCTGTTCAGAATCGCATTCTCTGTTTTGGTGTCTACAGCCGAAAGTGAATCATCAAGAATAAGAATGCTAGGCTCCCGTACCAGTGCCCGCGCAATAGACACACGCTGCTTCTGCCCACCCGATAAAGTGATGCCGCGTTCGCCCAGTTTAGTGTCGAACTGCTCTGGGAAACGGATGATGTTTTCATACACATCGGCATCTTTAGCAGACTGTATCATTTGCTCTTCGGTTATGCTAGGCAAACCAAAGCCAATGTTGTTGCGGATAGAATCGGAGAAAAGGAACACATCTTGCGGCACATAACCAATTTGGCTACGCAGGCTCTCTAGGTTGTATTCGCGCACATCAATGCCGTCAATCAGAATACGGCCGCTGCTGGCATCGTACATGCGAGGCAGCAGGTTGGCAATGGTGCTTTTGCCAGAGCCTGTATTGCCGATAACAGCCAAGGTCTCGCCATGGTTTATGCGGAACGAAACGCCTTTCAGTGCATGTATGTTAGTGTCGGGGTAAATGAAGTCTACATTCTCAAAAACAATGTCGCCAGCAATAGGCCTGCTGATGTTGCGGGTGGTAACAATTTCGGTTTTGGTGCGCAGAAACTCATTTATACGCTCTTGCGAGGCAGCAGCACGCTGCACCAAACTTGCTGTCCAGCCGAGGGCGGTAACTGGCCAGGTAAGCATATTTACGTAAATCAGGAACTCGGCAATGTTACCAGTTGTAATGCTGCCGTTCATCACTTCCTGCCCACCAATATACACGGTGATTATGGTGCTCAGGCCTACCATGAACAATATCAGCGGGAAGAAGAGGGAGTTTACAAAGTTTAGCTCCAACGATTTGTCTTTGTAGGTGTTGCTGGCGGTGGTAAAGTTGTTGTGCGAATCGTCTTCACGCACAAAAGATTTTAATACTCTTATACCCGAAAAAGCCTCCTGCACAAAGGTGGTTATGCCCGAAAGGCTGCGCTGTATCTCATCAGATTTACGCTGTATAATATTGTTTACATAATAAATGCTGATGGCCAGTATCGGTAGCGGAATCAAAGTATACAGTGTCAGCTTCACGTTTACCGACAGCATGTACGGAATAACCATCAGGAACAGGATGATGAGGTTAAGGCCGTACATAATGGCTGGACCCAAGTACATGCGCACACGGCTCACATCCTCTGATATGCGCGACATCAGGTCGCCTGTATTGTTCTTGCGGTAAAAGCTTAGTGGCAGGCTTTGGTAGTGCTCGTAAATCTCGTTCTTCAGGTCGTTCTCTATGAGTCGGCTCATCACAATAATGGTTTGGCGCACAAAAAACAGGAACAGGCCGCGGAGCAGTGCCAGGGCCAGAATAACCACACCGTATATCAGAATACTTTTTGCAAAAATCTCATATACTGCTTCTTGCTGCCCCGATCCTTCGTACAAACCATGTAGGCTAATGCCTTCCCTGATCAGGTTGAAAGCATGCCGCACGATTTGGGCAGGCAGAATTTGGAAGAAGTTAGAGATAATGGTGAACAGCAAACCCAGAATGAGTCTGTATTTATATTTAAGGAGGTACTTATTTAGGTGTTTTAATGATTTCACAGTTTGATCTTAAAGCCTTTGAGCTTTTACGTGGAGTTACAAAGGACAAATTGAAATAATAAAAAAAAGAGCTAATTTTGCGGTCAAATCAGGAGACATACTTTCTTCCTTACGCTCTACAAATATAAGCTAACACTTAATCATTTAATAAATGGCTGAATTAAAAGAAGAGGAAGTACAGCGGGAGAAGTCAGTTTTTGCCCAAATTTCAGAGTACAATCACGAGAAAGTGGTGTTCTGCCATGATAAAGATACTGGCTTAAAAGCAATCATCGCCATTCATAATACAGTATTAGGCCCTGCGTTGGGTGGCACGCGTATGTGGCAATATGCGTCTGAGGCAGAAGCGCTTGAAGATGTGCTGAAGCTTTCCAGAAGCATGACCTATAAGGCGGCTATTTCTGGCCTGAACCTGGGCGGTGGCAAAGCCGTGATTATCGGTGATGCAAAAAAAGATAAAAACGAGGCGCTGCTTCGTAAGTTCGGTCGTTTTATCAAAAACCTGAACGGAGCTTACATCACTGCCGAAGACGTTGGCATGACAACCAAAGATATGGAGTTTATCCGTATGGAGACGGAGCACGTGTCAGGGTTGCCAGAGTCTATGGGCGGCGGTGGCGATCCTTCTCCTGTAGTGGCTTACGGCACTTATATGGGAATGAAAGCCGCAGCAAAAAAAGTTTACGGCTCTGATTCTTTAGAAGGAAGAACGATTTCGGTGCAAGGTGTAGGCAACGTAGGAGGCTATTTGGTAGAGCTGCTGGCAAAGGAGAAAGCGCACGTATACATTGCCGATATTTATGAAGACCGCTTGAAAGAGGTGTCTTCTAAGTATAAAGCGAAAATAGTGGGCATGGATGAGGTGTATGACCTGAATGTAGATATTCATGCGCCGTGTGCACTTGGTGGCACCATAAACGATGATACAGTTAACAGGCTAAAATGCCAGATAATTGCAGGTAGTGCCAACAACCAGCTGCGCGACGAGGATGTGCATGGGGCAGCCCTGCAGGAACGCGATATAGTTTATGCGCCAGATTTCCTGATAAATGCAGGCGGTTTGATAAATGTTTATTCTGAGCTGGTGGGTTACAACCGCGAAAGAGCTTATGCGCAAACAGAGCGCATCTATAGCTACACGCTGGAAATTCTTAACCTGGCCGAAAAAGAAGGCATTAGTACGCATTTGGCAGCAAAACAGCTTGCTGAGAAACGCATTGAAAGTATGGCGAAAGTTCGCTCTACATTCTAAGATAAATATAAGGTAAAAGTGCTGCATTAACCTGTAGCACTTTGCTGTAGATAGATTGATAAGTACACGGAACTATAAGCGCATAGCTTACATTTCCTTTATAGTTTTTAAGGTGCTGATGTTTAGCCTTGGGGCTTCATCTTATTTTATCTTTGCCAGCGAGCAGCTTCATGTTCTGAAGATTATGCTTAGCGGTGTGAAAGATGACGTTAAAATATGCTTGCGGATAGCATCAGCCAAACAAATACAACATTAACAAAACACGCTCTTTAAAATAAGATTATGCTCAACCGCAGAACACTACGAATCAAGGCAATGCAAGCGATCTATGCCTACAAGCAGGCCGAAGGTTCTGACTATCTGCTGGCCCTAGACCAGATAAGTGAAGAATTTGCACCCAACCTCAACTCTATGGAGGTGCAGGATAAGAAGTTGCTCGAAGGCAAAAAACAAATGGCTCAGCTTCATTTTAAAGAATGGTTCGAAACAAGCCAGATGGAAAGTGAAGAGACGGACCAGGAAATTATCAGTGCGGTAAACAGAGCCGTTGTATACTACAAAAACCTTCTCAGCAAAGACAAGAAGTACTATGGTAACCAGATGCTGAATGCTGTAGAGCGCATTTACGACCACTACCTGAGCACCTTGCAAATACTGGAAGTGCTGGTGAACCTGATAGCGGAAGAGGAAGAGAAGAAAGAAAAGCGTTTTACAGTAGCCAAAGGTCCTGATGTAAAGCGTTTCACAAACAACAGCGTTGTGCAGCGCCTGTTGCAAAACAAGTCTTACCAGCAGCACATTATTCGCAGAAATATTAGCTGGGGCTCTGATATAAGCGAAATTCGCTCTATCTATAAAAACGTTCTGAAGCAGGATGAAGTGTTTTTGAACTACCTGAGCTTGTCTGCTCCCACTCTGGAAGAGGACCTGGTAGTGGTGCAACATATTTTCAAAAACATTATCTTTAAAGAAAAAAACTTACAATCTTTGTTTGAAGAGCAGGATCTGAATTGGGTAGAAAACAAATCCATTGTAAAGAGCCTGGCAAACAAAACGATTAAAATCTTTGGCGAAGAAGCCGAAGAAGACCAGGTGTTGCTCGACCTTTCTGCCAACTGGGAAGAGGATAGGGCATTCTTTGAAGAGCTTTATAAGCAAACTCTCGAAGACGATGAGCGTTACGAAGAACTGATTTCTTCTAGCGTGAAAAACTGGGATGTGGAGCGTGTGGCCCTGCTCGATAAAATTATACTCAAAATGGCCCTTTGTGAGATGCAGATTTTCAGAAGCATCCCTGTAAAGGTAACCATCAACGAGTACATCGAAATTTCTAAACTGTATAGCACACCAAAGAGTAAACAGTTTATAAATGGTGTATTAGACAAAATGGCACAAGAGCTTACTACTAAAGGAGAGATCAGGAAGTCTGGTCGCGGACTGATAGACAATAAGTAGGCGGGCATACTATATGCCTTATATGCCGTAGAACTAACTATAAAAAATGATTCCGAAAGAATAGAACACAAAACTATGGGTAAGAAAACAACCGCTTTGGTTGCCTTTGTGTCAGGCACCGCTGTGGGTGCCGTTGCTGGCATCTTATTTGCTCCTGAAAAAGGAAGAGAGACACGTTCATGGTTTAGCTACAGACTAGAGAAATACAGGGATTCACTTTCCGATTTGCTGGAGCAATTGATGGCAGATCGTGAAAAGTTGCCTACTAGTGCTAAATCAGAAGGACAGCGAGTTATACAGGATGCCAAAAACAAAGCAGAGCAACTGCTTGGCGATGTAGATTCGCTTATAAAGGAAATAAACAGTAGGAAAGAACTATAAGCATGAGACAAGTAACTCTTATTCCTGGCGATGGAATTGGCCCAGAAATTACCGAAGCTGTTAAGGCGATCTTTAGCGCGGCAAATGTGCCTTTGACCTGGGAAGAAGAAAACGCTGGGCAAACTACCTTTGATGCAGTAGGCGAACTTATACCAGAGTCCCTTAATGCTTCTTTAAACAAGAACAAGGTTGCCCTAAAAGGCCCTATTACTACACCCGTAGGAAAAGGCTTCAAAAGTGTAAATGTGCAGTTGCGCCAAATGTTTGACCTTTACTCGAACGTGCGCCCTGCGAAAACAACAAAAGGTGTAAACACCCGCTTCGATAATGTGAACCTGGTGCTGTTCCGCGAGAACACCGAAGGTTTGTATGCAGGCCTTGAGACGTTTGATGAGCGCCTACAGATATCAGATTCTATTGCACGTGTTACACGCACAGGCAGCGAGAAAATTATACGTGCTGCTTTTGAGTATGCCAACAGACATGGCTGCAAAAAAATAACTGTAGCCCACAAAGCCAACATACTTAAAAGTGCAGGAGCCCTGTTTTTAGGTGTTGCTGCCGAGATTGCGAAAGATTATCCAAACATTCAGATGGAGGATAAGATTATCGACAACATGTGTATGCAGTTGGTGGCTAAGCCAGAGCAGTTTGATGTGGTAGTGACGACTAACTTGTTTGGTGATATTCTGTCTGATCTTTGTGCTGGACTGGTTGGTGGACTTGGCGTAGTAGCTGGAGCCAATATTGGCGATAACATGGCCATTTTTGAGGCTGTACACGGCTCTGCCCCTGATATTGCTGGCAAAGGAATTGCCAACCCTACAGCTTTGTTGCGCTCTGCTATTATGATGCTGCACCACTTAGATTTGAAAGAGGAGGCAAACCGTATAGAAACAGCGCTGGAAGCGACGTTGGCTAATAAAGAAGAATGCACAGGCGATTTGGGTGGACGTGCCAGCACCACGGAGTTCGCTCAGAACATCATCGCTAAACTATAAGTAAGCTTAAATTTTATTTTTTATGAAAAAGAACCTGATTCTGGTAGCAAGTTTGGCAGTGGCTGTTTTTACAACCAGTTGCGACAATACAACTACAACAAGTGAAGAAGCTGTAGTTACAGAGAATGCATCATCAAATACACAGGCTCAACCAATAGTAGATAATCCCAACCTTGTGCCTGTGGCAGAACAACAGGAGGCCGCTCCAGAAAATGCGCCTGCTATTTCTTTTGAGCAGGCTGTTTATGACTTCGGTACAGTAAGGCAAGGAGAGGTAATTGAGCATGCCTTCAAATTTACCAACACAGGTAAGTCTCCGCTTATAATCGAAAGCGCTTCTGCCACTTGTGGTTGTACAGTGCCTAAGCCACCAACAGAGCCTATTGCTCCAGGCGAGTCTGCCGAAATTCAGGTTAGGTTTAACACTAGCGGCAAAATGGGACAGCAATCTCCTGTAGTAACTGTTAGAGCTAATACAACTCCTAACATCACAACAGTATCCATGAAGGGCACTGTAGAATCTAACAACATACCAACGGCTGGTGTAGAAGGTCCTATCAGAAGGAACTAACTTCTATCAGCTTATATAAAAGAGAATACATACATGCAGACTATATTTCTACAAGCCACAACAGACGGAGGCATGATGCCTCAGTTGCTTATGTTTGGCGCCATCATCCTTGTTTTTTACTTTTTCATGATCAGGCCGCAGCAGAAGAAGGCGAAGGACCAGAAAAAGTTTCGGGATGAGCTCACAAAAGGCATGAACGTTGTAACCATAGGCGGCCTGCACGGCAGAATTGTTGCAATGGAAAACGATACAGTTGTAATAGAAGTAGATAAAGGTGTCCGTCTGACATTCGAAAAATCTTCTATTTCTATGGAAGCCACCGCTAAGGTGAATTAAAGCTAAAGACGTTGCCGTTTGGGAAATCAAGAAATATAGTTCAATGGTTTAGTGGGCCGTTTAAGCCACAAACAAATCAATACTGGCGTGTGGTATTGCTTTGCTTTGTGGCGGCCACTACCTTTTGGCTTCTTAACGCGCTTAATAAAAGCTACTCTACCCAAATTACCTACCCCATTCATTTCGTTTACAACGAAAACAACCTGGTGCCGATAAAGTCGCTTCCCGAAGAAGTAACTATAAACGTAACAGGTAAAGGCTGGAAGCTCTTCAGAAAGTCGTTGAGGCTAGAAGTGCAACCTGCCGAAATATATATCAAGAGCCTTCCTAGCAGAAATTATTTACTTGGTTCTGCTTTACGCCCAGCATTAGTAAATGCCTTAGATGGCATGGAGCTGAACTTCGTGGTTACGGATACGGTGTATTTTAACTTCGACAGGAAAATAACGCGTACGGTTGGCCTGAAGTTAGACCCTAAGCAGAAAGTGGCTGCCGATCAGTTTGCACAGGTAGGGCCAGTAAAGTTCTCTCCAGACTCTGTTACTTTTATAGGGCCATCTTCTATGGTGGATAGTATTGCCAATCCTTTCCTGGTGCGCCTGCCAACAGAGTCTTTAACGGCCTCTGCTCAGGTAGAAGTGCCGCTTAACTACGATTATAAAGCGCTGGTAAAATCTAACGTGAACCAGGTGCGTGCAAGCGTAAATATTAGGAATCTAGTTCAGGAAGAACGCCAGCTGTTACCTGAACTTGTAAATGTGCCTGCCCAGCGCGAACTTTCCCTTCGTCCTCCTTTTGTTCTGGTGCGTTATCAATTATTGGCAGACTCTGTGGCAACCTTAAACAGAGAGGCATTTAAGGTAGTACTCGATTTCGCAAAGTTTAATCCTCTCGATTCTACCATTGTGCCAGAGCTAGTGCAAATGCCAAGTGGCGTAAGAAACATAACCCTTCGGCCTGAGCGCGTAAAAGCTATACTAGAAAGACAAAACGATTAAGCATGTTGATAATAGGTATAACTGGCGGAATTGGAGTAGGTAAAACAGTGGTTTGCCGCATGTTCCAACTGCTGGGAGTGCCTGTCTACGACTCTGATGCCCGTGCAAAGTGGGTAATGCACCATAACAGTACGCTTAAAGAGGAGTTGATCGCTTCATTCGGGCCAGAAACCTATAATGAGCAAGGGCAGTTGGACAGAGTGTATCTGGGCAAGCTAGCCTTCAATAATCCTGAGCGCTTGTCGCAACTCAATGCCTTAGTGCACCCGCATGTAGGTTCAGACTTCAAACAGTGGTCCGATGCCAATGCAGCCGCCCCTTATCTGATAAAAGAAGCCGCCATTATGTATGAGTCTGAGGTGTGGAGACAGATGAACCGTGTAATAACGGTTTACGCGCCGTTAGAGGTGCGTATAAAGCGTTTGCTGCAACGAGACCCTCATCGTACAGAAGCTGACATAAAAGGCATTGTAGCCAAGCAACTAAGCGAGGAAGAAAAGATAGCGCGTGCCGACCATGTTGTCTACAACAACGATAAGCAGCTTGTTATACTTCAGGTGCTGGCGTTGCACCAGCAGTTCCTTTCTCTCAGTTCATCATTAGGCTAGACAGCCTGTCTCGCTTATTACTTTTATTAGTGTTTCGCTGAGCGAGCGAATACTGCGCCTATTTAGATCAAATCGCATAAAGGAGCTTTCATTGCTTCAGACGTTCTACAAACCCACAAGTCCCTCTGCAACTGGTGAAGTACGCTGCTCCCTGCTGGCTTTTCGCCTCGCCAGCGGGGCCTTACTTTTCTCCTTGATGAGAAAAGTAAGCAAAAGAATCAAGACGATTTTGAACTCGCTGAACGCTCAAACAAAAAATTGTCGTTGGTGCACCTGGCAGAAGCTTTATGCTCTGTAGGAGAAATGTAAAACCTAATTTATTATACTGATATGGAAGAAGCTAAATACTAACTGGTATAATATAAGATCTACAATCTAACGTCATGGTCTATTATCAATCTGTCGTGCGGGATGGTGAAACAACTTTGGCAGGATTTCTAAAGTATGAGCAGCTTTATACTTGAAGGGAAGAGTACTACGTTAAAACTATAACAGGCAAGAAGAAAGGTGCCAAGAAGCGGGATGAAGAAAAGGCTGTAAATAAAAAAAGGACAACTTTTTTAAGTTGTCCTTTTGTGGGGCGTACTGGATTCGAACCAGTGACCCCCTGCTTGTAAGGCAGGTGCTCTGAACCAGCTGAGCTAACACCCCGTTTTTTGTTTTTGAAGACCTTTTGTCCCCGTTTGATGATGCAAATATGGGGTGTTTTTTTTACAATGCAAAACATTCCGAAAAAAAATGTTAAATATTTTTTCTACCCCTCCTAAGCTATTGTTCGTGCCTTTTTGCCGCCGTACCTTTATGTTTTGTAAGGAGCTAAAAATCTGGACTTTCCATTGAAGCAGATACGAGTTGTGAAAAAAGTGCTATTTTATGCAGTTGCTGGTTTAGCAATTGTAATGGCCTTGGCGTTGGGAGGAGTTTATGCTTTTCAGGACAAGATTATTGCCATGTTTGTGGCAGAGGCTAACAAGCACGTTGTCACTAAAGTCGAGGTTGGAGAAATTTCGCTGTCTCTTTTCGAGAAATTTCCGCAAGTAGCTATCTCTCTTGACAAGGTAAATATAATAGAGGCTTTGCCTGAGAGCAACGAATCGCTGGCCCGTGCCGATAAGCTGTACTTTACGTTTAGCTTATGGGATGTGGTGATGGGAGATTATACCATAAAAGAACTGCACCTGGAGGAGGGGGAGATTTACGTAAAGGTGCTCCCCAACGGGCAGGTGAATTATAACATTGTTAAAACAGATACAACAGCACCAAGCGAGGGGTTTTCATTCAACCTGGAGAAAATTAACCTGCACGAGGTCGCTGTGAATTATATTGATCAGCAGCTAAAGCAAACATACGCCTTAACGGCACACGATATGTCGGCTGCTTTAGGTATAAGCCCTGAAACTACAGAGATAAAAGCAGTAGGCAAAGCTACCGTTCAGACTGTGAAAGTAGGTACAGGAGAATATTTTAAAGGAAAACAGATTGATTTGAATACTGCTCTGCTTGTAAACACACAAGATAAGAAGGTGCAATTGCAGCCATCGATTGTTAAAGTGGGGGAGGCAGCCTATGAAGTTGGAGGAAACATTGATTATGCAGATGTAACGCACCTTGATCTCAAGTTAAAGGGGCAGAACACGAATATCCAATCCTTGCTCTCCCTGCTGCCGCAAAACATTAGCGAAGACTATCGGCAGTACAGAAGCGAGGGCGATATTTATTTTAGTGGCACTGTTGTCGGCAATACCTCCGAAAAAGAAAGCCCAGAAATAAGCTTTGACTTTGGATGCACAAATGCGTCGTTTTATCATCCTGATGTAAAGCAACGGGTAGATAAGCTGTCTTTTAATGGAAGCTTTACAAACGGGAACAGGCAAGATGCCAGTACGTCTGTGTTGGAGTTGAAGGGAGTTTCTGGCGTTTTGAATGGCAGGCCGTTTTCAGGAAACCTTAACTACAAGAACTTCGATAACCCAACTGTGGCTTTCGATGCAAAAGGCAAAATAGATGTGGCTTATGTACTAGGGCTTTTAAGGTTAGATGAGGTGAGGAGCGGCAGTGGTATTGCAGATGTAAAGGTGGCCTTTGCGGGTAACCTGAATCGGTTTAAAGCAAAGCCTGGCAATAGCACGCTCAGCACTTCAGGAGATATTACACTGCACAACGTAGGTCTTTCGCTAAGCAGTTTACCGTTGCCGCTTACAGGCCTTAACGGCAATTTTATGTTCAAGCATAATGATGTGGCTGTTTCTGGTTTCAGTGGTAAAATAGGCGACTCAGATTTCCAGTTAAACGGCCTGTTCAGGAATGTAATTGCATGGCTCCTGCTCGATAAGCAGCGCTTGTTGGTAGAGGCAGATCTGCAAAGCAATTACCTAAACTTTGATCAGCTACTGAATGAGGAGCTCAATAACTCATCCGAAGCAAAAGGAAGCGCTTCGAGCTATAGGTTTACAGTTTCTCCTGATGTGGCTTTCGATCTAAGTACAGAGGTAAAACGGTTGCAATTTAGGCGTTTTAAGGGCAAGAATATAAAAGGAGAGGTAAAGCTTCGGAACCAGGTTGTTTCTTCGCCTAACATATCTTTTAATGCGATAGGAGGTAGGTTTGCTGTGAAAGGTACCTTAGATGCTCGCAAGCGTGACCATGTAAAAGTTACGACAGCTTCGGTGCTGCAAAACATGAGTGTAGACAGCCTCTTTTATGTATTCGAGAACTTTAAGCAAAGCTTTATCGAGGACAGGCATTTGCGTGGCGTATTATCGGCTAATATAGCTTCCGAAATATACTTTGATAGCCACCTGAACCCTAAAACAGATTTGTTGCAAGCAGAGATAGCAGCTACCGTTTTAAACGGAAAGCTTATAAATTTCTCTCCCATGCAAAAAATGTCGGCATTTGTAAAGCGGCATGAGCTAGCAAACTTGCACTTTGCCGAGCTGCGCAATAGCTTCTGGATTCAGCAGGGTACCATTTTCATTCCAGAAATGGATATTCGCTCCAGCCTTTCTGCAGTTCCTGTTGTGTCTATATCGGGCACACATACTTTTGACCAGGACATGGACTATAAAATTAAGCTGCCGCTTTCGAAGAACAAGAAGCTAGATAAAGACTCTGTTTATGGTGTGGTGGCCGATGATACGGACGCAGGGGATAGTATGCTCTTCCTGACGCTTAAAGGAAAGGAAAGTAATTTTAAGATTGCCTACGATAATATTCGTGTGCGAGAAAAAATATCTAAAGACCTACAGCAGGAAGGGAAAGAGTTGAAGGACCTGCTAAAAGGTAAAAAGCCGAGCGAAAAAGAGAAAAAGGTAGAACTACAGCAAGACGAATATTTTGATTTTGATGAGTAAAAGCGCTTAAATCTTTTTTTCTATAATTTTTAAATAAAATGTAATACTGGTTTTAAGATAAATATATATAAAATTATATTTTGTGTTTACTTCTAGATCTGGTCCCTTCACACTAAAAATACTAGGTTATATCAATAGAATTGTGTTTAAGTATAACCATTGCGCTTGATTGTCGTTTAGAGATATAAAATTGCACAAGTGGTTATGATAATACTACTTAGTAACAAATTTCGGATATAAGGGGTAACTATATAATATTATAATGTAATACATTAAAAGAGTTGAGATAGTACAATGTACTGGAAAATATAAGGGTGAAAAAAAAGCTGGAGCTTCTCCAGCTTTTTTGTTTCTGTACTATTCTGAACTAGGAACAGGCTCGAACCCAGGTTCTATAGGAGGTTGTTCTCTTAGAGGTGAAGAGGGGTTTAAGTAGACCGTAGAAGTTGGGAAAGCAAACTCTGCTTCATGCCGCTGTACAATGTCTACTATCTCATATGTAATCTCTTCTTTTATATCAACATACTCATTCCAGTCCATGGTGTCTACAAAATAAAGCACCATCACATCCTTTGAGTGCGGGCCTAGGTTCAAAAACCTGATGCGTCCGTCTTGGTTTGTGCGTGGGTGCTGATCTACAAAAGCTTGTATATCCCTAGCTATATTTCTGATTTGCTCTGATGTAGTATCGTAAGTCAGGTTAATATCAAAGTAAACCCTTCTGAAGGTGCGGAGGGAGAGGTTGTTCAGTGGCTTGTCAATCATGTTTTTATTAGGCACCGTCACAAACGTTTTCTCAAGCGTGCGTATGCGGGTGCTTCTGAAGCCAATTTTCTCTACAACGCCCGTTATACCGTTTACCTCCACCAGGTCTCCCACCACAAAAGGATGATCCAGGAAAATGGTAAAGGAGGCCAAGAGGTTCTCCAAGCTTTCTTTAGCGGCAAAGGCAATAGCCAAACCACCTACCCCTAGGCCTGCTACCAAACCTGCCACATTCACTTCAAACACAGAGCCCAGCATTATCAAAAAGGCAAAGATCCACACCATTACCTTAGCAAAGTCTTTGAAGAATGGCACAAGCTGATCATCTAGTTTAGAAACAGATGCGCTGGCACGGTGGCTGAATATAAAACCAATAAAATCAATGAGGCGAACAATGATCCAGGTGA
This sequence comes from Pontibacter harenae, assembly GCF_020907245.1. GTDB lineage: Bacteria > Bacteroidota > Bacteroidia > Cytophagales > Hymenobacteraceae > Pontibacter > Pontibacter harenae. Next base: position 78,193 of record NZ_JAJJWH010000001.1, on the reverse strand, counting down.
TCGATACAATTACAAATATTTCGTAAACACGAAATGTGAACCGCTTAAGGAATGGCTCATTTCCTCTGGCAGCTTCAGTGGGATCTAAAGGGTAATTCAGAACTTTGAAAGCAAAGTATAGAAAGATCAGGAAGAGTAATAATTCAAGCGGCTGAATGAGGAATCGCCTGAAAGTGGCTTGGTTTTCTTCTTCCGAAAAGCGCCTCACAAGCTTAAACATTGCATTCGTAAGCAACTTCGAAAGTACTGTCTTGAAGATATACCCAATGAGCAGAATGCCTATAAACCAAAGCAGGTTGGCTACAGTGTTGCCTAAGAAGCTGTACTCAAGAATTTCTTTATAATCTATCATGTGAAAAAAGTAGTAAAACAGTTGGCTTAAGGCTACCTATAGGGCAGATGAATTTCTGTGTGTACAGTCTTTCATTGCTCTTCGCTTTATGCTCTATCAGCCATCTACAAAGGTACGGAATAAGAGGCAAGCTGGTGCCTGCAAACCTTAACCTAAATATATGACACTAACACTGCTGCAGCCGTTTTGTTCTTGTCGCGCGCGCAGCTATAAACAGTAGAGCAAAGCTTCTTCTTTTGCGGTAGGAATTTTAAATGCTAGCCTTGGCTAATTTATTTCTTTATCATGCCATCAAGGATTGATGAAACGCACTACCGCTACTTATAAAAAAGTATGGCATCTATTCTGTTGCAGTACCAGAAGCGATTAGTCTAATTGGGAAGTATTAAGGTGGGCAGGTAAGGTTGAGTTTTACCTACCGCATATGCCTTAGCATAGGCAAGATTTGCCTATGCGTGCTTTAGAGCCCATTCTTTCCCTAACGATTTTAGTGTGTTTACTAGAAAATATAGAGGTTTATTTAACCCTTCCAGTAGCTGTTTTTATAGTATTCCTACCCTATGCGTGGTGCCATTTTTGGCAGAGTTCTTTCCCATAGGAGAGGCTAAATGGTGGAGCTGCATATTGTATGCACTTGTATCAAAAGCTATCGCTTGTGTACTTGTAGTATAGGAGATTTTGGCAGTTTTAAAGAGCTGTATACAGAAGGTGCTGTTGCTAAAAAACAGATTGTCTCAAATAAGGACGAGAAGGGCTCAAAAGCCCTTAAAAACTGCATCAAAAGTGTTAAAAACGCATATTTCAGGCAGTTGCACGTGTATGGCTATATAGGCGTTATGTATAATCTGTAGCGAAATATGTTGGTATGGCTATAGAGGAATGGTATGATTGTGTAAGGCTGTGGAGCTTGAACTTTAGAGGTATTGCTTTATGAATTTTTTTGCACTTTTTCTCATGAGGTTCCTTAAAGAGTGGCTGAGTACAATTAATTCTATTGCGGACGCGTTTCCATTATCACGGAGATAGACAATACAATTATCGGTATATTCTAATGTAGCAGCATTGAGTATTTCCTATATCCAATTTTCATTTTTCTACGTAAATCTACTGTGTGCAATGTTCAGGCTACCTAAAAGTGTGCCTGGCATAGGGCCAATTACGTGATAAAATGAGTTCCTGAGGCTAAGAACAGTAAAATGGATTCAAAGAATATTAGCCAAATATTGCTGGTACCGTATAAATGTAATTGTGAAAAGGAATGTTTAATGTATGTAGAAACTGATAGGTTATTTTTTTAATTATGAAAAGTTTATTATCCAGAATAGAATCTAAGAAGATAGATAAAGCGGCGGCTATGCTAAAGGTGCTGGCCCACCCCAAAAGACTAGCTATTGTCGACCTCTTAGGTAAGGAGGAGAAAATGACAGTAACTGAAATATACAAGTACCTCGATTTACCTCAGGCTATTGCTTCACAGCATTTAATCACTTTAAAAGATAAAGGCGTACTTTCTTCTTTCAAGGTGGGTACTAAGATATATTACTCTCTTGCCATTCCGAAGTTGATTGATGTGATAGATTGCCTGGAGGAGTGTTGCATTGATATTTAATTGAACTTTAGATTTAGAGAGGCTCTGGCCTGATCTAACACAGAAAGGGATTGCCACATGTGGCAATCCCTTTCTGTGTTATTTAACCTCTGTACGTTTAGTTTTTGCTAAGCTTGTAAAGGTGCAGAGACTCTTTGTATATATGCTGCCCCCAAATAAAGGCAAGTAACGGAAGCACTACAAAAGAAAGCTTGTTGTAGTATAATGCCTGCTCTGGCTCTAGGTGAATCAGGTGCATAACAGCACGTGTCATGCCGCAGCCGTAGCATTCTGTATTTGCCAAAAGCATGCTCAAACAAATAGACTGCCCTTCATCGAAAAAAGTGGCAGGCAAGAGCAGGAGCACTAACGGTAAAACTAGCAAACCAAATACTTTCGTACTGTTCCAGTAAATGTTGGCCTTTAGCTGTTGCTTAAAGTTTTTCCGAGTAATCGCCATTAGCTGGTTTCAAATCGCCGGTGATGATTCTGATAAGGTCTATCAAAGCCCAAATGCCGCAGCCACCCAATGTTAGAATCTGAATAATACCAATAGTGGTATAGCCTAAATAGAAACGGTGTATACCAAGTGCACCTATCAAGGCTGCCAGAATAAGCGCTACTAACTGGCTTTTACCAGTACCACCACCGCCAGCGTCTTGCTTGGTGGCTTCCTTAAGCTCTTTTTTAGCTTCTCTAATAGCATGCTTTACTTCTTTCTTGGTAATTGCATTTTCCGCAGCAACAGCGGTGGTAGCCTCTGATGTGCTTAGTTTAGGCTTAACTACAGCAGGTATGGCAACAACCGAAGCTGTAACAGTTGTTTCTTCGTCTGTTGTAGCTGTAGCTTCTGTGGTAGGCAAAGCCTCTACAGTTATAACAGCCTCTTCTTTAGTTGTAGCCGTGGCTTCAGCCTTTTGCTTCTTATGAAGCACTACAGGAGTGTGAGAGAAATAATTAGGCTCTTTAGAGCACGCGCTAAACAGGATAACAGCCATAAGGGCGAGCAGGGAGAATTGCTTTTTCATAGTTTTCAAACAGTTTTAAGTGGTTATAGATAGATAAGGTGTTGCGCGGCTACGTGGAAACCTTGTAAAGGAGTTTGACTATACAGGCATTTCTTTGTGCTTAAAGAGTGTTGCTGTAAATGTATATATAAATATGATAATTGAGCAATAGGGAAGGGCATAAAAAAAGCTGGCTTTTAGGCCAGCTTTTAAATTTTTGTTTAGTATTAAATTACTGTGAGTCAACAGTTTGATTTTCGAGGTCGAAGAGGTCGTTAAGTACATCTATCAAGGTATCTGCCTCTCCACGCTTGCACGCGGCTTTCAGTTGTAGTACAGGCAGCTTAAGTACCTTCTGCATCATCGATTTTGTGATGTTTTCTACTAGCTCTGATTCTTTAGGGCCGAGCTTCTTCATATAGCGTACCAACTCTTCCTGGCGGATTGTCTCAAGGGCATTCTTCAGCCTGTTTATAGTTGGCGAAACCATCATCTCCTTCGACCAATCATTAAACTGATCTATAGACTCGGTAATGATTTCTTTTACTTTAGGAATAGAGCTGATACGGCGCTGTAAAGCTTCGGAAGCTTTATTCTGGATGGTATCGATGTTATAAACCAGCACACCTGGCACCGTCTCTACATCAGGCTCTACGCTGCGAGGTACTGAAAGGTCGATGAAGAACTTGAACGTAAGCACATCCAGGCGCTTTACCATTTCCTTTGTGAAGAAAGGAGTTTCGCGGGCCACAGACGAAATAATAACGTCTGCTTCCTTCATGCCTTTAACTATATCCTCAAACGGAAGTACCTCTAGTCCACATTCCTCTGCCAGTGCTTTTGCCTTTGCTTGCGTGCGGTTAGAAATCTTTACGTTCGTATAGCCGCTGTCCTTCAGGTTACGAACTACATCGGCGCCAATCTCACCTAAACCAACCACCAGAATGGCAGGATCTGCCACTGTATCAGCTGTAAGCTCTTCAATCAGTTCGATAGCAGCATAAGAAGTAGAGGCGGCACCATCGCGGAAAGAGGTTTCCTGTACTACACGCTTATTCGTGAAGAAGATCGTGTGCATGAGGCGGTGCAGAAACGGACCAGCAGTCTCGTTGTCGGCAGCCCATTGGTAAGCCTGCTTTGCCTGGTTCGAAATCTGCATATCTCCTACCACCTGCGACTCCAGCCCCATCGACACATCAAAAAGATGCTGAACGGCATCGTCGTGCTCGTTTAGGATGGTGAAGTAATCCAAGTATTGGGAAATATTCTCGATGCCCTTCGTAATACCAAGCAGCTTTACAATCTCTGTACTATAGTCTTTGTCGGAGTTATAGTATACTTCGGTGCGGTTGCAGGTAGAAAGAACGAGTATGTCAGAAGCTTGAATAAAGCTCTTGAGCGACTGTAGAAACAGCCTGCATGAGGTTTCATCTAAGGCAATCAACTCCCTGATATCCAGCGGTGCTTTCTTATAAGATAGGCTGATTGCTTTAAAGTTCTGAAGCATAATAGTGTACGGAATACTTAAGCGCAAATTTACGGCTCATTTTCTTTAAAATGAAACCATACTTGTCCTTAATTCATCAATTTATACTAAATTCAAATAATTTTCGTGTAATCTGCATGCTTTCAATCTATTCTCAGAAGAACAGGATAAAACTGATCGTAGTTATTGTCGCCCTGTTTATTGGTGCTTTAACCATTACCTATACAAACATTTTAGTTAGCAAGTTATCGCAAAGGGAGCAAGAACTCGTGCAGCTATATGCTAAAGGGCTTCGCTACATGATTAATGCGCCCAGCGACGATAATATTGTGTTTATAGAGGAAGAAATCCTTTCTGCTAACAACACAGTGCCTGTTATTCTGACTGATGAGCACGAGAACATACTTGATTCTAAGAACATCAGTATGCCCGAAAACATTTCAGAAAAGCGAAAAAATCAGCTATTACAGCGCGAAATTAAAAAGATGAAGGCGCAACACCTTCCTATTGAGGTACCTTGGGCAGAGGGAAGCGTTAATTATGTTTTTTATAAAGACTCGGCCTTGCTGTCGCAGTTGCGTTTTTACCCTTACGTGCAACTAATTGTAATTGCTTGTTTTGCCCTAATGGCCTACTTCGCCTTTAGCTACTCTCGCCGTGCCGAGCAAAACCGTGTGTGGGTAGGGCTGGCAAAGGAAACGGCACATCAGCTAGGTACGCCGCTATCGTCGCTTATGGCCTGGTACGAGTATATAAAGTCGAGCCCTAAGTTTGAGCATGAGCCTATCATAGAGGAGTTGGGGAAAGACATTCGTAGGCTGGAGGTAATTACAGAGCGCTTTTCTAACATTGGTTCTGTGCCGCTGCTTCGCGACGAGAACGTTCTGCAGGTAACTGAAAATGCTATCAATTATCTTCAGAACCGCATATCAAAGAAAGTTGAGTTAAATGTTTACGCTACTTTTTCGCCAGATATTACGGCCAAAGTAAATATTCCGCTATTTGATTGGGTGATAGAGAACATCTGCAAAAATGCTGTGGATGCCATGGAAGGAAGAGGAAGTATAACGATAAAGATGGAGCTGTTGGGTAAAGCCAGTATAGCCGTAGATATTACCGATACTGGCAAAGGTATTCCGAAGAGCAAGCTAGATTCAGTATTCTTGCCTGGCTATACCACCAAAAAGCGTGGCTGGGGATTAGGTTTGGCCCTGGCTAAGCGCATTATCGATAATTACCACGATGGTAAGTTGTTCGTGAAATGGTCTGAGATAGGTAAAGGTACTACATTTCGTATTGTGCTGAACCGATAGAAGTTAAAGAGTTAGAAAGTTGGGAAGTTGTAGCGAAGCTTAGCAGTTATGGTCTCTGTTTTCCTTTGTCTAAAAGTCCTGTGTCAGATTTCTTCTGAATTATGGTAGAAGTAATAAAGTATAGTGCTGAACATAAAGCTGCATGGGATGCCTTTGTGGATGCCTCTAAGAACGGCACCTTTATGTTTCGTCGAGACTATATGGAGTACCATGCTGATCGGTTTCGTGACCACTCGCTGCTGTTTTACAAAAAGGACAAGCTGATAGGGTTTTTGCCTTCAAATGAGACTGGTGAAGAGATTCATTCACACGGAGGGCTTAGCTACGGCGGTATAATCAGTGGAGAAAAAATGACTGCGGCTGTCATGCTAGATGTTTTCGAGGCGATGCGGCTGTACTTTAAGCAGCTTGGTTTCCAGCGCCTAAAGTATAAGGTTATCCCTTCCATCTACCACCAAATTCCTGCGGAAGAAGATCTTTATGCTCTTTTTAGAAGCGAAGCCATACTTTACAGAAGAGACGTGAGTTCTGTAATCGATATGCAGAGCCAGTTGCTTTATACTATGCTGCGCAATAGAATGATAAAGCAAGCGCAACGCTTTTCTCTGGATATTAGAAGAAGTGAAAATTATGCCAGCTTTATGGAGCTGGAACGACAGCTGCTGCAGGAGAAATACAATACACAGCCCACCCATACAGCAGAAGAGATTACAAGCTTGGCTTCATTCTTTCCCAGTAACATTAAATTGTACACCGTTTGTGAGGCTACTGAAATAATAGCGGGTATTGTGGTATATGAGGCTGCCACGGTAGCGCATTGCCAATATATCAGTACGACCGCCAGGGGGCGAGAGGTTGGTGCTTTGGATGTGCTAGTAGACCATTTACTTACAAGAGAGTACGCTCATAAGAAGTACTTTAGCTTTGGCATTTCTACGGAGCAGCAGGGGCGTTATCTGAACAAGAACCTGATACAGAACAAGGAGAGTTTTGGAGCCAGGGCAATTGTACATGACTTTTATGAGCTTAAGCTATAAAGCAAGAGGGGCAGCTATTAGCTGCCCCTCTTGCTTTATAGCTTAAGCTAAGGTTGTGTCTAGTTCACTTTTCTTTCCTAAGAGCCTGATTATACACCAAAGAATAGCCGCACCTATGGCGTATACTAATAACCAATGCACACCCCAGCTAGCGAGGTTGGTGCATACAATATTTGCCACAAGGGCTACTGTAACTGCATAAGGCAATTGCGTTTTAACATGGTCTATGTGATTGCAGCCTGAGGCCAGAGAGCTCAAGATTGTCGTATCGGAGATTGGAGAACAGTGGTCGCCGAAAACAGACCCTGCCAGCACAACCGAGATGACGTTATAGATGATTGGCATAGTTTCTTCTAAGCTCATGCCCTGCATCTGGCATACATACCAGGCTGCCGGCAACATGAGCGGGTAAAGAATAGCCATAGTACCCCAACTAGAGCCTGTAGAAAAAGCAATGATAGCCGCTAAGAAGAACGTGATTTCGGGTAGAAACTGAGGCGAAATGTTGCCTGAGAATAAAGATGTCAGGTATTCTGCGGTATAAAGTTCCTGTGTAACCGATGCAAGCGACCATGCCAGCACAAGTATAAGTATAGCTGGCAACATGGTTTTAAAACCTGCCACCAATGATTCCATGGTTTCGGTAAGGCTCATGATACGCTGACTGACCGTAAGTACAACAGCAATGATAACACCTGTCAGAGATGCCCAGATAAGTGCTACATAAGAGTTTGAATCTCCAATGGTAATGGAAAGCTTTCGGAAAAAGCCGAGGCTGGCATCGGCCCAGGTGGCATCGTTGTAGCCTGTGTAAAGCAGGCCGACTACTGTACCGAGTATAACAGTAAGCACAGGCAACAGGGCATTAACGGCTCGAGTGCGATTTGGGTCAACGGGCTCAAACTCTGCCATTTCCTGTTGTTGCTTTTCCTCTCCTTTTCTATCTAAGCGTACGGCACTTACTGCTCCTGTTGTGCGGGCTCGCACTTCTGCTTTGTGCATCAGGCCATAGTCACGGTTCATCAGAATCAGCATCAGCATAAAGATCAAGGTAAGGATAGGGTAATAAGCATATTCCAGCGAGTGAAAGAACAGGGAATAAGCGCCTTCTTCTATGCCTAGTGTGCTTGCAGCATCTTTGATATAGCCGAGCTCGGCACCCACCCAAGTGGTTACAAAGGCAATAGCGGCAACAGGAGCCGCCGTGCTATCTACAAGATAAGCTAGTTTTTCTCGGGAGATGCGGTACTGATCTGTTACAGGGCGCATCGTGTTGCCCACTATAAGGGTGTTGGCATAATCGTCGAAGAAGATGGCGACACCTAAAAACCAGGTAACTACCTGCGAGCTCTTTGCGGATCGGGCGTATCGTGAAAGAAGGTTCACCACCCCAGCCATGCCTCCGTTTTTAGAAATGATAGCTACCATGCCCCCTATAAGCATCGAAAAAATGATAACAGATACGTGGTCAGCATCTGTGAGGGCGTGTAGCAGGTAGGTATCTCCTACGGCCAATAACCCTGTAAAAACAGATTTAAAAGATAACCCATAAATTACGAAGCCGCCTATCCAAACACCAGCGAAAAGTGCCAGTAATACTTCTCTGAAAATAAGGGCTAACACAATGGCAATAAGCGGCGGCAAAATGGACAACCACATAGGAAACTCCTGCAGGCCTCGTTCTGCTTCGTCGTCGAGGCGGTAGAGGCGGGCAAGCGTATGGGTGCCAAGGTTTGCGCTTACCTGCACCAGGTTGGCAGGTTCAGGTACTGAGAATTGCGTTTCGCCATCTACAAACACAAGTTCTTGCTGTGTGCCGTTAATGCGGGTAGGAAGCGGACCACTAAACTTTATCAGGTTGCCAGCCTCGTTTGTGGTGCGAAGGGTGAAGGCTGTATCGTTTACAACCTGTAGTTTCAGTTCTTCAATAGCTGCTTTATTGTCCTGCGCTTGTATTTGTAGCGATAGTACCAGGAGTGTAACAAAGACTAATAGCGTTTTGTAAAGCTTCATTTAAGGAGCGTGTCAGATTAGGATAACCCCTAAATAAGCAAAAAAAACCTAAAATAAGAAATCTGCTTTTGGTGGGGGTGATTTTAGCAGAAGCTATGTCTTTAAAATAGGTACGAAGGAGACTAGTGTTGACCTTGGATAAGGTGCAAATTATAAAGCAGCAGATGCTTAACAACACGCTACTTCGCCCTATTCACAATAAACACTCCTATCAGGATAACGACCATGCCGAGGTAGTGCCACAGTTGAATAGTTTCGCCATCAAGTACGCCCCACATGAGGGCCACTATGGGTATAAGGTAATTTGTGGTGCTGGCAAATAACGGTGTGGAAACGTGAATCAGTTTGTTGAGGAGGATCAGGCCAATAGCGGTACTGAAAATAGCAAGGGTGGCAATGTAAGCAAGCGCTTCCCACGCCTGAGGGGCATGCTGTAGTTTCTCCACAGCATCGGTGGTGAAAAGATAGGCAGTAGCCAATGGCCCCACCGTCAGGAGTGCCAAACTCGACATAACCACAGGGTTTATACCTTGCAACTTATACTTGATGATGTTGGCACTGCCGCCGTAGCAAATGGTAGCTACTACAATGTATAAGCCATAGAACTTATTATCAAGATCAGCTTGGCCGTTACCAGAAAAGATAAGCATGGCGGTGCCCGCTATACCTACTAAAATGCCCATCATACGCAGCCACGTAATGCGCTGGTGAAAGAAAGCAGCTCCGATCAGCAGCGTGAATAGAGCCGTAAGTGAATTAAGGACACCTGCCAAGCCACTGGCCAAACGCGTTTCGGCATAGGCAAACAGAAAGGCGGGGAATAGGTTGCCCAGTAAACCACTCGCAAACAAAAAACGCCAGCGGTGCAGCTCCACCTTGCGCAGGTTCCTTATTGCAAAAGGCAGCAGCGATGCGCTGGCAATAATAATCCGCAAAGCACCCAACTCATCCGAAGAAAAAACCGTGAGGCCCTTTTTTATAAGTATAAACGAGGTGCCCCAGATAAAAGTAAGCACCACCACCAGTAGCCACACAAGTGGCGAAGAAGCGGTTTTTTCTGGAGCGGAAGAAACTTGAGATTTGATAAGTTAGAGGGTTTAGGAATTAGAGATTTAGAGAGTGGCTATAAGTTAGAAAGGTAGAAATTTAAAAAGTTAGAGAGTTTAGGAGTTAAAGTGTTTAAGAGTGAAAATTTTCAAGTCACTCCTATTCAACAGTTCAACCCTTAGCTACAGGCACACAACTCTCTAACCCTCTAACCCCTAAACTCTCTAACTTTAAACATAGCTCATCGTCTGAGCAATTTCTTCCAGTGTATCGTAGATTTCCTGAATGTCTTCGGATTGCACGAGGCGCATGCGCAGGGGCTTGAAGTGCGACAGACCACGGAAGTAATTGGTATAGTGACGGCGCATCTCAAAAATACCTAGCTTTTCACCTTTCCACTCCAGCGAGTGCGTGAAATGCTGGCGACAAACGGCTACACGCTCTTCCAGTGTTGGGCCAGGCAGCATTTCGCCTGTTTTCATGTAGTGCTTTATCTCATTGAAAATCCACGGGTAACCGATAGAGGCACGGCCGATCATGATGCCGTCTACGCCATAGCGGTTGCGGTACTCTAGCGCCTTCTGCGGCGTATCAATATCACCGTTTCCGAAAATCGGGATTTTCATGCGAGGGTTATTCTTTACCTCGGAAATCAACGTCCAGTCGGCTTCGCCTTTGTACATCTGCACACGTGTGCGGCCGTGTATACTTAGCGCCTGTATACCTATATCCTGCAAGCGCTCGGCAGTTTCCACTATATTTTTGGTGTTTTCGTCCCAACCGAGGCGGGTTTTAACAGTAACGGGCAGGTTTGTCGATTTTACAATCTCCTCCGTCATCTTCACCATCTTAGGTATGTCGCGCAGCAGTGCCGCTCCCGCTCCCTTGCAGGCTACGTTTTTAACAGGGCAGCCATAGTTAATGTCAATCAGGTCGGGGCCAGCCTGTGCAGATACAATGGCAGCTTCCCGCATGGAGTCTATGTCAGAGCCGAAAATCTGTATGCCTATAGGGCGTTCGTAGTCGAAAATATCGAGTTTTTGCACACTTTTGGCTGCATCACGTATCAAACCTTCAGAGGAAATAAACTCGGTATACATTAAATCTGCGCCATTGGCCTTACACACCTTTCGGAACGGCGGATCGCTTACGTCCTCCATCGGTGCCAGCAACAACGGAAATTCACCCAATTCTATGTTCGCTATCTTTACCAAAACAAAATCTATTTTTCGCGTAAATTTACGTCAATAAAACCTAAACTCACCTATGAAAGGTTTCATCTCTAAAGATACACACCCTGTTTGGGTGCTGCTGTTATTGCTAGCCTTTATGCTGGGTGGCTATTTTGTGGCCACTTTTATATTTGCTTTACTTGTAGAGCCTGTCTTTGGCATCGGCTTTATGGACATGACAGGCGTTATGCTAGACCCCGCCACGCATCCGCAAGGCCCTGATGCTATGCTGATGTTTCAGGGGGTGGTACAGTTTATTTCTTTTGTGATTGCCCCGCTTTACCTCATTAAGGGCATGGGGCACAAAATAGGACCACATTTAAGCTGGAAGGTAGCGCCTATGCTGGGGCTCGTGCTGCTAAGCGGCCTGCTGATTATACTCATTATGCCCGTAAACTCTGTAATCATAGACTGGAATGTAAATTTCGACTTCCCAGATTTTATGCGTGGTTTCGAACAATGGACCCGTGCAAAAGAGGAAGAATTGGCAGAACTAACAAAACTGATCGCGAACTTCGGCACAGAGACCAGGTTGTTTTTAGGCTTGTTGGTTATAGCGGTTATTCCAGCCATTGGCGAAGAGCTGGTGTTTAGAGGCGTGGTGCAGCGGCAATTGTACCGTTGGGTCGATAACCAGCATGTGGCCATCTGGCTGGCAGCTATTGTGTTTAGTGCCATACATGTGCAGTTCTTCGGATTTGTGCCACGCGTTATACTAGGCGCCTTATTCGGATACCTATACTTCTGGTCGGGCAGAATAATTGTACCGATGGTGGCACACTTCGTGAACAACGGCTTTACTGTATTTCTACTTTACCTGCAGCAAACTGGCAGAATAGACGTTGATGTGGAGAGCACAGAGCCTATGCCATGGTATAGTGTGCTTGTATCGCTGGTGTTAAGTGCTGCAGTTATTTACTACCTTTACCAGCGTTTTTCTGCCTTGCCAGTACGGCAGGAGAGTATAGACGATGCAGAACCTGATCGAGGAGATGATCAGGACAAAATATAAACTATAAACCGATACCATTTCGCCTGCCCAGGCCGCTTTAGCATCTTTTCATGAGCAACAAAATATCTACCCTCAGCAATCTAAGTCAGCGAATAATAGTAGGAGTATTGGGTGGAGCCGTATTTATAGGAGGCATCTGGTTTAGCGAATGGACCTATTTCCTACTTTTTCTGGCACTCACGCTGCTGGGGGTGGCCGAGTTTTATAGGCTGGTAGCCACACAAGGTATAAAGCCAAACAGAACCTTAGGGTTAGTATTGAGCGGGCTTCTTTTTGTTTCCGTCTTTCTGGTGATAAAGGAGCTGATTCCAGCTACGCTGCTATACCTTTCGCTGCCTGTGCTTTTCCTTTCGCTGATACTGGAGATGTACCGCAAGAAGCCTCAACCGTTTACGAATATCTCATTTACCTTATTAGGCGTAGTATATGTGGCAGGGCCATTCGGGTTGCTGCATTTGCTAGGTTACTTGCGGGGCGCATACAGTTGGCAGCCTATCTTGGGCGTTTTGTTCCTGATATGGGCTGCCGATACAGGTGCTTACATTTTCGGCAAATCTTTTGGGAAACATAAATTATTTGAGCGGATTTCTCCAGGCAAAACTTGGGAAGGATGGGCTGGCGGTACTGTTGTTACTTTGTTGGTAGCTTATGTGCTGGCATTGTTCTTTACAGATCTGGTGCTTTACCAATGGATTGGGATTGGATTGATTGTGGCCATTTTCGGAGTGCTGGGCGATCTGGTGGAGTCGCTGCTGAAACGCAGTTTGGGTGTGAAAGACTCTGGTACTTTACTGCCAGGCCACGGCGGCATCCTCGACCGCTTCGATAGCCTGCTCATGGTCATTCCGTTCATAGTTGCTTTCCTGAAAGTGATCTGATTTTGTTTAAACTGAAACTAGAAAGTTGTCAGTTTAAATTACATAAATTAGCCCTGCTAAACTACCTACATATTTAACTATTAATCACGATTAAAATTTGCTTACATGATGCTGTACAAAGAACCAGCGCCGATTAAAGATCGGGAAAACCCGTTCGAATCGATGATGTCGCGCTTCAATATTGCTGCTGAAGTGCTTGGACTTGATGATGAAACTTATAACGTGCTAAAGTCTCCAACCCGCCAGGTAATCGTAAATGTGCCTGTAACAATGGACGACGGTAAAGTGCGTGTGTTTGAAGGCTTCCGTGTTATTCACTCTAACATTCTTGGGCCATCGAAAGGCGGTATCCGTTATGCCCCCGATGTGTTTCTGGACGAGGTGAAAGCCCTTGCCGCCTGGATGACCTGGAAGTGCGCCGTAGTAGACATCCCTTACGGTGGAGCCAAAGGCGGTATTGTCTGCGATCCGTATTCTATGTCGTCTGGCGAGATAGAGCGTTTAACAAGAGCCTATACTTCTTCGCTGATAGATATCTTTGGTCCCGATCAGGATATTCCTGCACCAGATATGGGTACAGGTCCGCGCGAAATGGCCTGGCTGATGGACGAATACTCAAAACTGAAAGGCTCTACAGTACATGGTGTGGTAACGGGTAAGCCTCTAGTATTGGGTGGCTCTTTAGGTCGTGTAGAAGCTACCGGCCGTGGCGTTATGGTATCGGCTATGGCGGCTATGGCCAAGCTTAAAATGAACCCAGCGCAATCTACTGCTGTGGTGCAGGGCTTTGGTAACGTGGGTGCCTGGGCTGCTAAGCTAATGGCAGAGCGCGGTGTGAAAATTTTGGGTATCAGCGATGTAAGCGGTGCTTACTGGAACGACAACGGCATTAATATAGAAGAAGCCATCGCGTACAAAAATGACCACAACGGACGTTTGGAAGGTTATAAAGAGGCCGAGAAAATAAATCCAGACGAGTTGCTGACAATGAATGTGGATGTGCTGGTGCCTGCTGCTGTAGAAGATGTTATCACGATTAAGAACGTAGATAAAATCAAGGCAAAGCTGATTGTAGAAGGAGCTAACGGGCCTACATCGTATAAAGCAGACAACATCATCAACGAAAAAGGCATAATGGTAGTGCCGGATATCCTGGCAAACTCGGGTGGTGTAACAGTGTCTTACTTTGAGTGGGTGCAGAATCGTATGGGCTTCAAATGGACGCTGAACCGCGTAAATGAGCGTGCGGAGCGTATTATGAAGGAGTCGTTTGAGCGTGTATATGCAGCCTCTAAAAAGTATAATGTGCCTATGCGCATAGCAGCTTATATAGTGGCGATAGACAAGGTAGCCATGACGTATAAGTACCGTGGTGGTTTCTAATTAAAATATTTTTATAAGAATAATCGAAAGTTTCTATAATTTTGAATGATAACAGCCCATCTACGAAACTGGATGGGCTGTTATAAGTTTTATAAATGCCTGCGGCAAAAGTTATTACTGATGAAAATTCATAAGGAAGGAAGAAGAATTTTATTTTTTACGTTGTTGATTTTAGTAGTTTTGAATTTACTGCTCTACAACTTTAATGCAGACAACAATACCTTTAACAGAATTTTCTCAGCTGTTTCTGTTGTTCTCTTCCTGCTTATTCTACAGTTTTTCCGTAGCCCATACCGTAACATACTGCTGCACGAAGATTTGCTGATAGCGCCAGCCGATGGTAAAGTGGTGGTGATAGAAGAAATTGAGGAGCCAGAGTACTTTAAGGATAAGCGTAAGCAGATCTCGATTTTCATGTCGCCGATAAACGTGCACGTAACGCGTAACCCTATTTCTGGTATTGTAAAGTATTTCAAGTACCACCCAGGAAATTATTTTGTAGCGTGGCACCCTAAGTCTAGCACGCAGAACGAGCGTACCACGGTAGTAGTAGAATCTACTGCTGGCCCCGAAGTGCTGTTCCGCCAGATTGCTGGCGCTATGGCTCGCCGAATAGTTTGGTATGTAAGCGAAGGCGACGAAGTAAGCCAGGGCGAGGAGTTCGGCTTTATTAAGTTCGGATCTAGAGTAGACGTTTTTGTGCCTTTAGATACCGAAGTGAAAGTGCAGCTAGGCCAGAAAACAAAAGGTGGCCAAACCGTTATCGCACAACTTAAAACAGCAACACCTACGCTGTTTGGATAGGAGATTCAAATAAAAGATTACCATACTCATAAAACAAAGGCCGCTGATATAGCTATATCAGCGGCCTTTGTTTTATAGAATCTACGAGCATCTGCTAGTGTTACACGAAGTAAGACGTAAGTGCCTATCAGCGATTAACCAAAAACAATCAACGAATAACTGTTACTGTAGATCCTCGGAGGTGAAGATTTTTTCAGCAACATAGCTTTTTGGCTCCAACAGTGGGTCGTTATAGATCGTGACAACAAGCGTATCGATATTCTGATTGCTTATATTCCGAATGGCCTCCATTGTTTCAGGAGAATAAGCTATTTCATTATACTGCATTTTGTTCTGTCGATAGCAATTTTCAGCAGTAACAGTAGTTGGTGATAAAGCGCCTTCTGTGGTATACCTGAAGTTGGTTTTGGTTTTAAATGAAATAGAGTAAAAGAATTTGGCTGTCTGGGCAGTGTCTTCGGGGGCATCCAGGCAAATGCTGAATTCTGTACCGACAGGCACATCTACAGACGTAACTTCTACCGACTTAGAGCAGGAGAAGGTTAATAGTGCAGTAGTAGAAAAAAGGATAAGGGTATAGAAGCTCTTTTTCATCATTGGGTTGAGTC
The DNA here is from genome assembly GCF_020907245.1 of Pontibacter harenae. Taxonomy (GTDB): domain Bacteria; phylum Bacteroidota; class Bacteroidia; order Cytophagales; family Hymenobacteraceae; genus Pontibacter; species Pontibacter harenae. The sequence continues at coordinate 62,433 of NZ_JAJJWH010000001.1, read as the reverse complement.
AAACTCAAGTATAGTTAGTGTACAAGGAAATAAGGGAACAAAAATTTATCCATCCCAGAGACGACAGTGGCTAAGGCAGACCTTTTGTGTCTTTCAAACCTATGAGCGAAGCAACGGCTATTGGTGCAGACGCTGGCAGGAGCTGCGCGCACTGCGAACGTCTGCAAAGCGAAGGCTCTTAATACCAACTGGCCACCAACTGCATCAGCTGCTCCAGGTACTGCTGGTCTACTTCGTCAAAATCGTTGAGTTTGTCGCTGTCTACATCCAGAACGAGTTTTACCTCTCCGTCTTTTATTACAGGCACTACAATTTCTGATTTAGAGTCGCTGCTGCAGGCAATATGTCCAGGGAATGCTTCTACATCAGGCACAAGTATGGTTTCCTGGCGCGTGTAGCAGGCACCGCAAACGCCTTTGTGGTAAGGTATACGCGTACAGGCAATTGGCCCCTGAAATGGCCCTAGCACCAGCTGCCCCTCTTTATTGAAGTATACGCCTACCCAAAAAAAGCCGAAGCCTTGTTTAAGGGCGGCTACTAAATTAGAGATGTTGGCAATCAGGTCTGTTTCGCCTGTTACTAAGGCTTCTATCTGCGGAAGCAGCGCTTTATATTTCTCCTCTTTGCTGAGGTCTTGGTCTACGATAAGTGATTCTGCCATGTGGTTAATATTGAATGACTGAATTATGAATAGTTGAATGTAATGTGCTAAATGGGTAATGTGTTAATATGCTAATATTATTTAAGTGCTGACGTGGGCATAAGGTTCTCTGCAAAATTAATGCCTTTGTCCTTGCTGTCATTTTTTACTGTTTGGTTGTTGGTGAAAACACACAACAACGGCCTCTTTAATACGAGTATCAAACTACAAACTGCGAAAGTGCTTTCGAGCTGTTGAATCTTCAGAAACCAGCACCTACTGCTTGCGGTAATAAAACAAATTATCACTACCTATGGTTTGCGTTTCGTGCAGTTTGCCATAGTTCATAGCTGGTGCTTTTATGCCTGTACTTAATGTTTTGCTGAGGCTTTTAAGTATCAAAGCCTCGTCCCAAAGTCCCTCTTGCAGGAGGCTTTCCAGCAAAAAAGTGCCGCCTTCTACCATCACAGATAATACATTGCGCTGGTGCAGGTCTTGCATTAGCTGAGGCAGAAAAGGCTCTTCGGCCTGAAGCTGTACAAACTGCAAATTCTCATGTGCCTGCTCCTGCTTTTTGTAACTGTAAACGATGGTTGGCTGACTTTTATCAAATAAGTGCAGGTGCTCAGGCAGCGTCAGGTTCCGGTCTATCACAATACGTAACGGGCTTTTGCCGCTCCAGAAACGAACATCTAATCGAGGGTTATCGTGTAGCGCCGTACGGGTTGCCACCATAATGGCCTGTTCTTCTGATCGCCATTTGTGCACCAGCCGCCTTGCCAGCAAACTACTGATCTGGACAGGCTGATAATCAGGACCTGCTATAAAACCATCGGCAGTTTCGGCCCACTTCAAAACTAAAAAAGGGCGCTTTTGGCTAAGAAACGTAAAAAAGCGCTTGTTCAGCTCTAGTCCTTCCTCCTCCAGCACGCCTATCCTCACCTTTGCACCCGTATCTAACAGCTTTTTTATGCCGCGACCAGCTACTAGTGGGTTTGAATCGGTGTTGCAAATCACCACATCTTTCACGCCACTGTCTATCAGTAGATCGACGCAGGGTGGTGTTTTGCCATAGTGCGAGCAGGGTTCCAGCGTTACATACACACGGCTTTTGGGTAGCAGGCTTTTATCTTCAACCGCAGCAATGGCATTTACCTCTGCATGCGGCCCGCCGTACTGTTTGTGCCAGCCTTCACCAATAATCTGCCCCTGGTGCACCACCACGCAGCCAACCATTGGGTTAGGAGAGGTATAACCATTGCCAAGCTTTGCCAGCTCTAGCGCACGCCGCATGTAATTTTTGTCTATCAATTCAGTTCCGAATTATGAGTTTCGAGTTCCGAGTTAATTTGAGCGCGCCTGTATGGTTAAGATAAAACTATACTTAACTCAGAACTCGTAATTCGTGACTCAGAACTCAAAATGAGTTACTTTTGCAAAGATACCTAAAACAAAACAAAGTATAGTTGTGGCTACAGTTCAGGAGGTACAAGAGCAGATAAGGCAAAGCATAGCAGGTGTTTACCCTGAGCCAGAGGCTGGTGCGGTGGCACAGCTGGTGCTGGAGCATGTGCTGCAAAAATCGCGGCTGCAGTTGAGTTTGGGAAAGCAGGAGGCGGTAAGCACGGACCAGGAAGCAAAAATTGCTGCGGCTGTGCATAGGTTGCAGAAACAGGAGCCTGTGCAGTATGTGTTGGGCGTGGCGCACTTTTATGGGCTGGAGTTGCAGGTAGATGAACGTGTGCTGATTCCGAGGCCAGAAACCGAAGAACTGGTGGACCTGATTTTGAAAGAGCATAAAGGGCAGCAGCACCTGCGGATACTAGACATCTGTGCGGGCAGCGGCTGTATACCGTTGGCGTTGGCTGCTAACTTGCCTGCCAGTAAAGTTTATGGTCTTGAAATATCTGAAGGAGCAATAGAAATAGCAAAGGCCAATGCCGCTAAGTATAATTTGCCTGTGGAGTGGCTGCAGCAGGATGTGTTTGCACCTGTGCAAAGAATAGAGTCAAATTCCCTGGATGTGATCACCAGTAATCCGCCTTATGTGCTGGAGGAGGAAAAGCAGCAGATGCGACCGAACGTACTGGAATACGAGCCTCACCTGGCTTTATTTGTTCCAGATATAGACCCACTAAAATATTATATAAGAATAGCTGATTTGGGCACAGGGCTTCTGCGGAAAGGCGGTAAATTATACTTTGAGATAAACGAACGCTATGGTACAGAAACAAAAGATTTACTCCTGGAAAAAGGATTTGCGCAGGCCGAAGTGGTAAAAGACCTGTTCGGCAAGGATCGGATTGTAAGAGCAGTTTTGTAGCATGGCTGCAGAATTTTAGTTATGTTGCTAACATAAAAATAATATTGAATATCTACTCTTTTTTTAATATTAGTGCAACAAAATATAGTTATTTTAGTAGATAGCTGGGGCAGTAAAGTAATAAGGTAAAACTATAATGAAGAAAATTTTAGTAACAGGAGGTGCGGGCTACATAGGCTCTCATACAGTAGTAGAACTAGTAGAGGCAGGCTATGAGCCTATCATCGTAGATAATTTTTCTAACTCAGAAGAGAGTGCCCTGGAGGGTATTGCAGCTATAGTTGGCCGTAACGTTACCTGCCATCGCGTAGATTGTACCGACAGCAAAGCATTGCGCGAAGTATTCGAAAAGGAGCAAGACATTGTTGGTGTTATACATTTTGCAGCAAACAAAGCAGTTGGAGAATCTGTAGAGAACCCGCTGAAGTACTACCACAACAACGTTGGTTCTTTAGTGGCGCTGCTGCAGGTAATGGAAGAGTTTAAGGTTAATAAGCTTGTGTTCTCTTCGTCCTGTACAGTTTATGGCGTGCCAGAATCGCTGCCTGTAACAGAGGAAACGCCTGTGCAGAAAGCAAATTCTCCTTACGGTAACACCAAAAAGATATGCGAGGAAATTCTGACAGATGTAGCTGCCAGCGGTAGCACCCTAAAGAGTATCGCGCTGCGTTACTTTAACCCGATTGGAGCACATCCTTCTGCTAAAATAGGAGAGTTGCCGCTAGGCGTGCCAAGCAACCTGGTGCCTTTTATTACCCAGACGGCCATTGGCATGCGTGAGCAGTTAACAATATTCGGAAACGATTACGATACGCCAGACGGCACCAACATTCGTGATTATGTGCATGTAGTAGACCTGGCGAAGGCGCACGTGGTAGCTGTTGAAAGGCTGCTGGAAGAAAAAGGAGAGAGCCTGGAGTTCTTTAATATTGGCACTGGCAACGGAACTACTGTACTAGAGGCTGTAAAGGCTTTTGAAAGCGCTACGGGCGTTAAGCTTAATTATAAAATCGGACCGCGTCGTGCGGGCGATGTGCCTAAAATTTATGCTGATGTGGCCAAGGCTACGGAGGCTCTCGGTTTTAAAACAACCAGCACCCTGGAAGAAGCTATGAAGAGCGCTTGGGACTGGCAAGTATCTTTGAAAGAATCAACTGCTAAAGTATAATACATGAAAATTCTGATTACAGGCGGGGCTGGCTTTATCGGTTCCCACGTGGTAAGGCTATTTGTAAACAAATACCCATCTTACCAGATCTTCAACCTTGATAAACTTACCTACGCAGGCAACTTGGCTAACCTTTCTGATATAGAGAACAAGGAAAACTATACTTTCCTGAAAGGTGACATAGTGGATGCGGCATATCTGGAGGATATTTTCACGAATTACCAGTTTGATTCGGTTATACACCTGGCTGCTGAGTCGCATGTGGACCGCTCTATCACAGATCCGCTTTCTTTTGTAAACACCAACGTAATTGGTACAGTAAACCTGCTGAATGCGGCACGTAAGCTTTGGAAGGACGATATGCAGAACCACGTATTCTACCATATCTCTACCGATGAAGTATATGGTTCGCTGGGTGCGGAAGGTTTCTTTACAGAAGAGACTGCCTACGATCCGCGTTCGCCGTACTCTGCCTCCAAAGCAAGCTCAGATCATTTTGTGCGTGCCTACTACCACACGTATGGCTTGCCTGTAAAAGTGTCGAATTGCTCGAACAACTATGGCCCGAACCATTTCCCTGAGAAGCTGATTCCGCTGGCTATTTATAACATCAAAAACGAGCGCTCTGTGCCAGTTTATGGCAAAGGCGAGAACATCCGCGACTGGCTATACGTGCTAGATCACGCCCGTGCCATTGATGATATCTTCCATCGGGGACAAGTTGGTGAAACCTACAACATCGGGGGCATTAACGAGTGGAAGAATATTGACCTGATCGAGTTGCTTTGCGATGTGATGGACGAAAAGCTTGGTCGTCCCGCTGGGCAATCGCGCAAGCTTATCACGTTTGTCAAAGACCGCGCTGGCCACGACATGCGCTACGCCATCGACTCATCTAAACTGATGGAGGAGCTGGGCTGGAAGCCGTCGGTAACCTTTGAGCAAGGCCTGAGCAAAACCGTAGATTGGTACCTCGAGAATGAGGAGTGGTTGGAGAACGTAACCTCTGGCAACTATAAATCCTACTACGAGCAGCAGTACGAGAACCGCTAGGCCGCAAAAGCGGCAGTTAAGAATTAGAAATCAAAATTAGGAATTGTTGTGCAGGGAAGGTAGCAGGGGCGGAAACGAGCAACAGGTAACGAACAACGAATAGATGAAAGGAATAATACTAGCTGGAGGATCTGGCACAAGGCTTCACCCACTCACATTGGCTGTAAGTAAGCAGCTAATGCCCGTGTACGATAAGCCGATGATTTACTACCCGCTGTCCACACTTATGCTGGCAGGTATCCGCGACATCCTGATCATCTCCACGCCGCACGATTTGCCCATGTTTGAGCGCCTGCTGGGCGACGGCAGCCGCATCGGTTGCAACTTCAGCTATGTAGTGCAGGAGGAGCCAAATGGTTTGGCGCAGGCTTTTGTGCTAGGGGCAGACTTTATAGGCGATGATAAAGTAGCACTCGTGCTGGGCGACAACATCTTTTATGGCTCAGGTATGAGCAAGCTGCTGCAGGCCAACAACGACCCTGACGGCGGCGTGGTGTACGCCTACCATGTGCACGACCCAGAGCGCTACGGCGTGGTGGAGTTCGATGAGAACAACGTGGCCATATCAATAGAAGAGAAGCCGAAGCAGCCGAAATCTAACTTTGCTGTGCCAGGCCTGTACTTCTACGACAATGACGTGGTGGAGATAGCCAAGAACCTGGAGCCAAGCGCCAGGGGCGAGTACGAGATCACGGATGTAAATAAGGAGTACCTACGCCAGGGCAAGCTGAAGGTGGGTATACTAGACCGCGGCACCGCCTGGCTCGACACGGGCACGATACAGTCGCTGATGCAGGCTGCCACCTTTGTGCAGGTAGTAGAAGAGCGCCAGGGGCTAAAGATAGGTGCCATAGAGGAAGTAGCCTACCGCATGGGCTTTATCAACGCAGAGCAACTGCAACGCATAGCAGAGCCCCTGCGCAAAAGCGGCTACGGCGATTATCTGCTAAGTGTGTTGAAGTAAGAATTTCGAAATTATAATGAAGAGGCTGCTCAATTTGAGTGGCCTTTTTTGTTGCTATATTTGGTATGCTATACGTGATAGTGACGTTTAGCTGGAAGTTAGCGGTTATTAATACAGATAAAAAATGAAAAAAGTATTACTGTTTTTGTTACTCCTTCCATATCTATTGCATGGGCAGAAACTTAATCAACAAGGGCTTAAAGAATATTTCATTATTGACAAAGGGGATACTGCCAACTTTTATATTTATAATCCAGAGAACATAGAAAAAACAAAGGTATTCCTGTTTCTTCAAGGTTCTAAGCCAGCCCCCATGATTAGCAGTACAGACAATGTGGAATGCTGTTTTAATAATTTCCCTAAGTCAGAAATGAAACGTATGCCAAAGGAGTATGCTTTTGTCTATATCCAGAAAGTAGGGGTTCCTTATTATGCAAACACAGACCATTTTACGACCAGTGCTAAATTCATAGAAAGAAACAATGTGCTTGACAGGGCTGATGTAGCTAACAAAGTATTGAACTATGTCACGAACAAAATTTATCCAAAAGCTACAGTCGTTGCTGTGATGGGACATTCGGAAGGTAGCGATGTGGCTGCACGACTGGCATTCATAAATAAAAAAGTAACCCATCTGTGCTTTGCATCAGGAAACGGAGCTCCACAAATGTTCAACGATGTTTTATTCATAAGGCGGAAAATGCATAAAGGGGAAATAAGCGCTGCAGAGGCGCAAGCCCAAATTGACAGTTACTTTACAGGAATGGATCGCGTTTTTAAAAAGCCTAATTCAGTTACCGATATTTTTCGTGGAAATACCTACCAATGGCACTATGCAATCAATAAACCACCAATAGAAAATCTTTTAAAATTAAAGATTCCGATATTCCTAACAATAGGGAGTGATGATGAAGCCGTACCTATCGAAGCCTCTGATTATATCAAATCTGAGTTTGTTCGACTACAAAAGAACAACCTCACTTACAAGGTATATCCTAATAGCAACCATAGCTATGTCGAAACCTTGCCTAATGGAGAATCAAAAGACCATTGGTCGGAATTATTCGATGACTTCGCAGAATTTATCAAAAATAACAACCGCTAACCAAAGCTATAGTGCATAAACGCACCATAGCAAAACCGTTTGGTGCGGTGATATTGAAAATATAGAATGGTAAAATGAATACAAGTTGGCAAGGTGTAAGATCATTAACCACATTAAGAAGAAAACCAATTCTTTGGGCAATCATCTCATTTGTAGTCTATTTTGCTTCAATTGTAGCAGGTTCAGTCATTCAGAAAGCATTAGGACTAGAGCTTGAAATGGGATGGGGACAACAGATAACAAGTATTATAGTTGCCTTAATTTTTGCAAGCTTTTTCAAAAAGCCTAAAGAGCTAATAGGATTGTCAATTCCAAAAAAAGGTAAATGGCTCATGATGTCTATGCTCACAGCATTATTCGTCATAACTGTTTCTGTTATTGCGAGAATGATTGGAAATGCACCTGCCGAACTGGGAAGCTTGGAATATTATGTGTATGAAGCGACCATGCCTGGATTAGGTGAAGAAATAGGGTTAAGAGGATTGGTCTTCGGGTTTATGTTATATTATGCAAAACAGCATAAACTATCAAGCAAAAGGATTTGGGTATTAATATTTTTACAAGCCTTGCCTTTTGGCATTCTGCATATTCTTCAAGCATCTGGAATAGAGGCAGTTTTAATCTTCGCATCTACCTCAATTGCAGCAATAGCCTTGGCATGGTTAAGGGCAAAAGCAGGCTCTATAGTTCCTTGTATTATTGCTCATAATATTGTTAATGCTTTTGGCAGTTTTATCTACTACATACTTGTGAAATAAAAAATCTACACCCAAAAAATATTAAAAAGCTTCTTCGATCAGCTATTGGGGGAGGTTATAACAATGACGAAACCAATCTACATATTAACGCTACTACTCTTATTAGTTGCTTGCCAAGGTCGGGAGAGAAAGCAAGAGGAAAGCTTTGACTCTAAATTTGTAGTGAGAAGCTATCACAGCAATTCCGATAATCCTGAAAACTTAAAATCAGTAAAATACTATGACTCATCCGACAGACTCCTTCGTGAGATTGGTAGGGAGGGCGATTGCATCAGGTACATCTATGATGAGAGGGGTAAGCTGCTAGAGAAGGTTTGGGGAAGAGGTTGCCAGCAAGTCATGGGGGTAAGGAACATTCTTATCTACGACTATTTAGGTAACCATGTAGGCGCTTATACAACAAGTGACACTCTGGTTAACATAGATACAGTTAGCTTTGAGCAGATTTACTTTTACGACAGTGAGAACAGGCTGGTAAAGGAGAAAATAGCTGAAAGGATTGAACCCCAAGGCGACACTATTAAGACGTGGAACTACTATACCTATGTCGGGAATAAAAAGGACTCTCTGCTTGTAAAAGAGAACAATGGCTTACTCTGGAAAGGAGTTTATAACTACGACACGACAGGTAGATTATTAGAACTTAGAAAGACCCGCAGGGATACTTATGAGAACGAGTATTTCCTCTATGATGACTTCGGCAAACTGGTTGAAAAACAAACGAAAACTAATTACAAAATTGCCACTCCCTTAGGTGTAGCCAAAGCGCCAAATTCAAGAACTACCTCTACCTATGACTCTGCTGGCTTTCAAACCAAGGAGATATTGTATCATAATGGGAAAGCTGTAGTACAAGTAGTTCACACCAAAGAATATAAAAATTAAGCCTCTTAACCCAGTGCAACCGCTACGCACCAGACCTCGGCTGCGCGACACAACTCAAAAGAAATTTGACTTTCCTTATAACACAAACCCCAACATCAAACCCGTAAGTATAATAACAGGTGCAGGAATGCGGGTGAACAGGAGCAGGCAAATAGTGGCTACGATGATGCCGAAGTTTAAGGGTGTGTTTTCGATGGGGCGGTAAAGCAAGATGGCTGCTGCTGCCACCATGCCTGCACTTACAGCGCTTATACCTTCCAAAGAGGCACGCACTACTCTATACTTTTTCAGTTCATCCCAAAACCTGATCACGAAGAAGATGAGGAAGGTGCCTGGCAAAAATATACCTACCGTAGCCACCAAAGAACCTATCAGCTGACCACCTATGCCGTAGTTGCGCATAGAAAGCGTGCCGATGTAGGAGCAAAAGGAGAATACGGGACCAGGCAGTGCCTGCACGACAGCGTAACCTGAGAGAAACTCTTCTCCTGATAAATATCCTTTAAAATCGACGAACTCGGTATACATGAGCGGGATAAGCACCTGCCCTCCGCCAAACACCAAGCTGCCGTTGCGGTAAAAGTTCTCGAAAAGCCTGACGGGTAAGCTATGGGTAGCCCTACCTATAACGGCAGCCGTCAGAAGCACCCCAACAAAGAGCAGAAAGTTCGCCCACTCAATCGTTAACTTCTTGTTTTCATAAAGTGGGTGCTGCTTAAACCGAAGTGCCGTAACAGCGCCTCCCGCTAGCAAGAGACCAGGAAATACCCACGGCGAATTAAAGAAGTAAGAAACTATTGCCGATACCACCATCAGAAAGGTGGCCGTTTTGGTATAGATTACTTTTAGGCCGATCATGTAAGCTGCAAAGGCGACAAAACCAACGGCTATAGGTTGTAAAAACTTCAGAAAATCGAGTGAGATGTTCTGGTCCTGCAGGTAAGAGATAAGCAATGCTGCCGTCGTCATAATAATAGCAGCAGGTAAAAGCCACACGATTAGCGTGAGGTAAGCCAGATTAGGGCCTCCAATCTTGAAGCCAATGGCAGTAATAGTTTGGGTAGAAGTGGGGCCTGGCAGAATCTGGCAAAGCGCATTCAGCTCAATTAGCTCCTGTTCGGTTACATAGCGTCGCTTTTGCACCAGTAGCTTAAACATCATGGCAATGTGCGCCTGCGGGCCACCAAAAGCAGTAAGAGCTAATAGCAGCACGTCTTTCAGAAAGATATAGTAGCGCAACGCCTTCATGATGGCATAAAAATAAAAAAAGAGAGACAGCTTTTTGCTATCTCTCTTTTTTATTCGCTTATACTGTTGATAATTAAGCCTTTTTCAAGCCTAATTCGATTAGTCGTTCATTCAGATACTCCCCAGCAGTAGCATTTGGGTAAGCCTTCGGGTCCTGCTCGCTTATGCAGCTCTCCAGGCAAGTCAGGTCCATTTCGGAGCGTGGGTGCATAAAGAACGGAATAGAGTAACGCGAAGTGTGCATCAGCTCACGCGGTGGGTTCACCACACGGTGAATCGTAGACTTCAGCTTGTTGTTTGTTAAACGCGCCAGCATATCGCCTACGTTTACTATCACTTGCTCTGGCAAGGCTGTAATCGGAATCCATTTGCCATCGCGGCGAAGCACTTGCAGGCCGTCGGCACTGGCTCCCATGAGTAGCGTAATCAGGTTAATGTCGCCATGCTCTGCGGCACGTACAGCATCGGCAGGCACGCTATCCGGATCCTCGATCGGGAAGTAGTGGATAGGGCGCAGAATGCTGTTGCCATATTTTACTTTCTCGTCGAAATAGTCCTCAGGCAACTCCAGGTGTATGGCAATGGCTTTTAATACCTGCTTGCCTGCTGCCTCTAGTTTACGGTAAGCTTCCAGCGTAACCTCTTCCAGCTCTGGTGCTTCTGCTGGCCAAATGTTGGCTGGGTATTCTGCTTTAATCGGATCTGAGTCTGGTATGTCGCTCAGTTCCTGGCCCACATGGTAAAACTCTTTTAAGTCGCCTGTGTTAAAGCCTTTTGCTTTTTCTCTTCCTTTGCCAACATAGCCGCGCTGGCCTGCCAGTTCAGGCACTTCGTACTTCTGCTTTACCTCGTCTGGCAAGGCAAAAAACTTTTTTGTAGCAGCATATAGTCTTTCGGTCAGGTCATCGCTTAGGCCGTGGTTGCGCAAAGCTATAAAACCGATGTTCTGGTAGGCATCACCTAATTTCTTTACAAATTGTGCTCTCTTTTCAGCATCTCCCGACGTAAAATCAGCTAGATCTAGAGAAGGCACTTCATCAAACAAAATTTCGCTCATATAGTAAATCCTGTATACTTTTTCGTTTTTGTAACGTAGTCCGCAATATACAAAAAATTAAAATCGCTAAATTAGCTACTTCGCATAACCAAACCACAGAAAGATGAAAAAAACATATTTGTTATTCGCATCGGCATTAACGCTCGGCTTTACTGCCTGCGATACTGCCCGCCAAACTCAAGATCCCGAATCTCAGGTTTCTTCCGGATCGACGGTGGCAGGGCCTACTCCTGTAGGTGCTGTTATGTCTAAAGATGGTCTACGCCTTTTTGCCTTCGATGATTCTCAGAAATATCCAGAGTCGCAGCTGCGCCTAAATACACCAGCTGCGGGTGGCGTGGTGGAGCCAGGGCCTGTTCAGTTTGACTATGACTTATCGAATTACCAGCTTACCCGCATGACGCCGCACTCTAATGCAGAGCACATGGCCAATTCACATCAAGGGCAGCATATCCATAATATAGTGGACAATGAGCCATACACGGCGCATTACGAAACTGAATTTACAAAGGAGTTAGAGGAAGGTGACCACGTGATACTTTCTTTCCTTTCAAGATCTTACCACGAAAGCCTGAAGCACCAAGGCGCTTACGATTTACGTGTTGTAACTGTGGGACGTCCGCAGGAGCGTATGGGTTTTGATACGAATGCGCCACATATGTTCTATAGCCGCCCGAAAGGAGAGTATACCGGACCAGACACAGAGCAGGTGATGCTGGACTTTTACTTGGTAAACACTGACTTGGCACCAGACGGAAATAAAGTGCGTGCCACTATAAACGGAACCGAGTTTATGCTAGACCGCTGGTTGCCTTACGTAATGGAGGGCCTACCAATGGGCGAGAACACAATAAAGCTGGAGCTGGTAGACAACAATGGCACCCTGATTCCAGGGCCATATAACAGCGTTACCCGTACCTTCACGCTTAGCCAGTAGAAAGACTACCCCTCAATTATAAAGCACACAGGCCAGCTACCCATAAAGTAGCTGGCCTGTGTGCTTTTAGTGCTTTGTATTAAGGACTGATGTGACACCAGATTGCTTTTACCTGCTTCCGTTTGGCTGAAGCTTGGGATTTCGTTATCATGCCTGAAGGATCATCTTGTTACACCATTTATGCAGTAAGAATGATACATTTTGTGGATAGCCAAGGCCTTTGTATCAAACCACTCCTACCCCTCCTTGTCTAAGGAGGGAAGCTTTCAGTGGCTACTCTTCACCATTGTTGTTGTAACATATCATTCTAATAATTCTTAGCAAAATAGAGAGGCTAAGCGACTGCTACAGGCATAGTATGTTGTTGTCTTACTTGGTGCCAAAACGCAAAACGGCCACACCTGTTTGGGTATGGCCGTTGCTTATGAAAGTATTTGTTTGCGTTACTCTTTAGGTGAGTTTGCGCCACCGCCTCCTGGTTTAGCAATAGAGCTGCGCATGTCGGTATCGGACTGGATGTTCTGCATTTTATAATAATCCATAATACCGAGGTTGCCGCTACGGAAAGCCGCGGCTATAGCTTGTGGTACTTCTACCTCTGCCTGAATAACATTGGCACGAGCCTCTTGTGCCTTGGCTTTCATCTCCTGCTCTACGGCTACGGCCATGGCCCGGCGTTCTTCTGCTTTTGCTTCTGCTACTTTTAAGTCGGCACCTGCCTGGTCTATTTGCAGCTTTGCACCAATGTTCTCGCCAACATCTATGTCGGCAATATCAATAGAGAGGATTTCGTAAGCTGTACCAGCATCAAGCCCTTTCTGTAATACCAGTTTAGAAATGATATCAGGGTTTTCCAACACGCTTTTATGCGAGGCAGAAGAACCGATTGAAGTTACAATGCCTTCTCCTACACGAGCCAGGATGGTTTCTTCGCCAGCACCACCCACTAACTGGTTGATGTTTGCCCTAACCGTTACCCGTGCTTTAGCAATGAGCTGAATGCCGTCTTGGGCAACAGCGGCCACGTTAGGTGTGTTAATCACTTTAGGGTTAACGGAAGTGGTTACCGCCTCAAAAACGTTACGGCCTGCCAGATCTATGGCAGTGGCTTGCTTAAAGGATAACGGTATGTTGGCTTTGTCGGCAGATATTAGTGCTTTGATAACGGTAGGCACGTTGCCACCAGCCAGGTAGTGCGTTTCCAGTTCTGTTGTGGTTAGGTCTATACCTGCTTTGGTAGCGTTAATCATAGAGTTCACAATCAGGCTTGGCGGCACTTTTCGGATACGCATAAAGATTAGCTCTGCCAAGCCCACGCGTACACCCGAGAAAAGGGCTGTGATCCAGAGGCTGACGGGCACAAAGTATAAAAAGATAAGCAGCAGGATAATGCCGCCTACAATTAAAAATATCAAGGATAAATTTTCCATCTTATTGGTAAAGGGTTAACTAACTTCTTCTACTAAAATCTTATTCTGGCTGAGTCTGACAATGCGTATGGTTGCGTTGGGAGAAACAAATTCTCCCTGGGTATGTACCTCGTGGTGCCGATCTCTGAAAACGGCAGTACCTGAAGGGCGCAGGGCCGATACGGTTTTACCTACTTCACCTTCTTCCAGGGTATGCGGGTTTTCTTCGTTTACGTGGCCACGGTTGCTGTTCTTAAGCGCATACTTAGACCAGGCGTCTGAGCGGAAACTATAAAACATAGCTACAGCGCCCACCAGCACCGATACGGCGAGTATAATGTGCCCTACCAAATCCCCTAAAGCCGCATACCCGATCCAAATGCCGATAACGGCTAAAACGAATCCTAAAATACCAACGATGGTTGTGCCTGGCACAAAGATTAACTCCACAATGATCAGGAGCAACCCTATACCTATTAGCAATATAACTGTTATCCAATCTAATAGCATATCTCTAGTGATTATTTAAACAAATATAGAAATATTTTTATAAATATGTGTGGAATGTTTATATTTTGCCTTTATATTATAACGTTGCCTTGTATAGATGGAGTATAAACTTTAACTCTTGTGTTGCTAAGTTATTATAAACTGAGGCATAAGCACAGGCTTCATAAACAGCAGAAGCCACTCTCTAAATTAGAAAGTGGCTTCTGCTGTTTATGAAGTACTATAAAAGAAGCTTAAATAATGTGCGCCTTTTACTGGTAAATGACCTGCAGCGAACAACAATAATTAATAAGCCTTGGCAAAATATACGCGTCGGCTGCTAGGCTTGCCCGTCAGCATATCAGTGCCTTCTTCTTCTGGCGAATCGATGGCTATGCAGCGTATGGTTGCTTTAGTTTCTTCTTTTATGCGCTCTTCTGTTTCTGGAGTGCCATCCCAGTGTGCCAATACAAAACCTCCTTTGCTTTCAAGCACCTGCTTAAACTCTTCGTAAGAATCTACTTTGGTTGTATGCTCTTCGCGGTAATTCAGGGCTTTGTTGTAAATGTTCTCCTGAATCTCGTCCAGCAAGGCAGGAATATAGTTTGCCAGGTTATCAAACTGCTGCGTGCTCTTTTCCTTGGTGTCGCGGCGTGCTACTTCGGCAGTGCCGTTTTCCAAATCACGGCCACCGATAGCGATGCGTACTGGCACTCCTTTCAGTTCCCACTCGGCAAACTTGAAGCCAGGGCGTTCTGTGTCGCGGTCATCGAATTTTACGCTGATGCCTTTTGCCTCTAGCTCTTTTTTCAGTTGCAGCACTTTCTCGCTGATCTGCGCTAACTGCTCTTCGCCTTTGTAGATTGGCACAATTACTACTTGAATAGGGGCTAATTTTGGAGGAAGTACTAAGCCTTCGTCATCGGAGTGCGCCATTACAAGTGCTCCCATCAGGCGCGTGCTTACGCCCCAAGATGTTCCCCATACGTGCTCCAGCCCACCATCTTTGGTGGCAAACTTTACATCAAAAGCCTTTGCAAAGTTCTGGCCCAAAAAGTGCGATGTACCAGCCTGCAAAGCTTTGCCATCCTGCATTAAGCCTTCGATGCAATAAGTATCCAGGGCACCGGCAAAACGCTCGCTCGGTGTTTTAACACCACGAACTACAGGCAGGGCAATGTACTGCTCCGCAAAGGTAGCGTACACTTCCATCATCTGCTTTGTTTCGGCAATGGCCTCCTCTGCGGTAGCGTGGGCGGTGTGCCCTTCCTGCCACAGGAATTCTGCTGTACGCAGGAATAGGCGTGTGCGCATTTCCCAACGCACCACGTTAGCCCACTGGTTTATAAGCAAAGGCAGATCGCGGTAGCTTTGAATCCAGTTTTTATAGGTGTTCCAGATAACAGCTTCTGAAGTTGGCCTTACAATCAACTCTTCTTCCAGTTTGGCGTTGGGGTCTACGCGCAGTTTGCCTTTGTTGTCGGGGTCGGTCTGCAAGCGGTAGTGCGTAACTACGGCACACTCTTTTGCAAAGCCCTCGGCGTTTTGCTCTTCAGCTTCAAACAAACTTTTCGGCACGAAAAGAGGGAAGTAGGCGTTGGAATGGCCTGTCGCTTTAAACATATCATCCAAAACACGCTGCATTTTCTCCCAGATGGCGTACCCGTACGGTTTGATGACCATACAACCACGCACAGCAGAGTTTTCAGCCAGCCCAGCTTTCTTTACCAGTTCGTTGTACCACAGGGAATAATCTTCGCTTCTTTTCGGTAAGCCTTTGCTCATTTTATTTGCTATACTTATGTTATCTTACTAATTTATAATGGTTTTGGAATGGATTTTGCTCTTTAATAATTATTATTAGCATATCATTCTACCCCAAAATTACGTTAATATATTATACATATCGATAAGGTTAAGCGCGAATGTGTTGTTACCTTTGATATAGATGAAGTTTAAACCGAGATGGACATGAAAAAGATATCACTAAATATTGCCCCCATGCTCGCGCTATTAGTAGCAGGCTGCAGTAGCCCTATTGCCATGCAGTCTACAGAGTACGACGATATGTACTATACTTCTACTGATAAAACGGAGTACGTGGAGCCTGAGACTCAGACTTATGAGCAGGCATATAATCCTAATACAACAAATAATAATAACAGACAGGAATTTGCAGACGGCGAAATATTAAATCCAGAATATTCTGAAAGCAACATTGCTCTTGGAAATGACTATTATGGAGATGAATATTACGATGGACGCAGCTACAATGCCAGAGATAATTGGTACAGACCTAATTACTCTTTTGTAGACCCTTATTGGGCTACGTCGCGTTCTCGTTTCTATAACTCAGCATTTTACGACCCATACTTCAACCCGTACTATACTTCTTATGCGGCGGTGTATGACCCGTTCTTTGATCCTTTTTTCCCAAGCCCATTCATGAGAAGTGGCTTTAACGTCAGCTTAAGTATGGGTTATGGCTGGGGAGGCATGTGGCCTAACCGTGGTTTTGGTAACGCATGGATGCCAGGTGGTGGCTTCTATAATGGCTATTACAATGGTTTCCATAACGGGTTCTATGCCAGAAATAACAACAACTGGTACTACGACAGAGTAGGTATCATCGGTGGTCAGCCTCGCCAGGTGCAATATGGCCCAAGAGGCGACAGAGCTACTGTACCAACACAGCGAGTGGACCGATCTGAAGGAAGGCCTCAACGCGGAGAACTATCTTCAGGTAATGAGCAGTTAATTGTAAGGCCAGGAAACTCTGGAAAAGAGGCTATACAAACAAGGCCAGCCAGACAAAGCAGAAGCACCAGGCAAGGACAATCTTCTCCTGTAATTGAGCAGCAGCAGCGTTCTAATTCTCCGGCACGCCAGAGCAGACCGCAGCGTAGCACTACTCCTGTCTACAGGCAGAACAACACAAGAAGTTCTGAACCTGCTCGTGTGTCGCCTCCTGCACAAAGAAGCACACCAGTAAGAACAAGCCCGCCGCCATCATCAGGTAGCAATAACAGGTCTGGTGGTCGTCCGACAAGAGGAGGAAATTAATCACTCTATCTATCAGCAAATCGAATGAAATCTTATAAAATAATTTCCGCCAGCTTAGCACTCTTGCTAGGCTGGAGCGGAACCGCTTTGGCCCAAACTGAGGTAGATGCTTTGCGCTACTCCCGTTATGGAGTGTCTGGTTCCGCTCGAATTCAAGGTATTGGAGGAGCACAGTCGGCATTAGGAGCCGATATCTCTACCATGGTTTCCAACCCTGCTGGTTTAGGCCTGTTTCGCAGATCGGAATTTAGCATAAGTGCTGGCACGCAACTAAACACAGTAAATGCCAGGGGAAGTGGTAGCACCATGACCAACGACCAAAATGCCCTTAGCATTCCGCAGGTAGGTTTTGTATTTACTGACAGGAAAGGCGATAGCGATAACAACGACTGGCGAGGCACCTCTATTGGTATTAGCTACAGCAGGCTGAATAATTTTAACCAGCGCCTGAGTTATAACAATACAGCAGAGCCGCCAAACACAATGGTGGATTACTTTGCTGACTTGGCAAATAGCAACAGACGAACAGAGAACAGCTTAATCAATGAGTTAAATAGCGGCATCACTACTTATGAAGGCTTGGCTTATGGCACTTATTTAACAGAGTTTTATGATGTAGCAACAGATCAATTTACAGAGAATGCGTTTCCGCTTTATACTGGTAATGTAAACCAGCGTGAAGAAATTCAACGTAAAGGTTCTCAGAACCAGCTTGATATTGGCGCAGGCGCAAGTTATAGGGATAAGCTGTACTTAGGTGCCTCTTTAGGGATTGTCAATACAAATTTTGAGCAGAATCGAATTTTTAGTGAGGAAGGCCCGTATGCGGCTTTACCTATGTATGACAATGATGGAAATATTTCAGAACCTCCACTTATTGATAATTATAGTTTTGAACTTCGTGACGGCTTTACGTCGCGTGGTACTGGACTTAACCTAAGAGTAGGTATTATTGCACGCCCTGTTGATGCACTACGTTTCGGTTTAAGTATACAAACACCCACAATTTATACTATCACAGAAACTTATAATACAAGCTTAAGTGCAACAACGCTTAACCCAGAGACAGAGACTTATAGAACTGTAACTGAATCAATGATGCCAGGCGAGTTTAGCTATAACTTAGTAACACCTTTTAGAGCAACAGGTGGTGTGGCCGTGTTTTTGAGCAAGTACGGTTTCTTAACTGCAGATTTGGAGTACGTAAACTATAGCGGTGCGCGCTTCTCCGAGAGCCAGAGCAACTTTGGTACATCAGGCGATTACTTTGATGAGGTGAACAGTAGAATATCTGACACTTATAAATCGGCAGTAAACTTTAAGGTTGGAGCAGAAGGCCGCTATGAAGTATTCAGGGTAAGAGCAGGATACGCTGTATCAGGAAGTCCTTACCAGAATGCTGATTTTAATGGTCAAATCAACTCTGTTACGTTAGGTGCAGGTATCAGGCTGCAAAACTTCTACTTAGATGCTGCTTACGTGAACTCTAAAGGAGTTAGCCGTTACTCGCCTTATACTTTTAGTGATGTTGTAGGCTCACCTGTTATAGACCTAGAACAAAGACAAAATACAGTGATGTTTACTTTCGGGTATAACTTCTAAAGAATTTTTCCTGTTTTTGATGAGACGGCAGCCCTTTCAGGGCTGCCGTTTTTTTTCTTTTGCCTATTATCTGAAGTGATGTAAAGCTACAGGTATGGTTTTGGCTATAAACTATGGCGGAACAATAATATTCTGATAAATTAGCCTATTGAACCTTAACACTAATCTAATGCATATCAAATTTAAATCTATTTTTTTGGCAGGCGCGCTGCTTTGTTTTGCCTTTGCAGGTCGGGCACAACAGAAGAAAGACGTAACGCTGGAAGATGTTTTCCGCAAAGGTACTTTTTCGGCCAAATCGGTTTACGGCGTGAACTGGATGAACGATGGCCGCTACTACAGCTCGCAGGTGGCCGACGAGCAAAACCGTGTAACAGACATTGTGCGCTACGATGTAACTACGGGCCAACCTGTAAACACCATCATCGAAGGCGAAGACCTGAAGCCAGCGGGCAGCAATACTCCCATCCGCTACAGCAGCTATACCTTTAGCTCTGACGAGAAGAAAGTGCTGTTTGCTACGGAGCGTGAGCAGATTTACCGTCGTTCTTCCAAAGCAGATTTCTATGTGTATGATATTGCTTCTAAAAAGCTGACCAAGCTGAGCGATGGCGGCAAGCAACTTTACGCTACTTTCTCGCCAGATGCGAAGCGTGTAGCTTTTGCCCGCGACAACAACATGTTCTTTGTGGATCTGGAGACAATGAAGGAGACGCAGATCACCAGCACAGGCAAGTTCAACTCCATCATCAACGGTTATGCCGATTGGGTGTACGAAGAGGAATTCAGCTTTGCGCAAGGCTTCCATTGGTCGCCTGACGGTTCTAAAATTGCTTTTTATACGTTTGATGAGACGGAAGTGCCAGAGTTCAATATGCAACTATGGGGAGAACTTTATCCGCAGGACTATAAGTTCAAGTACCCGAAAGCTGGCGAGGCAAACTCTACCGTAACCGTATCGGTGTACAACGTGAATAACGGCCAGACCGTGAAAATGGACACAGGCAACGAGGCTGACATTTACATTCCGCGCATCAAGTGGACAAACGATGCAAACCTGCTTTCTATCCAGAAGATGAACCGCCTGCAGAACACATTAGAGATTCTGCACGCCAACGCTACTACAGGCAAGGCTAATGTGGTGCTGAAAGAAACCGACAAAGCCTACATTGATATAACCAACGACCTGACATACCTGGAAGACGGCAAGAACTTTATCCATTCATCAGAGAAAGATGGTTTTAACCACTTATACCTGTACAACATGAACGGTAAGTTGGTGCGCCAAATCACGAATGGCAACTGGGAAGTGAGCAACTTCATCGGCTTCGACGAGAAAAGCGACCGTTTGTACTATATGTCTACAGAAGTATCGCCGCTTGACCGCCACCTGTACAGCATCAGCAGCAAAGGCAAAAACAAAAAGCGTTTGACTACGGAAGCAGGTACGCACAACGTTAACATGAGCTCCGACTTTAAGTACTATCTCGATTACCATTCTGCTGCCAATGTGCCGACTACGGTTAGCTTGCATACAGCTAAAGACGGTAAACTGATTAAAGTGCTGGAAGACAACCAGGCGCTGAAAAACAGGCTAGCGCAGTACAACATCGCGAAGCAGGAGTTTTTTACCATGAATACTTCTGACGGCACCAAGCTAAATGGCTGGATGATTAAGCCAACCGACTTCGACCCGAAAAAGAAGTACCCTGTGCTGATGTTTGTGTACGGTGGCCCAGGCTCGCAGACGGTAACCAACAGCTGGGGCGGCAGCAACTATCTGTGGTACCAGGTGCTGGCCGACAAAGGTGCTATTGTGGTAAGTGTAGATAACAGAGGTACAGGTGCCCGTGGTGCAGAGTTCAAAAAAGTAACTTATGCCGATTTGGGCAAGTACGAAATTGAAGATCAAATAGAAGCCGCTAAGTGGCTGGGTAAGCAGACTTACGTAGACAAAGACCGCATTGGTATTTGGGGCCATAGCTTCGGTGGTTACATGACACTTTTAGGTCTAACCAAAGGTGATGGTATTTTCCGTGCGGGTGTGTCAGTAGCACCAGTTACTAACTGGCGCTTTTACGACAGCATCTATACAGAACGCTACTTGAAAACACCTCAGGAGAACGAGAAAGGCTACGACGACAACTCTCCGTTGATGTTTGCTGATAAGCTGGAAGGCGATTTGCTATTGATTCACGGTACAGGCGACGACAACGTACACTTCCAAAATGCAGTGGCCATGCAGGATGCCCTGATCAGTGCCAACAAACAGTTTGAAAGTTTCTACTACCCGAACCGTAATCACGGCATCGGTGGCGGCATTACATCGCTACACCGCTTTAAAATGATGACAGACTTTTTGGAGCGTAAGCTGATAAACCCAGCTACAGAGAAGAACCAATAAGTATAAAGTATAGCTATCATTGCATAAGGGCTCTCCAGTTTCTGGAGAGCCCTTATGCATAGTAGAGAGTTGATTAATGCTACCAGAGCAGATGGTAGCATTGTAAAGCGGTAGGAGGCATACAAAAAGAAAGCCCTCCTTGTCATTTTATAAGGGCACAGCGTTACTCCTTTATACCTAGTTGTGCGTTGATCAGTGGAGTTTTAGGTGCCAGGAAAAAGCCTGTAAGGCTGGCAAACAAAATCGGGATGAAGTGGTGAAAACCTGTTAGGGTTGCCAGCAGCACAGTGGTGCTGATAGGCGTGCGGGTAACGCAGGCGTTAATGGCAGCCATACAGCTTACCATAATCAGAGGCAGGTTCTGCCCAGGAAAGGCTGCGTTCACAACCAAACCTACTGTAGCACCTACAAAGAAAAGCGGAATGATAAAGCCACCGCGCCAGCCAGAAGTAACGGTAAAGGCAATAGCCAGAATTTTAGCTCCTAAAAGGATGAGCAGGAACTTCAGCGTAAACTGCTGCTCGAGCAGTACATTTAACTCATCGTGGCTAAAATAGCGGGAGAGGGGCACGAAGTAAGCAATGGTCCCAATCAGCAAGCCGCCAATTGTCATCTTCACATAAATCGGCACACGCAGTTTCTTGAAAAGACTACGAGACTGGCGTACAGTAAGAATAAACAACCAGCCTGCTGCTGTGCCTGCCAAGGCATACAACATGGCATAAAAGAAATCATTTAGCTCAGGCGTAGAATATATCGGGAATACCCATGTAGGGCCGATGCCAATATGCGTGAGCAGGATAAAGACTACATACCCAGAGCAGCTGGCTACTAAGGCAGGCATTAGAGCCTGGTAGTACTCGCTGATGTGCTTGTGGTGCTGAATCTCCAGTGCAAAGAGGCTACCTCCCAGTGGAGCGCCAAACAGCGCTGTGAAGGCAGAGGCCATGCCAGCTATACTTAAAGAGCGAAGGTCTTCGCCTTTTATCCTGAGTTTTCGGGCAATCCAAGTGCCAGTAGAACCTACCACTTGCACCAGAGGAGCCTCAGGGCCTGCGCTGCCACCGCTGGCAATACAAATCCAAGACGACAGGATCATGGCAGGGTTGTTCTTTGGTTCCAGTCTGCCACCTTTAAAACGAATGTTATTTACGATCAAGTCCATCTCGCCTGGGTCGCCAAGGAAATGGATGATCAGGCCTGCCAGCAGACCAGCTACCGTCATCAGTGGAATCACAGCAAAACCCTGAAACTGCGACAGGTAATGTAGCAGGCTTTCCAACACTGTCCAGTAAAAGCTGGCTATCACACCACCCACAATACCAACAGCTACCCAAAGCAAAAATAGTTTACTGAATACAAACGGATTGAACTGCAACGGATAGTTTAACTGGTTTCGAAGCGTTACCGCCAGTCTTCTTCTCTTAAAGTCCATCGGGCAAAGGTACGGAAACTGTTTAGAATCCTCTTGGTGCAGCTTTTGGTCCACAAGAGGTGTTACAGGTGATACGGAGATCTTAACAGAGAGCACCCTCCCCTGTTTTGGGGTAGGGGCCCTCGATAAAAGGGGAGGCTAGGGAGGGGTTATATACTACCCGTTCTGCCACCATCTACCGCCAAACTCACCCCGTTAATATATGCAGCAGCAGGTGTAGCCAAAAAAGCGGCCGCTGCAGCAACTTCTTCAGGTTCGGCGAAACGACGTGCGGGTATAGCCTGCTCCATCTCTTGCTGTACTTCCTGCTTGTCACGTCCAGATTTCTCTGCCCGACTTTCGACAAGCGAATAAATACGGTCCGTTTTGGTGGAGCCTGGTAACACGTTATTCACGGTGATGCCAAACTGCCCCAGTTCGTTCGCCATGGTTTTGGCCCAGCTGGCTACAGCGCCACGTGTTGTGTTCGACACACCTAAACCTGCTATCGGCTCCTTAACAGATGTACTGATGATGTTAATAATACGTCCGTAGCCAGCTTTTTTCATAAGCGGCACCACCGCCTGCACTAGGTTATGGTTGTTGATCAGGTGGATGTTAAATGCTTTCAGAAACTCCTCTGGCTTTGCCTCAGTAATGGGCCCACCAGGAGGGCCTCCTGTGTTGTTCACCAAGATGTGTACCTCGTTGTGCTGTTGCACATAAGCCGCTATCTGTGCTTTTACCTCCTCTGTATCGGCAAAGTCGGCTACTATATAATCGTGCTGTTGGTCCTGCGATTGTGCAAGTTCCTGCACCGTTTCCTTTAGCTTCTCTGCATTTCGGGCTACCAGCGTAACACTGGCTCCGAGCTGCGCCAGCTCTACTGCCACAGCTTTCCCGATGCCCTGGGTGCTGCCGCAAACTATAGCGCGTTTGTTTTTCAAGTTTAAGTCCATAGTTTAAATGTACGTAAAAGAGCTTAAACTTGCACCGCTGAAGGTATGGCTGCCGTTACCATTTGTAGCGGCTTTTGCGTACCTTCCTTTTATCAACCCAACAAAAACGAACTATGGCTATAACAAGACCTTTCAATTTTAAACAATGGATAGAAGATAACCGTCATTTACTGAAGCCGCCTGTAGGAAACCAACAGGTGTTTAAGGGCAATGACGATTTTATAGTGATGGTAGTCGGTGGGCCGAACGCGCGCAAAGATTACCACTACGATGAGGGAGAGGAGTTCTTTTACCAGTTGGAAGGTGATATTGTGCTGAAGATAATAGAAGACGGAAAACCAGTAGATGTGCCGATAAAAGAAGGTGAAATTTTCCTGCTGCCTCCGCGCGTGCCGCACTCCCCACGCAGACCAGCCAATACGGTAGGCTTGGTGGTAGAGCGCTACCGCAAGCCAGGCGAAAAAGACGGTTTCTTGTGGTTCTGCGAGAACTGCGGCAACAAGCTTTACGAGGAGTATGCCGACGTAACCGATATTGTAGGGCAACTGCCTGTTATTATGAACAACTTCTGGGAAAGCAAAGAGCACCGTACCTGCAGTAACTGCGGTGAGGTGATGGAGCAGCCAGCCAAACTTTGATCAGGATTTTCAGGATTAAAGGATAAACAGGATGTGGCTCGCCGTAGCTCTTGTTCATCCTCAGTTTTATAGGCTAGTGCTCCTTCAGTTTAATTCTTAAAATCAGAGTTGATCAGATTGAATGGACACAGCACTGTTAGCCTTATTTTAAATTTTCGCTTTAGCGAAGCACTATCTGCACGAACAATGAACTACCAAAATACGCTTGCTTTTGCACAGGAGCAGGACCAACAAGACCCGTTAAAACATTTTAAAGACCGCTTTTATGCACCGCAGATAAACAGGCAGGACGCCATTTATTTCTGCGGCAACTCCCTAGGGCTACAACCAAAATCAGCGCAGATGTACATCGATAACGAGATGTATAAATGGGCTAACTTGGCGGTGGAAGGTCATTTTAAAGGTGAGGAACCGTGGTTTAACTACCACGAATTACTAAAGGCTGGCACTGCGCGCGTAGTGGGTGCTAAAGAGAGCGAAGTGGTGGTCATGAACCAGCTGACCGTGAACTTGCACCTAATGCTCGTATCGTTTTACAGGCCACAGGGCAAGCGCTACAAAATTATAGTAGAAGGCGGTGCTTTTCCTTCAGACCAATACGCGCTGGAGACACAGACGCGCTTTCATGGCTATGATCCTGATGAGGCTGTTGTCGAAATTTTTCCACGCGAAGGCGAACATACCTTGCGCACCGAAGACATCATTCAAACTATAAAAGATAATGCGGAGGAGCTGGCACTGGTAATGATGGGCGGCATTAACTACTACACGGGGCAGGTTTTCGATATGGAAGCCATTACCAAAGCAGGTCATGAAGTGGGAGCTATAGTTGGTTTCGATCTGGCACATGCGGCTGGTAACATTCAGATGGATCTACACAATTGGGATGTGGATTTTGCAGTGTGGTGTACTTATAAATACCTGAATTCAGGACCAGGCGGTACATCGGGGGTATTTGTGCACGAGCGCCACGGTAACAGCGCCGATTTACATCGTTTCGCTGGTTGGTGGGGCCACAATGCGGAAGAGCGTTTCCAGATGAAAAAAGGCTTTATGCCTATGGCAGGAGCCGAAGGCTGGCAGGTAAGCAATGGGCAGATTCTTCCTTTAGCTGTACACCGTGCTTCGCTCGAGATTTTTGATGAAGCAGGCATGGACAACCTACGAGCAAAAAGCGAGAAGCTGACAAGCTACTTGGAATATTTGATTGATGATCTAAAAGCTGATAAAAGTGTGTTGGAAGTGATCACGCCACGCGACCCGAAAGCCCGCGGATGCCAAATTTCGCTGCTCGTGAAGCAGAACGCACGCCAACTGTTCGATACACTGATGGCCGCAGGTATTATAGTTGACTACCGCGAGCCCAACGTAATTCGAGTAGCGCCTACGCCACTTTACAATAGTTTCGAAGAAGTATACCAGTTCTCGGATATACTGCGCGAATGCTTGAGAAAATGTTAGAATTTAAAAAGCTCTTACCGCTGTTGTGTGCTTTCACCAACAGCTAAGGTGGCTGAAGCTGGAGTAAGAACAATTGCGAGTACATAAGTATAAGAAAAAGGCGGAGGGAAAGTGTGAGCTGTATCTCCGACTTCTATTTTAAAGCGAAGGCTATACTTTCCAGCCAATAAGCAGTATAGAATGGCTAACACAATGTTAGGCGAAACTATTATACATGGGTTTTACAATTGAGGACATATTATTAGGCTCTTCCATTCTCCTTTTTCTGAGCATCCTGATCAGTAAAAGTTTGGGAAGGCTAGGCATACCTGCGCTAGCTCTTTTTTTGGGTGTTGGTGTGCTCGCTGGCTCAGAAGGTATAGGCGGTATTTATTTCGATGATGCCCTTACAGCCCAATCTTTAGGTACCATTGCGCTGGCCATTATACTTTTCTCGGGCGGTTTAGATACGCGTTGGGAACATACGAAACCAGTGCTTTGGCGGGGCATTACGCTCTCTACGCTAGGCGTCTTTATTACTGCGCTGTTGGTGGGGGTGTTTGCCTCTTATCTGCTCAATTTTAGTTTGATAGAAGGTTTACTATTAGGAGCCATTGTGTCCTCTACAGATGCGGCAGCGGTATTTACTATCCTTCGTTCCAGAAACATCGGCCTTAAAAATAACCTGCGGCCCACGCTTGAGCTTGAGTCGGGTAGTAACGACCCGATGGCTTATTTCCTGACCGTGAGCTTTACGTTTTTGCTTTCGAACGAAGGAGCCAGTATATGGCAACTCCTGCCGATGTTTTTCCTGCAGATGAGTATAGGAGCCGTAATGGGTTTGGTGATGGGGCGCGTTATGGTCTGGACCATAAACAAGATAAGACTGGAGCAGGAGGGGCTTTACCCAGCCCTTACGCTGGCGATGCTTGTCTTCACCTTTGCTTTCACAAACGAGTTGAACGGAAACGGCTTTTTGGCCGTGTATGTCTCGGCTGTTTTGCTGGGCAACAGGAGTTTTATTCATAAGCGTAGCCTTACAAAGTTTTACGATGGTTTGGCTTGGCTCATGCAAATACTTATGTTCTTAACGCTAGGGCTGCTGGTGTTTCCGTCGCAAATGATTCCTTTGGCAGGAATGGGTGTGCTGGTCTCGCTGTTCCTGATTTTTGTGGCTCGCCCTGTCAGTGTTTTCATCGGGATGTCCTTCTTTAAAACAACTTTCCACGACAAGCTTTATTTGTCATGGGTGGGCTTGCGTGGAGCGGTACCCATTGTTTTTGCTACTTATCCCTTGCTGGCGGGTGTAGAGAAATCTAACATCATTTTTAACATTGTATTTTTTGTTGTGCTAATCTCTGTTATGCTGCAAGGCTCCACGTTAAAACTTGTGGCAGATTGGCTTGGCCTGAGCGAGCAGGATAACTCCCCAAAGAGAATGCAGTTGGGCGAAGACATGGGCTACGATACCAAAAGCGCTATAGTGGAATTAAAACTCAAGAACAGCAGTCCTGCCGTTGGCAAATCTATTGTAGAGTTAGAGTTTCCTAAAACATCTTTAATCGTGCTGATAGACAGAGGCGGCAAGTTTGTGACCCCTAACGGTGCCACTGTGTTGGAAGGAGGCGACAAACTAATGGTGATGACTGACAACGATGAGGAAATGCAGAAGGTGCATCGGGTACTTGGCGTGTAGCGAAAGAAAACAAAGCATTAGCATTATAACCTTATGATGTTCTTGTTAAGCTGGTATCGATAATTAATTATTGATAATCGATAATAATTCATTGATTATTAAGAATGGTTTGCGTACTATTGTCTTAACCTAATAAGTTAAGCTATGAAGAAGAACATACTACTAAGCACCGCTCTCCAATGCTGTTATGTTGTCAGGGTACTGCTGATAGCTATAATTATAGCTATAACTTTTGCTGCAGTGCATAGTCAGGTTAATCCAGAAATGTATAGCCTAGTAAAGATAGAAGGGTTAGAGCATAAAACGAGTGTGCTAATATCCACTACCCGTTTTGAGTTGAAAGCTGGAGACTATGAGAAATCAAAAGGTGGAGCTGATGCCAGCAAAACAGTTATGCTTACGGATCTGAATATTACTTCCCTGGTGCTGTTATACTTGCAAACGGTGGCGATTTTAATCTTTTGGTGTCTTATTGTGCAGCAGATAATAGGTGTTGTGCTGTCTGTTAGGGAGCTACAAACCTTTAGAAACAGCAACAGCAAGTCGTTAAGGAAAATTGGCTGGTATTGCTTTGCTATTTTCTTTTTGATGGCCTTTCGGTGGGCTGATACAGAGAGCATCAGTTTCTTTGGGTTTTACCTCCACTATATGCCTATCGCCTTTATGCTGGTTTCCTTTATTCTGGCAGAGATTTTTGAAGAAGGAAGTAGGCTTTACGAGGAGGAGCAACTGACAATTTAATGGGTATAATTGTAAATTTAGACGTAATGTTGGCTCGCAGGAAAATGTCGCTAACGGAGCTATCGGAGCGGGTAGGTATAACTATGGCAAACCTTTCTGTGCTTAAAACAGGCAAAGCTAAGGCTATCCGTTTCTCTACCCTCGATGCCATCTGCAAAGAACTCAACTGTCAACCTGGAGACATTCTGGAATTCCAGACAACGAGTGCACAGGCTTCTTAGCAATAGTTAAGGCTTGGCGTAAGATTTTAATTCACACGGTCCTTTTTCTTTAAGTCTTTTCCCTTGATTCCGTTTTCAAATTCAATGTCAGTTGATATTAAGCCGTTTTTATCTGATGGGATTTTAACGTTAAAATGTAAATGCGGAGTAGTTGTAAAACCAGTCATGCCAGCAATACCAATAGGTTGACCTTTTAATACATAGTCTCCAAGTTTAACTAACGCTCCTTTATGATTTAGATGAACATACTGTGTGTATAATCCGCTGTTTGGGTGATAAATAGTAATGTAATTGCTTTTGTCATTATCACGCCATTTCTTACTTGTTCCATAATCCTTATAATCTTCAACTACTCCCACTACATAACCATTATCAGCGCTCGTAATGGTGTCGCCTATGTTCAGGTTAAAATCAATTGCGTATTGGCTGAAGATGGTGTTGTAAGTAAACTTCCCATTATACCCTTGAATAATGTTGTATTCTTTGCCTTTCGGAAATGGCAGGGCTATTTTATTTTTTTTCAATTTTACGGCTCAAATTTCCATATTTAACAATGTATCTGGTTCTGTTACTTCGGTCAAAATCTGGGTAATATATTTTAACAATTGTGTCTTGAAGTTCAGTTAAGGGTACTCGTCCAAATAATTTTTCTAAGCCTGGATTTATTGTGTCAGTTCTTAATTCAACATATACAGGACACATAAGAGGATTCTTCAATTGGAACGAAATCGTGTTGTTTTCATAGGCCCTATCAAAACTGTACAAAAATTCATAATAGTGGCCTTTGGGTAACTTGCGTAGGCTTGCACAAGAAGCAAGAAAAAGCAGTGTAAAAAAGAATAGAGTTCTTCTCACAAATTCTTCTTTGAGATTAGATTACACACAACTGACAAACCAGATTATAGCAGCTTAGCATACTGCGAATGAGCTTAAAGCATCACAAGCTACGCTTTAAACTCATTATGTTCTTCCTTAAATGTGCGCATCCTTCTAAAATAATCCTTGGCTGCTGCCATTACCTTAGGTGATAAAAGCAGGGCCGATACCATCGTCGGAATAGCCATCATCGCATACATGCCGTCTATCAAACTGATAACAGCAGTGATGGAGGCGGTAGCTCCTAGCACAATAGTAAGCACGTAAAAGTAGTTGTAGTAGTGTTTGTACTTAGCTCCGAAAAGATAACCGAAGCATTTGGTGCCGTAGTAGGAGTAGGAGAACAGAGAAGTGAAGGCGAAGATGAGCACGCAAAGCACCAAAATATAACTCCCGAAGCCAGGCATAGCATCGTCGAAAGCAGCAGCTGTTACCGAAACGCCGTTACTCTGGGAGTCGTCCCAGGTGCCTGTCACAATAATGGCTACACCCGTTAATGTGCAAACCACCAGCGTATCGATGAGCGGGCCAAGCATGGCCACCAAACCTTCGCGTATCGGTTCGTCAGTTTTAGCGGCACCGTGCATCATGGAGGCCGTGCCTATACCTGCCTCGTTGGAGAAAGCAGCTCTGCGTGCACCTGCTATAATAATGGCTCCTACGGCACCACCCAACATAGCTTCCGCTGTAAAGGCATCCTCAAAAATCTGAGCAAAAGCGCCTGGTATACTTTCGTAGTTGGCAAACATGATGTAGAAAACTGCCAGCATATATAACACTACCATGCTCGGCACCATTTTGCCTGCTACCTGGCCTATGCGCTTAATGCCTCCAAAAATCACCATCGATGTGATCAGTACCAGCATGAGTCCTGTAATCAAATCAGAATAGAAAGTGTCAGCATCGGAGGTCATGCCACTTGGTACCAGCACCACCTCCCGTATTACCTGCGTAAGCTGGTTTGCCTGGAAAATAGGCAAGGCACCAAACAAGCCTGCTACGCAGAAGAACACCGCCAGCGGCTTCCATTTCTTGCCAAGTCCTTCCTCTACTACGTACATCGGGCCACCTTCCACACGGCCCTGGCTGTCTTTGCCACGGTACATTACCGAAAGGGAGCAGGTGAAAAACTTGGTAGCCATACCTACAAAGGCACTTACCCACATCCAAAACAAAACGCCTGGGCCACCTGTTGTAATGGCTACTGCCACGCCACTAATATTACCCATACCCACCGTAGCAGCCAGCGCACTCGACAGTGCCTGAAAGTGGTTGATGTCACCTGGATCGTCGGGATCGTCGTACTTGCCACGAAGCACATTAACGGAGTGGCCCAGGTAACGGAACGGCAGGAAACGGGAGTACAGCATAAAAAATGCACCTCCGCCCATTAGCAGAAAGAGCAAAGGCAGGCCCCAGGCAGCATTGCTGAAGGCAACCAATAAGTTTTCTATTGCTTCCAAAAATTATAGTTTAGAGAGGTTCAAAGGATACAAAAATAGGCAACACTTCCGAAGCTACGTATGTATGCCTACTACCGGCTCGGCAAAGTATAACATTTCTTTTATCGAGCTCTAACCTTAAAGATAGTTCTTTTAATGGATAATTATATAGTAGCCATGACGATAATAGGGCTAGCGGCACTTTCCATGGCTTGGATTCCAGACCTGATGGAAAGGACCATTGTCTCTTATCCGATAGTCTATTTACTGCTGGGTATGCTTATATACCTGTTGCCGCTGGGGTTGCCTACACCCGATCCCATCTGGCGCGAAGATTACGTAGTGCGCCTTACAGAGCTGAGTGTTATTATCTCGTTAATGGGTACAGGGCTTAAGATCAGGCGAAAGTTCAGTTTAAAAGACTGGCGAATTCCGCTTCGGCTGGTAAGTATAACCATGCTGCTGTGTATTGGAGCCGTTGCCTTACTTGGTTGGAGCATGCTAGGGTTTTCTGTAGCGGGCGCTATTTTGCTGGGTGCATCGCTGGCTCCTACAGACCCTGTGTTGGCAGAGCAGGTGCAGGTAGGCCCTCCCGACGATAAGGAGGAGGATGTGGTTAGATTCTCTCTTACCTCGGAGGCGGGGCTTAACGATGGTTCTGCTTTTCCTTTTACCTGGCTGGCGGTGGTGCTGGCCGTATCGGCAGGCACTAACGGCAATTGGTTTAGAGATTGGGTGTTGCTAAACCTGCTATACAGAATTATAGTTGGAGTGGGTGTTGGTTACCTAATTGGGCGCGGATTGGCGTATGTTATTTTCAAGCTTCCCAGAAAGACAAACTTCCCGAAGGTACAGCACGGCTTTTTGTCGCTTTCTGCCACTTTGGTTACCTATGGCATAACAGAACTGCTGCACGGCTACGGCTTTATTGCGGTGTTTGTGGCAGGGCTTACAGTAAGCAGTATAGAAGAGGAGAACGAATACAACATAGAGATGCACGACTTCGTGAACCAGGTAGAGCGTATTATCATGGTAATCCTGTTGGTGCTATTTGGCGGTAGCCTTGTAACAGGCATTTTGGATTACCTGACTTGGAAGGGCGCTTTAGTCGGCTTAGCTCTTTTATTTATCATCAGGCCAATTGCTGCTTTCCCTAGTATGCTGGGTACATACTCTACTACAAAAGAGAAATTGGCTGTCAGCTTCTTTGGTATTCGAGGCATCGGCTCGTTTTTCTACCTTTCTTTTGCTCTCGACCAAGCCAGTTTTCCTGAAGAGGAAGAGCTGTGGTCTATTATAGCGTTTATCGTTATGGTGTCTATCATACTACATGGTTTAACAGCCACAAAAGCTATCGACATACTAGATCGGGAGCGTATTAAAAGTGGGCGCCCTGTATTGGAAGCAGACCAGACGCCCGATGAAATACAGTGATAGGGTAAACATGCTGAAAAATTTTGAACGCCTGCCCTTACCCGATGCCGAAGTATACTATTGCCCTCGTTTCTTCAGCTTGGAAGAAAGTAACCGTTATTTGCAAGAGCTGCTGCAAACTATAAACTGGAAGCAGGAAAGCATAAAGTTGTTTGGAAAGGAGCAGCCGATGCCGCGCCTCACCGCTTGGTACGGCGAAAAGGGTTATACTTACTCAGGCCTGCACAATGCGCCGCAGCCGTGGCTGCCTGTGCTGCAGGAACTGAAAGAGCGAGTGGAGGAGGCAAGTGGCCAAACCTACAACAGCGTTTTGCTGAACCTGTACCGCACTGGGCAGGATAGTATGGGCTGGCATTCAGATGACGAAGTATCGCTGGGGCAAGAGCCAGATATCGTGAGTTTGAGCTTCGGAGGGGAACGTCGTTTCAGTTTTAAGCACCGCACTCGAAAAGATCTGAAACCACAAAGTATAACTTTAGTGCATGGTAGCCTTTTGCTGATGAAGGGGCCTACCCAGCACCACTGGCTTCATAGCTTGCCTAAAACAAGTAAGCCCGTGGCGCAGCGTATCAACCTCACTTTCCGTACTATAAAAAGCTGAGTAGATAGCCGCAGGTGTGGCAAATTGCTTAGCCCGAAAGAAAGCCGTTACTTTGCGCCCTCATCAGGCGTTGCCGACACTGTAGTAAATGACCGAAAAGAAGAATATTGCCATTATGGGAGCTGGCCTGGTTGGCTCTTTATTATCGCTGTACCTGGCCAAACGAGGCCACAAAGTAGACCTGTACGAACGTAGACCAGACCCGCGCATCAACCTGATAGACAAAGGCCGCTCTATAAACCTTGCCCTAAGCGACCGTGGCTGGCGCGCCCTAAAAGGCATAGGTGTAGAAGAGGAAATACGAAAGGTGGCAGTGCCCATGTATGGCCGCATGATGCACAACGAGCAGGGCCAGTTAGCGTACCTGCCCTACAACAAAGAAGGAAAAGGTATTTACTCTGTTTCCAGAAGCGGCCTGAATATGTCGCTGATGAATATCTCGGAACCCAACCCAGATGTTAACTACCATTTTGGCAAAAAGGCTACGGATGTAGATATACGTACCAACGAGGTGCAGCTACGCGATATAGAAACTGGCAAGACAGAAACCATAAAACCTGAGTTGCTTTTTGGTGCCGATGGTGCTTACTCAGCAGTACGCGGATCAATGCAGAAAACCGAGCGTTTCGATTTTGAGCAACGCTACCTGGAGTACGGCTACAAAGAACTGACCATACCTGCTACGGCAGAAGGCGACTGGGCGCTGGAGAAAAATGCCTTGCACATATGGCCGCGCGGCAAGTACATGATGATTGCCTTGCCCAACATAGACGGCAGCTTTACCTGCACGCTTTTCTTCCCCTACGAAGGCCCTCGTTCCTTTGCCTCCATCAAAACTGATACAGATCTGCTGAACTTTTTTTTGGAGATTTTCCCTGATGCCGTGCCTCTCATGCCCAACTTGGCGGAGGAGTATTTTGCTAACCCGATAGGCGCTTTGGTAACTATAAAATGCTTCCCGTGGAGCTACGATGGTAAGGCTTTACTATTAGGTGATGCCAGCCACGCAGTAGTACCATTCTACGGACAAGGCATGAATGCTGGCTTCGAAGACATTACTGTGCTGGACCAAATGCTGGATACGTTTGACGGTGACTGGAATGCACTTTTCAAGAAGTTTGAGCGCAGCCGCAAACCCAACGCCGATGCTATCGCTGATCTGGCCGTACTTAATTTCGTGGAAATGCGCGACAAAGTAGCTGACCCACGTTTCCTGCTCCGCAAGAAAATTGAAAACAAAATCAGCGAGCAATATCCTGATAAATGGGTTCCGCTCTACTCTATGGTTACCTTCACTGATCTGCCTTACTCTTATGCCTTGGAAACTGGCAAGCAGCAGGACAAGATCATGAAGAAAGTGATGAAGCACATTGAATCAGTAGAAGATTACGATAAAGCTGAAGTACAGAAGCTGCTGGAAGAACAACTGGTGAAAGAAGAGAAGCTGAAGCCGTATAGAGGGTAAGGAGCTTGGCTTTGTAGTTGAGGCATATGTGGTCCAACCACCCCTGCCCCTCCTTTTCTAAGGAGGGGAGCTTACTTACTGAAGCAGCCGCTTATTTCATGTAGCACGGCTTGTAGATTATTGAAGACCTCTTTGTTTTCGAAACGGATGACCTTGATGCCTAGCTCCTGTAGAGCCTGATCCCGCTCTATATCTGCCTGTTCTGCTGCAGCGTGTTGATGCACTTGCCCATCCAACTCAATTGCGAGGTGCTCCGAGGGGCAATAGAAATCAAGTATAAAGTTTCCGACACTATGCTGCCTCCTAAATTTACGGTTAGCCAACTGAGAGCCTTTTAGATACTACCAAAGCTCAGCCTCTGCAGGAGTTAAACTACTCCGTAATTCCTTACGGTTCTCCTTTAGATATTTCCTGTTGTGCAAATTCATATTCTTGTCTCAAATACACTATAGTAAACGAGAGTAAGCCGAATTAGTAAAAGCAGACTCCCCTCCTTAGGCAAGGAGGGGCAGGGGTGGTTAGAAGACGCTTGCTTTAGAACTTATCTGCTACTATAAAAAAGCAATATAGCTTTAGCATCCTCACCTGTCTCTAAAGTAAGAATTCTCAATAAAGGGCTGAGGAGAGGTCCTACCGATCCAGCCAAGCCTTAAACGCCTGCACCTTCTCCCGGCTTACTACTACATCCTCCTTAGCCGCCTGCCGCAACTCTAGCTTCAGTCGGCTGTTGGACCAAGCTACAATGTCTTTAATTGCTTTCAGACTAATCAAGTAGCCACGGTTCACGCGGAAGAAATGTTGCGGGTCTACCAGTTGCTCTAGCTGTTCCATGATATAGTCGATGGCGAAGCGCTTTCCTGAGCTGCATTGCAGGAAGGTGGCTTTCTCGAAACTGTAGAAGTAATCTACGTCCTCAATCGGGATCGTGTGCAGGTGGTCACCAACTTTTACTATAAAGCGGCTTTTATAGTTCTTGCTGTCGTTTAGCAGCTGCATGGCCTGCTCCAGTGCTCCCAACTGTGGTGTAGCAGCAGTGCTTTGCCTGTTCAGCTTTCTAAATTTCTCCAGCGCAGCCGCCAGTTCATCCTCATCAATCGGCTTGAGCAGATAATCGATGCTGTTTACTTTGAAAGCTTTGATGGCGTAGGCGTCGTAAGCAGTGGTAAAGACTATGGGCACCTCTACGGGCACCTGTTCAAATATCTCGAAGCTGAGTCCGTCGGCCAGTTGGATATCCATGAAGATGAGGTCGAGTTGGGGCTTTAGCTTGAGTAGTTCCACAGCCTTGCGTACCGAAGGGGCTGTGGCTACTACCTCAGCTGTGCTCTCGAGTTGGAGCAGCATTTTTGCTAAGCGATCAGCAGCCAGTTTTTCGTCTTCTACAATGAATATCCGCATTATCCTTTAAAGTATAAAAGAGGCAGTCTAACTATAAATTCCTGTGCAGAGGCTTGTATCTGCACTTTTTTGCTGGTGAGGTAAGTATAGCGCGACTGGATATTAGGCAAACCCATACCTGTAGATTCTTCTCGGATACGCTTTTCCTGCAGGTTATTCTGCACTACAAGGTAGTTATCTTCTAAATATAAATGCACCCGCAGCGGCTCCTCTTCCAGCGCCATGTTGTGCTTAATGGCGTTCTCCAGCAGCATTTGCAGGGCCAGCGGCGCTACCATCAGGTTTGGGTCCAGCGGTAAATTGTTCTGCACCTGCAGCGCCTCGCCGTGCCGAATCTTCTGGAGGTAAGTATAGGAATTCAGAAAGTGTAATTCCTCCAGCAAGGGTACCACTTCCTTCTGGCGACTGTCGAGCACATAGCGGTATACTTCCGATAGTTTACGAATAAACTTTACTGCCTGCTTCTGGTCCGCCTCTACCAGGCTGGTGAGTACGTTCAGGCTATTAAACAAAAAGTGCGGATTTACCTGTGCCTTCAACGACTCATACTGCGAAGTGATACTTGCTTTCTCCAGCCGCTCCGCATTAATGGCCGTTTGCCGCCAGCTTTGCAAAAAGTGCCAGCTATGGAAGCACAGCGATATAACAAAGGTAACAATGATAGGAGGCGCTAAGGCATAAAACCAGTTCTGGCTGATTAAATCTTGAAGGGTATAGCCCTTGTAGGTAAGAAACACGATGTGCACAAACACAACAATAACCACCGTAAGCAGCACCGTAGCTACAATGCTAATCACAAAGCGTTTGGTTGGGTTCTCGAGCCAGGGATAATGCTTCGTCAGGTAAGGCACCAGCATGCTGGTGTTCCCTTTCCAGATTAGTATGAAGATAGAATAGGAGAATAGAAACTTGTAAATCGCCTCTGGAGCAGATAGCTGCAGACAATCTTGGCAGCCAAGTAAAAAGGCTCCAACAGCCGATAACACCCAGCCCATCAGCTCACGAAAAACTACCTTTAATTTATTTGAGGAAGTTTTCTGTACTGGTGCTGCAGCTTGCGCCAATTTTACGTTTACTGGCTTTTCTTTCAATAATGTCATCCTAAAGTATAAAAGCGAATATAAGTAAAAGGTGAGTTAGATAGTAGATGTTAGACTCTAGATGCTAGATTATAGAAAACATTTGATACCGCCAGTTTGAGCATAGCGGAAACTGGTGGGCATGCCAAGCCACAAGTTACGCTGTCGCTAAACTTGCGGCATAAATAGTGGAAGTCTAACATCTATCAAATAGCTGTTGCCAACTCCTCTGCACCTTTCCTTGCTTTCAGTTTATACTTCGTGATAAAGAAGCTGATGACAGCAGAACCGATAACAGTTGGGCCCAGCCAGGCTACTACAGGCGGAAGTGGGGTGTTATTTACTACCAGGAAAGCCGTGAAAGCCGCAATGTTGCCTGCCACCATGCGGGCGATGTGGTCGTAGAGCCAGAAGTTTTTGTCGGCAGGGGCTTTGGTGTACTTTCGGATGTCTTTTGCTACCAACAACATAGCTATACTTCCAAAGACCACCGAAACAATGTTACTGCTGTTGCCAAAGCTGCTGCTCATGCCTCCTATTAATCCTGAGAGAACAAAATATGCGGCAAAGGCAGCCATGACAAACGAAATGGCCCAGTCCAATAGCTGCGGCTTTTGCCCCTTTACCAACCCTTTCAGGTACAGCACACGGTAGCCAGAGCTAACAAGATAAGCGCTAAACACCCCGATGATAAGCAGGAAAGGGCTGTGATGGTTAGGCAGTGAAGCCATTGCAACAGCCGTTACAGCCACCAGCATCATGGCATAAAAGAATGTTTTACCAGTAAGGCGGTGCTGTTTGCCGCCCTTCCTGTTTACCATAGAAACAGGTCCAGATATTAAACCAATAGTGCCTGCTGCAATGTGTAGGATAAGAAGTGCTGTAAATAAAGTTTCCATGGTTTTATGTTTTCTGTTTGCTATAGACCAAAGGTGCAAAAGCCTTATGCCTTCCTAAACTAGAAGTGGATGAGCTGTAGAATAAGGTAGATGAGTTGTAAGGAGAACTGTTTTTAAAGGCTGCTGGGCTGTTAGTTCGGTTCAAGGCTTGTAAGAGCCTTGGAGTTTCTAACTAGTATAGCATACTGAAAGAAACCTGTAGTTTTCTGTTCTGTATTGCTGGGAAGGATGTCGTTGCCCACTAAATTTACTTTTATACCTGCTAGGTTTTGATTGCGCTTGTAGGGAGAGTTAGCACTGTTCAGGCTAAACAAAGTGATTGTGTTTTGATGCGTAACTGCTCTTAAATCTTTGATGCCTTTTACTATTGTAACAGGTCCATCTGAGTTTATCAGCGATGTTTTTTCGTCGGGAGGCGATGGGAACTGGTGGTTCTTCGGCAGGGACATCTCGCTATCTAGTGTCAGGCAAACTATGCTCTGAACCTTGTTGGCAAAAGGTAGATCTGATCTTTTTATTTTAGCCGCGAACGGATAGATGTTCTCCTCGCCATAGCTACTTTGCAGCACATGCGTGTAGCCAAAGAAACCGTAGAACTTTTCGTTTTCCAAGCCTTGCCTTTCCACCGCTCTTTTGAAGTTAACCAGCATCATAGAGTCTCTTTCTATAGCTCTGGAAGTGTCTTCAAAGTCCTTGTCAACTCCGATAACCGTAATTTTTAAAGAGTCTGGCAAGGTTTTATTGTAGTCATAAATATCCAGCCACTTTTGATACAGTTCTTTGCTGGACTGCTGAGGAATGCGCATTCTAATGTCTCTTACCACCTGCTTTAATAACAGGCTGTCTTTCGTATCCTGTTCTAAAAACAGGTTTAGCCTGTACGCCCTGATGCTGTCCATTTCAGCTATGTAGTGCCTTACTCCAAGTTCCCTGTTCAGGTGCATCAGCATGTATTTGTCTACTAACTGTACGTCGGCATATCCATGGCTTTCGCCTAAAAAAAACACCTGACTGTTGTAGAAAGTATCATCAAAAAGCCTTGTATCGAGTTCATCTCTTTTAAACCTTAGGGTAATGTCTTGCTTGTTATGGGTTAGATATTCAATTGCCTCGTCGTCTGTTTTTCCTATAAAGTTGATGTTCTTTATCCAAAAGTAAAAATATACCACCAGCGGAAGCAGCACCAATACAAGCACAACCTTTGCGAAAACCTTCAATGTCTTTTTCATGTGTTTTTGTTCTTGTTCATTTCAAAGGTGCAAAAGCTCTTTGCTTTTCTAAACTATAAGTGGATGAAGTGCCGAAACAGAGGGATAAACTGTAAGAGCATATCACAGAAAGTAATGTATTGGCTCGGACAGGTAAATTCTAAGAAGAAAACTATTTAGAAGCGAATGAAGTATACCTAAGATACACTCAGGTTTTTGAGTACAATTTTTTCACCTCTTAACTTAGATTAGAAATCCTATGAACATGCTAAATAACTTCAAGAAGGCAGCTGCCGCTGCTGCGGTGATAGCTTTTTCTTTTTCGGGACAGGCAGTATTTGCTCAGAATTCTACACAATTGCCGCAACAACAGCAGCAGCAAGTACAAACAGACTATTCTGATAAAGAAATTAAGCAATTTGTAGATGCCAACACGCGCCTGATGGATGTGCAGGCAGAAAGCGAAAAAGTAATGATGACTATACTGCAGGAAGAAAAACTGGAGGTGAACAAGTTTAATGAGTTGGCACAGGCACACCAACAGCAGCAGCTTCAGGAAGCGGAGGCTACACCAGAAGAAATGGCTGCTTTTAACAAGGCCGCACAACGCATGATAGAAATGCAGCCTGAAGTGCAGCAAAAAGTTGAAAAAGCTATTGTGAAAGATGGTCTTACTATGGAGAAATACGAACAGATGCTTCTTGCTTACCAGCAAAGCCCTGCCGTACAAGCCAAAGTGAACCAAATGATGCAACAAGGCCAGTAAAGAGCAACAATGTTCTAAAATAGAAAAGCCCAACTCCGTAGAGTTGGGCTTTTCTATTTTAGAAGTTTTGAATACTACTGCTGTGCAAACTCTACTATTTTGAAGGCTTTCTCTTTTCTGTCGAAGTAGCCATAGTGAAGTCTATTGCCATAGCGGTAGAGCGTCTTATAATCTGGAGTAGGCTTTAGCTCCTGCTCGTACTGCTCTAGTTTGTGTTGTAAAATGGCTGATGCAGCAGAAGTGTCCTGAGCAGCCAGCGTTTTACTGTCCAGCACAGCTCGGAAATAGGTACTCACGCCTGGTCCTTGGTCTGCGCCTCCCATTTGCCCGTACGGATCGTAGAAGTATCGGCTATAGAAAGGAGAATTAAGATATTGGCTCGGAACCATATAGGCTGGTGTCCAACGGCCAGGTACCATCATCAGTCCCCTCGAGGTCTGTACATAACGATCTGGTGTGCGTACCATACGAGAGTCGTTGTTGTTACGGTTACTCGTAAATGGCGGCAGAAACGAACCAATGGTTAATTGTATCGTGCTGTCGTTAAAGGCATCTACTGTTACGGCAGGTATTCCATCGGCCAGGTTCTTCATTACCTTATTGCCTTCTATAGTCTTCGCATCAGAAGAGAGAAAAGACTGGTTGCCATGTTTTACGACAGGGGTTGCCTTCAAAGTAATGTCGTCTTCGCTTCCGAAACTATACTCTTTAATTGGTTTAAGCGAAGCAAAGTCATAAGCCGTTAAATTTAAGCTGTCTCTGTCCAGTTGCAAGCGGAAAAGCGTATTATCGTGCAGGAAAGAGTTAAACTTAGGCTCCGACTTTTGTTCTATAGCAGGCAGTGTGCGGTAATTTGTTTTACCTGAATTCCAATCAAGTGTCAGAATTTCAG
Organism: Pontibacter harenae; assembly: GCF_020907245.1. Taxonomy (GTDB): domain Bacteria; phylum Bacteroidota; class Bacteroidia; order Cytophagales; family Hymenobacteraceae; genus Pontibacter; species Pontibacter harenae. The sequence goes on along the minus strand of NZ_JAJJWH010000001.1, from coordinate 22,159 downwards.
TTGTCGCATTTTTGCTATTGCCTTTCGTCTGAAAACCATCGAAAACCATGTGTATTTTATCGCCACGCGAGTAAATCTTGCTGCGATGGTGGCCAGCAAATACAGTGCGCTCCATATCTGGATTAATAAAGATCAACTCTCGCTCTCGCTCCTGACGATCGCGGGTGCGTGGCATTTCTTCTGTTGTGAAGGTTTTTTTCTCCATCTGCACATCATCAGCATCGCGGTAAAGGTGCAGATTAGCATCTTTATCAGAATACAGCATATAAAAGTGTTCCGTGTCTGCAAAAGCGCCTACAAAGTACTCGCCTCTTCCTAACCTCAGTTCAATATCCTGATGGCTTTTGAACGTGCCTTGGGTACGATGTATAGAAAACGGGCGCACATACTCCCGACGGCCACTAATGTAGCGGCTATAGAAGATAAACGAGTTGGCGGAAACACGGGTGCCTAGTATCTGCGGCTCCTGGTTCATACGAAAAGGAATTTCCTGTGCTGCTATCTGCTCTCCCGAAGGAGAAAGTAGGTTAAAGTATATCTTGCCATTCTGGAAGAAGTACACACAAACATTACCATCATCGTCGGCAACCGTTACTAGCTCCTGCGCACGCCGAATAGGTAAGTCTATGCTGGCAAACTCTTTCTGGGCACTTGCCAGTGAGGCAAAAAGTCCCACAAAGAGAAGGGTCAAAATTGATTTACGCATATTATAAAAAGCTTAAATTTATATGGAAGTAACGTGCAAAATCCTAGCCAAAGTATACCGAAAATTAGCCATCAACACAATAAATTACCTGTTCAGGTATATTGTAAATGTCTATATTCAAACAGTTTAAGTTGGTACAGATAAGGATAACTTTGTCTCTGCCATAAATGCCTTATGTTTTCATTCCTGAATGATTTATGTTATTCAAAGACAGGCTTAATTTATCATCTTTTTCAACACTTTATATTGTCTCATTAGAAGGAGTTTAAAGCTTAGATAAAAGGGAGTAGTTATTTCGCTATTCAGTTAGAAGGCATAGCCTATTTTGGCTTATTTATAAATAGAAATATTCAAGATTGTTTTCTTTTTAGCAATAATTTTGCACCTGCCTATCCTTATTTGGACTTAGCGAATATCTTATTTGGTGTAGAAAAGACTATGAAACTAGGATATTCCTGTTTAAACACTAATTATGCTTGGACAAGAGTAAAGTGCTGTAAGCTTATGAGTAGAAAAGTAGTTTTCTTGGTCTAACGTGCTCGCCTGTACCAATTTGTAAAGGACAGAAAGTTTACAGCCTAGCCTGCTTCTATGCTCTTGCGGGTGCTTATTGTTTTCCCTGCTCCACAAGTGCCTGTCTTGCAAAAACACTTATTTAGAATAATAGCAATCAGCTCTATTTTTTATTGTCAAAAATCAATTAATTTTAACTTATGCTTGCTAAGAATAAAGTTTTAGAATAGATTTGGTTTTACATGCTGCGAAATATAGCTGTTTCTAAAGCATAGTGCTTAGTTCTTAAATGCTCCTTTTTTAGTATCTAACTATTCTTCATGTGTTGGTGTAGGCATTGCCTTCTTTGGTTCCGGTTACTTCGTTTTAGAAGTGCCTTAGCAGAAAGCGGATGCTTCTAAAAAAATAAATTGACTTTACTAGTCCTTTAAAGTTCAAGAAGTGCACCAATATAAGGTGCTGAATATATATTTAATTTATTGGTGTTTTATATGCTTTCTTATGTGGCGCTTTACTTAAAGGGGAGAGACGCATATGTAGGCGTTGTGCAAAATAAACATGTGTTTCGCAAGCAGGTGCTTTACTACAGCATACGCGTGCGCTAAAATTGCTTTACAGTAGTACATTTTATATTCAATCTTCATCATTTCTAACTTAACTAAACCAATCTAACAACATGAAGAAATCATTACTCTTTTGCTTTTTGTTGATGTCCGTCCTGCTGCAGCAGGCGATGGCGCAAGTCAGGACAATCAGCGGAAAAGTGGTAGACGCAGCGTCGGGCGAGCCTATTCCAGGTGTCCTGGTGCTTGCAGAAGGCACGACTACCGCAGTATCTACAGGCGTAGAAGGCAATTACAGTATCAATGTGCCTGAGGGTGCTACCTCACTTGCCTTTCGTTTTATAGGTTATCAGGAAGTAACCCGACCTATTGGCACCAACACCACCATAAATGTGAGCATGCCAGTTGATTCGAAGCAACTGGATGAGGTGGTGGTAACAGCGCTCGGCTACCAACGCGAGAAAGAAACACTGCCTTATTCGGTTGGTGTGGTTGATAGCGAGAACCTGACCTACGCCAAATCTAACGACGTGACTACTTCGCTGGTGGGTAAAGTATCAGGTGTGCAGATTCAGGGTTCTCCGAGTTCATCTTTTGATAACGCTGACATTGTTATTCGTGGTGCGAATGGCCTGAATACTTCAAACCCTCCACTATACATCGTGGATGGTACTGTAACTGATCAGAATAGCGTAATTATGGACAACGTGGCAAGTATCTCTGTGCTGAAAGGTGCAGCTGCTACGGCACTTTACGGTATTCGTGCTGCCAATGGCGTGGTAATTATCACTAGTAAGAAAGGTGCAAAAGGTGCTCCAACAGTAGACCTTAACTTGTCTGCATCGTTCGAGAACCCTTCTGTTATGATGCCTTACCAGAATGAATATGCTGGTGGCTATACCTCAAACTCTAACAGCCCAGGTACAAACTTCGACGACGAAGGATTCTATATTTTCCGCTACAAGCCAGCCGTACACCCAGAGAGTTGGGCAGGCTTCGATGGGCAGCGTATACTGCAGTATGGTGCCGACGAAAGCTGGGGGCCTAAAATGAACGGGCAGTTGTATCGCCCTTACTATTCCTGGTACCCTGGCGAAGAGTTTGGACAGTTGTCGCCACTGGTACCACAGCCTGATAACATAAGAAACTTCTATCGCACAGGCACTTACCTGAACAATAGTATTGCCGTAAGCGGTGGCGCTGATAATTATACCTATCGTATGACGTACGCCAACCAGAACCGTACGCTGATCGTGCCAAATGCGAAGCGTGATCAGCACCAGGTTGGGCTTAACACAACATTTGATATCTCTAAAAAACTATCTGTTTCAACAGACCTTACCTTTACTTACAATGACACCAAAGGCCAGCCAGGAGAAGGCTACAGCCTGAACGGATTGAACGTGACGCAGAACTTTAACCAGTGGTTCCAGCGCCAGCTAGACTTCGAAAGGTTAAAGAGCTACCGCAATCCAGATGGCTCGCTACAGTCCTGGAACATCGGAAACCCAAATGCTACAGGCAACCCAAACATTTACTTAGCCCCAGCTTACTGGGATTCGCCTTACTTTATTGTAAACGAAAGCTTCTCAACAGCTGAGTCTAACAGGCTAGTAGGTAACCTCGGTTTTAACTACAAAATTAACAACAACTTCGCATGGAGCTCTTATGCCCGCATGAGCTACAGAGGCAGAAGCGGAGATGCTCGTATGGCCACAGGCGGCATCAATACAGATGAATATTCTATTTATGAGGATGTAACGAAGGAGATGAACTATGAAACGAACCTTACGTTCAACCGTACCTTCGGCGATATATCTGTAGATGCCTTAGTGGGTGGTAACATTCGTCGCAATACCTACAACAGGTTAGATGAAACTACCCAAGGCGGCTTAAGTGCACCAAACTATTTCGATATTGGCAACGGCTCTATCTCACGCCCGTTAATTGAGCGTGGTTTCTACGAGCGAGAAGTAAGAAGTATTTATGGTAGAGCATCTTTTGGATACAAAAACTTCTTGTTTGTGGATGTTACCGGCCGAAACGACTGGTCTTCAACACTTCCTATAGACAACAACTCCTTCTTCTATCCATCTGTAGGCGGTAGCTTTGTATTTACAGAACTACTGGGTGGCACAGGAGTAACCGACGTGTTAAGCTTAGGTAAACTGCGTGGTTCATGGGCACAGGTAGGCGACGATTTAGATCCTTATTCAGTATACACAAGTATAATCAGCCGCCCTCTTTACAGCGGCACCCCATCTACTGATATCGGAAACCAGTTCCGTACAGGTGCCATCAATCCTGCTCTTACAACTTCATGGGAAATAGGTACTGACTTACGCCTGTTCAACCGTGTTGGGTTAGAGTTTACATACTATGTAGATGATAACAGAGACAGAATTCTTGCACTTGATGTAGACCCGGCAACTGGTTTCAGTACTTACCAAATTAATGCTGGTAAAATTGAACGTAAAGGTTTTGAGGCAAGCTTATCAGCTACACCGGTTCAATCGCAGGATTTTGCTTGGGATGTAACCTTTAACTTTGGCCGTAACAGATCTAAAGTGGTAGAACTGGCTGATGGTTTAAGTAACTACCTGGCTAGCACGCAGCGTAACGATACCCGTCTGGAGCACAGAGTTGGCGGAGATTGGGGCATGCTGGTAGGCCGTATGTGGAACAGAGACGAAAACGGCAATGTGCTGGTTCAGTCGAATGGTATTCCAACCTACTCCATTAACCAGGAGAGAGGTAGCATTCAGCCAGATTATACTGGAGGCTTGTTTAACAACCTGCACTACAAAAACTTTAACCTTTCCTTCTCTTTAGATTTCCAAAAAGGAGGTTTATTCCACTCGCTCACCAAAATGTATGGTGTAGGTGCTGGCCTGCATGAAAGTACTGTAGGCGTAAATGACAAAGGCAACGACTGGAGAGATTTCCCAAGTGCTGGTGGTGGTATCCTGATTCCAGGTGTATATGCTCCAGGCACTACTATTGGTGGTGTAGACGTAAGCGGACAGCCAAACACAACCTATATCAATGCCAGAAGCTACTTCTATACTGCTATGCAGCGCGATAACATCAACTCTAATGTGCTCGACAAATCTTACCTGAAGCTGCGTGAAGTGCGCTTAGGGTATGAGCTGCCAAAGTCAGTTTTCGGACGCCTTGGAGTGAGAAGTGCCAACATAGGTTTGATAGTAAACAACGCCTGGCTTATCTACGCGCCTGCACAGGAGTATGGCATCGATCCGTCAGAGTTGGAGAACACCTGGTATGAAGGAGGGCAGTTGCCAGCTACACGCACAGTTGGTGCTAACCTAAGAGTAAGAATATAATCCTTAAAGAATTATACAATCATGAGAAATAAATTAGTCTTATTTTTTGGAGTTCTGTTTTCGCTCGTAGCCTGCGATCCCAGTGATTTCGGCGATATGAACGTTGACCCTAGGCAGGTGTCAGAAGCTCCTACTCGTACACTGCTTACGTATGCGTTGCAGCAGTTGCCTTACACTGTCTGGAACTCTCCAGAGTCTGGTAACACCTACAACTTTTATGTGCAGTATTTGTCTGAGGGGCCTTACCCAGCAGCATCACTTTATTCTACCAGAAACGCTTCCTGGACGTCTACTTACACAGGACCGCTGTATAACCTACAAGCCATAATCAACTTTAACAACCAAGACAGCCCCGAAGCAGACCCAGGCAGCAATGGAGCTAAGGCTAACCAAGTTGCGGTTGCCAGAATTCTGAAGGCTTACTACTTCTGGTACCTAACAGATATTTTTGGCGATATTCCTTACTTTGGTGCCCTAAAAGGAAACGAAGTACTGCAACCTGCTTTCGATCCACAGCAGGAAATCTACTACGACCTTTTCAAGGAATTGAAAGAAGCGCATGACATGATAGATGAAAGCGCAGCAGGCGTTGCAGGCGATATATTGTTGGGCGGAGATATGGCAGCCTGGAAAAAGTTTGCGAATACCGCTCGTTTGTTCATGGCCATGCGACTCATTAAAAATGATAGAGCAAAAGCAGAAGCGGAAATTGCATCTGCTCTAAGCGATGGCGTACTGGAGGAAGGAGAGAATATTACTTACTCCTTTATAGGAGGCGACCCAAATAATTGGGACCCTTGGTACGAAAACTATTCTAACGACAACCGTAATGACTATGCCCTTAGCGCTACATTAGGTGATTACATGATCGAGAATGACGATCCGCGCGTGTTTGTATATGGTGAGAACCTGAGCGGAGAAGTACGACCTTTGCCTTACGGAATTGGTTCTGCCAGAGAAATACCAGGAGCCTATAGCCGAGTAGGCGATGCGCTAAGAAACGGTGCTGCTGAGGTGCCAATCTTTACGTATGCTCAAGTGCAGTTTGTTAAGGCTGAGGCTGCACAGCGGAACCTTATCAGTGGAGACGCAGAGCAACTGTACGAAGATGCAATTAAAGCCTCTTGGCAGTTCTGGGGCGTGTACGATGAAGCAGCTTACAACGCTTTTATTTCTGACCCAGATATTGCTTACAGTGCCGATAACGCGCTGGAACTGATCATTACGCAGAAGTGGGTACACCAATACCTGAATGGCTTTGAGTCTTGGACTGACTGGAGAAGAACTGGTTATCCTGAGTTAAGTCCTGCGGTTGCTGCCACTCAGACTGGAGGAATTCCACGTCGTTTGGGTTATCCGTCTAACGCAGCTGCCCTTAATAAAGCAAGCTATGATGCAGCCGTGGCTCGTCAGGGAGCGGATAATAACTTCACCAGAGTATGGTGGGACAGATAAAAGGTTAGTACAAATAGTTGAATATAAACCATTCCGAAGCTTAGCTTAGGGATTTAGTAAAAGAAGCCTTCTGCTTTAGTGGTAAGTTTGCCACCTGAAGTAGAAGGCTTTTTGTTTCTTATAGGAGCGGCACAGTATAAAACCAGCTGAGGATGCTACAAACAACAAAGCGGTGCAAGATTTCTCCTACACCGCTTTATTTTGAATGAAATTTACAATCTGCGTTATCTACAGCATGATGTTTATTTATATCGGTTGTTTCTAAAACTCAGCGCTTTTTGGTGTACGAGGGAATGGAATTACGTCACGGATGTTGCCCATACCTGTTACAAATTGCACCACACGCTCAAAGCCAAGGCCAAAACCCGCGTGCGGACAGCCACCGAAGCGGCGCGTATCCAGGAACCACCACATTTCTTCTGGCTCAATGCCGAAAGCTTTCATGCGCTCCACCAGCACATCCATACGCTCCTCACGCTGCGAACCACCTACAATCTCGCCGATACCTGGGGCTAGAATGTCCATCGCTGCTACGGTTTTGCCGTCGTCGTTCATGCGCATGTAAAAGGCTTTGATGTCCTTCGGATAGTCTGTTACAATTACAGGCTTCTTAAAGTGCTTTTCCACCAGGTAACGCTCGTGCTCACTCTGCAGATCGATGCCCCACTTCACATCGTACTGGAACTTCTTCTTCTTGTAATGGTTGGAATTCAGTAGAATGTCAATAGCCTCAGTATAAGTTATGCGTTCAAACTGATTGCTAATCACAAACTCCAGTTTCTCAATCAGGCTCATTTCCTGGCGCTCGTTCTGCGGCTTCTGCTTATCCTCTTCAGCCTGGCGCTGTGCCAGGAATTCCAGGTCTTCGCGATTATTCTCAACAGCGTAACGGATTATGTAACGGATAAACTCCTCCGCCAGGTCAGCGTTCATCTTCAGGTCGTAGAAAGCCATCTCTGGCTCAATCATCCAGAATTCTGCCAAATGGCGCGTGGTGTTCGAGTTTTCGGCACGGAACGTCGGTCCGAAAGTATAGATGTCGCTGAAAGCCATGGCGGCCACTTCGCCTTCCATCTGCCCCGAAACCGTCAGGTTGGTAGCGCGGCCGAAGAAATCCTCTTCAAAGTTAATCTGGCCATCCTCGGTGCGCGGCAGGTTATCTAAATCCAGCGTGGTTACACGGAACATCTCACCGGCACCCTCTGCATCAGAAGCCGTAACGATAGGCGTGTGCATGTACACAAAGCCTTTCTCGTTAAAGAATTTATGCACCGCAAACGCCAGTGTGTTACGCACCCTGAAAACAGCGCCAAAAGTATTCGTGCGGAAACGCAGGTGCGCAATCTCACGCAAAAACTCCAGTGAGTGCGCCTTCTTCTGCAACGGATACGTTTCAGGATCGGCTTTGCCCAGTACCTCTATTTTTTTAGCATGTACTTCGTAAGCCTGGCCTTTGCCCTGCGATGCCACCAACTCACCAGTAACAGCCACGCTGGCACCTGTGGTTACATCCTTTAGAACCTCTTCGCTGAACTTCTCAGCATCGGCTACAACCTGCAGGTTATTTATGGTGGAGCCGTCGTTTACGGCTATAAAGTTTACAAACTTATTGCCGCGCTTGGTGCGCACCCAGCCTTTTAAAAGTACCTCTTTGCCTTCCTCGGCACCCGTTAGTAAATCCTTTACTTTTGTGCGTTGCATGTTTTGTGTCTGAATATTTTGCTGTACAGAGCTTTAGCTCTCAGTACAAAGCTATAAACTATACGTTCAATTTTAAACTTTAGCAGTGGCTTTTACTCTTTCCGCTTTCATCAACAAAAACAGTAAGAGCAGGCTCCGATGCTAAGTATTTAATTACGATTAAAATATCACTTTTAAAACCCCTCAAAGTAACGATATTTTAACCTTTTTTTGATAATGCGAGTAAAAATATCCTAAATTTGGATGTGCAGAACATGCCACTTTAACCTGTTTTGGAATTATGCAGCGACTCGATTTAAGGCAACTCTTATCACAGAAGTTATCGCCGCAGCAGATACAATTTATCAAGCTGCTGCAGATACCTACTGTTGAATTGGAGGCGCGCATAAAAGAAGAAATGGAGATAAATCCTGCGTTGGAAGAAGGCCGTGAAGAAGCCGATAGCGACTACGACTCAGACTCTGATAGTGATGACTTCGATTCAAACGATGACTACGGCAACGACGACATCGACCTGAACGAGTACATGCACGATGATGAGATAAGTGGCTACAAAATGCAAGGCGACCGTGGCGGCAGCGATGAGGAAGACCGTGAAATGCCCATTGCCATGACATCCTCGCTTACAGATGCGCTGCTGGACCAACTTGGCTTCCTGAACCTCGACGACAAGCAGTACAGCATCGGTATGCAGCTTATTGGCAGTATAGACAGCGATGGCTACATACGCCGCGACCTGAGTTCTATTGCCAACGACCTGGCTTTTTCACAGAACATCATGACGACGGAGGAGGAGATTGAGCAGGTGCTACACCTGGTACAAACCTTCGATCCTGCTGGTATTGCGGCCCGTGATTTGCCTGAGTGCTTATTGCTGCAGTTGCAGCGCCGTGAGCAGGATGACATTATCATGCTGGCTGAGCGTATTATTACTGATGCCTTCGATGAATTTACGAAGAAACATTACCAGAAAATACAGTCCAAGTTTGGAATATCAGAAGATGAGCTGAAGAAAGCCATTGACTTGATCATTAAGCTTAACCCGAAGCCAGGCGGTGCGGGTGCTGGGTCTACACGTATCCAGTACATTATTCCTGATTTTATACTTACCAACAATAATGGAGAACTGGAGCTGTCGCTTAACTCGCGCAATGCCCCAGATCTGCGCATCAGCCGCTCTTATTCCGAAATGTTCGATGCTTATGATAAATCGGACAAAAAAGATAAGAAGCTAAAAGAAACGGTAACTTTCGTGAAGCAAAAGCTGGATGCGGCCAAGTGGTTTATAGATGCCATTCGCCAGCGCCAGAACACGCTGCTGCGCACTATGGAAGCCATCATAAAATACCAGCATGACTTCTTTTTAGAAGGAGACGAAAGCGAATTGCGCCCGATGATCTTGAAAGACATTGCCGAAGAAATAGGCATGGACATTAGTACCGTGAGCCGCGTGGCCAATAGCAAAGCCGTACAAACCGAGTTCGGTATCTATCCGCTCAAGTACTTCTTCTCCGAAGGTATAGCCACTGACTCTGGCGAAGATGCCAGCAGCCGTGAAGTAAAGCACATCCTGAAAGAGATCATCGACAAAGAGAGCAAGCGCAAGCCACTGTCCGACGAGAAGATCGAGAAGATGCTGAACGAGAAAGGCTACAACATTGCTCGCCGAACTGTTGCTAAATACCGTGAGCAACTAAACATTCCTGTAGCCCGCCTTCGTAAAGAGCTATAGCCCCTTTGGGGAATTATGACTTATGAATGCTGAATTATGAATTCAGGAGAGAACATTTGTCGTCTTCAACCCTTCTTTAAGAGTATATAAAGATAGCTTTGTAACAGCAGAGAATATTGTCATCAGTAACGTCGTGAGAACTCTGGGATATTTCGTTACTTATGATGTCCCAAATTTCTCCCTTTGGTCGGAATGACAATACAACTTAAACAATGCTTATTTAACTAAGGCACTGTTTTCAAACAATTACTATTCCCATAAACCCCACTACTATGAAAATCTCTTTTGAAGAACTTAAAGCCCAATTTAAAAAAGTACTGCTGAAGCTAGACTTCAGTGAAGAAAAAGCCGAACGCTGTGCTACTATTTTTGCGGAGAACAGCCGCGATGGTGTATACTCACATGGCTTAAATCGCTTTCCAGCTTTTGTAAAACTGATAAAAGAGGGGCAAATAAACATAGAGGCCGAACCTGAGAAAGTGGGGCAGCAGGGTATGGTAGAGCAATGGGACGGTAATCTGGCACCAGGTATGTACACGGCACAGGTAGCTACTAAAAGAGCCATAGCTTTAGCCAAAGAAAACGGCATGGGCTTGGTAGCTGTAAAAAACACGAACCACTGGATGCGTGGCGGTACCTACGGCTGGCAAGCTGCCGAGGCTGGTTGTATAGCTATCTGTGCTACAAACTCTATTGCCAACATGCCGCCTTTTGGTGGCACAGAGGCAAGGCTAGGCAACAACCCAATAGTGATAGCGGTGCCAAGGCAGGAGGGGCACCTGGTACTAGATATGGCCATATCGCAATTCTCGTACGGTAAGCTGCAGGAGTATGAACTGAAGGGGGAGGAGTTACCTGTGACAGGTGGCTACGACGAAGACGGTAATCTAACAAAAGATCCTGCTAAAATCAGAGTTTCGGAAAGGCCGTTGCCCATTGGTTTCTGGAAAGGCTCTGGTTTATCGCTGATGCTGGATGTGCTGGTGGCCTCGCTGAGCGGTGGCAGAACCGTGGCCGAGATTACAGCTGACACGGTGGAGGCTGGCGTATCGCAGTTCTTCATATGCATAAATGCGCAGAACCTGGATCAAAGCATAAGCAACCGCATTATAGAATTTGCCAAGAGTAGCGATTCGATGGAAGAAGGCGGAAGTATACGATACCCTGGCGAAAGCTCTCTGGCTACACGCCGTAAGAATGAGGAAGAGGGTATACCTGTAAATGAAGAGATATGGCAGCAGGTTCTGGCTCTGTAGCAAAAATGGTTTCGGCAGCAGCTGGTCACTTAAATAACTGCTGCCGAACAAAATTTACTTGCCCCAAGTATAGCGCAGTGTAAAGGCTTTATCCTTACCTTGAACCTCGTTTATCATTTTCAATTCTTTAATCCTTGTTTTTTTAAGTGAATCGTTCTCTCGCTAAGCTGTTGTCGGTCGTATTTCACCCGCTGCTGATGCCGACTTACTTATTTGCCTTCATACTTTTTTACTTGCCAACCTATGTGGTGTCTTTGCCACCTACTAACCGTTGGATGATGTTAGGACTCATCGTCTTCTCCACATTTGTTATTCCTGGTTTAGGTGCTTACGCCATGATGCGGGCAGGGCAAATAGACTCGCTGGAGATGAACAGGCGGGAGCAGCGCCGTATGCCTTTGTTTTTTACCTGCCTCTGTTATTCTGTTACAACTTACCTGCTGCACCGAGAACCTGTTTTTGATGCTATTTTCTATTTTGTGATGGGCACCATTGCGGCCTCTGTTTTTTTTGCCTTTCTGGTGTCCTTATTCTGGAAAGTAAGTGCACATAGTATAGGTGTAGGTGGTAGCTTAGGTTTGCTGCTGGTGCTGAACATGATTATACCCGAGGCACTTTTGCTAATTCCTATTATGCTGATGATAACTATTGCTGGTGCTGTTCTGTCGGCTAGGCTAGCGCTACAAGCACACACACCAGCGCAGGTATACTCAGGATTTGGCGGAGGTTTATTACTAGCTGGTGTAGTGGCCGTATTTATGTAAATAGCTCCTGTGAGTAGAAAGGTGCTATCTTAAGTTCTAAAAAGAATACCCAACCGATAGCTTAAGCTGAGGCGAAGGAACTACAGTTGCTACAGAGTGCTCGTCGTGTCTTAGCACATGACCGATAACTTTATCGCGCAGGTACGTGTCAGCATTTCTTGCCCTTGCATATTTTAGCCTTGCGCCAAGCATGCCAGCTACCTCCATGGTAAAGTGGCGGCCCAACTGAAACTGGCCGCCTATCTGATAATTTAGCTCCAGTGAGTTCTGGTATAGCCTGCCAATAGGAGTTGTAGGTGCATTAGGGGCTTGTGTTACTCCAAGGGCGTCTTCCTCAAACAACAAGAACTTGTAGCCAAACATGGCACCATGAAAAAAGCCAAAGGGCGGTGTTTTTCTCTTGGAGGTATAGTGGCGCTGCGACATTCTGATAGCTACGCCAGTTGTGCTCTTGATAGAATTTTGCCAGTCGCTGCGTTCTTCAAGGCCGCTGGCGTACACATAGCCTATGCCTGTTTCGTTGCTTACGCGCGATGTGCGCATTTTCTCATAAGACAAATAAATCTCTCCCAACTGAAAGGGATGTATCTTTATGACTTTATCATGCGCCAGGTCTATGTCCTGCACGTCCTCCTTATTTGATAGGTATTCCTCTTCATCCTCTCGTGATTGGGCATGGGCGAAGGTTAAGGGCAGGTACAAAAATAATATCAATGCTAATCCCCACACTGTTCTTTTCTCTCTCTTCAACATTGTTAATTTTAAAAAGCTAAAATAAGGTTGTTCAAATAAAGGCAAGGAAGCTCCAACCGCAGAAGCAACCTGCGATTAATGAAATGCAATATCTAAAAAAAGGGCATAATCTGGTAGTAAAGATAGGTTTTATAACTCCATGATACTTAAGGCGTATACCTAGTAGTTCTATAGAACGAAGGAAACATACAAATCTTAAACTATGAAAAAATTAACATCAACAGGTTTATTGATGGGTGCCCTCCTGTTTGGAGCGGTTTCCTGTAACCAAAATAGCGGAGCTGTAGACGAAGTTCAAACTACAAACGAAGAGCAGGCAGAAGGTACTGCCAACGAAGATCAGATGCAGAGGCAGTCTGATTTCATGACCAAGGCTGCGAGCAGCAACATGCTGGAAATTCAGGCTGGGCAACTGGCACAGCAGAAAGGTCAGTCCCAGCAAGTAAAAGACTATGGGCAGATGATGGTTACAGACCATACCAGTGCTACTGATAAGCTGAAAACGCTTGCGCAGCAGAAGAACATTACGCTGCCCGATAGCATGGGGCAGGATCACATGAGCCAGTATGAGGAGCTTCAGGGCAAGTCAGGGCAGGAGTTTGATCAAGCTTATATGGACTTGATGGTTAGCTCGCATGAAGAATCTGTCAATCTTTTTGAGGATGCGGCCAATAACATGGAAGATCCAGATGTGAAAAGCTTTGCTTCGAGTACATTGCCTACTTTGCAGCAGCACCTAGATCGTGCCAAGACTATACAAGAAAACACGAATAACAGTACAGCCCGTAACTAGTAAGTATTGACTGTAAAACATAAATAAGCATCTGCAGGTTGTATACCTGTAGATGCTTTGTACTTTAGATTTAATTATGAAGAAGACATTACTTTACGTTGGCATTATGCTGAGCGTCCTGTTGCTGAGCACATCCTGTAGCCCCGACGACAGTATTTCGCAGGCTACAGAACAGAGTGTGCAGCAGTTTGAAGCAGCAGGAATAGAGAACATGGACAACGATGCCTTATTTGTAGCAGAGGCTACCAGTGCCAGTATGTTACAAATGCGACTCGGTGCATTAGCTTCTGTAGAGGCTGTAAGCCCTGAAGTAAAACAAATGGCTCAGCAACTGGCACAGGACCATGAGCGGATACAGAATGACTTAAGAGAAACAGCAGCTCAAAGCAATTTTGTAGTGCCCGAAGAATTGGGGAGTAACCACCAGAGCATCTACGATGATGTAGAATCAACTTCAGGCATTACGTTTGACCTGACGTACATTAAACGGGCAGTGGAGGAGCACAAACAGCTGGTAAGGCGTTACGGTGATATGGCCGAAAACGGCGCAACGATGGAAGTGAAACAATTTGCATCGAAGCAGCTACCATTGTTAAAACAGCACTTGCAGGAAGCCGAAGCGCTGGAAGACCAAGTGAAGGGTGTCTAATTAGATTCCCTTTAGCTACAGGACTAAAGGTAAGAGACTTGCATAGGTGAGAATTTTATATAGTTAAAAGCCCATGCCCTTGTTATTTGTTTTCACCAACAAGAATAACAGCCGTATTAATATAAGTACAAGGCCAGACCTAATTACACCTTACGTTAAAGCACAACAGCCAATGCTACTGCACTGGCTGTTTCTGTTCTTGATTGATTGCAAGGCTTTACTTATCTGTCAGATTTGTGAGCCTAACGCAGATGCTATACTTACACTTCCGGCGTCTCACCGTTTTCGCGGTAGTGGCTGGTGCGTAACTCTTCAGCCAGGAAGCGAGCAGTATAACCTTTGCCTGCTGCAGTCACTTCTTCTGGCGTGCCTGCGGCCACAATTGTGCCTCCGCCTTCACCACCCTCAGGCCCAATGTCGATAATATGGTCGGCTATTTTAATCAGGTCGAGGTTGTGCTCGATGATCAGAACCGTGTTCCCTTTATTGGTAAGCTTGTGCAGTACCTCAGCCAGGTGTTCAATATCCTGGAAGTGCAGGCCTGTGGTTGGCTCATCCAAAATATACAATGTCTGGCCCGTATCTTTCTTAGAAAGTTCTGTTGCTAACTTTACACGCTGGGCTTCACCACCCGATAGGGTGGTAGCTTGCTGCCCAAGTGTAATGTAGTTCAAGCCCACCTCGTGCAGCGTCTGAGTTTTGCGCAGGATGCGTGGCTGGCTATCGAAAAACTCTACCGCCTGCTCTACCGTCATATCCAGCACATCGGTTATACTTTTCCCTTTGAAGCGTACCTCCAAGGTTTCGCGGTTGTAGCGTTTGCCTTTGCATACTTCGCAAGGCACGTACACGTCTGGCAGAAAGTTCATTTCTATAGTGCGCATACCAGCTCCCTGACAGGCCTCACAACGGCCGCCTTTCACGTTAAACGAGAAGCGGCCAGGTGTATAACCTCTGATTTTCGCCTCAGGCAGCTGCGCAAACAAAGTACGAATGTCGGTGAATACGCCTGTGTACGTAGCAGGGTTAGAGCGCGGCGTACGGCCAATCGGCGACTGGTCTACCTCAATCACTTTGTCAATTTTCTCCAGCCCTTCGATGCTCTTGTAAGGCAGCGGCTCACGTTTAGCTCGGAAGAAGTGCGTGTTCAGAATTGGGTACAGCGTGTCGTGGATCAGCGATGATTTACCACTTCCTGATACACCTGTAACGCAAATCATCTTGCCCAGCGGTAACTCCAGCGTTACGTTTTTCAGGTTATGGCCAGTAGCTCCAATCAATCTCAGCACTTCGCCAGTGCCTGGGCGTTTTACGCGTGGCACTTCTATGCCACGGCGGTTGCTCAGGAAATCGGCGGTGGTAGTGCCAGCCTGTATCATTTCATCAGGAGTGCCTGCGGTTACTACTTGCCCACCGTGTATACCTGCGCCAGGGCCAATATCCACCACGTAGTCCGCCTGCAGAATCATGTCTTTGTCGTGCTCTACCACAATAATGGAATTGCCTAGGTCGCGGAGGTCTTTCAGGGCGTTGATCAAGCGTTCGTTGTCGCGTTGGTGCAGGCCTATACTTGGCTCATCCATAATGTAAAGCACTCCTACCAACTGCGTCCCTATCTGCGTAGCCAAACGGATACGCTGACTCTCGCCACCCGATAGTGTGCGCACAGGGCGGTGCAAACTCAGGTAGTCCAAGCCCACATCCAGCAAAAAGCCAATGCGCTTGCGAATCTCCTTCAGCAGCTCCCGCGCAATTACATTCTGCCGCTCGCTTAGTCTGTCTTCCAGGTTTTCGAACCAGGCAGCCAGTTTAGTTATGTCTAAAACTGATACTTCACCTATGTTTTTTTCCGCCAGCTTAAAGTGCAGCGATTCCTTTTTTAAGCGATAGCCGTTGCACTCGGGGCAAGTGGTAGTTTGGGTAAAATCCTCAACCCAGGAACGTATATTTTCTGAGTCCGACACCATCTGATTTTTCAGGAAGTTGATGATTCCTTCAAACTCGATGATATAGTCTCCCTTCTTTGTTTTTACTTCCAGATCTTCCTCCAAACCATACAGCAGCACCTTCAGCAGGTCTTCTGGCAAGTCTTTAATGGGTGTAGCCACAGAAGCTTTAAAGTGCTTGAACAGTGCCTCAATTTGTTTAAAAATCCAGATGTCACGGTACTCTCCCAGCGGTGCTATACCGCCACGGCGTATACTTAAATCTTTGTCAGGTATAACCGATTCTTCTGTAATTTCCTGTATCTCTCCAAGGCCGTTGCACACAGGGCAGGCACCGTATGGGGAGTTAAAGGAAAAGGAGTTCGGTGCAGGATCGTCGTAGGCTATACCTGTGGCAGGGTCCATGAGGTGACGCGAGAAGAAGTGCGTCTGGTTCGTGTCCGCATCCATGATCAACACCATGCCTTTGCCGTGCGTCAGCGCATTTTGTATAGAGCTTGATAGGCGGAAGCGGTCATCGGCCTTCGGGACAATCTTATCAATTATGATTTCGATGTCGTGAATCTTGTAGCGGTCTACCTGCATCTTCGGCGTAATTTCCACCAACTCACCATCTACACGAGCACGTATAAAGCCCATTTTACGGATCTGCTGGAACAGCTCACGATAATGCCCTTTACGGCCTTTCACCACGGGGGCCAGCACCACAATGCGCTTGCCGTCGAAATTCTCCAGGATGTGATTCACAATCTGGTCATCGCTCTGGCGCACCATTTTTTCGCCTGTTACATAACTGTAGGCATCGGCGGTACGCGCCCACAGCAGACGCATAAAGTCGTAAATCTCGGTAATGGTACCCACCGTAGAGCGAGGGTTACGGCTGGTGGTTTTCTGCTCGATAGAGATTACAGGCGAAAGCCCTTCAATCTTATCCACGTCAGGACGTTCCAGGCCGCCCATAAAGCTGCGGGCGTAGGCCGAGAAGGTTTCCATGTAACGGCGCTGCCCTTCGGCGTAAATAGTGTCGAATGCTAACGACGACTTGCCCGAGCCGCTGATGCCCGTGAAAACCACCAGCTTATAGCGCGGTATCGTGATGGAAATGTTTTTCAGGTTATGCTCACGGGCTCCGTATACTTCTATCTGCTGCGCCTCACCGTTCTGGTGCTTTGCCGCCGAAGCTGTGCCCGTTTTAGTAGATTGCTCTTGGTCTAAAGCCATGCAGGTGCGTTGATTTTAAATAGCAAAGGTACAAAAATGCCAGCGTTTTGCAGCCGCAAAACCCCAACCCTTTTTAACATAAATCGGCGGCATTTGGTTTAGCTTTGGCTTCTTTTGTAGCTGTAAGTTTTACTTTGGTGGTTTAGTTCTAGTTGATGTGTCTGTGCTAGTATCTATGCTTTTTTCATTATCTTCATCTTGGGCTACTGCCTCTGCCAGCACAGGACTAGTGGGTGCATAAATCTGAGTGTAGCCCGATACCTGTTTCTTTTTCTTTGAGAACCTATAGTAGCCGAAGCAGGCAATAGCCAGCCCTATGGGGACAAAAACAAGCCCTACCCCCGTATAAAAAGGATCGTTGTTGAAGACTTTAATGAAGGTAAGGCCTGCCAATACCATGGCTGTAGCGGTGCGCCCATAGGCCAGCAGCGTACGCTCATTAGCCATTTTGGTGCGCTCCATTGCCAGGCTGTCCCGAATCTCCAGGTTTAGCCTCTCCTGTACTTTAAGCCGTTCTTTTAGCTTTTTTCTTGCTCTGTTCTTTAATATTTCCCGAATGCCCATAGCAGAAGTATACGGTTGCGGGTGCAGGAGGGATAGGTGCATTTTCTTAAGACTTCGAAGAGTATGGGCTGGCGGAGCTACAAAACCCAAACCCACAGCCTTATATTCTGGAGCCGTGGGTTTAAGAGCAAAGAAGCTTCGGGGCGGCTACTGCAATATGATACCGTCTATGTCATTGTAATGAGGCTTGGTGCCAAACCACAACCCGTGGCATCGAGGTGAAACATACCGCTGCTCACCAGCATAATCTCGTGGTTTCTCATGGACTGTAGTTATTGTTCTGTCTTCGGTGCTAATATAGGTTGTTAGGTTTTAAAGCAAGAGCCAGGATATATAAGACGACACTCGTTTAAACAAAGGAGTTACTTCATCTAAAATTTTAGTGTAGTGCGTGCAACTGATTTCTCAACTACTAAAGTTGGTAGCACAAAAAAAAGCAGGCGTTGTGGCCTGCTTTTCTGTTTTTAAGTAAAACCTTGTTAGAAGTTCGGAGACAGCACATACTTGCTGTAGAAATCGTCAATGATTTTTACGGCTTCAGAGGCGTCGTCCACAATATGTACCAGGTCCAGATCTTCGGGGCTGATGTTGCTTTCCATCTTCAGCATCACATCTTCAACCCACTTAAATAGGCCTTCCCAGTAAGAACGGCCTACTAGCACAATTGGGAAAGCGCCTATCTTTTTCGTCTGGATAAGCGTGATTGCCTCGAATAATTCGTCTAAGGTGCCGAAGCCGCCAGGCATCACGATAAAGCCCTGTGCATATTTCACAAACATTACTTTGCGCACAAAGAAGTAGTCGAAGTTGATAAGCTTATCAGAATCTATATAGATATTATTGAATTGCTCGAAAGGCAAGTGAATATTTAGGCCAACAGATTTACCTCCTTCGGAGTGGGCTCCTTTATTTCCTGCTTCCATAATGCCAGGGCCACCGCCTGTAATTACACCATAGCCGTGGCGCACCAACTTGGCGGCAATTTCTTCGGCCATTATGTAGTATTTATGGGTGTTTTTTGTTCTGGCCGATCCGAAAATAGAAACACACGGACCTATTTTCGCCAACTTCTCAAAACCCTCCACAAACTCTGACATCACTTTAAATATTTGCCAGGAGTCTGCTATCTTAATTTCATTCCAGTCTTTATCTACAAAGGCTTGTCTTATCCTAATTTCCTCTTCAGAGGCAGGAGGGGCTGTAGATTGCCCTGTTTCGCGCAGGTCAGTAATAGACTTTGCTTTGTTGTTGTTTACATCGGGGTTTACGATGGTTTGCCCACTGCCAGTGTTTACATTCTCCTCTTGTAAACCTGTTTTACTTGTTTTTCTAAGTTTCGTCATAATCTTTTCTTCATCTTCTTCAGGAGAAAATTCTCCTGAAGTGCCGTTTGTTCGGGCACGCGACATCACATACATAAGCAGCCTTATTTGCTTGAGGTGCGCTATAAGGGGCTACATTGCTAATTTAATAAATTATTTGGAGCGGATAGCGATTACAGGATCTAAGTTTGATGCCAGCACTGCTGGTATTATACCTGAAAGGATGCCTATCACAGCCGATACGCTGAGCCCTAATATTATGTTTCCTATAGATAAGCTAATAGCCATCATATCCTGTGGAATTAGCGTGAGTAAAAACACAAGTAAAAGCCCTAGTCCTCCACCTATCAGACTGAGAAACACAGACTCGAATAAGAACTGGAACAGAATGAAATAGTTCTTGGCTCCTAATGACTTCTGAATGCCAATAATGTTGGTACGCTCTTTTACAGACACAAACATGATGTTGGCAATACCAAAGCCGCCTACCAGTATGGCAAACCCACCAATCACCCAACCTGCCAAACCAACCACCTGAAACAAGCCTGAAACAGCTTCTGCCGCCATCTCTGGGCGATTTACTGCAAAATTGTCTTCATCACGGGGCCTTAAGCCTCTGATGTTTCGCATCATGCCTCTTACTTCATACTCTAGCTCCAGTAGTCCTGGGTCGTCGTCTCGCCCTTTTACAGCAATGGTAGAGCCAACCCCGTAGGGGCCCGTGGCGAAAAGCTTTGTGAAAGTGAAGTAAGGAATAATGCCCATCTGGTCGAAGTTCGGAGCACCAAACAGGCTTTCTCCCTGTTTCTCCATAACCCCGATAATATTAAAGCGCTGTCCTGCCACTTTTACCTGCTGCCCCAGCGGACTTTGGTTAGGGAAAAGTGTTTGGGCTACCTCTTGGCCTATGATTAAAACATTGCGGGCGGCATCTATTTCCTGCAGGGTAAAGTACCTGCCGTCTTCTACGGGTATTTCGTTAACCTTAGTGTAGTCATACGAAATGCCCATGAGACTAGCATTAGAGTAGCTGCTGTTCTTATACTTAAAAGTGTTGTTGCCTCTGTCTGCCATAATTGCCACACCTGCATCGTTGTTCAGGTTGCGCTCCAACAGTCTAAACTCACGCACTGTTGGTTGCGGCCACTGAAAATATTTCCACCAAGGGTGGTTGCCTCCAAACGACCAGGGCCACTTTTCTACATATAGCACCTTCTCACCAATAAAACTCATGCTATCGCGCACGTTACGCTCTAAGGAGTCTACTAGCGTAAATACTGAGATGATAGCAAAAATGCCTATTGTTACCCCTAATAAAGACAGAATAGTCCGAAGTAGGTTAGCCCGTAGGGCCTGCCATGCAAAGCGGAAACTTTCCATTATTAAGCGCAAGTATATCATAGTAAGCTATATCAAAGGAGGAATTTGCTTAAAAGTAAGAATATTTCGGGCAAAATATATAAAATAAGGAGTGCATTTTTGTTTTTGAATAGCTTGGAAGCAGTAGAGTAGGAACAAGGTTGTGTTGCTTGTGTGATGCGCGGAGTATGAATGTCTTGCCTGTGGTTTAGGAGGGGTAAGCAATTTAAAGTTAGCGTGGTTGCTGATGATTCTTATCGTAAGTATTTAATAGCTTACATCGAAAGTGTGTTTCTGATGAGGAGTATGTGCTGTAACACATAATAGCAGTTGGGAAGCCCATTGTAAAGAGAAGACAAGCAGAGGTGCGGGCTATTGATTTACTAACTCAGAAACGTCGATCATCTCGAGGTAAGGCTCCAATAAAATTCTGCCCTCAAAACCTCTAATCAAGATAGCTTCGTTGTTCTCTGGGTCGTACCAGGCTTCTGCAAAAAAGTCTCTCATGTAAAAAAGGCAAACGCTACAGTCGCATTCTGTGCGTACAGCCAGGAAGGTTCCAAGCGCCTCTATAGCCTCCGCTCTTTCCTCTATACTGTAGTTGTTGAATTCCTGTAGTTTCATGAGTGTCTTATACGAAGGCGCAGCGGCAGAGATTAAGCAATTTGCCAGTTAGTTTAAGGATAAATAGCTGTTCTTTTGCTGTGTCTCCTAAGCGTAAAAGGGCCAAACTTCACATAAAGCGAAATCAAAGGGGGTCTGTGTTGTCCAAAGCCAGTTTTTACCATGAAAATAAACAAAGGAAATGTCTTTAGTTTATTTGTCGAGCAATCGATATGTCATTCATCCAACTGCCGATTACTTCCAAAGCTTTTCTTAACTTGTTGTTGAGGTACTCGCTAAAAGTGGGCTTAAACACTAAAAGTGGGCTTAAACAAGAAAAATATATTCACTAAATTTTGGGTTAATTATGTGAATATTAATCGGTTAATATCTTCGAGTGGGAAAGGGGAGTATATGAAAAGATAATTTTTTCATCATCTGGAGCAACATCCTATATAGTTATTCGTATATAAAGATGTCCTTAAGCTACTCAATTGCCATTTAACGAGAAGTCCTTTGTCTGTGAACGAGCGAAGGGCTTCTCGTTTTGGTTTTCACACCTAAATTAAGCAAATCAAAATCTGTGTAGGTAAGTGGTTAGCTTATACCTGCTCCGCCTAAAACCTCCAGTTCCTGTCCTTTTTCAGGCCGCCCGTCAAGCAGCGGCATAGCCTGCGAAATTAATTCTCTTACCCCTTCCACATTTAAGGAGTTATTGTGATCGTCCTTGCTGTCCCAGACCTCTGTAACCCAAACAGCATTTTCCTCGCTGTTGTCTTTACTAACGATGTATAGTCGGCACCCCTTTGCCGTTGCCACTAACGCTGATGCTTTTAATAAAATGGAAGCAAGTTTATCGCTGTTTCCTGCGGTTGCTTTTAGCCTTATCTTGTTTCATAACTTTCGTAGAAATAG